>CAMMLS010000010.1 GCA_946497775.1 uncultured Clostridium sp.
AAATCAAATTTAAATTTCAAAATTATCCTAACGTTAGGATGAAATGAGTACATATAAATAAATGATAGAAGCGGTTAATCAATCGCTAAAAATTAGACATTAAGAAAGTAGGTAACCATACAGTAAATCATTATAGTATGCCAGACATTGATGATAACAAAATAAGAGAAGAAGTTATGAATTTACATACTGCCATTTATGAAAAAACAGGATATGAAATGAAATACATAAGACCACCAAAAGGAGAATATAGTGAAAGAACATTAAATATATGTAATAAATTAGGCTATACAACAGTTATGTGGTCATTGGCATACGATGATTGGGACGAAAACAAGCAAGGAAGAGAAGATTATGGCAAACAAAAAATATTAGATAATATACATCCAGGTGCTGTAATATTACTTCATGGTACATCAAAAGATAATAGCAATATTCTAGATTATTGCATAAAAGAAATTAAAAACATGGGGTATGAATTTAAAAGCCTTGATGAATTTGAAAAGTAATTTTTGATTATACAAAAAATTTGAAATTTGTTTTAAAATGGTTTGATTTTTTTATAATTGTGGTATAATAACAAAAGAAAAAGACAAAAGAAATTATTTAGGAGGTAAACTATGGCAAAAAAGTATGTCTACTTATTTAAGGAAGGAAACAAAGACATGAGAGAAATTCTTGGAGGAAAGGGCGCAAATTTGGCAGAAATGACAAATCTTGGACTTCCAATACCACAAGGTTTCACTGTAACAACAGAAGCATGTACAAGATATTATACAGATGGAGAAATAATTGCAAAAGATATAGGAGAAGAATTATTTGAAACAGTTGCAAAATTAGAAAAATTAACAGGCAAAAAATTAGGAGACCTAAACAATCCATTGCTTGTGTCTGTAAGATCAGGGGCAAGAGCATCAATGCCGGGTATGATGGATACAATATTAAACTTGGGACTAAATGACAATGTAGTTTTAGAATTAGCAAAGAAAAATGAAAGATTTGCATATGATAGTTATAGAAGATTTATACAAATGTTTAGTGATGTGGTATACGAAATACCAAAATCACTTTTTGAAAATGAAATTGACAAAATAAAACAAGAAAAAGGAGTAAAATTAGATACAGAACTTACTGCTAATGACTTAAAAGAATTAGTAACTAAATTTAAACAAATATATAGAAAAGAAAGAAATGAAGAATTTCCACAAGACCCAAGATATCAGCTATTAGAAGCCGTAAAAGCAGTGTTTAGATCATGGAATAATCCAAGAGCTATTACTTATAGAAGATTAAACGATATACCTAATGATTGGGGAACAGCGGTTAACATTCAAGAAATGGTATTTGGAAACATGGGAGAAGACTGCGGTACAGGAGTTGCATTTACAAGAAATCCAGCTACTGGTGAAAACAAATTATTTGGAGAATACCTAATGAATGCACAAGGGGAAGATGTTGTAGCAGGTATAAGAACTCCTCAATCAATTGATACATTAAAAGATGTAAATGAAGTAGCATACAATGATTTTGTTATATATGCAAACAAACTAGAAAAATATTTTAGAGATATGCAAGATTTAGAGTTTACAATTGAAAAAGGCAAATTATATATTCTTCAAACAAGAAATGGAAAAAGAACAGCTGAAGCAGCTATAAGAGTAGCAGTTGAACTTGTAAAAGAAGGTATGATAACAGAAAAAGAAGCTTTATTAAGAGTAGAGCCAAAACAATTAGACCAACTATTACACCCAAATTTCAATCAAGAAAAATTACAAGCTGCTAAACCAATAACAACAGGACTTGCAGCATCACCAGGGGCAGCAACAGGGAAAATTGTATTTACAGCAGAAGAAGCTGTTGAAAAACATAAAAATGGAGAAAAAGATTTAATATTAGTAAGATTAGAAACTTCACCAGAAGATATTGAAGGTATGAATGTATGTAATGGTGTTCTTACAGTAAGAGGAGGAATGACATCACATGCAGCTGTTGTAGCACGTGGTATGGGAACATGCTGTGTTTCTGGATGTGGAGAATTAATTGTAAATGAAGAGGAAAAATATTTCCAAGATGCAACAGGGAAGAAATATTATGATGGTGATTATATTTCTCTTGATGGAAGTACAGGAAATGTGTATGGAGAAAAAATAGAAACCGTAGATGCAGAAGTAACAGGAAATTTAGCAACATTAATGGGATGGGCTGATAGATACAGACAATTAGGAGTAAGAGCAAATGCAGATAATCCAAGAGATGCAAAACAAGCATATGATTTTGGCGCAGAAGGAATAGGTCTTTGTAGAACTGAGCATATGTTCTTTGAAACAGATAGAATAAGAGCAATGAGAGAAATGATTGTATCTAAAACAACAGAGCAAAGAGAAAAAGCATTGGCAAAATTATTACCAATGCAAAGAAGTGATTTTGAAGGACTATACAGAGAAATGAAAGGGTATCCAGTTACAATAAGACTTTTAGATCCACCATTACATGAATTCGTTCCACATGAAGATGATGAGATAAGGGCAATAGCAGAAGAAATGGGACTTTCATTTGAAGAATTAAAAAATATAGTAGTAGGATTACACGAATTTAATCCAATGATGGGACATCGTGGATGCAGATTAGCTGTAACATATCCAGAAATAGCAAGAATGCAAACAAGAGCAATCATCGAAGCTGCAATTAATGTAAGTAGAGAGGGCTTAGCAATTTCACCAGAAATTATGATTCCACTAGTTGGAGAACTAAAAGAATTACAATATGTTAAAGATATAATTACAAAAGAAGCAGATGAAATTATAAATAATTCAGATGTTAAAGTAAAATATCATGTAGGAACAATGATAGAAATACCAAGAGCTTGCTTAACAGCAGATGAAATTGCTAAGGAAGCAGAATTCTTCTCATTTGGTACAAATGACCTAACACAAATGGGATTTGGATTTAGCCGTGATGATGCAGGAAAATTCTTATCTGAGTACTATAATAAAAATATCTATGAATTTGACCCATTTGCAAAACTAGACCAAAAAGGTATTGGAAAACTTGTACAAATGGCAGTAGAGTTAGGTAGAAAAACTAGACCTGATATTAAGCTTGGAATTTGTGGAGAACATGGAGGAGAGCCTTCATCAGTAGATTTCTGCCATAGAGTAGGATTAACATATGTGTCTTGTTCACCATATAGAGTGCCAATAGCAAGACTTTCAGCTGCACAAGCTGCTATTAGAAATCCTAGATAAGTAGGTTAAAATACACTTAGAAAATATAAAGAGTATAATCTGGTTTACTTCTTGAAGCAAACCAGATTATACTCTCTTTTATACTATTGCATTTTCGTAAAAATCTAAAATATCTTGCATAACATCCATATCTAGCTCAATACTATTTTCATCTAATGGATTTAATTGTACAACATCATGACCTTTATTTTGATATTTAATTGTATGTATTCTTTCTGGATTTAGATATTCCTCTTTATGTATAAGCAAACTGTTTTTTAAACTTATTACTGGATCATCTTCACTGTGTAGTAATAAAACCTGTGTGCTTGGCGAATTATTTATTCCTCTTATTCCATTTAAATCTACTGAATTTCCAAATTTGAATTTTTCGTATACATATGCGTATGGTGATAATATTTGTATGAAATTACCATATAAATTGCTTCCATATTCTACAAGCATATCACGTGAATTGCTAAATCCAGAACGTGATACAATTGCTGTTACATTGTGATCATAATTTAGCACTGCTGCTACTGCATAGCCACCCCAGCTATGTCCATAAAGAAGTATTTTGTACTTAGATAATACTTCATCGTTTTCTACATATGTTAAAGCAGAATCAAGGTCGATTGGCGATTGTGCAAGTCCAATAAGTGTTTCTCCATCACTTATTCCTGAACCTGTATTATCATATCCTAAAACTAAGTAGTCATTCTGAGCAAAATAATTAATTTGGTCTAGGTAATCTGAATGTGTACCTAAATAACCATGAGAAAATACTATTAATGCTTTTTTATTAGATATATCTTCTGTGTTTGAATAGATATACCCCCTTAAAGTTTGAGATTTATTAGATTCAAATTCAATTGGAATTCTAATCATATTAAAATTTTCAAAATCAAAACTAGATTCGTCTGCTACACGAATATTAAAGTTAGCATTATAAGCAACTACCGTAACTGCCATTGGAATTACTACTAAAATTAATATTATAATGGATAGAATAATGGCGATTAGTTTCTTTTTACTCATAAAATTTCCTCCTTATTTAAATTAAAAAACATTATAAGATAATAAAAGATAAAAATCAACAATTATTACACAAATATTACAAACTAATTAAGTTTTAATAACAATAACCAAATTGTAGCATTTTTGTTATATAATTAATATATATACTTTATCAGGAGGAATATATGTTAGTAAAATACAATGATAGAGAAATTGAAGTGGAAAAAGGTACTAGAATTATAGATATATTTAGAAAAGAAGTAGAGGAATCTAATAGAGATTTTATAGGATGCAGATTTAATAATGAAGTAAAATCATTAGATTATGAGATAAAAGAAGACGGAGAAGTTAAATTAATAGACGGAACAGATAAAGATGGAAAAAGAATTTATACAAGAGGATTGATTTACATAATGTCAAAAGCATTTTGCGAATTATATAAAGAGGCTTTAATTACTGTAAATTACCAATTATCTAATTCTATGCTATGTGAAATTGATAATATGGAAATTACAGACGAAATGATTAGAAAAGTCAAGGCAAAAATGCAAGAAATTATAGATAGAGACTTAAAAATAAACAAAATAATGATGACAAAACAAGATGCTCAAATTTTTTATGAAAGAGAAAAAACTTTAAGAGGTAAATTACAATTAGATATAAAAGACAAGCCAGAAGTAATGCTTTATTATTGTGAAAATTACTATAATTATTTTTATGGAGTAATGCCAATTTCAACAGGCTATATTAAAATATTTGATATTATAAAATATGGAAGAGGAGTGCTATTACGTTATCCAAGCAGAAAAAATCCTCATAGATTAGGTGAATTTATAGCAAGACCTAAAATGCTAAAAACATTAGATGAATATGAAGATTTACATAGAGTTTTAAATGTAAATACAGTATATAAACTAAATAAAAAAGTAAAAGATGGAGAAATCCAACAAACAATTTTAGTAGATGAGGCTTTACATGAAAAGAAAATTGCCAATATAGCAGATGACATAGCCAAAAAAAGAAATGTTAAGGTGATATTAATAGCAGGGCCTTCATCTTCTGGAAAAACTACTTTTGCTCAACGTTTAGGAATACAACTAAGGGTAAATGGAATAAAACCTGTTACAATTTCTGTTGATAATTATTTTGTAGAAAGAGAACAAACTCCAAGAGACGAAAATGGAAATTATGATTTTGAGTCAATAGATGCAATTGACTTAGAATTATTTAATAATCACTTACAAAGATTAATTAAAGGGGAAACAGTAGAAGTACCAGTATTTGACTTTTTATTAGGAAGTAAAAAATATGATGGAAGAACAATGACACTAAAAAATGATGAAGTTCTTGTAATAGAAGGAATTCATTGTTTAAACGATAAATTAACAAGTTATATACCAAAAGAATACAAATATAAAATTTACATAAGTGCACTTACAGTTCTTAATATAGACTATTATAACAGAATTTCAACAACAGATACAAGACTTATAAGAAGAATTGTAAGAGACCATCAATACAGAGGATATTCAGCGCTACATACATTGGGAATGTGGGAATCTGTAACAAGAGGAGAAAATAAAAATATTTTTCCATACCAAGAAACAGCAGATGCAATGTTTAATACATCATTAGTATACGAACTTGGAGTACTAAGAAATTATGCAATGCCACTTTTAGCTGGAATAGATAGAACACATCCAGAATACTCAGAAGCGAAAAGACTACACAGAATGCTAAGCTATTTTGAGCCAATTTCTAAACAATATATTCCAAATCAATCTCTTTTAAGAGAATTTATAGGTGGAAGTATATTTGAAGAATAGGAGAAATTATTATGGAAAGACGATTTACAGAAATAGATGAGAACTTTGTGTGCACAAATTGTGGAAAACAGGTCGAAAAATTAGGCTATTCTTGCAGAAATCATTGCCCATTTTGCCTTCACTCAAAACATGTTGACATAAACCCACGGAGATAGAGCAGAAACATGTCATGGAGATTTAGAACCAATAGGTCTTGAAATAGATAGCAAAAAAGGTTATGTAATAATATTTAAATGTAAGAAATGCGGAGCTATAAGAAAAAATAAAGCGGCAAAAGATGATAATATGGATTTAATAATTAAACTAAGTGCTAAGCATTAATAAAAAATCACTTCTATTTTTAGAAGTGATTTTTTATTTAAAAATTTATTTCATCATTCTCATCATATATACTGTTTCGAATATATTTATAATTTCAGAAACTAGTAAAAATCCTCCACAGATAGAAACAACAGCTTCCATAGCTTGGAATGGATTAATTACAATTACAATTCCTAAAATAAATGTTAATACAGATAATAAAAGCATCATTTGCCAATTACTATATCCAGTATTTTTTATATTTAATGCAAGTTGCAAAGATGTAATACTTTTAATAACAATCCAAACACCAATTACCAAAGGTAAAATACTATTTATAAAGGTTGGATTAAAAATAAATACTAAACCTGCAAGTAAGCAAACCATGCCAATTACAAGTTGAAAATTAAAAAATTGAATTTCCTTACTGTGTGAAAAATATGAAACAGTTTGAACAATACCATAAAATGCAAGAAGTAAACCAACAGTTACCATTACAATATTTATAGAAAGTCCAGGATTAAAAATTAAAAACAATGCTAAAATAATTATTACAACAGAAACCAGTAAAGAATCTCTACTATATTTTTGTATAAAATCTTTCATACTATCGCCTCCATATATAATTAATAATACCATAAAAAATGTAAAATGTTAATAAAAAGAGAAAAAAATATAAAAAATGTAAAAAAATATCAAACTGACCACTCAGACTAATAGAAAAAAAACAATAATTATTGTATAAATATAGTAATATATTATATAAACAGGAGGAATAAATGAAAATTGGTTTTTTATTCCCAGGACAAGGAGCACAAAGCGTTGGAATGGGAAAAGATTTATATGATGAATATAAAGAAGTAAAAGACATATATATTAAGGCAAGCTCTTTATTAGGGATAGATATAGCAAAACTTACATTTGATTCAGATGAAGAAACATTATGTGAAACTAAAAATACACAAATTTCAATATTAGTAATGAGTTTGGCTATTTTAGAAGTATTAAAAAAGAACAATGTAAAAGCCGAAATGGCAGCAGGACTTAGTTTGGGAGAATATAGTGCATTAATATATTCTAATATGATAAGTTTTGAAGATGGAATAAAGATTGTAAGAAAAAGAGGAGAATTAATGCAAAATCTAGTTCCAGAAGGAAATTGGGCAATGGCTGCAATAATAGGATTAGAAGACGAAAAAGTAGAAGAAGCCTGCAAAGAAGCACAAAAAATTGGATTTGTAGTTCCAGCAAATTATAACTGTCCAAAACAAATTGCTATTTCAGGAGAAAAAGAAGCAGTATCAGAAGCAATGAAAATAGCAAAAGAAAAAGGAGCAAAGCTTGTAAGAGAATTAAAAACAGGTGGACCATTTCATACAGAAAAACTAAAAAAAGCCTCAGAAGAACTAAAAAAAGAATTAGAAAAGATAAATGTAAAAAATATAGGAAAAATTCCAGTTGTTAAAAACATAGATGCAAAAATTTATGTGGAAGAAGATAATATAAAACAAATATTAGCTAATCACATAATAAGCCCAGTAAGATTTAAAGAAAGTATACAAACAATGATTGATAATGGAATAGATACATTTGTGGAAGTAGGACCTCGGAAAAGTTTTATCAGGATTTGTAAAAAAAATTAATCCAAATGTAAAAATTTTAAACATAAATAATGTGCAAACATTAAATACAGTTATTAATGAGCTAGCACAAAATTAAATATAAAGGAGAGAAAATTTATGGAAGAAAACAAAGTAGCACTAATAACAGGTGGAACAACAGGAATAGGAAAAGAAATAGCACTAGAACTTGCTGAAAATGGATTTAATATAGCAATAAATTATAGAAGTGAAACAGACCAAATGGACGCTCTAAAACAAGAAATTGAATCAAAAAATGTAAAATGCATTTTTGTAAAAGCAGATGTTTCAAACTTTGAACAATCAGAAAGTATGGTAAAAGAAGTAATAAATGAATATGGAAGAATAGATGTACTTGTAAATAATGCAGGAATAACACAAGATGGATTAATAATGAGAATGAAAAAAGAATCTTTTGACCAAGTAGTTGATATAAACCTAGGGGGAACATTCAATGTTACAAGAAATGTGGTTCCATTTATGGTAAAACAAAGAAGTGGAAGAATAATAAATGTTTCCTCTGTTGTAGGAGTTGCAGGAAATGCAGGACAAAGTAATTATGCAGCATCAAAAGCTGGAATAATTGGATTTACAAAAAGCTTAGCAAAAGAGCTTTCTTCAAGAGGAATATTAGTAAATGCAATAGCACCAGGATTTATAGAAACAAAAATGACAGATAAATTAAGTGGAAGTGTAAAAGAATCTATATTAAACCAAATACCACTTGGAAGAATGGGAAGTCCAAGAGAAGTAGCACAAGTAGTAAAATTCTTATCATCAGAGGATAGCTCATACATAACAGGCCAAGTTATAAATATAGATGGCGGAATGGTAATTTAAATAAAAAGAGTCGAAACTATTTGAAAATAAGTTTCGACTCTCCGTCAGCTAACATATAAACAGGTGGTTGGAGGGCAAGGTCGCGGAATAAATATATGTTAGCTGACTCTATAATAAAAAGGCAAAGCCTTTGATAACAATTATTATAACAAATAAAAAATAATTTGTCAAGATATGGTAAAATTGAAGGGAATGGGAGAAAAATGGAAAGAAGAGTTGTAGTAACAGGTATTGGAGCAATAACACCAATTGGTAAAAATGCAGAAGAATTTTGGAAAGCTATAAAAGAAGGTATATGCGGTATAGATAACATAAGTTTATTTGATACAACTGATTATAAAGTTAAATTAGCAGCAGAAATAAAGGAATATAATCCAGAAGATTTTTTAGATAAAAAAGCAGCAAAAAGAATGGATAGATATTCTCAACTTGCAATGATTGCTGCAAAAGAAGCTATGAAAGACAGCAAATTGGATATGAGTAAAGAAGATGTAACAAGAATTGGAGTATCAATAAGTTCTGGAATAGGTGGACTTACAACAATAGAAGAGCAAAAAGAAATTCTTATGGAAAAGGGTCCAGATAGAGTAACACCACTTTTTATACCACTTTCTATTAATAATATGGCAACAGGCAATGTTTCAATAGAAATAGGAGCAAAAGGTGAAAGCTTTGCAATATCCACTGCTTGTGCAAGTTCAACACATGCAATAGGAGAATGTTATAGAATTATAAAACATGGTTATCAAGAAGTAATGGTAGTAGGAGGAACTGAATCCTCAATAACACCTCTTGGAGTATCTGGGTTTATGAATATAAAAGCACTAAGCACATCACAAGACAAATTAAGAGCAAGTATTCCGTTTGATAAAGAAAGAAATGGATTTGTTATGGGAGAAGGTGCAGGAGTTATTATTCTAGAAGAACTAGAACATGCTAAAAAAAGAGGTGCTAAAATATATGCAGAAATATGTGGATATGGAGTAACATCAGATGCACACCACATAACAGCACCAGCACCTGGTGGTGAAGGTGGAGCAAGAGCAATGATAAATGCAATGGAAGATGCGAAAATTAAGCCGGAAAAAATAGACTATATAAATGCACATGGAACATCAACACCAATGAACGATAAATTTGAAACAGCAGCAGTAAAAACAGCATTTAAAGAACACGCATACAAATTAGCAATGTCTTCAATAAAAGGGGCAACAGGACATTTGTTAGGAGCAGCAGGGGCAGTTGAATCAATAGCTTGTATAAAAGCAATAGAAGATAGTTTTATACCACCAACAATAGGATACAAAGTAAAAGATGAAGAATGCGATTTAGATATAGTACCAAATGAAGGTAGAAAACAGGAAATAAATTATGCAATGAATAATTCATTAGGATTTGGTGGACACAATAGTAGTTTAATATTTAAAAAATATAAAGAGGAGGAATAAAAAATGGAATACAAAGAAATAAAACAATTAATGGATGATATGGGAGAATCTAAACTAAACGAGATAAAAATAGAATTTCCAGATGGGACAAAAATAAAAATAAAAAAAGATGGAAACAAACAAATAGAAACAGAAAATAATAAAATTATGCAGGTAAAAGAAGAAACAGTTCAAACAGTAAAAGAAATGCAAGAAGAAAAAGAAGATAACAGCAAATATATAACATCTCCAATGGTTGGAACATTTTATTCAAAACCAGAGCCAACAGCTGCTCCATATGTAGAAGTAGGAACAAAAGTAAAAAAAGGTGATAAATTATGTATAATAGAAGCAATGAAATTAATGAATGAAATAGAGTCAGAATATGATGGAGAAATTGCCGAAATATTAGTAAAAGACGGAGAAATGGTAGACTATGGAAAAAAACTATTTAAAATAAGATAGGAGGTATAAAAATGCTAAACATAGATCAAATAAAAGAAATAATACCACAAAGAGAACCTTTCTTAATGATAGATGAAGTAGAATGCTATGTACCAGGGGAAAGCTGCACAGCATATAAAGATGTAAAAGCAGATGAGCCATACTTTAAAGGGCACTTCCCAGGAAATCCAATTATGCCAGGAGTATTGATTGTAGAAAGCCTAGCACAAACAGGAGCAGTAGCAATTCTTTCACAAGAAGAAAACAAAGGCAGAAATGCACTATTTGGAGGAGTAGATAAACTAAAATTTAAAAAACAAGTAGTGCCAGGAGACAGACTAAAATTAGAAGTAAAAATAATAAAAAGGAAAGGACCAATTGGAGTAGGAGAAGCAATAGCTACAGTAGATGGAAAAATAGCTGTAAAAGGAGAACTTACTTTTGCGATTGTTTAGAAAAGAGGGAAGTAAAAATGATTGAAAAAGTTTTAATAGCAAATAGGGGAGAAATTGCAGTTAGAATAATTAGAGCATGTAGAGAACTAGGAATAGCAACAGTTGCAGTATATTCAGAAGCAGATAGTGGAGCTCTTCACACAAGACTTGCAGATGAGGCGGTTTGTATAGGACCTGCCCCATCTAACAAAAGTTACTTAAACATAAAAAACATACTAGAAGCTGCTTGCTTAACAGGAGCAGATAGCATACATCCAGGTTTTGGTTTTCTTTCTGAGAATGCAAAATTTGCAAAAATGTGTGAAGAAAGTAATATAAAATTTATAGGACCATCATCACATGTTATAGATTTAATGGGAAATAAATCTCATGCAAAGGAATTAATGAAATCAGCAGGAGTTCCAGTTGTACCTGGTTCAGATGGGGCATTGAAAAGCTATGAAGAAGCAAGACAAATTGCAAACAAAATTGGGTATCCAATTATGCTAAAAGCATCAAATGGTGGAGGAGGCAAGGGAATAAGATTAGTAAATTCAGAAGAAGAACTAGAAACGGCATATAACCTTGTAAAACAAGAAGCCAAAGTATCATTTAACGAAGATGAGCTATATATGGAAAAATTTATAGAAAATCCAAGACATGTTGAAATTCAAGTATTAGCAGATGAACATGGAAATAGTATTCATTTAGGTGAAAGAGATTGCAGTATGCAAAGAAGAAATCAGAAAGTCCTAGAAGAAAGCCCATCAACAATATTAGATGATACTTTAAGAGAAAAAATGGGAGAAGCTGCAATAAAAGCAGTAAAAGCAGCCAATTATACAAGTGCAGGAACAATAGAATTTTTAGTGGATAAAAATAGAAATTTCTACTTTATGGAAATGAATACAAGAATACAAGTAGAACATCCAGTAACCGAATGGGTAACAGGCATAGATATAGTAAAAGAACAACTAAAAATAGCATCAGGAGAAAAATTAGATAAAACTCAAAAAGACATAGAAGTTAAAGGACATAGCATAGAGTGCAGAATAAATGCAGAAAATCCAGACAAGAATTTTAGACCATGTCCTCGGAGAAATAAAAGGAATATTATTCCCAGGAGGAAATGGAGTAAGAGTTGATACGGCTGTTTATAGCGGATATGTAATTCCACCAAATTATGACTCTATGATAGCAAAAATAATAGTACATGCAGATACAAGGCAAGAAGCAATTTCAAAAATGAAAAGAGCATTAGAAGAATGTGTGGTAGATGGAATAGATACAAATATAGAATTTTTATTAAAGATTTTAAATAGTGAAGATTTTAAAAATGGAAATTTTGACACATCATTTATAAGTAAAAAATTAGGGTATTAATTAGGAGTAAAAAATGATTGTAGATAAAATAAAGAAAAGAGAATTACAAACAAAAGATGAAACAGCAAACAAAAAAAGAGCAGACATTCCAATAGGAAAATGGGTAAAGTGTAACAAGTGTAAAGAAATATTATATAAAGAAGACTTACATAATAATTACAGTATATGCCCACATTGCGGAAATTATTTTAGACTATCTTGCAGAAGAAGATTAAGTCAAATAATAGATGAAGGAACATTTGAAGAATTTAAACTAGATATAAAAACAACAAATCCACTTCACTTAGACGATTATGAAAAAAAGCTTAGAACATTAAAAGAAAAAACAGGATTAGAAGAAGCTGTACTTTGTGGAATAGGCAAAATAAATGGAGAAAAAACTGTAATATGTATAATGGATGCAAACTTTTTAATGGGAAGTATGGGATATGTTGTTGGAGAGAAAATAACATATTCAATAGAAAAGGCAATAGAACAAAAACTACCAATAATTATATTCTCAGTATCTGGTGGCGCTAGAATGCAAGAAGGAATTGTATCTTTAATGCAAATGGCAAAAACATCAAGTGCAATAAAAAAACTAGATGAAGCAGGACTTTTATACATATCTGTTTTAACAGATCCAACATATGGTGGGGTTACTGCAAGTTTCGCAAGCCTTGCAGATATTATATTATCAGAACCAAATGCTATGATAGGCTTTGCAGGACCAAGAGTTATAAAAGATACAATAAGGCAAGAACTTCCAGAAGATTTTCAAACCGCAGAATTCTTACTAGAACATGGATTTATAGATAAAATAGTAAGTAGAAGAGACTTAAAATCAACATTAAATAAAATTCTAGTAATGCATAAAGGAGGGGACAAATAGATGGCTAAAAGTATAGAAAATAAAATAAGTGCTTGGGATAGAGTATTGTTAGCAAGAAAGCCATCTAGACCAACTGCACTAGAATATATAGAAAATATTTTTGATGATTTTATTGAATTTAGTGGAGATAGAAATTTTAGAGATGATAAATCAATAGTCGCAGGAATTGCTACTATTGATAAACAAACATTTACAATAATTGCTGAGCAAAAAGGAAGAGATACAAAAGAAAATATTGAAAGAAATTTTGGAATGCCAAATCCAGAAGCATATAGAAAATCATTAAGATTAATGAAACAAGCTGAAAAATTCCATAGACCAATAATAACTTTTATAGATACAAAAGGAGCATATCCAGGAATAGGTGCAGAAGAAAGAGGGCAAGGTGAAGCGATTGCAAAAAATCTGATGGAAATGTCTGCACTAAAAGTGCCAATTCTTGTGTTTGTAATTGGTGAAGGTTCAAGTGGTGGTGCACTTGCAATAGGTGTTGGAGATAGAATAATAATGCTAGAAAATGCAATTTATTCAATTTTATCACCAGAAGGATATGCAAGTATTTTATGGAAAGATGGTTCTAAAGCCAAAGAAGCAGCAGAAATAATGAGATTAACATCACATGACTTATATGAACTTGGAGTAATAGATGAAATACTAGAAGAACCAAAAGGTGGGGCAGGAGAAGATTTGAAAAAGATGTCTTATTACATAAAACAAGAAATTAAAAAATTTGTTCAAGATTACAAAAATGTTAAGCCAGAAGTGCTAATACAAAAAAGATATGAAAAATTTAGAAATATGTAAATTTAGGAGGAATTAAAATGAATTTAGAAAATAAAACAGTACTAATAATGGGAATTAGAAACAAATGGAGTATAGCCTGGGGAGCTGCTATGGAAGCACACAAAAATGGTGCAAAAAACATAGTATTTACATTCAACCCTACAGATGGAGGAGAGAAATTATTAGAGTTAATTTCAGAAATACCAGGGTCAAAAGCATTTCCATGTGATGCTTCTAGTGATGAATCTATAAAAGAAGCACTAGAAAGTGTAAAAAGTGAATATGGAAAAGTAGATTGTATTTTACATAGCATAGCACATGCATTTACAAATGATTTAAGAGATGATTTTATATTTACATCAAGAGAAGGTTTTGCACATGCAAACGATATAAGTGCATATTCATTTGTTGCAGTTGCAAGAATTGCAGATGAACTAGATTTATTAAATGAAAATGCAAGCTTAGTTTCTTTAACATATCATGGATCTACTAAAGTATTACCAGGATATAATGTAATGGGAGTGGCTAAGGCAGCACTAGAAACAAGTGTAAGATATTTAGCATACAATCTTGGACAAAAAGGTATTAGAGTAAATGCAGTTTCTGCCGGACCTATTAAAACATTATCTTCAAAAGGTATTAAGGATTTCGGTTCAATGTTACATGTTGTAGAGGAAAGAGCACCTCTTAAAAGAAATGTAAGTAAAGAAGAAGTAGGAGATGTTGTATCTTTCTTGTTTAGTGATATGTCTTCAAGCATTACAGGACAAATCATTTATGCAGATTGTGGATACTCTATAATGGGAATTTAAATATTTTCCTAAAAAAGATAACCGAAATTAGTTATGTTCATATAATAATATATAACCATTCTCATATAGGAGGTGGATATATATGGAACCACAAATCAATATAACATGTTGCGAAAGACCAAGAAGAGATAATAGATGTTGTAATTGGTTAGTATTAGCAATATTAGTTACATTATTTGCATTTACATTAGGCTTAATTATAGGAGCGGTTTTATTTGGGTTAATATTACTAGCTTTGCCTGCAATAATTGTTTTGGCAATAGTATTATTTATTTTAATTCTAATTAAAATCATAATGCTGATATGTGAGCGAAGAAAATGTTAATAATGAGAGGCTTTATGTACATTACATCTTGGTTGTTTGACAAAACGGCTAAAAATGTAGTATAATAAAGTATACTATATTTTATTTTCTTCAAGGAGGTACAGCATATGTGCGAAAAAGACAAAAAAATTTTACGGGTTTCTGAATTAAATGAAAATGTTCCTGCCTGGGAACTTTCAGGAAAGCTTGATGTAGATGAAAAGAATGTTTATATTCAGTGCTCTACGTTTAAGCTTAACAGAGATCAAAGAAAGTTTTTGAAAGAAAAATATGGCGCACAAGAAGTAAAGTTTAAAAAAGACAAGGCTAGGTTTATTTTACCTAGTGATGTTGAATTACTTTACGACTTATAAAAAAGGTATCTCAAAGGGAGCAGAATTTTCTGCTCCCTTCAAATTTTGGAAAAATGTTCTACTGGGATATTTTATTTAGGATAATTGAATTGATTTTTTTATGAAAAACATATTCCAAACAAATATATTGAATTAACTCCAATTATAAGATATAATATAATAGTAAGAAAACTAATTTACACTATACAAAGGAGTTATTTATGAGGAAAAAAAGGACTGCATTTAGGAAGTTTGTGTCTTTTTTTATGCTGATTATTTCTATATATTTATTAATACAAGTTTATGGAATATACAAGCAAAAGAATATGAATGATTTTGTTAGGGCTGAACAAATTTTGTATACCTCGGATTTTTCTAGGGATTTTGATGTATCGCTAGGGGAGGAAGGAAGTTATAGGATTAGGTCTGATAAACCAAATGATGCTATGTTTTTTTTGCCTTTGGAAGTTACTCCTAATACGGCTTATAAGGTTAGCTGTATGGTTAAGACTGAAAATGTTGTGCCTTTACATAGCAATTCTGGGGGAGGCGCTCAGATCAGTATAGAGGGTACTGTTGAAAGATCAAATTTTGTGTCTGGTACACAGGATTGGACAGAACTTACTTTATATTTTAACTCTAAGAATAGGACAACTGTTAATATAGGTTTTAGACTTGGAGGATATGATGATACTTGTACAGGTACAGCTTGGTTTGATAATTTAAAGCTTGAAAAAGGAATTGCAGATAATTCTAATGAATGGAATTTTGTATGTTTTGTTTTTAAGAATGTAAATGTAAATTTGGATAATTTAAGCTATGATATTTCAATGCATTCAGAGGAGATTGAACAAATTAAGTCTAATATGCTTAGATTTAAAAGGTCATTAGAAGAGTTTTCTGGTGGGAAAATGCAGGTTGATTATGATATTATTGAAATAGATGAGCCAATTACGTCACTTTCTTATGATGAAGAAAATGAATATTATGTTAATCCGGAAAATGTTAATAAAATTATAGATTCATATTTAAGTAAAGAAGAATATGATCATATTTTTGTTGCTATGAAGTTAGGAGATTTATCTAAAAATATAGAAATCCCAGTTAACGATTGGATTGGACTTGGTGGTATTGAATATAGAAATGTAGGCTTTTCTAATATAAGGGTTCCAAGTGATGAAGATAGTTATATGTACAGATATGTAAGTGGCGTTAACGAATTCCCAGAGGAAGTGTATATACATGAATTTTTGCATACATTAGAAAAAAATGCAAAAGATTATGGATTTGAAAGACCTGCTCTTCATGATTATGAAAAGTTTGGATACACAAATAAAAGAGTTGTTGGATTAAAACAATGGTATTTAGATTATATGAACCATAGTATAGAAGATTCCACTGGAAATACATATGGATTAGATAGTGGGATTTATACTAAAAAACCAGTTCATGAAAGCGATTTTGCATTTCCAATTGAAATAGATATTGAAAATGAACCACAAAACATAATAGAAGAAATAAGAGGAGTTTTTAAAAATTTATTTAAATTATTTGAGAAAGTAAAATTAGAATATACAACATAAAGGAGCTAAAAAATGAATATATCAGATTTTGATTATGACTTACCACAAGAATTAATTGCACAACATCCAAGTGATAAAAGAGATGAAGCAAGACTTTTAGTATTAAACAAAGAAAAACATACAATAGAACATAAAATATTTAAAGACATAATTGATTATTTAAATCCAGGAGATTGCCTAGTTATTAATAATACAAAAGTATTACCAGCAAGACTTTATGGAACTAAAACAGATACAGGAATACAAGTAGAATTTCTATTATTAAAGAGAATAGAAAACGATATATGGGAAGTAATGGTAAGACCAGGAAGAAGATTAAAAAAAGGTGCAGAAGTTGTTTTTGGTGATGGTATTTTAAAAGGAACAATATTAGAATCAATGAAAAATGGAAATAGAAAAGTTAAGTTTGAATATGAGGGAATATTTAACGAAATACTAGATAAAATAGGACTAATGCCACTTCCACCATATATTACAGAGACATTAAAAGACAATAATAGGTATCAAACTGTTTATGCAAAATATGAAGGTTCAGCAGCTGCACCAACAGCAGGACTTCATTTTACAGAGGAGCTTCTTGAAAAAATAAAAGCAAAAGGTATAGAAATTGCAAATGTAACACTTCATGTTGGAATAGGAACTTTTAGACCAGTGAAGGTAGAAAATATAGAAGAACATGAAATGCATACAGAGCATTTTTATATAAAACAAGAAGATGTAGATAAAATTAATAATGCAAAAAAAGCAGGAAAACGTGTTATTGCATGTGGAACTACATCTTGTAGAGTAATAGAAACAATAGCAGATGAAAATGGATTAGTAAAAGTAACAGAAGCAGATACAAGTATTTTTATATATCCAGGATATAAATTTAAATGCTTAGATGCTTTAATAACAAATTTTCATTTACCAAAATCAACATTAGTAATGCTAGTTTCAGCATTAGCAGGAAGAGAATTTATATTGGATGCATATAAAATTGCAGTAGATGAAAAATATAAGTTCTTTAGTTTTGGAGACGCAATGTTTATATATTAAGGGAGGAAAAATAGTGAAAGAGGCAATATGGTACGAATTACTACACGAATGTAAGCAAACTGGTGCAAGAAGAGGAAGAATACACACACCACATGGAATAATAGAAACACCGGTATTTATGCCAGTTGGAACACAGGCCACAGTTAAATCTATGACCCCAGAAGAATTAAAGGAAGAAGTAAAAGCACAAATAATATTATCAAATACATATCATTTATATTTAAGACCAGGACATGAGCTTATAAAACAAGCAGGAGGACTACACAAGTTTATGAATTGGGATAGAGCTATACTTACAGATAGCGGAGGATTTCAGGTTTTTAGCTTAGGTGATTTAAGAACAATAACAGAAGAAGGGGTAGAGTTTAAATCGCATTTAGATGGGAGCAGACATTTTTTATCACCAGAAAAAGTTATGGAAATAGAAAATGCACTAGGGGCAGACATAATAATGGCATTTGATGAATGTGTAGAATACCCAGCAGAGTATGATTATACTAAACAATCTATGGAAAGAACAACAAGATGGGCAATAAGATGTAAGGAGGCACATAAAAACACAGAAAATCAAGCACTATTTGGAATAGTACAAGGTGGAATGTTTAAAGATTTAAGAGAAAAATCTGCTAAAGATTTAGTAGCATTAGACTTACCAGGATATGCAGTTGGAGGGCTTAGTGTAGGAGAGCCAATAGAGTTAATGTGTGATGTACTAGACTTTACAACCAAACTATTACCTAAGGACAAGCCAAGATATTTAATGGGAGTAGGCACACCAGATTACTTAATAGAAGCTGCAATAAGAGGAATAGACATGTGCGACTGTGTTCTTCCAACAAGAATAGCGAGAAATGGAACAGCGCTTACATCACACGGCAAGGTTGTTGTAAGAAATGCAACATATGAAAAAGATTTTTCACCACTAGACGAAGAATGTGATTGCTATGCTTGCAAAAATTACACAAGAGCATATATAAGACATTTAATAAAAGCACAAGAGATTTTAGCAGTAAGATTATTATCTATACATAATCTAAGGTTCTTGACTAAACTCATGGAAAGAGTTAGAATAGAGATAGAGAGGGATAATTTATTAAACTTTAAAAATGAATTTTATAAAAAATATGGATACACTAAGGAGTAGGAGGATTTTATATGAATTTAATAGGTCAGGAATATGAAGAGAAAGACGAGAAAGTAAAAAAGATAGTTAAAATATCAATAATCGTTGCAGTAATTGCTCTCTTTATAGTATTAGGAGTATATATGTATATATACTATATGGATTCACAAACACTTAAATTGTCGGTGGATAGTCAAATTACACCAATGTCAGATGAACTATTTATAATAGACGAAACAGGAAGTATATATGTTTCAATACAGGATTTTTCAAAAATTGTAGGATATGAATTCTATCAAGGGGAGTATAACAAATTTACAGAAGATTCATCAAAATGTTATATTGCTAATAAAAATGAGGTTGCAGGTTTTGAACTTGGAAGTAATAAAATTTATAAATTAGATCCAAATGATGAAGCGGCAAATTATGAATGGTATGATATAAAAGAGCCTGTAAAACTTTTAAATGGAAAATTATATGTTCTATCAGATGGAATAAAAATAGCTTGTAATGTAAAATTTGATTACAACACAGAAAGAAATAGAATACAAGTAACTACACTTAGCAGATTAGTTTCTTATTATCAAGAAAAGGCTGTAAATGAATATGGATATTCAGGGATAGATACAACATATGCAAATGAAAAAGCCATTTTATATGATATGCTAGTAATAAGAAAAGCAGAAACAGATGCATCTGGTAAAGTAATAAAAGATAAATATAAATATGGAGTTGTTACACTTGATAACAAAAATATAATTGGAACAAAATATGATAACATAGAATTTATAGAAGTAATGGAAGAGTTTTTTGTAACAAGCTCAGACAAGGTAGGAATTTTATCAAGTGAAGGAGCACAAAAAATAGACTTAAATTATGATGAAATAAAATTACTAGATAATGAACTTAGATTATACTATGTTTCTAATAACGACATGAAAGGTGTATTAGATAGAAACGGAAAAAGAATAGTATATATAGAATACAACCAAATAGGAGTTGACACTACATTATTCCCAAGTAACGATATAACAAACAGTATGTTATTATTTGATAATTGTATACCTGTTATGAAAAATCAAAAATGGGGATTATTTGATAAGAATGGAAATCAACTATTAGATACTGTATATGATAGCTTAGGCTATGTTGCAGGAACTAAAAAAGATACAGTAGAAAATAACTTATTATTAATACCAGAAATAGAAGGAATAGTAGTTTGCCTAGATGGTAAATATGGAATAATAAGTTCAACAGGCTCATTTATAGCCCCATGTTCATTTGATAAGATTTATTCAATAACAAACCTAGGAAAAGACACATATTACTTAACATATGGAACACAAACAATTACATTAGAGGAATATCAAGAGTTAAGTGCAGAGCAAAACGGCACAACAACACAACCAATACAAAATCAGGTAACAGGAGACCAAAATCAAATAACAGCTGAAAATACAGTAGTGCAAAATAATGTGGATACAAATATTGTTGTAACACAATAGGAATATTTTGAATAGTTATAAAATAAATAAAGACCTAATAAGCTAGAATTTTACTAGTTTATTAGGTTTTTTTGTTTTCATAATTAATTATACTCCCAAAATCCGACAAAACTTCTATTTTTTCTTCAAAGGAAATTTTTGGAAATTATTGTATATATAAGTTATACATAAAAAGGAGGCGAATAGTTTGAACATAACATACAACAAAGAGGACAAGCTACTAATTATGGAGATTACAGAAGAAATTGATCATCATACAACAGAAAAAATAAGGAGGAGAGCTGATTATGAAATTCAGAGATATATGCCTAAAAAGGCTTTATTTGATTTTAATAATGTTTCTTTTATGGATAGTTCAGGAATTGGGATGGTAGTAGGCAGATACAAACTTCTTGCAATGCTAGGTGGAAGCTTAGAACTAGCTAATGTTAACCCAAGTTTAGAGAGAGTTTTTGAAATGTCAGGAGTATCAAAAATAATACCTATACACAAAAATGCTATCTAGGAAAGAAATATTAGAAAGGAATGATAATAAAAATGAGTGATATATATGAAAATGAAATGAAATTGGAGTTTTTAAGTAAATCTAATAATGAAGCATTTGCAAGAATAACAGTTGCAGCGTTTGCCTCTCAATTAGATCCGACTATTGAAGAACTAGCAGACATAAAAACAGCAGTTTCAGAAGCTGTTACAAATGCAATTATACATGGCTATGAAGATAGAGAAGGAATTGTAAAAATAGAATGTAAAATGTATGCAGGAAGTATTCAAATAGAAATTTCAGATACTGGTAAGGGGATTGAAAACATAGAAAGAGCAAGAGAGCCACTGTATACTTCTAAACCGAATTTGGAAAGGTCTGGAATGGGATTTACTATTATGGAAAGTTTTATGGATGAGGTAAAAATAGAGTCTATTATGGGACTTGGAACAAAGGTTACAATGAGAAAATTAATAAAAAAGCCGGACCACTTAGAATTGCAAAGTACATATAATGTGTAAATTACAAAAGAAGGGAGCTATTATGTATGAAGTTAATAAAGAGGACATTATTGCTGCACAAAATGGAGACCAAAAAGTGATGGAAAAGATTTTAAAAGACAATAATGGACTTACTTGGAGCATTGTAAAAAGGTTTTCAGGAAGAGGCTATGAAATGGAAGATTTATATCAAATAGGTTGTATGGGCTTTATAAAAGCTATAAAAAGATTCGATACAAGTTTTGATGTCAAAATTTCAACATATGCAGTACCATACATATTAGGAGAAATAAAAAGATTTATAAGGGATGATGGATTAATAAAAGTCAGCAGAAGCATAAAAGAACTTGGAATTAAAATAAGAGAATTAGAAAAAGAATATATGCAAAAAGAGGGAAAAGAAATAAATATAAATATTCTTGCTGAAAAGCTAAATGTAACAAAAGAAGAAATTGCAGTAGCAATAGATTCGACAAAAGCAATAGAATCTATAAACGAAGAAAACTCAGATGATGACACTGTAAGTAAAATGGAAAAAATAAGTACAGGTACAGATGAAGCTACAATGATTGTAAATAAAATATCTATAAAAGAATTAATAGATAATTTAAATACCAGAGAAAAAGAAATAATTTTACTTAGATACTATAAAGAAAAAACTCAAACAGAAGTTGCACAAATACTGGGTATAACGCAAGTGCAAGTTTCCAGAATAGAAAAAAGGATATTAGCATCTATGAAAAGTGAGCTTAGTGCATAAAAGAGGTGTATATGAAAAAGATAATAATATACATATTGGGAATTATAATTATAAGTTTTTTAATTCCTATTTTACTTACAAAGGAAAAAGTAGAACAAGTTTCGACAAGTAATGAAGAATCAGAAAATAATGAGCAGCAATCAGTGCAAAATAATTATGAGTATTCAGCATATAATACAATTAAATTATTTCATGCTTCAACAAATCAAATAGAAGAAATAAAGTTGGATGATTACTTACTTGGGGTAGTATCAGCCGAGATGCCTGTGGATTTCGAATTAGAAGCTTTAAAAGCACAATCTGTGGTGGCTAGAACATATACAATATACACAATTGTACATAATAAAGGAAAACATGGAGATGCAGACATTTGTGATAGCTCAGCCTGTTGCCAAGCTTGGATATCCAAAGAAGATAGACTAAATAGATGGGACGAAGACAAAAGAGAATCAAATTGGGATAAGATAACAGAAGCGGTAAATAGTACCGCTGGCAAGATTATTACATATAATGGAGAACCAATAAATGCGTTTTTCCATTCTAATAGCGGAGGAACAACCGAGATGCCTATAAATGTGTGGGGAGGAAGTGGGTATCCATATTTACAAGTGGTTGAAACTTCTGGGGAAGAAAATTATTCACAATATGCATCAGAAGCTGAATTTACAAAAGATGAAATATTAAATAAAATTAAAGAAAAACATAGTGAAATAGAAATAGACTGGAACGCTGAAAAACCATTTGAAATAACAGAATATACAGATTCAGGAAGAGTAAGAACTGTAAGATTTGGAAATGTTAATTTATCTGGTGTAGAAGCAAGGAGTATTTTTGGACTTAGATCATCTAATTTTTCAGTAGAATTAAATGGTGAAAATATAAAATTTTCGGTAAAGGGATATGGACATGGAGTAGGATTAAGTCAAACGGGTAGTGATAGCTTAGCAAAACAAGGAAAAAACTATGAAGAAATAATAAAACATTTTTATCAAGGTGTTGAAATAATAAATTACTAAATTTAAGTATAAACTCCAAAAAATAGGAAATAATTTTAATACATAAGAAAAAATATTTTTTAGGAGGAAATTATGAGAAGAGAATCAAGAAAACAAGAAAGAAGTAGTTTCAAGACCTTAATATATGTATCAGGAAGTATTGCATTGCTTGTGATTATTGCATTTATAATAGGATTTATAGCATTTAGCAATAAAATAGAAAATGATGCATTGGAAAATGGTTTTAGCACATCAAAAATTTCAGATTTAGTGCCTAATACTATAAAAAATGAAACAAATACAGAAGAGGCAAGTTCATCTATGGGAAAAACAGTAAATGAGGTTCAAAATAATGTTACAAACAATGTGGTAAATAATGAAGAAGAACATGAAACTAAAAGTTATTCCAATACAACATCTACATCAGCTGGTGCAAATACAACTAAAAATGATAAAGAGACAAATAATGTAGATGAAGAAAAAAACACAGCAGAAACTTCTACAAATGAAGAAAAAACAGAAGAAACAGAAAACAATAGCCAAGAAGAACAAACAGAAGATCCAGTATTTGGTGTTCCCGTAGAAGGGGAAATTTTAAGAGAGTTTGCCAAGGATAAATTAGTTTATTCAGAAACTCTTCAAGAATGGGTTGTTCATAATGGTATAGACATTAAAGCCGACAAAACAACTGTTGTAAAAGCATCTTCTAATGGAAAGGTAAGTTCAATAAAAAATGATCCAAGATATGGACTTACAGTTACAATAGAACACAGTAATGGATTTAAAACTGTTTATGCAAATTTATTAACAGCTGAATTTGTAACAGAAGGAGAAGCAGTAGAAGCTGGACAAACAATAGGAACCGTTGGAAACACTGCAACATTTGAAATTTTAGATGAAGCACATCTTCATTTTGAAATAATTAAAGATGGAGAATATTTAGATCCAAGTATTTATATTAAATAAAAATGTGCAATAAAAATATAAAGTACACCAAAAATGTTAGAAAATGTATTAAAATAAAAATTTAACATTTTAAGGTGTATTTTTTATGAGTAAATATATAAAAAATAATATACAAAAAAGTGAACTGCTTTTGAAAAATAACAGTTCACTTTTTATGAATTTATAAATATGTTTTTAGTTTTTCTATATTATTTTCTTGAAGTTTAACAAATTCGTTTAAAATATCTTTAACGTCTGTTTCTGCATCTGGGTTTTGATTTAGTAATTTTCTGCCTTCTATTATACCCATTGTATTTCCTCTAATTAACATTTGAGAAATTTGAGAGTTACTTTTATCCATAAGTGTATTCAGTTGAAGAGTAGCCCATCCCATAACTTTTTCGCCTACATTTGTGTCTGTTGGAGTTACATCTGAAACAGATAGCCTATTATTTATTTTGTCTAATACTTTTCCATATTCATTGTATTGCATATTTAGGTCATCTCTAAAATTTCTGTCACCTACTTTGGACTGTATAACAGAAATTGACTCCATCCCCATTACTAAGCCTTTATGAACTTCATCTAATATCTTTGCATTTTTTGTATCCAAAATAAAACCTCCTTATTATTTTTTCTATTCATATTGTGTACGAAATCTCATAAAATAATGCAGACTTCGAGTATGTTTTTTAGAAACATTCTATAATAGAACTTTATTACAACAAAAATTATTGTAAAAACTTGCTACATAATATATAATAATAAAAAAATAAGGAGCAATTAAAAAATGAGTGAAGTTAAGTGGACTTTAGAGCAAGAACAAGCCATTTATGAAAAAGGTGAAAATATTTTAGTTGCCGCTGCTGCAGGTAGCGGCAAAACTGCGGTCTTGGTTGAGAGAATTATTCAAAAGGTTATAAAAGATAAAATAGATATTGACAAAATTTTAGTAGTTACTTTTACTAATGCTGCTGCTGCTGAAATGCGTGAGAGAATATTAGAAGCTATTTATAAAAAACTTGAAGAGCTTCCAGATGATAAGCACTTGCAAAAGCAAATTATTTTACTAGGTAAAGCTAATATTTCTACTATTCACTCTTTTTGTTTGGATGTTATAAAAAATAATTTCTACGAAATAGATATTTCGCCCAATTTCAGAATTGGCGATACTGCTGAAATAGAACTTATAAAGCAAGAGACTATTGAAGAGGTTTTTGAGAAGTTATATGAAAATGAGGATAAAAATTTTATACGATTGTTAGACATATATGAAGGTTATAGAAATGATAATAATATAAAAGAACTTATTTTAAAAATATATAATTATATTCAAAGTAGTCCTTTCCCTAAAAAATGGCTTAGAGATAAAGTTGAAGAATTTAATATAAATGAAGATTGCGAAATTGCAACTACTTCCTGGGGAAAAATTATTTTAGAAGAGTTTAAAGAAAATGTAGAAGATGGTATTACTAAATTAGAAAATATATCATCCAAATTAAATATATTTCCAGAGACAGATAAGTTTGTAAGGACTATAAATTCCGATATCAATGATTACAAATCGATTATTTCTAACATGAATAATTGGGATGAAATAATAAATAGAGCATATAGTATTGAGTATTTAAAATGGCCTATCGATAAAAAAGTAACAATAGAGCTAAAAGATACAGCAAAAGAAATAAGAGATACTGTTAAAAAGAAATTTATGAAAGATAGAGAAACATACTTAGTATATAATCAAAAACAAATTGTAGCAGATATTAAGTATATGTATGAAATTTTAAAAAACATAGAAAATATAATTTACGAATTTAGCGATTTGTTTGAAAAGAAGAAAAAAGAGAAAAACATAATAGATTTTAACAATATAGAACATTTTGCATTAGAAATTCTTGTAAAAGAAGAAAAAGGAAAATTTATACCAACAGAAACTGCAAAAAAATACATGGATAAATTTGAAGAAATTGCAATTGATGAGTACCAAGATAGTAATATGGTTCAAGAGCAGATTTTAACAGCAATATCTAATGGCAGAAATATGTTTATGGTAGGAGATGTAAAACAAAGCATATACAAGTTTAGACAAGCAAGACCAGAACTATTTTTAGGCAAGTACAATACTTACAAACTTAAAAATGAATTAAAAAAACAAGATGATTTAAAAATACAATTATTTAAAAATTTTAGAAGCAGAAAAAATATATTAGACATTACGAATACGGTTTTTGAAAATATAATGAGTAAAAAATTAGGTGACATAGATTATAATGAAAATGAGTTTCTAAAACAGGATAAAGATTACGATAAGCCAGAAGATGAAAATATAAATTATGCAGGTAAAGCCGAACTACATATAATAGACATGAAAAAAGATGACAATGAAGACGAAGAAATCATACATATGGAAAAGGCTGAGATTGAAGCAAAATTAGTAGTAAATAAAATAGAGCAATTAATTAAAAGCCATTATAAAATTTTCGATAAAAAGAAAAAGACATACAGAGATTTACAATATAAAGATATTGTTATATTACTAAGAGCAACAATGGCCATTGCTCCAATATATGAAAAAGAATTAATAGAAAAAAGTATTCCAGTTTTTAGTGATTCTGGAACAGAATATCTAGACTCAATTGAAATTCAAACAATAATGTCACTACTTAAAATAATAGATAATCAACTTCAAGATATTCCGCTTGTCGCTGTTATGAGAAGTATAATAGGAAACTTTACAGATAATGAATTAATAAAAATAAGATTATATAATAAAAAAGGATATTATTACGAAGCACTTAAACAAGCAAAAGAAGAAACCAATGATATAAAACTTAAAAACAAAATAGAAAAATTTTTAAGCCAGTTACAAGAATGGAGAGAAAAATCAGAATATTTAAATATAGATGAACTAATTTGGACAATATATATAGATACAGGCTACTTTAACTATGTAAATCTAATGCCAGATGGAAATATAAGAGTAGCTAACTTAAAAATGTTATTTGAAAGAGCAAAAAGATTTGAAGCCGCGACGTTTAAAGGATTATTTAATTTTATAAATTTTATAGATAAGTTACGACTAAATAGCGGAGATTTAGGAGCAGCTAAATTAATAGGAGAAAATGAAAATGTTGTAAGAATTATGAGTATTCATAAGAGTAAAGGACTTGAATTCCCTGTGGTATTTTTATGTGATACTGCTAAACAGTTCAATCTAAGAGACTTAAACGATAGTATAATACTTCATCAAGATATTGGAATTGGACCTAAATACATAAATACAGAAAAGAAAATATCATATAATACAATCGCAAAAGAGGCAATAAAAATAAAATCTAAAACAGAAGCTATTTCAGAAGAAATGAGAGTTTTATATGTAGCACTAACAAGAGCAAGAGAGAAGCTAATTATTACAGGTGTAGAGAAAAATTATGAAAAATCTATAACAGATAAACAAAAAAATATAGATTTATATAATAAGTTAGAACCTGCTTTGTTAAAACAGTATAAATCATATTTATCATGGATTGAACTTGTATATTTGTATAGCAATACAAAAATGAATAAGCTTTTAGATATATATACTTATAAGTTAAAAGATATACAAAACTTAGATGAAACAAAAGAGGTGCTAAGTAATAACACTATCGAAGAATGGATACCTAAGGATAAAGAAATTAATAAAAAAGTTAGTGAATTTTTAAATTGGAAATACAAGTATAAATTTGAAACAACATTAGAAAGTAAAACATCTGTAACAAAAATTAAAGAAATAAAAACAGGTAATAGCAATAAAGAAATAATTTTACCAAAACCTAAATTTTTAAGCAATACAGAAAAGCTAACAAATGCAGAAAAGGGTACATTAATTCATTTATGTATGCAGAAAATCGATTTAAATAAGCAAAATACTAAAAAAGAAATACTAAAAATGATAGAAGGCTTAGTTGAAAACGAGATTATAACACAAAACGAGGCAGAACAAATAAATATAAATGCAGTTTATAATTTTACTCAAAGCAAATTAGCAGAAAGAATAAGAAATGCAAAAAAAGTATACAAAGAGGCACCATTTTACATTAATATACGTGCTAATGAAATATATAATACAGTCACAGAAGAAAAATTACTTGTACAAGGTATTATAGACCTTTATTTTGAAGATAAAGACCAAGAAATTGTACTAATTGATTATAAGACAGATTATGTAAAAAGTGAGCAAGAGTTAATAGAGAAATATTCTGAACAATTATTTTTATATAAGAAAGCACTAGAAAAAGCTACTGGAAAAAAAGTAAAAGAAGTGTATATATATTCTACTTATTTAAATAAAGAAATACCAATTAAAATAATATAAACACATATTGTAATAATTATATTGCACTTTTTTATAAAATGTGTTATATTTAATATACAAAAGGCAATAAATTTATGTAGATCACATATAATATTATTGCTAGAAATAGCATAAAAAAAGTTGGTGTTTCCAGCCATTAAATTGGAACTTAAAAAAGTTTAGACTAGAGGTAAAACTCTAGTCTTTTATATTGTATTTTTAGAATTTCTAATGTATAATAAAAACATTAGGAGGTTATCTAATATAAAATCAAGATGTTGTAATTTTAAAATATTAGAAGAAAAATGTGAAAAATATGAAGTATAATTAATATATGTAATAAAAGAAGGAAAAATTAAAATGAATTTAAGGAACGTTTACGTGATTTAAATTCATTTTTCTTTTCAATAAATGAAATAAAATAATCTAAAAATATATTGATATACAAAAACAAAAATGGTAAAATATACACGTGTTAAATAAAATAAAAAGGAGAAACTTATTATGAATTTACCAAACAAACTTACTATTTTTAGAATATTTTTAGTACCATTAATGGTAATTATACCTTTTTTTAATATTCAAGGGGAGTGGCTAAATATTCCTATTGAATATTGGATTGTAAATATAATTTTTATAGTAGCTTCTTTAACTGATAGGTTAGATGGGCAAATTGCTAGAAAGAATAACCAGGTTACTACTTTTGGAAAGTTTACTGATCCATTAGCAGATAAAATTCTTGTTATTGCAGCTCTTGTGATGCTTGTTGAGTATACAAGACTACCAGCTTGGATTCCTATTATTGTTTTAGCAAGAGAATTTATTGTGTCTGGATATAGATTAGTGGCAGTTGAAAAAGGTGGAAAAGTTATTGCTGCGAGTATTTGGGGGAAATTAAAAACTGTAACTCAAATGATTGCAATTATTTTGGCTTTTTTAGATGCACATGCATTTATGGAATTTTTAAGAGGAGATTTATCAGGCATAAGTTTAGTTATGAACATATTGTGGTCAGCTATGATGCTTATATCTGTAATTGCAACTATTTTCTCAGGTTGGGATTATGTTAAAGATGGTAAAGATTTACTAAAAGATTAAAGGGGTTTTTAAAGTGAATAAAACAGAAGCTGAAAAAAGAATAATTGAATTAAGAGCAATTTTGGAATATCATGCAAGAAAATATTATGATGAAGATAGTCCAGAGATATCTGATTTTGAATATGATATGATGATGAATGAACTTAAAAATTTGGAAAGAGAATTTCCAGAGTTTATAACAAAAGATTCATTAACACAAAAAGTTGGTGGAACTGTAAAAGAAGGCTTTGAAAAAGTGGAACATGAGGTTCCACTTCAAAGTTTGCAAGATGTATTTGATTACCAAGAAATATATGCTTTTGATAAAAGAATGAAAAAAGCAGCAGAAGAGTTTAAGAAACCACTTGATTATGTAGTTGAAACAAAAATAGATGGATTATCTGTTAGTTTAGAATATAAAAAAGGAATATTTATAAGAGGAGCAACAAGGGGAAATGGACTTATAGGAGAAGATGTTACAGATAATTTAAAAACTATAAAGACAATTCCTAAAAGATTAACAGAAGATGTAGATATAACTGTAAGAGGAGAAGTTTTTATATCTAAAACTGATTTTGAAAAATTAAATGAAGAAAGAGAAGTATTAGAAGAGCCATTATTTGCAAATGCAAGAAATGCGGCAGCAGGTTCTTTAAGACAATTAGATAGTAAAGAAGCAGCTAGAAGACCTCTTGATATTTATTGCTTTAATGTACAAAAGTGTGAAAAAGAATTAACTTCACATTACGAATCATTACAATATTTAAAAAAATTAGGATTTAATGTAAATCCTGTATGCAAAAAATGTGAAACAGTTAAACAAGCCATAAAAGAAATAGAAAAAATAGGCGATTCAAGAGAAGATTTAACATTTGGTATAGATGGAGCTGTTATAAAAGTAGATAATTTGCAATTAAGAGAAGAGGTAGGAACAACATTTAAAGTTCCAAAATGGGCAATTGCATATAAATATCCACCAGAGAAAAAAGAAACTTTATTAAAAGATATTACTTTTCAAGTAGGTAGAACAGGTGCAATAACACCAATGGCAATATTAGAACCAGTAAAGGTAGCTGGCTCTACAATATCTAAAACAACTTTGCATAACGAGGATTTTATAAAAGAAAAAGATTTAAAAATTGGAGATAGAGTAATTATTCAAAAAGCAGGAGATGTAATTCCAGAAGTTGTTGAAGCATTAAAAGATAAAAGAACAGGTGAAGAACAAGATTTTAAAATGCCAGATAGATGTCCTGTATGTGGAGGATTAATTGTTAGAGAAGAAGGAGAAGCTATATCTAGATGTATAGGAATAGAGTGTCCAGCTAAACTTTTAAGAAGTATTGTACATTTTGCCTCAAAAGTAGGAATGGATATAAAAGGGCTAGGATATTCAATAATAGAAGAACTAATAAATAGGGGATTAATTAGCAATATCGCAGATATATATTCTTTAACAAAAGAGGATATTGCATCATTGAAAAAAAATGGAGATAAATTTGCACAAAATTTAATAGATGCAATTCAAGAAAGTAAAAACAATGAACTTAGTAAATTAATAAATGCTTTGGGAATACGCCATGTTGGAACAAAGTCAGCTAAAATTTTGGCTAAAAGATATGGAAGCATGGATAAATTAATGAATGCATCTTTTGAAAGCTTAAATTTAACAGAAGATATTGGAGAAATAACAGCTGACAGTGTATCTGAATTTTTTATGCAGGAACAAACAAGAGATTTAATAGAAAAATTAAAAGCAGCAGGAGTAAATATGATAGAACATCAAGAAGAGGTAATTGATGAAAGATTTTATGGACAAGTATTTGTATTAACCGGAACATTAGAAAATTACACAAGAGAAGAAGCGGGAAAAATAATTGAAAGCTTTGCCGGTAAAGTGTCAAGTACTGTTTCTAAAAAAACTTCATATGTTCTAGCAGGAGAAGAGGCAGGTAGTAAACTAACAAAAGCCGAAAAATTAGGAGTAACAATAATTACAGAAAAACAATTTGAAGAAATGATAAAATAGGAGAAAACTATGCAAGAATATACATTTAACCATTTTTGGAAAGATTTAGATGATGGACTAGAAATTTATTACACATATATGAATAAAAGATATATGATATATAAATTAACTAAAAACTGTTATAAACAAGAACTAATAGATAGAGATGAAAAAAGTCCACATCCCAAAATGTCAATGTTAACATTAAAAAGAGTAAAAGAACTATTTGAACATATGACAGATTTTGAATATAGAACTGGAATATAATTAAACAAAAAATGTGCTATAATTAAAAATATAGCACATTTTTTGACCAAAATTACTTTACAAAAACAGTTTTGTAATTTGTATAAACAACCATTCCTGGCTTAGAACCAGAAGGCTTTTTAACATGTTTTACATAGCAGTAATCAACAGGAATATTTGAAGAATGTTTTCCTTTACTATTTTTAGCAGCTAGTGTTGCACATTTATATATTGTATCATCATCAATTGGTTTCCCCTCAGTTTTTAATATAACATGGCTTCCATGGATTCCTTGGGTATGGAACCACATGTCTGTATCAAATGCATTTTTGGTTAAAGCATCATTTTGTTTGTTGTTTTTTCCAACAAGTACTGTAAAACCATTAATATTATATTGAAATGGAACATTTTTAGATTCTTTTGGTTTGCTTGATGAAACTGTTTTTATATGTAAGTTAAAGTTTTCTTCTATTTCAGAATTAATTTCTTCTAATATAGAAGTCGTTTGAGCATCTTCTACTGAATATATTAAACTTTCTATATATTCAAGTTCTAGTTTGGTTTCTTTTTTTTGCTTAGTTACAATTTTTAGAGCATTTTTTAATTTATTATATTTTTTAAAATATTTTTCTGCATTTTTACTTGGAGAAATTTTATCATCTAATGGGATTGTAATTGTTTCACCAGTATAATAATTTAAAACTTCAGCAGAAGATATATTTTTATCCAGTTTATATAAATTTGCAGTTATTAGTTCACCATATAGTTTATATTTGTCCATATTTTTGCATTCTTCTAATTTTATATTTATATTTTCTAATCTTTTAGTATATTTTTTAAGTTCTGCAAGTACTATTTTTAAAACACTATTTCTAAGATTAGTAAAAGCGAATTTTTCTTCTTTTTCATGATAAAAATCATCTATAAAGAAATTAACTTGTAAGTTTGTTTTATTATCACATGAAACTATAAAATAATCCTTTTTGTTTTGAGAAAAATTACATATATTGTTATCTAGATTATTAACAATTTCTGAAATAGTATCATATAATTTTTCTAAATCTTGGTTAGAAAAATTGTTTAAATCTATTTTCAAATATTCACACATATTTTGAACAAAAGCCATAGAAATCCCAATAAATAAATTAGATAATTGTTTGTCTAATGCTATATTTTTATTTATTATTTCCATAAAAGTTTTCTTAGTTGTTTTAATAAAAGAGCTTTTGCTATTACTAGCCATAACATAAGGCCTTGCCGGCATAAGTTCACGAGGTGATTCAAAATGCCTTAAACAGTTAATTATATTATTATTTTCATTAACTAAAATTACATTACTAAAATGTCCCATTATTTCTACAATAAGTTTTTTGTTAATTTTATCATTTAACTCATTATATGTCTCAAGAATAATTTCAACAGTTCTTTCAAGGTCAAAACTATTTATAGAAACTATTTTGCTTCCAATTAAATGTTTTCTAAGTAGCATACAAAAATTAGGTGCATTTTGTGGATTAGGTTTTGAGTATGTTGTCAAATGAAACCTGCAATTATCTGGATTAATGCAAATGTTTAAAGCATAATTTTTTCCATTACAATAAATGCCTAAGATTATGTCGTTTTTTGTGGGCTCGAAAACTTTATTAATTTTTCCGCCTATTATATTTTTATTTAATTCTTCAACAATTGTTTTTGTAACAATACCATCGAATGCCAATTTTAAATTCTCCTTTTTAATAAATTCAATTTATTTTAACATTTTTAATATAGATATTCAAGAGTAATTTGCATGGGGACGTTTCTCAATGGGGTATTTTACCCCATTGGGGACAGATCTATATTAAAAAAAGGGTAGACAAATTGAAGTATTTTGTATATAATGTTTGTGTTAGATATAACAAAAGAGGGAGTTGTATTAAAATGACTGAAAGTGGCTTGGGAGTACACACACACACACACATGTAATTTGTTAATAAAAATAAGAAGAATGAATATATAGATACAGAGACATATTAGACTTAGTTTTGTTGGCTAGGTCTGTGTGTCTTTTTGTTTTGGCTATTTTGTAGAGTAGATTGTTTTAAGTGAAGATGTTTTAAAAGGAGCCGCCGAAAAGATAGATATATTAAAATTTATTACGCT
>CAMMLS010000011.1 GCA_946497775.1 uncultured Clostridium sp.
AAAATTATTAGAAGAAATCGATAGCTTAACAGTTATTGAATTATCAGAATTAGTAAAAGGAATAGAAGAAAAATATGGAGTATCAGCAGTTGCAGCAGCAGCACCAGCAGCTGGTGGAGCAGCAGCAGGAGCAGCTGAAGAAAAATCTTCATTCAATGTAGTATTAAAAGAAGCAGGAGCTAATAAAATAGCTGTAATCAAAGTTGTAAGAGATGCAACAGGTTTAGGATTAAAAGAAGCTAAAGAATTAGTTGACGGAGCTCCAAAAACAGTTAAAGAAAACGTAGCTAAGGAAGAAGCAGAAGAAATGAAAGCTAAATTCACAGAAGCAGGAGCAGTTGTTGAATTACAATAATTTAATTCTATAAAAAAGAAGAACCAATTTGGGTTCTTCTTTTTTAATTCACACAAAAAACATTTGTAAATTAAGTCGTAAAAGGTAGTCTGCCGTAAGAAAAAATCGAAAAATTGAGTAAAATATTACAAAAATGTAATAAAAGCTTAATAAATAGAAATAAAAAACGTACTTTAAAGTACCCGTACGTAAAGAAAAATCGAATTATGTAATATCTAAAATAATGCAGTTGTTTTCTTATATTAAATATACTAATATATAGATAAATATTATTCTAATATAGGAGAGCAAATAGCATGAACAAAAGAGACAAAGAAAATAAAATCACAAAAACAGTAAATAAAAATAATATTATAAAAATAAGCATTAGGAATATAATAGCTATGTTTCTAGTGTTATTTTTCATACTTACAGGAGCAGTAGAAGCAAGAGGAGAAATTGTAAGCGACATAATAAGGGAAAAAGAAAATAAAATAAATGAAATCATGCTAAAAGCAAATGAAGGAATAACATTAACAAGAACATATACAAATGGAACAGAAAGTATAGACCTAAAATGGTCAGCAGTAGGAAATTCTAATAAATATACAATATACCAAAGTAAAGAAGGAGAAGAGGAAAAACTAATAACAACAGTACAAGATGCAACAAGTGTAACACTAAATAGAGCAAATGCAGGAATAAAAGATGAAGCAGCCCCAACAGTTCCAACAGTAACAGCAACACAAAATGCAGATGGTACAGGGAACAATATAACAATTGAAGCAAGCACAGATAATGGAACAACATACAGACATAGAGTGGAAACAACAGTACCTAGTAATATAGAATATGTTGATATGTTTTCTGTTGATGCTACAATAACTGGTGGACATGAATCATCAACAGAAAGAGGTATTTTTGTAGTACCAGAAGGAGTAACAAGGATAAGAGTTGCCTGCGTTGGAGGAGGTGGCAGTGATAGCACAAATGGTACACATTATGGAGAAGATAGTTATTTTGGTGATGTAAGAGCAACTGGTGGAAGTAATACTAGTGCAGGAACTCCAAATGGATTTTATGATAATCGTAGAGATGGAAGAGGATTTGCAAAATCATTTGAAAGAATAATAGAAAGTGTTTCATCAGGATATGGAAGTGCTTATGAGAATTATGGAGGTGCACATTCAGGCTCAGGAGGATATATTAGTACATATATAGATGTAACACCAGGACAGGAAATACCTTGGCAGGCTGGACGTGGAGCACACAAAGGTGGAAGAGGATATGTATATATTGCTTTTGGAGGTAATATACAACCAGATACAATTTGTAATTCAAACACAATATCAACAACAGTAACAACAGGAATAAAAGGATATCAATATGCAATAACAACAAGTTCAACACATACATTTACAAATGAGGAAATAGTTGATTTAGCAGATTTACCAATATATATAAGTGGAGAGCAGGAAATGGCACAATACTTACATATAAGAGCAGTAGATAAGGCAGGAAATGTAAGTGAAACAAGAAGTGTATTATTACAAGTACCAGCAAAAATAACATTAACTACAAATTATACATATGGAATGAATAATGTACCATTAACTTGGATTATAAATGATAAAAGACCCGGATATGTATATAGATTGTATCAAAGAGAAGATGGACAAGAAAAATTTTCATTAATATCAAGTAGTAATAGTGTTGATACTGTAACAGCACATGAAAATAAAACAGTTTCATATACTACACCTGGAAATTATACATGGACAGTACCATCAGGAGTAACTTCAATCAAGGTTACAATCGCAGGAGCCGGCGGCGGTGGCGGTGGTGGCTGCCATTCAGCAGGATGGGGAAATGGATATGGTGGTAGAGGAGGACATGGTGCCCTAAACATATATACCATTTCGGTTAAAGAAAATGAAAGTTATTCAATGACAGTAGGTGCAGGAGGAACTGGTGGAGAAGGTGGAGACAACTCAGGAAAATGTAGTGCAGGATGGAAAACAGGAAGATTACCATCAGGAAACAATGGAGGTTCTTCTTCATTTGGAAGTTATACAAGTGCCGGAGGTGGCGGTGGACAGGGTATACTAATGGACGAAAATGGTTGTACAGTAGGATATCCAGAAACAGGAGCTGCTGGAACAGATGGCAAAGGAAATAGTGGAAATGCAGGAAATGGAGGCTATGGTGGACAAGGCGGAAATGAAGCACATGGAGTACTACATAGAGGAGGAACAGGAGGAAACGGATATATTTACATTGAATATGAAAGAATTATAATAGAACCACTTATAAGCGTAACTGACACAGTAGACTCATCTGCCACAGATAAATTTGCACCTGCAATACTAGAACTATACTTAAATGGAATAAAAGGCGATAAAACTAAATATGAAATAGGAATGGTATCAGAAGACTATGGAACAACATATGAACACTATATTACAGGAACAAACGACACTTATAATATGAAAGTTACATCAAATATTGTAACATCTGATGTAATAACAGGAATTAAAGGATATTCATGGAAAATTGATAGCAATGAAACAGGAGATGCAGATACTACAATAGGATATGATAATGATGAAAATAAAACTACAACATTTCCAACTACAATATCAACAGATTATTTAGATAAAGGATATTATTTACATGCAAGAGCAGTAGATAACGCAGGAAACTGGGGAGCAACAGTACATGTAAAATTAGAAGCTGTAACTATAACATTAACAAGTCATTACAATGAATATACAGATAGTAACGGGTATGGACCCAATTATGTACCATTAACATGGGAAAACAGCAACCAAAATGAAAAATTCTTTTATAAATTATTCCAAAAAAATGAAGACCAATCAGAATGGATGCAAACATCAACAAATTATGGAAAAACAGTAAGAGTTTTAAATGTATACCCAAATGTAGGAAATCAATTAAAAGGATGGATGCAAAATTATGGATTAGGATTAATAACAGTAGATGAAGTACCAATAACAAGTTTTAATGCAAATCCTAATAGATATTTAATGGAAAATGGACTATATAAATATGATGTAATCATGTTTGGATCTTGGGATACTAATAATGATTATGATTTAAGTTGGGCAGCAGCACAAGCAACAGAACAATTTATACTAACTGGAAGAGGAGTATTATTTGGACATGACACCATATGCGATTATGGAGGAATGGGACATCATAATTTTAACTATTTAGCTAAATATGTAAAAGCTACACCAACTAGAAATGTTGCAAGAGTTGGAAGTAGTACAGTTAAAGTTATTAAAAAAGGATTTTTAACTAAATATCCATATGATATAGAAACAAGAAATTTAACAGTGCCATATTGCCATACATCAGGAGTTTTAGTATATAGTGATATTTGGATTAAATTCTTAAATTTAGGTGGACCATTAACAGATGGACCAGACATAGGAAATAACAACTATTATTTAGCATCATGGAATAACTGTGCTTTTATAAGAACAGGACATAGTAATGGAGCTGCAACAGCAGATGAGCAAAAAATACTAGCAAATGTTCTATTCTATTTAGGACAAGTAACAGAAGATACATATGCAAATGTATATACAGCAGAAGACTTAGCAGCACCAGAAGTAACAGATATAAAAATAACAGACAATAAAAAAGAAAACCGATTAGAATTAGACATAGAAGGAATAGACTACGGATCATCATATGACCATTATGTAACAGGAATGAAATTATTAACAGCTGGTAACTACTATTCAAACACAGTACACACAACTGTAAAAACAGGCATACAAAAATTCCAATATACAATAAATAACAGCCCAACAGAATATAGTGGTACACAATATGAAGTACCAGCAGTAAATAAAGAAACATGTGAAATTAATATAGACAAAAGCTACATAGGTCAGTACCTACACATAAGAGCAGTAGATAATGCTGACAATGTAGGAGCAATAACAACTATATACCTAGATGGTGCAAGAACTATATCAAGAGAAGAAAAGAATGAAACAGAAGAGTTATATTGTATAGAAGAAGATGTATTAATTCCAGCAGAATACGATGGAACTCAATCAGATGCGACAGTAGAAGTAGCAGGAAATAGAGAAACATTAAGATGGCCACTAAATATTCAAAAACTATTTGAACTATATAAAGAAGATGGAGTAGCACTAAGAAACCCATATTCACCAAATGGACAAAGCGGATTTGTAGATAAAAGTAATTCATTAGGAAGATATCTAGTATCAAAAGTACCAGGAACTCAGCCTCGGTAAACAAGGTAATGCAAGCGAAGCATATGCATATATCTTATCACATTACAAAGATAATAATATAGAAGACTCAGAAAGCCAAAAAGCACTATATGAAATAATTGCAGAAGAAAATGGAACAGCTACAGATGGAAGCAACAGAAATCTTCTATACTACGAAGCAAAAGAATATGATAAATTTAGAGAATTGCTAAAAGAAAATGGTGGATTTACTGTTGGGGAAGAAACACATAATGTTCAAGTAGGATACAATCTAGAAAATAAACAATATATAATAGGACCATTTGAAGTAGACTATATAAGAAATTACAGTATAATAAACGATGGAAAAGGCAACAGTAAAAAAGTAGAATTTAGCGGAATAGGTGTACCAAATGGAATAGAGATAACTAGTGAAAAAGCAATAAGAATATATGACCAAAATGGAAAATTAATAGATCCAGATAGTTATGAAATTGAATACGATAATAAAGCAGAAAAAGAAAAAACAAGAGGAGAAACATATACAGAATACCCTATGCCACTTCCAGGAGAAGAATTCTATATTAAATTAAATAGAACCGGAAATGAGGAAGTAACAGAAATTAGTAAAATTGAAGTAGAATACTACGAAATGGAAGCAGATGCAAAATACAGTATTCTAAGTGGTGTATACAATACTGTAACATGGAATGCAGACCAAACCAATAATGTATGTGAAGGTGGAACTTTATGCCCACATGGAAGAGAAAATCCACATACACTAGGACATACCTATTTTATAAGCTCAGAAATAACAGCTGCAAATTTACATTCACAAGAGCTATTAGAAGTAGAGTGGGCCAAAAGAGAATACAAGAGCCATGTACAAACATTAACAATAACAGCAAATAAAGGAACAAATACAGACAATGATGGAAATAACCCAGGAGGAGGAGAAGATGGAAATAACCCAGGAGGAGGAGAAGATGGAGATAATCCTGGTGGAGACAATGATGACAACGGCGGAGAAATAGAGGATACAATAAGACTAACAATGGACTTCTCAGGTAGTATTTGGAATGACCAAAATGAAAATATTAGTAATGGACTAAAAGAACTAGGGGAAATTGGAATAAAAGGTGTAGAAGTATTTTTATATGATACAATATCAAACATACAAGTAGGATATACAATAACAGATGAAGAAGGAAACTACATTTTTGAAAAAATACCAGTAGGAATATACAATATAGAATTTACATATGATGGACAAACATATAAAACAACTAAAAGCTTTGTTCAAGGAAGTGCAGAAGATTTTAAAACCAATGGAAATGGAAAAGCATATACAAATGTATCAATAGCAGATGAAACAGAAACAGCAAGACAAAACTTAAATAATAGATTCTATGAAATAAAAGAAGGAGAAGCAATAGGAACAGAAGGTCAAAGAACAAGTTTGGCATACGAGGAAATAGGAACAAAGAGTAATATAATAACAAGAGATAAACAAACACAAATTGCATTCCAAGAATTCCAAATAGGAGTAGATACTAAAAACAAAGACATCTATTTCCCAGCAACAAATACAATTATTGTAAATGGAATACCATATTTAATAATAGATGATACTAAAAACATAAATGTAGGATTAAGTACAAGAGAAAAAACAGATGAAAACGTAAAAATAGATGTATACCAAACAACATTTAGCATAAAAGGAGTTCGCCAAAGCTATTTGCACAACGGAAGAAACATAAGAGATATAAACAGTAATATAGTAATAAATGAGTACATACAAAAAGTAAATCCAGATGACTATGCATGGAGACTTAGTGATTATGAAGGCAACGAAAAATATGAAGAAATTAAAGAAATATACGGAAGCGGAGAAGCTTGTGAACTTGAAACATATGTAGAATACATGATAATCATAAGAAATAGTGGAGCAAATGATACAGCATACATAACAGAATTAGTAGATTACTATGATAAAACACTAGAATACAGAGATAATTACAGAGATTTTGATATATCATCATGGATAGTAATAAGAAATGATGATGATACAGAAAGTAATTATAGTGGAAATAGCGGAAAAGAACAAATTAAATGGAGTCAAAATTCACGTTATGGAGATACAAATGAATATTCAGAAGACTTTAATAAAATGTATGCAAACTTAGAAAAGTATGGAATTAAAAAAGGTCAATATGCAGAAATCCACATTATATTTAGAGTATTAAAAGACGAAAATGGAAACATAATGCTAGACAGTGGAGAGGGAAAGAAAAATGTTACAGAAATAAATGGATACAGAAGCCTAGATACAAACACAGGAAAAATTTCTGGATTAATTGACTTGGATTCAAAACCAGGTGATGTAGATCCAAGGCAAGATGCAGGAGTATATGAAGACGATGAAGACAAAGCACCAAACTATAAACTAGAATTAGGATATAGCAATGGAAACACCGGAGGAAATGGTGGAAGTGGTGAAACAGGAGACGGAAGCGGAAATACCGGAGATGGAAACCAAGTAGAAACAGATGAAAATGGAAATCCAATAGGCTATGGAAACACAATAGAAGGAAATGTTTGGGAAGACATTAAGACAATAACAATAGAAGAAGATGGAAGAAAAATAAGCAATGGAGTAAAAGAACCAAATGAAACATTAATAAATGACATAAAAGTAGAATTAGTAGAAGTAATAAGCGGATATGTAAATGGAGAATACAAAGAGGTTGAAGTTGTACTTAATGAAAGAACAATAAGAACAGGTAATGAATTATTACTTAGTGATAAAGCACAAAGCTTGGGAGCATATAGATTTAGCGGACTTACAGGAGGACATTATAAAGTAAGATTTACATATGGAGAAAAAGAACAATTAGAAAAAAGCTTAAAATACAATGGACAAGATTATCAAGGGCTATCTAGCGCGCAAATATATAATAGAGATTTATTAGAAAATAGCTATGAAAATACAGAATTAATATTAGTACTAGACAATTCTAATAGTATGTCAGGAGGAAAAATAGCAAGAGCAAAACAAGCAGCAGTAAAATTAATAGAAGACTTAAAAAATAAATTGCCTGGAATAAAAATAGGAGTAGTAAACTTTAATGAAACAGCAAATATAATTGGAAATCTTGAAACAGATACAAACGCATTAAATGAAGGAATTAACAACCTAGGATCAGGCGGAGAAACAGCAATTGCAAGAGGAATTATGCAAGCAAAAGAAATATTTGCAAATGGAAAAACTAAGTTAATGGTTCTAATAACAGATGGTCAAGAAACGGTGCAAACAGAAGAAGATGTAATTCGTGAAATAGAAGATTTAAGAACAAAAGGAATAGGTTTAGTAAGTATATTAACAAATAATAGTGAATTAATATTTGGAACCGAAGAATACCCAAGATATGGTGATGTATTTAATATTTTAAATGATGATGAAATATATACAAGAATAGTAGAAGAAATATATCAAAAAATATTAAAAGATAGTATTGTAGAAGAAGACAGAAGCTTAGGAAAAGATATAGAAGGAAGCAAAGATAATCCGGAACCAGGAACCAGAAGATGGCAAATAAATCAATATGGAGAAATGACATACAAAAAAGCAACTGTGTTAGATATCGAGGGTATAGACAAGCTAACAGGAGAAGAAAGAAGCAATAGAATAGAAGAACTAGCTAATACAACATACATGAAAGCAGAAAGTGAAGAAGTAGAATTTTTAGCAAGCAATGTAGGAGCAGATAAAATTCATGAAGTTAATCAAGCATTAGTAGAAAGACCAAGAGCACAATTAGAATTAACAGAAGAAATTACAGGAATAAAAGTTACATTAAGTGATGGAAATGTAATAATAGATACAGCAAAGGGACTAAGTAAGAATGTAATGGGATTAGATGTTCCAGATGCTAATGTATCTGTATATATGGATGAAGAAATTATGCAAGGTGCAACAGTAGAAGTTACATATAAATTATGTGTAACAAATACAGGAGAAGTAGATAGATTAAGCAATTATTTTGAAGGAGAAAGCGATGACACCATAACAACCACAGCAAAAGTAATATATGCATATATTAATCAAAACATGGTATACAGAGAAGATGAAACCAATGGAGATATAACATGGGATGTAATCTTACCAGAAGATAAGAACGAAAATGGAGAAAACATAATGGACAGCGAATTATCAGAAGAAACAATAGATGGAGTAGAAAACGGAACAACAATGACCTTAAGAACAGAAGGATTAAAAGAAGTAGAGTTATACCCAATTGGAAGCAAAGAATTGAAACTAGGTGATGGAACTTATAAAAATGAAATAACAGCAGGATTAATATTAAGTAGATTAATAAGTCCAGAAGATGACCAAAGTACAAACTTAACATATGATTGCTCAATGGAAATTACAGTAAGAGGAAATGAAGTAGGAAGAAGAGTAATAGGATCAATACCAGGAAATCATAGAATAGACGAAGAAGGAACAATAATAAGCCTAGAACCAGACGAAGCGGCAACAAGAAGAATAATAATAACAAAACCATTAGGAGAAGACAGAAGTATGAGAAATGTTGTTATTGCATTAATTGGATGTACAGTTGTAGCTGGGGGAATAATAGTTGCTTTAAGAAGGAATAAAAAATAAAATAAAAGCGTAATTAATTAAATTCAATTAATTACGCTTTTTTAATTAACTCTATTTAAAATTAGCCGTCCTAATAGATTAATATATATTAGGACTACTCTATAATGTTTTTGTTATTGGCTTTTTTATATTTTATAATAAATGGTTAATTATTAGTTATTTTTTTATTCTGTAAACATTGTTTCTAGTAATTTTGGGTAGATTTTTACTGCATTTTTTTTCCAGTTGTCTACTACGAATTTTGCTTGCTCTCTTGAACCTGCTAGGACACGGATGCTGAATATAGTTTTGTTTTTTTCTATTATTTTACAGTCTACAAAAAATCCGTTGTTATCATCAGGAGTAAAGTCTGATATTACAGATAGTTCTTCTGATATTTTATCTATACATGGCTTCAAATTCGTGTCTACTCTAAGTTTTATAATTCCAGGAATAATGGAAATAGTTAGATCTAAAATTCGTTTACCATCTGGTGATAGTTTGTAAAATGTTTGGTCATCTTTTTCGTATTTAATTATATATTTAGAACCGTAATAAATCTAATAAAAATTGTTGAAAATAAAAGTAATTTAAATCAGTTACAGATGAAACAACTTGAAGTAAAGTTGAATCTAATACTGGTTCATTTATTTGGTCTAGTATATATAAAATTAAAACTTTGTTTTCTGCTAATACTTCACTGCTGGAAGATAGTTTCATTTTTAGTTCACCTCTAAATTTTAAATCTAGGTATATTATAGCATAACATAGAGTGAAAATAAATATAAAAATGCAGATTTCCCTAGCAAAAATGACAAAAAAAGCTTTAAATATTACAAAAAAGTAACAAAAACTTAATATATTGGTTAAAAAAAAAGTCTTGCAAGTATCCGTAAATAAGTAAAAGAGCGAAATTGTAATATAGAAAAATCTGCTATTGCTATCAAATTAAAAAAATATTAATATTTAATATATATATAATATACAAGGAGTGTCAAAGGGGATAACAATGACAGAGCAAATGAAAAATGCAAATGGAGTAGAAATTAAAATTATACCTACTCAAAATCTAAATAACAAATTTGAAATTAAACAATGCCGAAGTAAAACAAACAAATGGAAAAGAAAATTTGTGGCATTGTTATTAGTCATGTGTTTAAGTTTATTAGATAGTATGCCCTTACTTGGCAGTTTAGTATCTATTGCAATATCTGATGATTTTATTCAAGGGATAAGTATTAATTCAGAAATAAGTAAATATATTCCATATGAATATACAGAAGAAGATAGAGGAATTATTTTACAGCAAAAATTAGATATTGCAATACCTGAGATTGATGGTTTAACACAAAAAGATACTGCTATTTTAATACCTAAATACTCAGAGATTAAACCAGAAAAAATAGAAATAAGAACCCAGTCTAAGATTATAGAGCAGGATGATTCACAAAATGTATATTACCAGCTAAATGAAGAAACAGAGCAAATTTTAATAACTCAAAAAGAAAATACTAGCGAAACAATATATATAACATACTATTATCCAACAGAAGCATATGATAAATATTTAGAAACAACACATGTAAATGAATATCCAGATGGTAAGCTTGTAAGTGTTGAAAAAGACCCAGAAACGGGAGAAGTATGGGCATATATAGATTTTGCTTGGGACCCAGAGGAAAATGAAGGAGAAATGCCAAGCAATAAGCATTTAGTAGATAAATTACCAATAACTTTAACAACAAATCTTAAAATAACAACAAAAGAAGAAACAATTGAAAAAGAAGATACTAAAAATATAGAGTTAGATATTGGAATAAAAGAAATAATAGACAATACTTTATCTAGTAATATAGAAACTTTAAGTAAAAGTAATTTGTATGCAAAAAAAGAAGTCAATTATAACATAAAAAATACGCTAAACATACTAAGAAGTGATGTTTTAAACACAGTTATAATTCAAGATTTAGGAACACATTTTGTATCTGCAAATGAAAGCATAAATATGGCTAAAATTAAAAACAATTTTATAAGTATTTCAAAAAGTAATTTTGATGAGATTTTAGGACAAGACGGATATATAAAAATTTTAAATAGCAATCTTGAAGAAATAGGTAAAATAGACTCTAATTTGGAAGTAAATGAGAATGGTAATTATGTATTTGCATGCCAAGAAGAAATTGATACTGTGAACATAGAATTAAGTGATATAAAAAATGACGGATTTTTAATACTTAATCAAAACAAAACAATACTTAAAGAACAAGATTATTCAAAACAACAAATGGTTGAATTTAAAAACTTAAAAACTATATCTTATATGGAAACAACAGATATTAACAACTATACTCATAATATGGAACAAACTGTGGATATCAATCTTTTAGAAACATATACAAATGCAAATCTTACTATAAATAATACAAATTTATCCACAATAGATGAAAACACAGGAATCGAATTTAAAATAGAGCTTAAAAATAATAATGAAAATAGTGATTTATGGGCAAACCCATTTATAATACTAGAAATGCCAGAAGAAGTACAAAATATAAAAATAAATGGAGCAAGTCTTTTATATGGAGGTGGAATGACACTACATTCTGCTAACATAATAGATTTTAATGGAAAAAAAGCAATTAAAATTTTAATAATAGGAGAACAACAAGATTTTATATCAGACTCAATTGTGGGAGGAACAACAATAGTTGTAAATGCAAACATTACATTAAAAGACTTAACAGGAACAAGCCAAAACAATCCTATAAATATGTATTATTTTAATTCTAATAAAACCAATTATGAAAACAGTGCAAATATAGAATTAGAAGATGAAAAATATGAAGTAGGACTAATGCAAGCTATGTTTAACTATATAGCTCCAATAGAATTTAAAACAATAACTAAAATTAGTGAATTTGATGAAAATGGAACAACAATTAGTTCAGAAAATTCTGAAAAAGAAGTTGGAAAAATAAATATATTAGAACCAGAAAAAACAGTGAAACAATCAATTATACTAATGAATAATACAGGAAATAGTGCAACACAAGTAAAAGCATTAGGTAGGCTTCCTTATGCTGGCAACAAAGATATATTATCAAATGAAGAATTAGGAACAACAGTTAATGGACAATTAGCAGATTTAATAAAACTAATAGAAAATACTGAAAAAGAGTTACAAATATATTATAGTGAAAATGGAGATGCAGACACAGACTTAACAAAACAAGAAAATAATTGGACACAATCACCAGAGAATCTGCAAAGTATAAAAACATTTATGATTGTGATAAACAATATGCAACAAGGTGAAAAACTAGTTTTTGAATACAATTTAAAAATACCAGGGATGTTAGAACATGGTGAATATTTATATTCTAGTTTAGCAACATATTATACAAATAATACAGAAGTAGGAGCAGTAGAAGAAATTTCAAAAGCAAATACAGTAGGACTTTCAACAGGAATTGGAGCAAGAGCAAAAATTGAATTATCTGCTGGAATTGATACCTCAGCAGTATTAACAGAGGGACAAAAAGTAAAATATACTTTAAAAGTATCTAATACAGGAGAACTACCAGCAGAAAATGTTGTTGTAATAAATCCAATTCCAGAAGGTACAAGCTATATAGAAGAAACAGTAGTAAAAAATGATATAGAAACATTTAATAAATATACATATTATTCATCATCAAATGAACTAAAATGGGAAATAGGTACAATTATGCCAGGACAATTAGCTGAACTTGAATATACAGTAGTTGTAGATAATGTACCAAGTATTCTAGAATACTATGGAATGCAAGAAGGTTTTACAGAAGAAGATGGAAGATACTACATAATAAGTACAGATCCAGAAACAGGGGAAACAATAAAAACAGAAATAACAGAACTTCCAGAAATAGTAGTTACAAACAAAGCAATACTTAAATCTGATAATATTGAAAAAGAAATATACTCAAATGAATTACAAAATAAAGTATTAACATCATATTTTAAGATATTAGAAGAAGTATCAGTAGAAAAAGCGGTATATTTGCAAGAAGGAGAAAATTATAACTATACAGTAATAATCGAAAATAAAACAGATTTACAAATGCAAAATTTAGAAGTAACTAAAATTATTCCAGAAGGTATAACATACAAAACGGCAGAAATCTTAACAGGAGATGGAAATATAAATTATGATGAAGCAACAAGAACATTAAAAATAAAAACTAACACACTAGAAGCATACGAAACAAAAGAAATAAGTATACAAGTAGAAGCAAATAAATTGCCAGAAGGTGTATACAAAAAAGATATAATAACAAACACATCTGTTAAAGCAGATGGAATAGAAGCAAACACATCAAGCAGTGTAACAAATACAATAGCTAAACCTAAAATTACTGCAACAATAGATTGTGACGTGAAACAAAGATTTATTTACGAAAAAGATGTATTAAATTATACAATAACTGTTACAAATGAAAACGATATGACAGCAGCTAATTTAAATATTACAAACATTATTCCAGAAGGTACAAAATTTGTTAGTGGCTCATACACAAGAAATGGTAATGAATATACAGTTTTAGCAAATGGAAGCAATGAAATAATTGTTGAAACAAACTTAACAGACGAAACAATAGTTATAAATTTAAAAGTACAAGTAGAAAGAATAGAAGCAGATGTAGAAGAATTAGAAATAATAAATAAAGCTACATTAAAAGCAAATAATGTAGATGAATACACAATAGGACAAATAAAACATACTGTAATAAAAACAAGTGGACAAGGACCAGGAGAAGATACAGGTGATGATACAGAAGATGGTTCAGGAGGAAGTGGCTCAGATGATGGTTCTGGAAGTGAATCTGGAAATAATCCAGGAGGAGGTCAAAATCCAGGCGGATCAATAGGAGGAGAAACAGGATCTGACGGAAAAGTTAGATACAAACTTAAAGGATCAGTATGGAATGATGCAAACAAAGATGGAGAAAGACAAGATGAAGAAGACATTATAACAGGTGTAACCGTATATTTAATAAACAAAAATGGAGAAATAATAAAAGACTATGAAACAGGAGAAGAAAAAATATCTGTAACAGACATAGATGGAGAATACGAATTTAGAAATGTAGAATCTGGTGAATATATGGTAGTATTCATGTATGATAATACACTTTATAATATTACAGAATACCAAAAAACAGGTGTTGTAAATGATAGAAATTCAGATGCAATACTAAAAACAATACAGTTTAGCGGGCAAGAAAAACAAGCAGGAGTAACAGATATAATAGAAGTTACAAATAGAAGTATGTACAGTATAGATTTAGGACTTACTGAAAAAGACAAATTTAATTTAGAATTAGAAGCGGGAATAAGCAATATAACCGTAAAAACTAAAAAAGGAACAAAACAAATTTCATATGACATGACACCTTTAGCAAAAGTAGAAATAAGTGCTAGTCAAATTGGAAGTGCAACAGTAGTTATACAATACGATTTAAAAATAACTAATACGAGTGATTTACCAGGAAGTGTAACACAAATAATGGCAACAAAACCAAATGGTTTAACATTTAGTTCATCTGCCAATAGTGATTGGTATGAAGGAAATGATAAAAACCTTTATTTATCTGGATTAACAAATACAATAATAAATCCAGGTGAAAGTGTAAATGCAAAACTTACATTAGTAAAACAAATGACAGGAAATAATGCAGGAACAATAGAAAACAATTTTACAATAACAAAAACATATAATGAAAAAGGAGAATTAGAAAGCCAAACAAATGATAATTCAAAATCTGTAACATGTATTATAACAACATCAACAGGTACAACAGTTGCATATACAGGAATTACTATATTAATATTAAGTATTTTTAGTACAGGAATATATGTTTTAAGAAAAAAATTAACTAAGGAAAAGAGGTGGATTTAGGCTTGAAAAAACTTCTAAGTATAATTATTGCATTAGGATTATGTTTAACCTTAATTGGAAATGTAGTTTTAGGAACAGATGCTGGAAATACTAATAACAACAATGGAGAAGAAGATCCAAATGATTATGATATAACATTAACACAAAGTTATAACTATGGTGACCAAAAAGTAACATTAGAATGGACAGGTGTAACAGATGACACAAAACTTGCGGAAGTAGTAAAAGTAGGAGACTATGTTGATTATCCAATTTCAAAAGAAACAATAAACAATAATTACGATTCACTAAACAGACGAGTAAAAAACAAAACAGAAATAAAATCAGAAGATACAATGTGGAGAGTAATATATAATGATGGGGAGACTGTAAAACTAGTAAGTACAGGGACACTTGTGAATACTACAATAAGTGGAGAAGATTACAATTGGCGTAGAGCAAATCCATACTCTTATGGAGATGAATGGGGAGATGGAGGTGGATATGGACTATATTATCAAATAGACCAAATTGCAAAATGCTTTGCAGACTATTCATATGTAACAAGTGTAAGAGCATTAAATATAACAGATCTTCCACGTAGAGATGCATTAGTAAACCTAATGAATTTCCTAAAACAAACCGAAACAGATGATATAAGTATAGAAATGAGAGAAGAAGGATATGAAGAAATATATGATACAGATAAACATGGTGGATTTTTAGGAATAGGTGGAAAAAGAAATTATGATGCAAAAGTAGCAACAATAACAGATACAAGTGGATTATATGTGGGAGGAAAATTCTTTTTACCAAACTATTATAATGGTACAGACTTTTTAAGAGCAGCATATTATGTAGATGGAACAGATGTAAAAATTCACAGAACTTATAAAAAAGGATCTAGCATTACAGCTGGAATAAAAGCAGTTGTAACACTTAAAGCAGAAGTGTTTAAAACATCAGGGAATGGAAGTAAAGAAAATCCATGGAAAATATCAACAAGCCCAGGACATGGAAGATATACAGTATACCAAAAAGAAGAAAATGAAAAGGAATATACACAAAAACAAGTAACAAAAGAGCAAACTACTGTACTTGGAATGTCAGATGGAGTATTAGATTTAATTGGTCCTGATAAACCAAATGCAGAACTAGGATTAATAAGAGGAGATGGCTGGAACCTAACATTAAATGCAAATTCAGGAGATAGAGGGACAAGCTATTATCATAAAATAATTGCAACAGCAGGCGCAAATGAATTTGTATCAAATGAAACATATACAACAATAACAACAGGTGTTGCCGGATTTACATATATAATAGATCAAAATGAAGAAACAGACCCAGGAAGTGAAATACAATTTAAACCGGGTGAAGAAATAATAGTACCAAGAGTAAAAATTAACACCGGATACTATCTACACTTAAAGGCAATAGACTACGCAGGAAATGAAAGTGAAATACTACATATGCCATTAACATTTGTATTTAGGGACTTAAACTTATTTAAAACATATCAAGAACTATCAGATGTAAATGATGTAGGAATAGCAGGAACCCCAGGCTGGAACTATGTAAACATAGACTGGAACCCAATAGAAATAGAAAAAGATGACCCATCTGAACTTCCAGAAGTTATATTAACAATAGATGTATCTGGTAGTATGAATAGAGATGGAAGTGGACATTGGAACGAAGGTAATAGAAACAATAGAATTAACTTAGTTAAAAGAGGAGCAACAACATTAGTTAATAAATTAATAGAATATTATCCAAATATGAAAGTGGGAATTGTATCATTTTCTGATGGATCAAGAGTTTTAGCAAATCCTACAAATGATTTAAATGTACTTACGAGAGCTATAAATAACCTATATGCTGTAGGTGGAACAGATGCAGATAGTGGGATAAGAAGAACAACAGATATTCTTTTACAATCAACTCAAAAAAACAGAGTTCTAATAGTTATGACAGATGGATATCCAGATAGTGCGAGTGCAACAAGAAGTGCATTACAAAGAGCAACATCTAATGGAATTAATGTTATAAGTTTGTTAATTGATGCATATAGTGAAGCAAACAGCATATATGTACCATATAGTACAACATCATATTGGGTTAATAATTCAACATCAGAGTTATATGATAAAATTGCATATGATTTGTATCAAGCAATATTAGACACAATGATAGCAAAATATTACCCATATAGAGAAGCAGAAGGAGAAGTAGACTTTACACAAGTCTCAGATGAGGCAATAATAGAAGTAGAATATGCAGATAATACTGCAACAGACAAAGCGGGCCCTGCAAGACCAATTGTAACACTTTCAGAAACAGCAGACAGAGATGGAACTATAAAAATGGATTTATGGGGAGAAGATAGAGGAACAGCATATGAATTTTATGTAAAATTTGTACATCCTAGAACAAAAGATGAATTATATTCAAATCCAGTAGTTCAAGAAATAAAAACTGGAATAAAAGGATATGCATGGTCAGTTACAGAGCAAAGCAATTCAGACCCTGGTTCTACAATAAGAGACTTACAATTTACATTTGGACCAGAAGATGTAGGAAAATGGCTACATATAAGGGGAATAGACTATGCAGGAAACCTAGGTGAAATATGTCATGTAAGAATAGAAACAAGCAGATATATTCCATGGGAAGAATTAAACGATAGAGAAGAATTATTCTGTGTACAATATGGACAAACAATACCAGCAAGAGAAGACGAAAATCACTTAAATGCAACAGTAATTGCAGGAACTGGTATATATGCAATAAAAGAAACAGTAGCAGATCCAAAAACAGGTGACAGAATAGGAACAAGATTTGTAGAAGGAACAACAACTAACATATATGGAACACAAGATATATACAGTTATTCACTTGGAAAATATGTAATATCACCTGATACACCACCTACAAGACCAGGAAAAGAAGGAAATGCAACAGAAAAAGAAGCATATATTTTAAACTTTTATGCACAAAATGATAGCTTAGAATCATTTGTACAAAAAGCAATGTATTCAGCAGAAATAAGTAAAGGTAATATAACATGGAATTGGGAAGAAACCCCAGAAAGTATAGCATTACTTGCAGAAGCAAATGCATATGCAGCATATAAAAGAAATGGATATGAATTCTCTAACATAAAACTAGATACAGCAGTATATATGGATGAAAATTATCAAGATGTATTAGTAGGACCATTTATACTAAAATATGAACCACAAGGTGTAAAAGTAGGAGAAAAAGAATTATATTTTGCTGGAATAGTTGGAATGAAATTATATAACCAAGACAATGAAGTAATTGCAGAGCTAGATAAAAACGGAAATAACATTGGAAATATAAATGTAGAATTTATATATACAGGAACAGCAACAGCTAGCAAAAGAGAAGAAGAGTTATTCACAAAAGAAAAATACAAATTCCCAGTAGGATATGAAGAATTTTATATAAAACTAAAATACAATGATAATTTAGAAAATGTAACAAAAATAAATAAAGTAGAATTTATACATAATGAACTAACAATGGATGCACAATATAATGTTTTAGATGGTACATACAATAAAGTTAAATGGACACCAAATAGAATAACAAGCAAAGATAAAGATGTTATATGGTGCTATGATGTAGAAAATGGTCTAGGCACATGTAAACATGATAAAACATACACCCATATAGTAGGATGCTATTTCTATTTAACAGCAACAGTATACAATTCATACAGAAATATACCATCACAAAAACTAATAGATGTATTATGGACAAAAAGTAATTATGAAACAAAAATACAAACAATAGAACCAGGAACAGGTGATGTGGATCCCGAATATCCAGGAAGTGATGAATATACAAATAATGAATGGCGATTAGTAATGGATTTTTCAGGCAATGTTTGGCATGATGGAATGGAAGACAAAAACAATGGAATTAAAGAAAATGTTGAGCAAGGAATAGAAAAAGTAAGAGTTAACATATACCAAGTAGACAAAAATGCAAATAGAACAGGTGTAACATATTACACATATACAGACAATGTGGGAAACTACATAATAGAAGATGCTAAAAAAGGAATATATGATTTAGAATTTGTATACAATGGACAAATCTATAAATCAACAAAATTATTAGTAAATGGAAGCGCAGTAGATTACAAAAATGATTTAACACATGAAAAATACAAGAACAACTCAGTTGCAGAAGAAACACAAGCAGCAAGACAAGAACTAAATAATGCATTTACAGAAATTGCAGGAAATAGTACTGCAATTGGTGGAAGAGGAGAAATAGGACTTACATATGATGTAGATATAAACACATCAAAAATACAAACAACGACAGAGGATGGATATACAAAGCCAGAATTTCAAATATCTGCATTTACATCAACTAATAATGTGTACTTTCCAGTATCTAAAAGATTAGAAGTTAATAATCAAAAATTCATTAAAATTGTAGACAATAAAAATGTAAATTTAGGATTAGCAGAAAGATATAAAACAGATTCAAGCTTACGTACTGATTTATATGAAGCAACATTTAGTATAAAAGGAGATAAACAAAGTTACATATTCTCAGAAAAAGACATAAGAAATATTAATTCAAATATAGAAAGAGACGAATATGTACAAGAAATTAACAGAGCAGATTATTTATGGACATTAGAAGAACTACTAAGCAAAGCACCAGATCAAGAAACAATAGACAGATTACTAGAAATATTAGGAAGCAAGGAACAATCTGAATTAGAAGCATATTTAGACTATATGATAATAATTAGAAATGCAGGAGAAAAAGATGAGGTGCAAATAGCAGAACTTGCAAACTATTTTAGTAAAGACTTAGAATATGCAACACAATACAGAGACTTTGATATTACATCATGGGCACAAGTAAAATATGATGAAATATCAGAAGGAAGCCCTAGAAATAAAACAGATAAAATAGAAATAACATGGAGTGCAGAATCTAAATATAGTAATGCAAGTAATCCATATGCAGATGAATACAACAAAATATATACAACAGGATTAGATAGAGAAGATTTAAGAGTACAAAAAGGAGAATACTTAGAAGTACACATTGTATTTAAAGTAACAAAAGACGAAACAGGTAAAATTGAACTTGATGAAAATAATGCAGGAAAAGTAAGCATGACAGAAATAAATGGATACAAAACATATTATATTGCAGACGGAAACACTGCAGGATTAATAGATCCAGATTCACAACCAGGGAATGCAAATCCAAAAGAAACAAGAGAATATGAAGAAGATGATGAAGAAAAAGCGCCATCACTAAAACTTAGACTTGCAGAAAGTGCGAATAATGGCGATTCAATGGATGGCGAAAACGAAGATGATATAAATAGAGATGAAAATGGAAATATTATAGGTTATGGAAATGTATTAGAAGGAAATGTTTGGGAAGATTTAAAAACAGATAACATACAAAAGTTAATAAATAACCAAATAATAAGCGATGGTATAAGACAAGATAACGAACCACTAATTCAGGGAATACAAGTAGACTTAATAGAATACTTTAAACATCCAACAGATTCTAGTAAAGATGTATACTTAAAATTGAAATCACAACAGACAAGGGCCGTGTTATCACTAAGTAATGGACAAATGTTAGAAGGTGGATATAGCTTTATAAATCTTGCATCCGGAAATTACAAAATAAACTATACATATGGAAATAATGAGCAATTACAGCAAAACTTAAAATACAATGGACAAGATTATCAAGGAATTTCAACAGGAGATATATACGATAAAGAAGGAACAGAAACAACATATGAACATGTAGAAATTATGCTTGTAGTAGACGTATCTGGAAGTATGAATGGAAATATAGAAAACATAAAAAATACAGCTACAAATATTGCAAATGGAATATATAGTGAACTTCCAGATGTAAAAATAGGATTAACAAAATTTAATGATGTAGCAGAAGTTTTAGCAAATCCATCAAATAATCAAAATAGACTACAAAGACAAATAGAAAACCTAGGTTCAAATAGTGAAACTGCTATAGGATATGGATTAGAAGCGGCAACTAATAGTTTTTCAGATAATGCTAAACAAAAAATAATGGTTGTACTTACAGACTCAGATGAAACAGTTCAAAACATTGAACAAGTCATAAAACAAGTAGAAATAGCAACAGATGATAATCAAATAGAGCTTACAACAATATTAACAAAAGATAATGATGAAATATTTGGAACAGAAGAAGAGCCAAGAAGAGGTACTGTATATAAATTATACGATGTAGATATAGCAGAAGTAATAAACAGCATATGTGAAGATATAATAGATAAAAGTACAATAGAAAACAGAAGAAGTAGTGCCAAAGATATGGAAGGAGATATAAACACACCAGGAACAAGAGCATACAGTATAAACAAATACCAAGTAATGACACTAAATAAAGCAACTAAAATAGATGTTGAAAACATTGAAAAACTAACAGGAGAAGAAAGACAAAAAGCTATTGAAACACTTGCAAGCGAAACATACATGATGGCAGAAAGCAAAATGACTAAATTTAAAGCAAACAATGTAAGCATTAGTGATATTCATGAACTAAATTTAGCATTAATGGAAAGACCAAAAACTAAACTTGTAATTGAAACACAAATACTTACATTAAAAGTTGTATTAGCTGATGGTTCTGTTATAATAGATACAGAAAAAGGATTAAGTAAAAATGTTCTAGGATTAGACAAAGAAGATGTACCTATATCTATTTATATGGATGAGGAAATAATGCATGGAGCAAACTTAATTGTTAAATACGAAATAAAAATAAGAAACGAAGGAGAAATAGATACATTAGCAAATTATTTAACAGGAGCAAGCTTAGATACAGTTACAACAAGAGCAAAATTAGTATTTAATTACACAAGCAAAAATATGTTATATAGAGATGAAAATAACACATGGGATGTTGTAGATATCTCTGACATAAAAGAAAGTGTTACAGGCGAAACAATAAAAGTTTTAAAGGAAAATGATATGAAAACATATCAAACAGAAGGCTTTGGAATTGAGCTATATCCAAAAGATAGTAAGGAAGTAGAAGAAAACAAGGGAGCTTCTGAGGCTATATTTACAGTAACACTATCTAAATTAATAACAGGTGAAAATACAGAATCAGATTTAACCTTTGATAGTTCTATGGAAATTGTTGAAAGAGAAAATACAGCAGGACGTCGTTCAGAAACAGAAGTGCCAGGAAACTATGTAGCAGATACAGTTCCAATTGAATTAGATGCTGTTAAAAACAGAAAAATCATTATAACAAAACCTTGGGGAGAGGACAGAAGTATGACATATGTAATAATTGGAATAGCAGCATGTACAGTACTTGCAGGAGGAATAGTAATTATCAAGAAGAGAAAATAAAAATAACGCATAAGTTCAAAAAAGTCAGTCACGAGATTGACTTTTTTGAACTTATAAGGTATAATTTCCATAAGGAGGAATTCCTATGAAAAGAGAAATTATAAATGATTTAATAAAATGGAAAGAATCTAAAAATAGAAAACCATTAATAGTTCATGGAGCTAGGCAAGTTGGAAAAACATATATAATAAAACAGTTTGGAAAAAAATATTATGATAATTTAATATATGTAAATTTTGAAACAAATAGAGAAATAAGTTCGCAAATTTCAGATACAATAGATTCTAAATATATAATAAACAAACTAGAATTATTTTATGGAGAAAAAATAATTCCAGGAGAAACATTAATATTTTTCGATGAAATTCAAGCAAATGAAAGAGCTTTAACTTCACTTAAATATTTTTATGAAGATGCACCAGAGTATCATATAATTGCAGCCGGTTCACTTTTAGGAATTGCAATAAATAGAGAAAATTATTCATTTCCAGTAGGAAAGGTACAAATGTTAAATATGTATCCCCTTTCATTTAAAGAATTTTTAATTGCATTAGGAAGAGAAAATTTAGTAGAAGAAATTATAAAGCATTTTGATAATAATGAAAGAATGGATAAAGATATTCATAAATTGTGTTTAAGACTTTATAGAACATATTTAATTGTAGGGGGAATGCCAGAGGTTGTAAATATATTTTTGGATGAGGAAAAAACAATTGCAACACTAGATGTTCAAGCACAAATATTAGATTCATATAAAAGAGATATGACAAAATATGCAGATAATAATTTATCAAATAGGATTATTTCAGCATTTGATTCTATTCCAGTACAACTTGCAAAGGATAATCAAAAGTTTCAATATAAAGTTATTTCAAAAGGTGGGACATCAAGTGTTTTTGGAGAGGCTATATTGTGGTTAAAAAATAGTGGAATAGTTAATCAAGTATATAAAACAAATATAGAACTACCACTAGAAATGCATAAGGATTTATCATCTTTTAAATTATATATGACAGATGTTGGTTTATTTGTGAATCAAGCAAAATATCCACTTTATCAAATAGATTTAGATACTCAGCCTACAATGATTGCAATGGGGCCACTTACTGAACATTTTGTGGGGAATGAGCTTAAAAAGAATGGATATGAAACTTATTATTGGGAATCAGATGGAAAAGCTGAGATAGATTTTGTTATACAGAAGGGAATGGATATTATACCAATAGAGGTAAAGTCTAATGTTTACAATAAATCTAGGAGTTTAGATTTATATATGAAGACATTTAAGCCTAAATACGCTATTAGAGTTTCTGAAAAAAATTTTGGATTTGAAAATGGGATTAAATCTGTGCCTTTGTATGCGGCTTTTTGTATTTAGTAATTTTAGAATATTTATATGAAAATATAGACAAAGTTAATTGTTTTGTATATAATGTTTACATTAGATAGAATTAATGAAGAAGTTGTAGAAAATGGCTGAAAGTCGCTTTGCTGTACACACACACACACACACACATGTAATTTATTAGAAAAGATAAAAAGAATGAATATATAAATATAAGACATATAAGACTTAGCTTTTTGGGGCTGGGTCTGTGTGTCTTCCAGTTTTTATTATCCAATAAAAAATAACCGTTCTGCTTTGACGAGGGAACGGTTATTTTAAGTTACTTTCGGCAACCACTTTTGTAGTTTTTTATTTACTACTTTCTTTTCCCAATAATACTTGACATATGTCTCTTGTGGAATTTTTTTTGGCTAATAGCCTTGCTCTTATTTTCATGTCTTTTAGTGCATATGGGGAGTTAAATAGTTCTGTTAGTTTTTGTTTTATGTCATCATCTTTTTTTAGCCAAACTGCTACTTTTTGGTCTTCTAAGAATTTGGCGTTTTCTTCTTCCTGACCGGGAATTGGGTTTATTACTATTATTGGAAGTCCAGATGCTAAGCTTTCTGTTGTGGTTAATCCGCCTGGTTTTGTTATTACTAGGTCAGATACACTCATTAGTTCTGGGACTTTGTCTGTAAAGCTTAGTACTTTTACATTTTTCCCAGTGTCTGTTACTTCTACTAATTCGTCAAAGTGTTTTTTTAATTTTGGACTTCTGCCTGTTATTGTTAATAGCTGCATGTTTGGAAAGCTTTCTATGAATGATTCGAATATTTCATATATATTTCCACTTGCATAATGAGAACTTCCACCTGCAAAGAATAATACTGTTTTTTTGCCAGGTTCTAAACCTACCGATTTTAATATTTCTTCTTTGTTATAATGTGCTAAAAATCTGTTAGATAAAGGAATTCCTGTTGCAAATACTTTTGATGCTGGGATACCTGTTTCTTCTAAGCTTTTTTTCATTCCATAATGTGCAACAAAGAAATAATCAATATAATCAGAATGTACAAGCCATTGATTATGTGGTGCATAGTCAGTTAAAACTGTTGCAATTTTACAATTTATTTTTCCTTTTTCTTTTAGTATTCCACACATTTGTGTTGAAAATGGGTGTGTTGATATTATTAAATCTGGATGAAATTCATGCAAAAGTTTATTTAATTTTATTGACATTATTTTATTAGAAGTATTACTAATTTTGCTAAGTGGTCCAGATTGAGATTTTGTATAAACTTTTTCCCATGCCCATGGAGCTTTTTTAGACAATTCGTCATAAGTTTTTGTAGTTACTCTATTTAATAATTTATTTATATATTCAATACAATCTACAATTTCTGTTTTTACATCTTTATAATTATTATCTATATATTCTTTAATAGAACGTGCAGCAGATAAATGACCTGCACCATATGAACCATAAAATATAAGGACTTTTTTCATTTAAGAAAACCTCCATATAAATTTTTTAAAATTATATCATAATTTATATAAAAAAAGTATATTTTTGCTAAAAATATGCAAACTATTAAAAATTGATTAATTAAACAATTTATATACAGGAGGAATGTTAAAAATGAAAAAAACAATAGTAATAGCAATAATAGTTATCGCATCAATTTTGACATATATAAGCATAACAAATATAAATAGCCAAACAAGTAAAACATATGCGGCTAGTAGTGGCAGGCAAGCATCAGACCTTCAACTTATGGCAAGAGCAATAAATGGAGAAGCAAGGGGGGAACCTTATGAAGGACAAGTTGCAGTTGGTGCAGTTATATTAAACAGGGTAAAATCTCCTAAATTCCCAAATACAATTGCAGGTGTAATATATCAAAGTGGAGCATTTACAGCAGTAAGTGATGGACAAATTAATGTGCCAATTGCGGAAAATTCAACAGTTTATAAAGCTGCACAAGATGCTTTAAATGGATGGGATCCAACGAATGGATGCTTATACTATTTTAATCCAGACACTGCAACCAGTGACTGGATATGGTCAAGGCAAATTGTTAAAAAAATAGGAAAACATAATTTTTGCAAATAAATTTATAAAAAAGGAGAAGAAAAATGAATGTAAGAGAAAAATTATATGATTTTAAAAATAGACTTAAAGATAGGCACATGTTTACAATAATAGCAGTTTTACTAATTGCATGTGTGGCATTAGGGATTGGCTTATATAAAAAACAAACAGAATACAGACAAGCTACTGAAAATGGATATAATTTAGCTTTTTTCGAACTTGTAGATTATATACAAAATGTTGAAAATTACTTAGCTAAATCTTTAATATCTAATTCACCAGAACATGGTGCAGAAACACTAACAAATGTATGGAGAGAGGCTAATTTGGCAAGTAGTTATTTAGCACAATTACCTATAGCCACAAATGAACTTGAAAATACAGCTAAATTTTTAAATCAAGTAAGTGAATATAGTTATTCACTATCTAGGAAAAATATTTATAATGAGTCACTAACAGAGGAAGATTTAAATAATTTAAAAGAGCTACACAATTATAGTGTAGAACTTGAAAATACTCTAAATCAATTATCATTAGATATGATGGAAGGTAGAATTTCTTGGGGAGAGTTAACTAAAAAAGGAACAGTTGCATTTGCACAACAAGTAAGTAATTTATCACAAGATAGTTTTGGAAATATAACTAAAAGCTTTGAAGACTACGCAGGACTAATATATGATGGAGCATATTCAGAACACATAAATCAAGGAGCCAAAAAGGCACTAACAGGTGAAGAAATAAGTGAAGATGAGGCAAAAGAGAAGGTAAAACAATATATAGGAGAAGATAAAATAGAAGAAATAACATCAAATGGATTAATTGAAAATGGACAGATTCCTGCATATGATTTTAGTGTAAAACTAAAAGGAGACAAAGACAATTATGCATATATATCAATAACAAAACAAAATGGATATCCATTATTAATGAATTATAATAGAGATATACAAGCAGAAGTATTATCTGATGAAGATGCCAATAAAATAGGAATAGATTATTTAACATCACACGGATTTGAAAATATGAAAGAAACTTACTTTTTAAAACAAGATGGAATAATAACAATAAATTATGCAGCAACACAAAATGATGTAGTATTATATCCGGATTTAGTAAAACTAAAAATAGCATTAGATAATGGAGAAATACTAGGCTTAGAGACATCAGGATATTTAAATTCACACACAGAAAGACAAATTTCAGAACCAAAAATATCAAAAGAAGATGCAAAAAAAACTTTAAACAAAGATTTACAAATAGAAAGCGAAGGACTAGCTATGATACCAACAGAGTGGAATACAGAGGTATTATGTTGGGAGTTTAAGGGAAAAGTAGATGATACAGAGTTTTTAGTATATATTAATGCTGAAAATGGAAGAGAAGAAAATATTTTAGTAATAATAGATACACCAAATGGAACATTAACTATGTAAAAGATAAAAGGACTCATATATTTATGAGTTCTTTTAATATGCTTAAAAATTGACTTTTTAAATATTTACGGATATAATTTTAAAATAAAAAATATACTTATAATATGGAGGAAATTATGAATAATTTAAGTATAGGAGAAATACAAAATGCATGTAAAGGCAAATTATTATGTGGAAATAAAGCTCAAACAGTAGAAGGCTTTTCAAGAGATAGTAGAACTGTAAAAAATGGAGATTTATACATAGGTATAAAAGGAGAAAATTTCGATGGAAATAATTATTATATAGATGCAATAGAAAATGGAGCAATGGGCTGTATTTTAGAGGAACATTTTGAAGCAAATATTAATAAGGAAGATATAAAAGATAAAAATATAATTATTGTAAAAAATGCAATAAAAGCTCTTCAAGACATTGCAGCATATAGAAGAAGTCAGTTTAATATTAAAGCTGTTGCAGTAACAGGTAGTGTGGGAAAAACAAGTACAAAAGACATTATTGCAAATGTACTAGCCCAAAAATTTAATGTGCTGAAAACACAAGGGAACAAAAACAACCACATAGGGTTACCTCTTACAATATTAGAACTTAAAAATCAAAATGCAATGGTTATAGAAATGGGAATGAATCATTTTGGAGAAATAAGAACATTAACCAATATAGGAAGGCCTAATATTTGTGTTATAACAAACATAGGAACATCACACATTGGAAATTTAGGATCAAGAGAAAACATATTAAAAGCAAAACTGGAAATATTAGAAGGTATGGAGAAAGGAGGAACTGTTGTAATAAATAATGATAATGATTTACTACATAAATGGGCTGAGGAAAATAAAGAGAATTATAATATAGTAACTTATGGAATAGAAAACCCAAGTGACTATATGGCACTTAATATTAAGGAAAAAGATGAAGAAGTAGAATATGATTTGAAAATAAAAAATGAAGTATACAAAATTAAAGTCCCAGTTAGTGGAAAGGTATTTGTTTACAATAGTTTAACTGCAATTGCTGTTCGGATGTATTTGTAATATAGATATGAAAGACGTAATAAAAGGAATTGCTAGTTTTAAGCTTACTAAAAAAAGAATGGAAATAGTAAAAAAAGATGAAATAACAATAATTAATGATTCATATAATGCAAGCTATGATTCTATGAAAGCAGGATTAGAATATTTAAAAAATGTTACAGGTAAAAGAAAAATTGCAGTATTAGGTGATATGTTAGAATTAGGAGAATTTTCAAAAGAATTACACGAAAAAGTTGGAGAAGAAGTTGCCAAAAATAATATTGATATATTAATAACAGTAGGAAATTATGCAAAATATATTGCATCAAAAGCAAAAGAGCTTGGGGAAAATAATGTTAATATATATGATACAAATAAAGATGCTTCAAATTATTTAAAATCTGTATTAAAACCTGGTGATGTAATACTGCTTAAAGCATCAAATTCAATGAAATTTGGAGAAATATTCGAAGCTATCATATAATACCTTTCTTCCGAATATAATGTTTTAAAGGAGTGTTAAATATGAGAAAAATAAATGTGGGCATTATTTTTGGAGGAATGAGTACAGAACACGATGTGTCTGTTAAATCTGGGCAATCTGTAGTTGAACATTTAAATGACAGCAAATATAATATATTTCCAATTTATATAGATAAAGATGGAAAATGGTATGAGTACAAAACAATAAAAGCTACTTCTGATGAAGAAGATATAAGTATAAAAGTATATAACAGAAAAGAAATAAACAATATTATTAAATATTTAAAAGAATTAGATGTAGTTTTTCCAGTATTACATGGATTATATGGAGAAGATGGAACAATTCAGGGAATGCTAGAATTATTAAAAATACCATATGTTGGCTGTAAAGTTCTTGCTTCCAAACTTGCAATGGATAAAGTGTATACAAAAATTATATTAGACAGAGCAGGTATTAAACAGGCAAAATATATGTATATAAAAAACTGTGGGAAAGAATATAAAATAGTGGAAAAAGATTTTGAAGAAAATAAATTTTGTATAGATGAAATTTGTATAAAAGTTGAAAATAATTTAAAACTCCCAGTATTTATAAAACCAGCCAATTATGGATCTTCCATTGGAATTACAAAGGCAAACACAATAGAAGAAGTAAAAAAAGGAATAGAAGAAGCAGCAAAATTAGATAACAAAATTGTACTTGAAGAAAATATTTGTGGAAAAGAAATTGAATGTGCAGTACTTGGAAACGATGAGATTTTTGCATCATGTACAGGTCAAATTATACCAGCAGAGGATTTTTATACATATGATGCTAAATATAAAAATGCAGATTCTAAATTAATTATCCCGTCTGGTATACAGTGTGAAAAAGAAGTTCAAAAATTAGCTATAAAGGCTTTTCGCGCGATTGATGGCAAAGGTTTAGCAAGAGTCGACTTTTTTGTAACTGATGAAAACGAAATATATTTAAATGAAATAAACACAATGCCGGGATTTACTAGTATTAGTATGTATCCTAAGTTGTGGGAAGCTTCTGGAATAGGATATGGGGAGCTTTTAGATAGATTGATAGAACTTGCTATTAAAGTTTGAATTTATTAAGGTTTTAAAAGTAGCCACCAAAAAGAGATTAATATATATTAATCTCTTTTTGGCTACTCTACAATGTTTTAGTGTATTGATTAATCCAGTGGAATATGATAATATACAGAAAAATGAAAGAGGGATTTGTGTTATGGATATTGAGCAAATAGAAAAAAGAGTTAAAGAAACTTTATCAGAGAGAAGATATAATCATTCTATCGAGGTAATGAAAAGATGTAGAGAGCTTGCTGAGATTTATGGAGAAGATGTACATAAGGCTGAACTTGTTGGACTAGCTCATGATGTGGCAAAAGAAATGAAAATTGATGAGATAATGAAAATTGTAAAAGAGAATAATGTAAAATTAGATGAAATAGAAATTCAAAATCCAGGTTTAATGCATGCTAAAATTGGTGCAGTAATTTGCAAAAATGAATTTGGTTTTACACAGGATATGGTAGAGGCTGTGGGAAACCATACTACTGGAAAAGAAGGAATGGATTTATTATCTAAAATTCTATTTGTAGCAGATGCTACTCGGATTAGATAGAAATTGGAAAGATTTAGATTATGCAAGAAAACTATCAGAAAAGAATTTAGATGCAGTGGTACTATATATAATAGACCTAAATATAAAAGAAAATGTTGAAAAACAAAAACAAATTCATCCAGATAGCATATATGCTAGAAATGAACTTTTAAGAGAAGCTAATTAAAAGCATTTAAGTTAACAGCTCGATAAATATTAAAAGGAGGTAAAATATGAAAAATAAAAATATACTATTAATAGTTATTTTAATCATATTCATATCAGTCATATATTATGTAAGTACAATAGTACTAAAAAAAGACAGTAATGAAACTTTGCCAACTTATTACACACATGCTATATACGCAAGTGATACAAGCATGCCTGAAAACGCTATTGCGGATTCTGCTTATGCTTTTATTGCGAAAATTAACAGTATAAGTAGAACTGAGTATAGAGATCCTGTACAAGTTGAAACATCAGCTGATGGATCACAAACTAAAACTGTGTATAATCCTTATACAATATATAATATAAGCGTTGTGGATAATTTAAAAGGAAATTTAGTTACAAATCAAGATATTGAACTTGAACAAATGGGAGGTATAAGTAGTAAAGGAGATGCTTATATGTCTTTTGTTATTTCCAGGTGAGCTGTTACCAATATTAATATATATTTTTGACTTTACATCTAAAAATATTATGTAGCATATTCACAAATGACAAAAAAAGTGATATAATAACAAACAACAATCTCGGTGGGAGGATTATGATGATTTTTAAGGATTATTATCGTATACTGGAACTACAGACAAATCGAGTGACCATGGAGGAGATTAAAAATTCGTACAGGGAGCTTGCTAAGAAATATCACCCAGATGTGAATATAGAAAATAAAGAGGCAGAAGAGAGATTTAAGGACATAAATGAAGCATATAGAGTTCTATCAGACAGTTCGGCTAAAAGAAAATATGATAGAATGTGGAATAATTATATTGGAAATAAGAAACGTAAAGAGTTTGAAGAAAGTAGAAGAAGTTCAGATTCTGTGTTTAGTGACTTTTTCAATATGTTTTTCGGAAATGTTAAAGAGGAAGTAGAAGAAAAAAAGATTAAGAATAAAAAACCACCAATTAAGGGTGAGAACATTGAAACTGAAATAAATGTAAGCATTGAAGATGCATACTATGGACTTAGTAAAAAGATTTCTTTAAGAACTGTTAATGGAAATATGAAAACATTTTCAGTAAAAGTGCCAGCCGGAATTAGAGATAATGAAAAAATAAGGCTTATTGGACAAGGAAAAGAAGGACAAAATGGCGGAAAAAATGGAGATTTATTTATTAAAATAAATATTGAAGACAATAATAAGTTTAAGTTAAAAGGATGTGACTTATACACAAATTTATATTTAACACCTTGGGAAGCTGCGTTAGGTACAAAGACTCAAATAGATTCAATAGATGAATCGGTTGCATTATATATACCACCAGGAATACAAAGTGGAGAAGAAGTTAAAATTGCACAAAAAGGTTATAAAGATGGTAAAGGTACAAGAGGAGATTTAGTAGCAGAAGTAAAAATAATGGTTCCAACAGAACTACAAGATAATGAAAAAGAGTTGTTTGAAAAAATGGCAGAAATTTCTACATTTAATCCAAGAAAGATGTAAAAAAAAGATTTACATAACATTGTAACAAGTTGACAATAATCTTAAAATAGTGTATAATTAATATTGTGATTTGTTACAAAAGATAAAATGAAAGAGGTGTTTTAATAAGATGAAGGAAAATATTGAAGGAAGACATTTCAGTATTACAGACCAAAAAGATGTAAACACAGTAATATATCAAGTAAATAAAACAGAAAAGGAATTCTTAAAAGATTCTCCTAAGTACACAGTTGAAAGACTTAAATATACAGAGGAGTATGTTGGAAATAATAAAAAGAAGACCTTTTATGTAGATGATTTGTCACCATCAAATAATCAACTTGTAATATTATCATTTGGTAAAGAAAAGGTAGTAGTTAATATGGGAATTCTTGAAGAAGATAGAGTAAGAATTTCTAAAAAACCTATGCCAATGAAATTTAAAACACTTTATAGCGAAGAAGAAATGGAATATAGAGATTTTGAGTATACACCAAATTTGAAAAGACCTATTTCAATAATAGATCCAGAAACAGCAGAAGAAATAAAACCAACTCTATATTATGACGAAGAAAGCGATGAAGTTAAAGGAAAATGTAAACTTAAACCATATAAAAGCTATTTCGCATTTGAAGTCCGAGATAGCAAGAATGATTAAAGGGGGAACTTTTTAAATGAAAATATGCGGTATGTTTGGACATAAAGTTAAAGGTAAAGATGGAAAAATGTATTTTCATGTAGATGAAGCCAAAGGATTAGATTTTGGAAATTTTGAAAAATACCTATCTGAAAATGGAGAAATGAGTATAAAACTAGAAGGAAGAGAAAGAACACTAGGAGAAGAAAGATAGAGTATATAAACGAATGAGATGGTGAAAAGATTATGTTAGATAAATTAAAGAAAGCCATAAAAAAAAGTAAAACTAAATTAGCAGTAGTTGGAATACTATGGATAATTCTATCCATAGTATTTGTTGCGCCTATGTCTGTTGCTATAAAAGATGCCACATATGAAGGAGTTTTCCATTTTGGTGCATTTCTAGAAGATTTATATACTAATATGGGTAACTTATTTGCATCAATAGGAAAAGCGTTTTCAGCAGATTATGTAGGCAATTTTTTTGGAGTTTTACTTAAATTTACTGTAATATATATTATAGCAATGTCAATAGGAATTGCTAAAATGTGGCCTAAATCTGAGTATGATACTATTGAACATGGTTCAAGTGATTGGTGCGAAAATGGTGAGCAATATAAAGTCTTGGACCCTAAAAAAGGTATATTACTTGCAGAAAAGCATTATTTGCCAGTAAATAAAAGAGGAAATACAAACATATTAGTAATAGGTGGTTCTGGTGCTGGTAAATCTGCCTCATTTGTTATACCAAATGCTTATCAAAAGCTAGGTTCATATGTATTTACAGACCCAAAAGGTGAACTATATGATAAAACAGCAGGATATTTAAGAGCCAATGGATATGATATAAAAATATTTAATTTAATTAATCCAAAAAATAGTGATGGATATAATCCTTTATTTAATATAAAAAGCGAAATAGATGTAGACGTTATTGCTAATACAATAGTTAAAGGACAAAGCAGTGCAGGAGATAAAAGTGATCCATATTGGGACGATATGGCAGAAGCTTTATTAAAAGCATTAATATACTATTTAAAAGCAACAAGACCAGAAGAAGAACAAAACCTAGCAAGCTGTGCAGAACTTGTAAGAGCTGCAAATAATAATGGTGGGGATAATTTACTTACAAACTTAATGAGTGCACTTCCTTATGACCATCCAGCAAGAAGAAATTATAAAAACATAGAGATTGCACCAGAAAAAACATATAGTTCTATACTAAGTTCACTTCAATCTAAACTTGGTAAATTCGATTCAAAAGATATAGCAGAACTTACATCTACAAATACAATAGATTTTGCGGAAATAGGAAGAAGAAAAACAGCAGTTTATGTTATATCATCAGATACACATGCTGCATATGATTTCTTGCTTACAATATTCTTCTCACAAATGATACAACAATTATATG
>CAMMLS010000012.1 GCA_946497775.1 uncultured Clostridium sp.
TATATATTGTTTGCTTTCCAATATTCACTATATCCTGTATTTTGTTTTGAACCACAAAAACCTTATTAAACTGTTCAACCATTGCCTGTAATTTTTCCATTACATAACCCTCCTTTAAAAACCAGAGTCAATAAAAAACTGTATAAAGATTATATAACAAAATGTCTGTTTTGTCAATTTTTAGTAAGACTGGAAAATCAGCACTCATTTTCTTTTTATTTTATCTGTACTCTATATCATAAGTCTTTATCTTATACATTGTTATTAGAATCCATTTTTATAAAAAAGCTAGCACGAAATCCGTACATCGCTATACGTATAGTTTTCATCATAAGCAGCATGATAAGCCACAGGGTAAATATCAGTCTTATTGCTACAAGTACCACCTCTAAATGCTCTGTATGTCTCGGTTGAATATTTTTCTTGTGTCCATTCCCATATATTACCGGCCAAATCGTATATGTTGTTTGCTTTCCAATATTCACTTGTTCCTGTTTCTTGTTTTGAACCGCTGTCTTTTTTTGCATCTCCTACTGATTCAATATAATTTCCCCAGCTATTACTATTAGCTTGTATATCTTCTATTGACATGTTTTTTGTTTCTCCTAAAACATATGTTGATATTGTTGCTTTGTCTATTAACCAGTTTAATACACTGTCCCATTCTATTCCATACATCAAATGCATATTTTCAATTTTGCTGTTTGTACAAGCATCTATCGCCATTGGTTGAGTTATTTCTGTCAATGGTAAAACATCACGCTTGCTCTCTACTACATCTCCTGTTCCTTGACTTGCCTCATATCTTCCTATATAGAATCCTTTGTAATGTTCTACACTATCAAGCATATCTTGATATTCTGACGTTGTAGAATCCTCCCAGAATTTATTTTGCTTTTCTGTATCATTTGCTGGATTTGTTACAATAGGGTGTTCTCCTACAATATGATTGCTACCATTCCAATATGGTCCATTCCATGCTAACATTTTAAAATCATTTGCAAAATCCGGAATTGATACCCATACAAATTCATTAAAATCTGGTACTGTTCCACTTGTTTGTCCATTATCGTATGTTATAGCATGGTCTACTATTACTATTCCTTGATTTATATCTTCTACTGTTATATTATTCCACTCATCAGCCGGCATTATTTCTTTTACACTTCCATCTTGTCCGAGGTCCACTTTGCGTTGTCCCTGTTGCTAATATCGCTGGTGCAAACCCAACAGGAATTACTATTTGCAAATCACTGCTTGCATCAGGCTTAATTACAAAATTTTCAGTAGCTAATCCATCTTCATCAACTTTTGGCATAGGTTTACTTCCCTGCACAACCATAGTAGCACTTCCTCCAAGTTCCGTTTCCACACCTTCAACAACATAACTCAAATTCTTTACAACCTCAATCTGTCCTTTTCCAAATAGTATATATATTTTAAGAATCTGTTTACTTCCATCTGTTTCAAGTTTAGCAATAAAATCTTTTACATAATCACTTACAACTATCTCATTTTGATATATTCTATTATCTTGAAAAGTATAAGTATTTCCTGACTTAAATTTTATTGTATTTGTTGTTACCGATTCTATTTGATTTCCAGCTGTTTTTGTTTCTAACACCATTTTTGTATCGAATTTATTAAATTCCATGTTTACATCACTTGTATCATTCATTGTTAACACATTTTTATTATAAAACGATACAGCAACTGATATAATTGCAGCTATTGCTACCATTCCAATTATATACATCATTAAACTTATAAGTGTTATTCCTTTGTTATTTTTCACTTCATTTCTCCTTTTTATTTGTTTACAACACTATTTTGTTTTTTTGAAGTCCATTTTTCTAGATAATGACGTCTTATTATAGATAAATTTGTAAACATTCTACCCACAAACACTACTATTGCAGCTAAATATATATCTACATTTAGCTTTTCTCCTAGATAAGTTAATAACATTGAAAGTATTGCATTTCCAAAAAATCCTGATACAAATATTTTTAAATCAAATTTTCCATTTACTACTGCTGTTATTCCTCCAAATACAGAATCTAATGCTGCTACTATTGCTATTGCTAAATATCCTGTATATGTATATGGAATTACCGGTGCCCCCATTCCTATTAGAGCTCCTAGAACGCATCCTATAATTATTGCTGCAAAAATCATCCTTGTTCCTCCATTTCTATATATTTAATTGTCATTTTCCCATCATATTTCGGTATTACAATATTGTTTGACCTTTCTACTGTTGCAGTTTTATCCATTGCCTTTATTATTTTATCCATGTAACCTGATTCCTTTTGCATTAAACCGCTTTCTAATTTTACTGGGTCGCCTATTGCTTTTACTACATATGGTGAATTTAATCTATGATCATCCATTTTTATATATGAATTGTTTATTAATGCTACATCTGTTGTATTTACTACTCTTATTTCATTAATAGAAATTGCTTCTGCTCCTGCTAATTTTAGTTCATTTAGTAATTGTAATATATCATATATATCTATTTCGCTTACATCGTTATCAGATAGAGTTACTATTACTCCTTCTCCAACTACTTCGGTTTTTCCGAAGCAATAAATTTGCTTCTTTTAGTTCTTGCTCTAATAGTTGCTCTGTTTCTTGGTCGTTTACACCTTTTTCTTTATATTCTGCTATTTTTGCATTTATATCTTGTAATTGTTTTTCTGTTTCTTCATATTTTGTTTTCCAGTTTGCAAGTGTTGTTCTAAGTTCTGATTCTCTCATTGCTTCTATTGATGTAATATCTGTATTTTCTATTGTTTTGAATTGTGCAAACATAACTGCCGCTAATACAAAACACACTAAGCCTAATACTATTGTTAATGTTACTTTACCTTTCAATTCTTATTTCACCTATCTTTCTTTCATGTAATCATGTGTTAATACGCCTTCATATTTTGGAATTGTAATTGAATTTGATTTTTTTATATCAACTATTACTCCATCATTTACCATTATATCCATATATCCACTAACTTCTAATGACCCTTTTAAATATTCTGGTGAACCTATTGCTTTAATTTCAAATGGTGCTCCTACTTTTTCTCCATTAATTCTTACTACATATCCATCACATGTTATTGCTGTTGTATTTACTATTCTTTGGTCATTTATTGATATTGCTTCTGCTCCCGCATTTTTTAGAATACTTACCACTTGAATTAAGTCTCCATCATGAACTAATAATGCATTTGGATCAACAGTTAATGATGACATATTTGTAATTGATTTATTGTCATCTAATGTTATTACTACACCTTTTCCTTTGACATCTGTTAGTCCTAATAGTATTCTTGCTGTTGATAATTCTTGTTCTAATGACGATGATTCTGAGCTATTTTCTGTTGCTTTTTTTCTTTCTGCTTCAAGTGTCTGTTCCGCTTCTTCTAAATCTTTGTATATATTATCATACTTTTCCTTCCATTTAAAAACTTCGTCCCTTAATTTATTTTCAATACTATTGCTACTTGTTGCTGGATTTGTTGTTGAAGCAATTGTTTTTAATTGAATACATGTGCCTATTGTTAAGAAAAGACATACTAAGCCCAATGTCAAAGCTATTTTTTGTTTTTTCATATTTTATTTAACTCCTTTTTATATAATTTAAACTTTTCTTCTAAATATTACTCCTTTACTGTTATTTAACTCTCCGTTTATTATTACATCTCCTTCTATTCCTTTTTCTTCTTCTATGATTCCTTTTAAATATAGTATTCTTGTGTTTATATCTGATGCGTCTCCTAAATACACAGTCTTACCGTTCACTTTCTATTCTTAATATTATATCATTTTTATTTGCTATGTCTATACTTGTAATTAAATTTCCTATTCCATTGTTATTTGCAGATTCCATAATTTTTAATATAGTACCAAGTACTTCTAAGTCTTCTGGTGAAAGTCTACCACCTATTTTTATTTCCTCTTGACTTGTTTTGTAGGATATTATTTCTGGCAAATTATTTGTAGTATCTGCTATTTCTAATATGTATCCTTGATTATTTATGTATATGTATTTATCTGAATATTTAAGGCAATATGTCGCTTGTCTTTCTGTTATTTCAAATATTAATGTACTTGGTAATGATTTTTTTATTTTTACGTTTTCTATGTATGGATTTTGTTTTAGTTTGTTTATTGTATTATTTTTATTTATTAAAAATATATTTTCCCCTTCTTTTATTTCACTTAAAGTTAACACTTCATCAACTGGTATTTTTTTGTTCCCTTGTATTTCTATTTTTTCTATTTTAAATAGTGGTGATAGCATAATTGCCAGTATAGTACCAATAAATGTTGTTATTATTATTATTGCTTTTAAAAATGATATGGCTCTTCTTTTTCGTTTTTCTTTTTTTAAATCGATTTTTTTGTTTGGCTTTTTAGTTATTTTTTTATTTTTTTCAGCTTGTCCTTTTATATTTTTTACTTTTTTATTTTCTGTTTTTATATTTTTATTTTTTATTTTTTTCTTTTGCTTTTTGGGTTCTGGCAGCTTAGTGACTCCTATTACTATTTCATTATCAAAGTCAAATAATTCATTGCTTATATTTTCAGATTGTTTTTTTGTGTTTTTGTTTTTAGCGGGTTTTTTACCCGCTTTTATCTTGTCTTTTTTCACTATTTTCACCTACTTCTTCTATTTTTGCTCCTAGGCTATTTAATTTTTCTCCTAAGTTTTCATATCCTCTTAATATATACTCTATATTATTTACTTTGGTTTTTCCTCTTGCCATAAGACCTGCTACTACTAATGCAGCTCCACCTCTTAAATCTGTTGAATGGACTTCTGCTCCGATTAGTTTTTTTACTCCTTTTATTATTGCTGTTTTTCCTTCTATTGTTACTTTTGCCCCCATTCTTTTTAATTCATTTGTGTATTTGTATCTATTTTCAAATATATTTTCTATTATTAATGATGTTCCCTTTGATACAGTAAATGCTGCTCCAAATACTGATTGCATATCTGTTGGGAAACCTGGATATGGCATGGTTTTTATATCTACTGCTTTTAGTTTTTTTGGTGCTACTAATTTTATTATATCTTTTTTTGTTTCTATTTTACAACCCATTTCCTCCAATTTATGTATAATTGGAACTATATGTTCTGGGCATGCATTTATTATTTTTATATTACCACCAGTTATTGCAGCTGCCACTAGTAATGTTCCTGCTTCTATTCTATCTGGCATTATATTGTGGCTTGCTTCTTTTAGTTTTTTCACTCCTTGTATTTTTATAATATTAGTACCTGCTCCTCTCACTTTTGCTCCCATTTTATTTAGCATTGTTTGTAAATCTACTATTTCTGGTTCTAAGGCTGCATTGGTTATTGTTGTTTCTCCTTCTGCAAATACAGATGCTAGCATTATATTTTCTGTTGCACCTACACTTGGAAAATCTAAATTAATATCTGCTGGCATTATTTTATCACAACTACATTTTATATAACCTGCTTCTTCTTCTATATTTATTCCAAGTTTTTTAAAGCCATTTAAGTGTAAGTCTATTGGTCTTGCTCCAATATCACATCCTCCTGGATATGAAAATATTGCTTTTTTAAATCTAGATATAAGTGCTCCGAGCTAATATAACAGATGACCTAAGCTCTCTCATCAGTTTGTCTGGTATTTGAATTTCTTTTATGTTAGTACTATCTATTATTAATTTACCTTTTGTTTTTTTTATTTTACAACCTAATATTTTAAGTATTTGTAATGTTTTTTCTGTATCATATATCTCTGGTACATTATATAGAGTAGTTTTTGGGCTTAATATACATGCTGCAAGTATTGGTAATGATGCATTTTTGGAACCTGATACATATGTTGTACCTTCTAGTTTGTGCCCACCTTCTATTATGTAACTTAACATTTTTTGCCTCCTCTTTGTTTTATTAATTTTATGTTATATTTTATGCTGAGTTTACGTAAATTGTGAAAAATGTTAAGTCTTAGCTTGTGTTACAATTTTTAATTTTAATTTGTATCTATGTATTTTTCTACAATATTTATTATACTTTGTGTATTACTTATAAATTTTTTTGGAATAAAGCTATCTATTTCTTTTATTGTTTGTTTTAAATCTTTTATATCAAATACTCCTTTTATAAATCCTTGTTTATCAAAGTTTTCGACGATTTGCTTTTGATGGTCATTTACATGTTCATTAAATTCTTTTAATCGTGGTACTGCTATTACTTTTTTATCCATTTTTAAAGCCCCTACAATTGAGCCTACTCCTCCATGAGTTATTATTAGTCTTGCTTCTTCTTTTTTCTTATCTAGTTCTTCTCTTGCAATTAAGTCAAATATTTGCATTTTATCTGTTTTAAATTTGGTAGAGCCTGCTTGAACTATTACTGGTTCTTTTATTGTTCCATCTTCTATACAATTTTCTATTTCTTTTAATAATCTAGAAAAATCATTTTTTTGTGTTCCTAACATTACTAATATCATTTAATAAATCGAACCTCCTAATACTGCCTTTGGATATAGCTCTAGCATTTCCTCCCATTGTACTATAAATAAATCTGCTATATTATAAATTAATCTTCCTGTTACTGTTTTTTTGTTTATGTTTGCAAATGTTTCTATGTATATTATTTTTGAACCGAATATTTTGCCAATACAACACATTGGTCCTGCTGTATGTGTTCCTGTTGTTACAATATATTGGGGTCTATATTTTATATATATTATTAGGCTTAATATACAATTATATAATAATTTAAATATATATCTTATTGGTTTGCTTCTTGTTCCATATACAAGGTAGGATATTTTTTCTTTGTACTCGTTTTTTAGTTTTTCTGTCATCTTATCTTTTTCTGTTACTATATGATAGTCATATTTTGAAAATAATGGTTTTAATTGCATTAGTTCATCTAAATGTCCTCCTGTACTGGATATGAACATTACCTTTTTCATATTTTTCTCCTTAATTTTTCTTTCCATAATATTATATATTATTTATATATTCATTTCAAGCAAAAGTTACAATTGACATTCTATTATTTGTGATGTATAATTATTTTGTTGTTGCACTTGTAGCTTAGCCTGGATAGAGCGTTCGGCTACGAACCGGAAGGTCGGGGGTTCGAATCCCTCCAAGTGCACCATTTATTTTTAAAAATTCTTTATCAATATATTGACATATATGGTTTTTTGTGTTATTATTAATTTTGTTATGGGTCAGTAGCTCAGCAGGATAGAGCACAGGCCTTCTAAGCCTGGGGTCGGGGGTTCGATTCCCTCCTGGCTCACCATAATAAAAAAAGTTCTAACTTTTAGTTAGAGCTTTTTATTATATCTTTTACTATTTCACTAGATATTATTAGTCCTGCAACTGATGGGACATATGATATACTGCCAAGTGTTAGTTTCCCATCTGCGTTTTGTTTAGGCGGTTTTGGTTCTTCTTTTGAGTATACTATTTTTAGGTTTGATATTTCTAGTTTTCTTAGTTCTTTTCTTATAATTTTTGCTAGTGGACATACGGAAGTTTTGTATATATCTGTTATTTCTAGTTTTGTAGGATCTAGTTTATTTGCTGTTCCCATGCTTGATATTATTGGCATATTTTTTTGTTTTGCTTTTTTTATTATTTCTATTTTTGATTTTACTGTATCTATTGCATCTACTATGTAGTCTATATTTGCGTTTAATATTTTTTCTATATTATCTTCTGTTACAAACTCTTTTATTGCTCGTACTTTGGCATCTGGATTTATTTCTTGTATTCTCTTTTCCATTTCTTCTACTTTATACTTCCCTATTGTTTTATGTGTTGCATGTATTTGTCTATTTATGTTTGTAATGTCTATTTTGTCATTATCTATTAATATAAATCTTCCCACTCCTACCCTTGCTAAAGATTCTGCTACATATGACCCTACTCCTCCTATGCCAAATATTGCTATTTGGCTATGTCTTAATTTTTCTAGATTATCTTTTCCTATTAATATTTCTGTTCTTTCAAATTGATTTTCCACTTTATTTTCTCCTATTGTTTAAAGTATTTGCTTTCTTTCTCTAAATCATTAAAATCATTTTGTCTTAGTACCTCATATGCTACTATTGCTACTGAATTCGATAAATTAAGTGATCTTAATGTTTCTCTCATTGGTATTCTTATTGCATTTTGTATATTTTGTAGCAATAAATCTTCTGGCAAACCTTTTGTTTCTTTGCCGAATAGTAAAAATATTTCTTCTTTTTTACAATAATCTACTTGTGCATACGTTTTTTGTCCTTTCGTTGTTACAAAATACATTGAATTTTCTTTTGGGTTATATTTATTTAAAAATTTTTGTAAGTTTTCATGTTCTTCTATTTCTAGTTTATCCCAATAGTCTAACCCTGCTCTTTTTACTGATTTTTCGGTTATGTCAAATCCTAATGGTTTTACTAGGTGTAATTTTGCTCCTATTGCAGCGCATGTTCTTGCAATATTCCCTGTATTTTGTGGTATTTCTGGTTCTACTAGTACTATATTTAGTTTCATTTATCTTCCTCTTTTCTTATAATAAGGCGTAAATAGTTTTACTAATTACGCCTTTTATTTTTAATTTTCTCTTTGTTTGTTAGAGATTTTTGTATTTTTTATCATTGTTTCTACTATTTCTCCTGCGTTTTTGTATACTGTTTGTTCTCCTGTCTCTCTTGCAATTTCATCTAAGTCTCTTAGCTGTTCTACTTTATCTATTACTGGTTTAAATTCTCTTATAACTTCGTTTTTCTTAATACTTCCTTCCATGTTTACTGCCTTTTTCATTGTGTTTACTATTTGCTCTCTACTTAGTTTTTGTACCTCTTTTTCTATAACATCATCTGTTGTTGCTTCTGCTAAAACAGTGTTTACTTTTTGCTTCTCTTCATCACTTAAATTACTATATACATGTAATTTTTCTCTGCCCTCTAACTCGTGTTTTTTATCTTCTAAGCATTTTAGGGTTAGTGTAATTCCTGGTTTTTCATCTTCTTTTGCTGTTTCTAGTTTTGATTTAACATTTTCTTCTACTTTATCTATTGCTTCTGAATCTAATGATATTTCTTTTGCTATTCCATCATTTTCTGTTACTTCTCTTATGAATCTTGCCATTGTTTCTGATTTTACATTTTCAATAAATTCTTCTGTTTCTACTTTTTGGTTTATTATTTCCCCAGAAACTTTTACATCAAATCTTTCTGCAATATTTTCAAAGTCTTTTAATGTTAATGCATATTTATTGTTTTTCTTCATGTAGTCTTTTACTTCTTTATGAATGTCTTTTCTATCTACTGTTTTCATTGAATCTTCTACATTTTGTCTTAATTCTCTTGTATATTTCTTAGATAGTTCTCTTTCAAGTGGTGTTGCATCAGGTTCTGCTCCTTTTAGCAATGTTTCTTTTTGATTTGCAATTTCTTGTCTTAATTCTAATTCTACTCTTCTTGCTTGATGTAATGTTGTAACTCTTAGTTCGTTTTGTGCTGTTATTTCATCTTTTTGATATAAATAATCTTTCTTTAAGCTTGTTCCAACTTCATGTGTTCCATTTGCTGCAATCCATGCTGAAAGTTGCTTATATGTTTCATTTTTTCCTCTATATTTTGCTATTTTACTTGGCCTTTTATATCCTTTTATTGGTGCTCCTAAAATGCTTCCAATTGTTTTTGCTCCTGTATATGCTTGTGCAGTTCCTACAAAGAATGGTCCTACTGCCGCCATTGTTGTTCCTACTGTGAATTTTATTCCTGCTTTTGCAAGTTTTGGCATAGTTCCTATAGTTCCAAGTGTTTTGTTTAGTTTTTCGTTAAATTCTTTTCTTATTAATTCGTCTATCTCTTTATCGATATTACTTGATACTTGGCCTTTTCTTCTTCTTTCGTCTGGCATGTATGCATCAGCGTATTTGTCTATATATTCATTTCTTCTTATTTTAATATATTCAGCTTCTAAGTGATCTTTAAAGAATCGTTTTCCAGCTTGATATTTTCTCTTTGCAAATTCTGGAACATATTCTTTTTTATAAAATACATTAACTCTACTCATTATATAACCTAATCCAAATAGGTCTCTTATATCAGTTGAATCTATGTCTCCTATAATATTCTTTGCTGAGTTTCCAGATAATTTTAGCATACTCCTTAGCATTGTTTCTGCTGTTGTCATGAATCTGAAGAATAAGAATGCTAACATACATACTGCCATTTGAGCTACATCTGATGTTAATACTATTTTATATGTTATTCCTATAAATATTGTATATACAAGTGCATGTATGGTTTGTGTTCCTACACTAAATATGTATTCTTTTCCCCATGTAGATAAACTTGATGATTTGTTAAATCTTATTTTATCTACAGCATATTTTATTCCTATAAATGGTCCTAATATTATTAATATTACCGTAATAAATAACCTTTTAAAGTATATTAGTATGAATTTTATTAAATAATATATCATTACCATGTACATTACCATTGCAACTGCACTTTTTGCAATATCTGGTAGATATGTTAATTCTCTCATAGCTTGTGCTAGGTCGAAATATGCTCCTCCTGATATTGAGCTTGCAAGATTAGTACCAATATTTCTTAGTATATCTACTAATATTTCATTTATTTTCATTACTATTACAAGGAAATAATGCATTCCAAACACTATAAAAAATGCAATTCCCCAACTTACTAGCTTTTTCTTATATTCTGCCTTTTGTTCAGATACTGTTGATGTTGCAATTCTTATTCCTATATATATAAGCACTATTAGTAAACCTATTATTGAAACCTGTCTTATTGCCATATAAATATTTGCTACTAGATTTCTTATTATAATTACTAAGCTTGAATCATCTAATGTTTCTCCACCAGCTTGGTTTCCATTAAATACATCTACATCAAATAGTGGTACTAAATTGTATACTATTTTTTCCATTGTTATAGAATCTTTTATGTCTTCATTTAATCCATTTTCTAAATAGGCAATCATTCCATCATCTAGTCTTCCAGATATATCTTCTCCTGATGCTGCATCTATATAATCTGTTATTAATATTTGCACTATTGTTGTCATACCTACTATAATTGATTTTATTGTTGTAAACATGAAATCTAGTATCCATGTTAGAAGTTTTGATAATGTAGGAAATCTCCATGGCTCATCATTTGTTCCTGCTACTGTGTTATTATCATCATCTGATGTTGTTTGTGATTCTAGTTTTGCAATTCCTTGGTATGCAAATGTTTTGTCTTTATCTATGCTACTTTCACTAACTTGCCTAAATGGAACTTTTTCGTAAATCCAATCTTTTATTGTATCGATAATTTCATCTATTACTGGTGGTAATGTATCTTCTGCATCTAGTTTTGCAGCTGCTTCTTCACTTATTCTATATACATGATATGAGCTTGTACTTTCTCCCCAATTTGCTGCATATTCGCTTAATGGCTGATATGAAATTGCTCCTCTTCCTTCATTATTGGATCCATTTCCATCACAATGTATAACATAACCATTTCCTGCATAAATCATTACGTGGTGTGTATTGAATATTATATCCCCTACTTGTACATTTGAAATATCTCCTTGTACTCTTTCAAATGGTGGGGTGTCTACTTCGTCACTCATTGAGGTATTGGGATTAAATCCAACATAATTACCACTTCTGTCATTTATTTGACTATAAATTTTTCCTAAATTTATTCCTCTAATGCATACTAATTGTACAAATGATGCACAATCTAACCAGTATGCTTCTCCATAATCAAGATATGAAGATTTTTGTTGGTCAAATACTGTTTTTGCTCTGCAAGCTGCTGCGGCTGCGAAGTTTGAACCTATTCCCACTAAATATTCTGTCTCATCCCCATATGTATTCATGTAATTTCTAGCAGTATTTACCAAAGCATTTCCTGCTTCTTGTTGCGTAAGTGCAGAAACTCCATTTCGCCCAAAAGAAGTCAAAATTACCATTATTAATGTTATTGTAACTATTATTTTTTTTAGTTTCTGCATAATATATTTGACTCCTTTCTTGTTATTATACTACATAAATTATCTCTTTATCATCATATCTAAGATGCCCATTTGTATATTCTATTAGCTTAAATTCATCTTGCCCTTCTATTATAATTTGTGTTTCTTTTGTTAAAATACTATATCTATATATTCCTTGGTTTGCTATGCTATATGCAAAATTATAATCATCTAACCATAAATATGAATTTACCCTTGTTTCAAAATCAAAATTATAATATTCTCCATCTATTGATATAAATCTTAATTCTTTATAACTGCTGTTTTCTGAAATATTTGTTATAAAAAATTTACTGCTATCTTTACTCCTATCTACTATCCCTTGATCTAATTCTAATTCAGGTAGTCTTTTCATTGTGTTTTCTGTAATTGCATAAGTTTGCTCATGTTCATATATTAAATCATCATCTGATAAATAAATATATGGTATCTCTTCTCCATTTTTTAAATCCATAATTAAACTTCCATTATAGTTTTTGTATAATATTAGTCCATTATTTTCTGTGACATTTACTTCAAATGCAATTCCTCTTAATGTATATTGTAATTTTATATATCCATCTGTGTATTCAAATTTATCGTAATCGCTCCACATGTCTGTCATATCACTGGCAAATACCATTGCATTTCCATCTACTGATAATTGTACTAACATTCTTACTAATGTTTCTTTTTCTTCTTCTGTTATGATTTGTCTTCTATATATGCTTACTCTGTTATCTTCTGTGTTAAAGAATATATAGAATTTTTCTCCTCTATATCCAATTATGCTTAGATTTTCTATTTTTAATTCTGGTTCACCTAGAACTGTTTTTATTGTTTCTTCATCTGTATTTACATTTATTCCGTTTATTATGTTTTCTGTGTATTTTTCTGTAAATACTAAATGAAATACTTTCCCTCCTACTATTTTAGTTTCAATTCCTTCATCAAAATAGATTTTATAATCATTAAATGTTGATTCCTGTGTTCCAAAGTTTACTTGTTTTTCTGTCCAATCTTTTTCTATTAATTCTTTAAGTATTGTAGATTCTGGTTCCATTGAAACTACTTGGAAATTTTCATAATTTTCTAATATATTCTCTGTATCTGTTTTTCCAAAATAATTTTCTTCACCATTTATTAATAAATTTTCAATTTTTTGATTTTCCATGTCACATGTAATTGCTATTACTATATCATTTTCTTGGTCTATCAATCTTATATTTTGATAATTATAATAACCTGCAACTAATGCTATAATTCTATAATAATATTCTTCATTACTTACTTCTTCTGTATATAATGCATATTTAAATTTTAAATACACATCTATATCATATTTTTCTCCTGTTGATTTTTCTTCTTTTATGTATGTACATCCCATATATTCTACTATCTCTTTTATGCTACTAAAATCCGATATTGTAGTATATACTTTATCTTCTTGGTTTGCTCTTTCTATTGCTTCTATTACTAATTCACGTACTACTAGTATTACTATAAATAGTATGGCAGCTATTATTAGTATTTTTTTAATATTTCTCTTCTTTGGCATTTTTACCTCCTAGCTTGTACATAAATATTTTGACACTTATAATATTATTTTATCATTTTTTGTCTAATTAGACAATGGGAATTACACATTTTCTTACATATATAATACATATCTTATTATAAACCAATATAAGCAGAAACTTCCTAATAGAATAAATATGTGAAAAATTTCGTGAAATCCAAAATATTTATTTTTAAGTGGTGGCCATTTTAAGCCATATATTACCGCTCCAATTGTATATAATAATCCTCCTGCTACAAGCCACCATAGTGCATGTAACATATTGGCTTGCGAAAATGCCATTATCATTGGGTATGCAGCTATTACAATTACCCAACCCATTGCTAAGTATAGTCCTGTTGTTATCCATCTTGGAGCTTTTAAGTAAAATATTGTTAAAAATAAGCCAATTAATGCTATTCCCCATACAACTCCGAATATACTCCATCCCCAACCACCTCTAAGTGGTCCTAAACAGACTGGTGTGTATGTTCCTGCTATTAATATATATATCATTATATGGTCTAATTTTCTAAGTACTCTTGTTGCTTTCTCCCCAACATTAAATAAGTGATAATTGGCACTACAAACATATAGTAAAATCATACTAACCCCAAATATAGTAAATGAAACTACATCCCATGCTCCCTCTCCTTTTTGGGCAGCAAATATTATTAAAAATACCAGTCCAACTACCGAAAGTATTGCACCTAATAAATGCGAAAAACCACTTACTGGATCTTTTACTTTTTTCATATATTCTCCTTCCTTTTCCCCCTTTTTCATTCATTATAATTTATACTATTTTCCTTAAATTGTCAATTATTAGTTCTATTTTAGACTTGTCTTTAATATTATTTATCAAATTATTTTTTTGGGAGGTTTTTATGGATAATAAACGTTTTAAAATGTTTCTTGGAATTACTCTTATTGTTATTATATTAGCCTGTGCAAGTTTTTATATATTCAAACAGCTTTCTAGTAACAATAATACTATTTTAGAAGAATATACTCCGCAAGAAGAAATTTCAGATGAGCAATTAAGAAGTACTATTGTTAAATTGTATTTTAAAGAAACTAATTCTGAAAATTTGAAATGTGAAAATCGTACTATTGATTCAAAAGAACTTCTTTCTAATCCATATCTTACTTTAACTAATCTATTAATTTCAGGTCCTACTGATGAAGGATTAGAAAGTGTTATTCCAAGTGATACAACTGTTAATTCTGCTACTTTAAATGGAGAAACTGTAATTCTTGACTTATCAAGTGCATTTATTTCTAGCATTTCAGATGTAAATGTTGCAAGCAATGCAGTCTATTCTATTGTAAATACTTTAACAGAACTTACAGAAGTCACAAGAGTAAAGTTTTTAATAGATGGTAATGAATCTACTAGTTTTACTAATTGCGATTTTTCTTTAACAGATCCTTTTGTTAGGAAATGATTGAAAATACTGCTATTTCATGATATAATATTTACAACTTTATGATGAAAGGCAGGGATTACCATGTTATTGGAGCTGTTTTACTTATTCTTATTAATTATTTTATACTTCATAGTAGCATATATTATGGTAATTCTGTATGAAAAAGGTGTTAGTACTTTTCAGATCCGGTTATTTTTAATATTTGCATTAATTGCTTATATTTACTTGGCTCATAAGGACAATAATATATGGTCGAATTCTGAAATTTGTGTAATTCTCGTAATATTCCTAGCTCATATTTTTACTATTAATAGGAATACACTAAATAGTAAAAAGGCTCATCTAAAAAAAGATGATATGGATATTGAAGAAGCACATGAACGTAATCGTTCTGTCCATGAATGGATTCTGAATTTTATATTTCTTGCCTGGTTATTTGACGATGATGATGACCATTGGCTATTTTAACACCTTTTTAAAAATCCAGTTTAATAACTGGATTTTTATTTTAATATCTTATAAAGTTTTATGGAATTCATTGCTTTTTTTGTTTGACATAAAAAATGTTCAACTTCTAATAAAGATTGTACTGTTTGATTTTTTTTAGTTTTTATATCAAATTTTCTTCTTTTTTCATTGGTGTTTACTTGTTTAAATAAATTATCCACTTTAATTTGCTCCTTTATTAGACTTTTTCCACAATTTGTTATATAATATGTGAAAATTGTGGAAAGGTGATTTATGGATATTATTTTACATGAAAATGAAAGAATTGATGATTTGGAATTGAATAATTTAAAAATTATTCAATCTTCTACTGGTTTTCGTTTTGGAATTGATGCTGTTTTACTTTCTGATTTTGCTAAAAATATAAAGAATAATAGTATCGTTGTAGATTTATGTGCTGGAACTGGAATTATTTCTATTTTACTTGCTTCCAAAACATCTCTTAGTAAAATCTATGCTGTTGAAATCCAAGAACACGTAGCAGATATGGCAAGTAGAAGCATTATTTTAAATAATTTATGTAGTAAAATTGAAGTTGTAAACTCAGATTTAAGGAATTTACCAGATTCTTTTGTTCCTGGTACTTTTGATTGTGTAGTTACAAATCCACCATATAAAAAATGCAATTCTGGACTTACAAACATTAATAAGGAAAAGCTTATTTCAAGGCATGAAGTTATGTGCTTATTAGAAGATGTTATTTCTGTTTCTTATAAGTTACTTAAAAATAATGGTTCTTTTTATATGGTCCATAGACCTGATAGACTCGCAGATATTATGTTTTTACTTAGAAAGTTTAATATGGAACCTAAAATTTTACGATTTGTTCATCCTTTTGCTAATAAAGCTCCAAATTTATTACTTATTAAAGCTGTTAAAAATGGTAATAGTTTTTTAAAAGTTGAAAATCCACTTATTGTTTATAATAATGATAATACTTACACAAATGAAATATTGAAAATATATAATAAAATTTAAAGGTGATTTTTATGTCTGGAATTTTGTATTTAGTTGCAACTCCTATTGGGAATTTAGATGATATTACTTTAAGAGCTATAAAAATACTAGAATCTGTTGATTATATAGCAGCAGAAGATACTAGGCACACTCTTAAACTTTTAAACCACCTAAATATTTCTAAACCTCTTATAAGTTGCTATAAAGAAAACGAATTAATTAAAAGTGATGTTTTAATTTCTAAATTAAAAGATGGAAAAAATATTGCTCTTGTTTCTGACGCTGGCACTCCTATTATTTCTGATCCAGGAGAAGAACTTGTGCATTTTGCAATTGAAAATAATATTAAAATAGTTCCAATTCCTGGTGCATGTGCTTTAATTGCAGCATTAATTGCTTCTGGAATTTCTGCAAAAGAGTTTTGTTTTATTGGTTTTTTACCTGCTAAAAATAAAGAAAAAAAGAATAAGTTATTTTCTTTATATGATATAGATAAAACTTTGATTTTTTACGAAGCACCTCATAAATTATTCGATACTTTAAATTGCATAAGTGAAGTTTTTGGCAATAGAAAAATTGCCATTGCAAGAGAATTAACAAAAATTCATGAAGATTTTACTTATGGATATGTTGATGAGATTTTACAGAACATAAGCAATCCCAAAGGAGAATATGTTTTAATTGTAGAAGGTAATAAAAACAATAATGATGAAATAGTTCAAAAACTTGCTAGCTCTTCTTTGGAAGAACATTTTGCTTTTTATAAAAATCTAGGATATTCTAAAAAAGATATTATAAAAATGATAGCAAAAGATAGAAATCTTTCCAAAAATGATATATATCAATACTTTTTAAACGAAAGATAAATAATAAAAAACGTAATTTGTAAAATAACAAATTACGCTTTTTTATTATTTTATTCATCACTTGCTAATGCTTCTTCTATTTTTTTAGAGCATGATGAGCATACAAGTTTTCCTTTATATTCTACAAGTTTTTTTGTTCCACCACAGAATATACAATTAGGTTGATATTTTTTAAGTACAATAGATGATCCGTCTACATATATTTCTATTGGATCTTTTTCTTGAATTCCTAAATTATTTCTTAATTCTATTGGTATAACAACTCTTCCTAATTCGTCTACTTTTCTTACTATTCCTGTTGATTTCATTCTTTCATCCTCCTTTTTTTACAAAATTCGACACATTACTACATATAATACCATAGCTTATTTAGTTGGTCAATATATTATTTTATTTTTATGGCCCAACTCTTACAATTTTGTTAATTGGATTGTATGTGTCTCTTGATAGTTCTGTTTTACTTATTATGTTTCCATTTAGTAATAAATATTTATAAGTTACAGTTTTGCAACCATTTGTACCATTTTGCTGAACTACTTGTTTGCCTGATGGTAATGATGTATCTGTTATGTATTGTGTTTTAAATGGAGTATAACTTAATACTACTGGTTCTAGTCTAACTTCATATTCAACTTCTTCTTTTACTCCATATATATCTATTTTAGCAACACCATTTTTTACTTCTGCTACAATTTTAATTGGGTATTTTCTACTATTTACAAATTTAAAGTCTATACTTCCATATACAACTGTTGCATCTAGTCCATTTTTAATATAGCCTGCTGGTAATTGATGATTTTTTCTTGAAGTTACATCTAGGTTTGCATATAATACTGCATCATATAGTGTTGAAGAAATTTGGCATATTCCGCCTGCTAATCCATCTACAACTTTTCCACCTGAATATATATGTGCCTCTTTATAGCCTGCCTCTATTGTTCTTTCTCCTACGACTTTGTTAAACGAAAACTCTTCCCCAGGCATTAGCACTGTTCCATTTATTTTGCCTGCTGCTAGTTCTAGGTTTGTACTTCTATTTTTATTACTTGCATCATATTTTGTGCTAAATGAAGATAATAAATCTGGAAAAGCCTCTGTTCCTATTTTATTTGTTGTTATATTTGGTGTTGTATATTTAAGTGGTATAGTATATTCTTCTGCACTTTGTGATACCAATTTTTGGGCTTCTTCCATTGTAATTGCGAAGTCCACTCCTTCAACATGTGGATATATAGTAAATGGTTCAGTAGTAAAATATGCATCTTTTGGTTCAACATATATTTCGTTATGAATTTTTTCTATGTCTATTGCTTCTGGTTGTTTTATCTCCACTGGTACTTCTAATGTATTATCATCCTCTGTTGTTGTTTTAATTGATGTAAGTATTAGTTCTTTTAATCTTTCTTCTTGTGATACTACACCTTCTTTTCCTGGTGTTATAATAAGATTTCCATCTTCAACATAGTAAGCACTTTGAGTTACACCTTCTGGAAGTTTTGCATTTACATCATCTACTACATTTTCTAATAGTTGATTATCATAGTTTAGTTGTGGTTCTATATTCTCCCCTTCTATAAGGCATTTTAATATTGTATAATTGTTTTCTAAAATATTACCACTTCTACCTATACTATGAGCTTCATCTACTAGTGCATCTATATCGTATGAAGCCCCTATTTGTTCTCCGTTTATTAATGAACTATAATCTTTATATGTTAAAGTTATATTTGATTGTAGTTCTCTTGTAAATTCTTCTGTAAGTTTTGCTTTTGCTTCTTCTTTTGTTAGACCTTTTAGAGAAATACCTTTTACTGTTACACCATCTATTATTCTCACATTATTTAAATTTGCTAGTGAGAACATTGTAGAAAACAAAGCTAATATTAGTATTAATATTGCTATTATTGAAAAAGCTATTATCCCTTTTTTACTTTTTTTGTTTAAATTAGCTTCATAATTGTTGTATTGCTTTTCTTCTACAACTTTAAAGTCTTCTTTTGGAGTCTCTTGTTTTTTTTCTTTTGCAATTATTTCATTTTTTATTTCTATATTTGGTATCTCATTTTTTTCTACTTCTTTTTCTTTTTTTTCTTCTATTTTTACAATTTCTTCTGTGTTTTTGTTATTTTTTTCTTTTTCTACCATTAGACTCTCCTTAATTATACAAAATTAATCTAATTCCTCCAAAAAGATATTAACACATTTTTACATTTTTTTCAATATTTCGCGACTAAAATATATTAGTAATTTTTGTCTCTGTTTTTATTTTATTCAGTTAAATAAAACAATATTCTAGTCAAAAAATACTTCCATTAAGCTTCTTCCTAATGCATATGCTATTTTATCCATAATGCATATGGTTGGGTTCTCCCTTGTTCCTCTTTCTAGGTGACTTAAATATCCTATTGATATACCTGTCTTTTCTGACAATTGTTCAAGGGTCATTCCTATTTCTTTTCGAATTTCTCTCATTCTATTATGGTACATAAACATTCCCCTTTCTTTTGCCTGCTTGACAATATGATGTCATATTACAAATTGACAAGTCAATACTTTTAGGCAAATCTTTATTTACTACTAGACAAATGTCGATTTTTCTTGTATAATATACAAAACAAAAAAGGAGACGAATGTATTATGATAGGGGATATGATTGCAAAAATAAGAAAAGAAAAAGGTATAACAAAAACAGAATTAGCAAGAAGAACTGGTATAAATATTGGGCATTTAACTCATATTGAAAAAGGAGAAAGAAATCCTAGCCAAAATGCTTTAAAAAACATTTGTAAAGCACTAGATACTCCTTACCAACCGCTAATGTACACATATGGAAAAACTTTAAGCGAAGAACAAGAAGCTTATGGATTTATTAATTACATAGCTTACGATAAAGTAATTGCAGTAGACCGTATGACTTCTTTAATACCTTGTCCTTCACACGTACCAAGTTCTGCGATTGCACTTAAAATGTCAGACGATTCTATGGAACCTTCAATAAAAAAAGATTCATACGTATTTATAGAATTTAATACTTTATTAAATAATAAAGATTTTGGCCTTTTTTATTTAAACAATGAATTTTATATTAGAAAATTTTACTCTAGAAATGGTCAAATAACATTAAAAGCAGAAAATAAATCTGTTAAAGATATTAAAATAACTAATTCTGATAACTTCTCTATTTTAGGTAAAGTTTATGTATAAATATAAGAAAAAAATCGTTTTTTTAATAACTATAAAAAATATTGTAAAAAGTACTTGAATAAATTAGAATTTAATAATATAATGTTTAGAGCAAAAGATAAATAAGGAGAGATATTAATGGAATTATCTAAAAATATATTTTTTAATACTGATAAATTGGTACCTAATAGTACTGTTAAAATATCATACATTGGAAGTCTTTTCCAAAACAATTCAGAGGAAGTTTATATTCACTTTGGATTTGGATTGTTATGGGAAAATGTTTCTGAAATTAAAATGGTAAAAACTGAGCTTGGTTTCCAAGCAGAAATAGAATTACAAGATTTCGAATCTTTTAATTTCTGTTTTAGAAATCAAGATAATGTTTGGGATAATAATAATGGTCAAAACTATATTTTTCCATTAGAAAAAGTAGATAATGCATTAATAAGTTTAGAAGATAATAATAATGTTTCATTACATAGAAGATTAAGGAAAACATATTTGTGGAGTAAAAAAATTAAGCTTGCTATTTATAAATTAATCGTCTATGTTCCAAAACTTATTTCTGGTAATTATAAGCGAAAAATAACAGATTAAAAAAGAAGTGGATTTTCTTCCACTTCTTTTTTACATTTGCCATCCTCCATCTACTCTTATAATTTGTCCTGTTATATATTTTGTTTCAGATAACCATTTTACTGTTTTTGCAATTTCTTCTGGTGTCCCTGCTCTTTCAAGCGGTATATCTTCTTCAATATCTTTTATTTCTTCTTCTTTAAGATTCTTATTCATATCTGTTTTAATTAGTCCTGGTGCAATTGCATTAACATTTATATTTGATAAAGCCATTTCCTTTGCCAATGCTTTGGTCATACCTATTATTCCAGCTTTTGCTGCTGAGTAATGAACTTCACATGATCCACCAACAACTCCCCATATTGAACTTATATTTATTATACTTCCGTTTTTATTATTTATCATATTACTAATTACTGCCTTAGTGGTTAGATATACACTTTTTAGATTGTTGTTTATCATATTATCCCAATCGTTTTCTTCTATATCTGCAAATGGTTTTATTTGTGATATTCCTGCATTGTTAATTAGTATATCTATTGTTTTGTATTTATCCACTACAAATTTTATCATATTTTCTACTTCTTCTTTTTTGCACAAATCTGCATTGTAGATTTCCACACTTTTTCCTTGTTTTGTTAATTCTTCTTTAATTTGTATAGCTTGTTGTTCTGATGTTTTATAATTAATGACAACATTATATCCGCAATTTGCAAATTCATAAGCTATTGCTTTCCCTATTCCTTTTGCTCCTCCTGTTATTAATACCGTTTTCATATTTTTCTCCTTATTTATAATATTTACTTCTAGATCTTCTACCTTTATTTAAATTTGCTCCTTTATATGTACTTGTTATCGAGTGACAATTGAGACATAGTAAAATTAAAAGTCAAGAATTAAGAACATTTTCAAAACTCTTGACTTTTATATGGAGCCGCTAGTCAGACTTGAACTGACGACCTACTGATTACAAGTCAGTTGCTCTACCAACTGAGCTACAGCGGCATATTTAGTTGGTGACCCGTACGGGAATCGAACCCATGTCTCCGCCGTGAAAGGGCGGTGTCTTAACCGCTTGACCAACGGGCCATAAAGTTATGGTGAGCCATCGCAGACTCGAACTGCGGACAACTTGATTAAAAGTCAAGTGCTCTACCACCTGAGCTAATGGCCCATAACCTAACGCCTATATATGATACTACATTTTGGGGCGGTTGTCAACAATATTTTTCAAAAAAATGAAATTTTTGTGTCCATATTGTAATTTTTAATATATGAATGTATAATATATCTATTATTTTTTCTTTTTTAGGAGGTTTTATGCAAAGAATTTTAAGCCATATGAGAAGGGCAATAGAAGATTTTAATATGATTAATGAGGGAGATAAAATTGCAGTTTGCTTATCTGGTGGTAAGGATTCTATTTCTCTTTTAATGGGGCTTCATTCTCTTCAAAGATTTTATCCAAAAAAATTTGATATTATTGCAGTTAGTATTAATCCTGGTTTTGATTTTTTTGATATTAATTTTTTAAAGAATCTTTGTGATAGTTTAGATATTCCTCTTTTTATTGAAGATAGTCATATTAAAGAAATTGTTTTTGAAATTAGAAACGAAAAAAATCCGTGTTCTTTATGTGCAAATTTAAGAAGAGGTATTATAAATTCTATTGCAATTAGAGAAAAATGTAATAAAATTGCTCTTGGGCATAATCAAGATGATTTAATAGAAACATTTTTCCTTAATTTGTTGTACACTGGGAATATGTCTACATTTGCACCTGTTTCTTTTATGGATAGAACAGGAATCACTGTTATTAGGCCATTAATTTATGCTCCCGAAAAAGATATTAAGAGATTTATTAATAAAAATAAAGTTGCTGTAATGCCTAAATGTTGTCCTATGGATGGCACTTCTAAAAGAGAATATATGAAAGATTTAATTTATTCTCTTTCAAAAGATATTCCTATGGTTAAAGCCAATTTGTTTGGAGCTATTAGGCGTAGTAATATTAAAGGTTGGGGAAAATTGTAAATTTTTTATAAGTGTTGACATAATTTACATGTTGTGCTATAATAATTAAAGACAACTTAATATTTGTGATGTGTTAATTTCTATTTTGGTTCCTTTGCATTTTATCACATCACAGAAAAAACCGCTTTTAGCGGTTTTTTCTTTTACATTATTTCTTTTAAACAAGTTTCAAATTCTGATTTAATTTTTTCTAATTCTTCTTGATTTTTTGCCTCATATCTTATGGTTATTTTTGGTGATGTGTTTGATGCTCTAATAAGTCCCCATCCGTTTTCAAATACTACTCTTGCTCCATCTACATCTATTACTTTAAATCCTTTATCTTTAAAATATTTTACTGCTTTTTCTATTGTTTGAAATTTTTTACTATCTTCTACTTCTTTGCTGATTTCTGGTGTTGCTATATATGTATTTATTCCATCTAATAATTCAGATGTATTTTTATCTGTGTTTGATAATATTCTAAGTATTCTTGCTGCGGCATATGCGGCATCATCAAATCCATAATATTCATCACGGAAGAATATATGTCCAGACATTTCTCCTGAAAATGGTACATTTTTTTCTTTCATTGCTGCTTTTATATATGGATTTCCAGTTCTTATAAATTCTGGTTTTGCTCCTATTTTTTCTAGTTCATCCCATAAGCTTTGTGAACATTTTACTTCTACTAATGCATTTGCCCCTGGATATTTATTTATAATATCCCTCCATATTATAAGCATATATAAGTCTCCAAAAATCATGCCACCTTTTTCATCTACTATTCCTATTCTATCTCCATCTCCATCGTAACCTATTCCAATATCTGCTTTTTCTTCTAACACTTTTTTGCTTAAATCTTTTAAGTTTTCTGGTACACTTGGGTCTGGATGATGATTTGGGAAACGTGGATCTTGGTCACAATATAATGGAATTACTTCTGTTCCTAATTTTTTTAGTAGTTTTTCTGCTAATATACTTGCTGTTCCATTTCCCGCATCTACAACTACTTTTAGTTTTCTATCTCCTAGTTTTACTTTCTCAGCTATTTGATCTATATATCTATCTAAAATATTCTCACTAGTAACATTTCCAAGTCCTGTTTTAAAGTTTTCTTTTTCTGTATACTCTCTTATTTCTTGTATCTTATCACCATAAATGCTTTCTTCTTCCTTTTTTATACACATTTTAAATCCGTTGTATTCACCTGGATTATGACTTGCTGTTATTTGTATTGCTGGTCCTATATCAAATAATTTTCTTGCGTAGTATACCATTGGAGTTGTTGCTAATCCAATATTAATTACATCTACTCCTGATTCTATTAGTCCATTTGTTAGTCTTTTATTTAATTCATCAGATGATTCTCTATTATCATTTCCTACTATTACAGTTTTTTCTCCCAAATCTTGAATATATGAACCAAATGATCTTCCTAGTTTTTCTGCTACATCTCCATCTATATCTTTTCCTACTATTCCTCTTATATCATAACTTCTAAAAATTTCCGGATTTATTCTCATATTTTCCTCCTATTATTCTTTTATTTGAAAATGTTTTTTATATAATTCTCTTGCTGTTTTTGGGCAGTCCACTCCCTTTTCATCTGAATTTTTTACTGGTGCAAATTCTTCTTCTCTATTAACTCTTAATATTGACATATTATCTAGTTGTTCAAAAGCATCAAATATAAATGCTTCAAATTTGTATGCATTTGGTTCATTTGCTATTACTATTTCTCCATTTTCATTCATATAATTTGCTTTTTTAAAAGCCGGATGATATGGTAATATATTTTTACTAATTCTTTCTATTGTTTCTAATTCAAAAATATGTACTATTATATTTGATTCTCCATATTTTAGTTCACCATTTTCGTCTCTATCATTTGCCATTTGTTCTGATAGTTCTGTATATTCAATTATACTTGGTCTTCCATCTTTTTTGCAGAAAACTCCAACTTTTTCCTCTGGATATTTTTTTACAACTGATTTTGATGCTGATGAAAATCCTTGTTTTATATACATTCCTATAAAAACAGGGTCAAACATATTTACAAGTACATTATCTACACCACAAATTTCTACCCATTTTATTCCTTGTTTTTTCATATCTTCTATAATGTTATTTTTTAGCATTGCAATGTATACTCCACCATGTCCATCAGCAGCTTCTTTTACTAATCCTTCTTCGTTTAATAGAATCTTTCCATTTGTATCTATCATTGGAAATTGTCCTTGTTTGAAGAATTTTATATCTGTTTTAGGATACCCAAAATAATTATTATTCTTAAAGAAATCTACTGTTTCTTCATTATTTTCTTCACTTGTCATTATATACCAAGGAATTGTTACACCATTTTGTTTTTGTACTCTTTTTAGAGTATCACAAATTATTTCAAATAAAGTTTTATGGCTTTTTAATCCTAAATCAAAAGTTCCTTTTGGACCTTTATGTCCAAGTCTTGTTCCTTGTCCACCTGCCATTGTTACAGCTGCTATTTTCCCACTTGATAATGTTTCGTTTCCTATTTTCTCATATTCTGTTTTTTCTTGTTTAGTTAACTTTTCTTTATCTACATATTCTATCGGTTCTACTTTTGCTTGTTTATTTTCTTGATTTTTTATATTCTTAAACAAACTATCTATTTGCTCTAAATCTAATTTTTCTACCTGTTCTAATAATTTCTTTTGTTTTTCTTTTGAGATTTTATCATAGAATTTTAATATATGTTCTTGATTATATTGTTTTAGTTTATTAAATGCTTGCAAATAATCCATTTTTACACTACTCCTTCCTATAATGATTTTTGTGTTTATATCTTATACCATTATAGGAATTAAGTCAATTATTTATTCCTTCTTATATAACTTCTTTTTTAGAAAATCCATCAAACATTTCTTGTATTGTCTTCTCTCCTGAGGTATTTATGACTTTCTCATGATTTTTTAGTATATTTTCTATGTTATTATTAAATTGCATTACTTCATAGCAATTAACAATGTTTATTTCTCCTGTTTTTATTTTTTCTTCTATTATTTCGTTAGCATTTTCAATATATTTTTCGTCACCTATTACTATTATATTATCCTTGCTTGTAACTTCATTTATAATTGTATCTATTTTATTAAATGGCGTTTTTGCCCACCCTAAATTTTCTATTTCGTTTTTAGTTTCATCTTTTATATTTATTTTTTGCAATATTGTTTTTATATTAGTTTCTAAATTTTCTTCACTTAATATTGTTATTTTTTCATTATTTTGCATTTTGTTATTTATATATGGTAACATCATAACTGTTAAATGCCAATCATTTACGTAAAAACTGCACATTTTATTAATTTTTTTCATTTAGATAACCTCTCTTTCTTTTGGTAAATTTTACCATTTTGTTTCAAATGTGTCAATAGTTTTACAAATAAATTACAATTTTTTCCATTTGCTTTTTTCGACATACTTTTTTCCAAATGTTTTTAGAATATGTATATTTTTTTATTTTTGGTTAATACTTTTGGTAAAGAAAGTTTTTACAATTAAGGAGGTTTTTATCTTGTTTATTAAAAATATCATATTAAGTAATAAATTTAAAAATTTTACTCTTATTTCTCTTTTGCTTTTCTGCTTTGTTGTTGTTAATGCATGTAGTTATGTAGCAGCCGTTTCTGCTAATATTTCTAGTAATGTTTTTCGTTTACATGTTATTGCAAATAGTGATTCTGATGAAGATCAAGCTTTAAAATATATTGTAAGAGATTCGGTCTTAGAATATGTAAACGAGTCTACTTCTGGTGCTAAATGTAAGGAAGATTTAATAAAAATGCTTGATTTAGATGCTATAAGGCAAGTAGCTCAGGAAACAGTTTATGATAATGGCTATTTTTATCCTGTTACTGTTGAGCTAGGTTATTTTGAATTTCCTACAAAAACATATGGAGATATTTCTCTACCAGCTGGTTTTTATGATGCTCTTCGTGTAAAAATAGGTAGTGCTTCTGGGCAAAATTGGTGGTGTGTAATGTTTCCTCCTTTATGTTTTGTAGATGTAAGCTCTGGTGTTGTTCCAGATAGTTCAAAAGAAGTTTTGCAAGACAATTTAGATACAGAAGGATATAATGTAATTTCAGAAGATACTAGTGATGTTAAATTTAAGTTTAAGCTTATAGAACTTTTGCAAAACTTCCGTATTGAACTTGCCTCTTTATCTAATAAATAATTTTGTAACAACCAAAGAATATTTCTTCTTTGGTTGTTATACATTCAAAGTATTGTTATTTTATAGTTTTTATGGTATATTATTTATAATTATTTTTATATTTTTAGGAGGATTTTACGTGGAGAAGTTAGTTATTACTGGTGGAACTCCTTTAAAAGGTGATGTTTTAATTGGCGGAGCAAAAAATGCTGCTGTTGCTATTTTACCTGCCGCTCTTTTAATTGATGGAGTTTGTACTATCGATAATGTTCCTAACATAAGTGATGTTCGTTTATATATAGATATTTTAAAATCATTTGGTGCCAAGGTTACATGGACTGGTCCTCATGAGCTTACATTAGATACAACTAATGTTTGTGCTAGTGATAAATCCTTAGAACTTACTAGAAAGTTTAGAGCTTCTTATTATTCTTTGGGTTCTCTTCTTAGCAGATGTAAACTTGCTCAAGTTGGTATTCCTGGTGGTTGCAATCTTGGTGCAAGGCCTATGGATTTACATATAAAAGGTTTTGAAGCTCTTGGCGCTACTGTTGATGTATCACAAGGTAAAATAATAGCAAAAGCAGATAGATTAGAAGGTACATCTATTTATTTGGATATTGCTTCTGTTGGTGCTACTATTAATATTATGCTCGCTGCTGTCCTTGCAAATGGTACTACTATTATTGATAACGCCGCAAAGGAACCTCATATTGTAGATGTAGCAAATTTTTTAAATACTATGGGAGCAGATATTAGAGGTGCTGGAACAGATATAATTAAAATTCACGGAGTAGAAAAATTGACAGGTGGAAAATCTTACTCTGTTGTACCCGATCAAATTGAAGCTGGTACTTTTATGTTAGCCGCAATGGCTACTCGTGGTGATATTACAGTAAAGAATTGCATTCCTGAACATTTGGAATCTCTGACCGCCAAAATTCTTGAAATGGGCGGGAATGTTGATATAAGTTCGGGAGATGAAATTAGAGTTTGGTGCAATACTAGACCTTTAAAGGTTACTGTTAAAACTTTGCCTCATCCAGGTTTTCCTACAGATTTGCAACCACAAATAGGAGTTGTTTTAGCATTGGCAGATGGGACAAGTATTATTAATGAGAGTATTTGGGAATCTCGTTTTCAATATACTGCTGAGCTTAATAATATGGGTGCTAAAATTACAGCACAAGGAAAATCTGCTATTTTTGAAGGAGTAGAATCTTTGTATGGTGCACCTGTTCATTCTACCGATTTAAGAGCTGGTGCTGCACTTATTATTGCTGGCTGTGTTGCTAATGGAAAAACTGAAATTTATAATATTGAGCATATTGATAGGGGTTATGAGAATATAGAAGAAAAATTTAGAGCTTTAGGTGCTAATATTGAAAGGGTTTCTTATTAATTATGTTAAGATTTTGTAGTTTATATAGTGGCAGTACAGGAAATTCTTTTCTTGTTCAAAGCTCTAACACTAATATTTTAGTTGATGCAGGTGTTAGCACAAAGAAAATTGTTGATGCATTAAATAATTTAGATATAGATATAAATAATATTGCTGGAATTTTAGTTACACATGAACACAGTGACCATATTAAAGGTCTTCGGCACTCTTTCTAAAAAATATGATATTCCAGTTTATGCTAATAAAAAAACATGGGAAGCTATGCCAGAAGAAATGAATAAAATATCAGATTCAAATAGAAAAATTATAAATATTGATTGTGAATTTTATATAAATGATTTGAAGATTATAGCTTTTAGTATTCCACATGATGCAGCATGTCCATGTGGATACAATATTTTCAATTCTGGGAAAAAAATTAGTATTGCAACTGATGTTGGGCATGTCTCTGATAAGATTATGTCTTACTTAGAAAATAGTTCATTTGCTTTATTAGAAGCCAACTATGATCCAGATGTACTTAAATATTCTTCATATCCGCTTCATTTAAAATATAGAATTGATGGTCCAAATGGTCACTTGTCTAATAGTTCTTGTGGAAAAGTTGTTTCTCACCTTATTGATTCTGGACTAAATTGTGTAATGCTTGGACATCTAAGTAAAGAAAATAATTTTCCAGAACTTGCTTACCAAACTGTTTTAAATGAAGTAAATAATACTCATGATTCCAGTCTTATTAATATTATAGTTGCAAGTAGAAACTCTCCTAGTAATTTTATTGATATTTAATTTTAGAAAAAAACCAGGGGCTAAAATCCCTGGCATTTGTAAGAAAAAATTTAAAATATATTTGGCTAGATAGCCATTTATGGGGGCTTGTAGAGGCTGTAAATTATACATAAATTAGTTCTTGGTTAATTTATATATGCCTCTACAAATTTAATAACTTAGTTAATATATTGTATTTGTATAAATACAATTTTTTTATTACTCAGGGTATAAACTGATTCATTTATAAAATAAATAAACTTTATTATAACCTTTTTTACTATTTATTCAATTTTCTTTTAATAATTTTGGATAATAATTTGATTACTACTTTTCTAGAAATAAAGTAGATAAATATGAATAATAAAATTATTTTCATTTTGTTTCTCCAGAGCTGTATTTGAAATAAATTATTTTATGTTTTAATTTTACTACTAGTAATAATATTTGTCAAGAAAAACTTTACGACATAATTCGCCAAATTCCAACAGAGGCAATAGTTCCTACCAAATCTCCAATTAGCCCTGCTAGTAATACCAATCTTGTTTTCTTTATTTTTACTATACTTGTGTATATTGCTATTGTATATATTGTTGTCTCTGTTGAGCCCATTAAGGTTGATGCTATTTGTCCTATTAATGAATCCACACCATATGTTTTCATAATATCAACTGCAATTGCTGTTGATGCACTACCTGATATTGGTCTTAATATTGCAAGTGGCATTATTTCTTTTGGAATACTAAATATATTAGTTATTGGGCTTAACATGCTTATTACCATATCTAACACTCCTGATTGCCTCAATGCTCCTATCGCTACAAATAGCCCTATTAATGTTGGAAATATTCCTATTATAATATTAATTCCTTCTTTCGCTCCTTCAATAAATGTATCGAAAATATTTTGTTTTTCTAATATTCCATTTAATGTTATTATTAAAATAACAAGTGGAATTGAAATTGTAGAAATATAATTTATTAACTCCATTTTATACCTACTTTCCAAATTTTGTGATTAATTTTCCCATAAACGTAGCCGCTACTGCTGCACAAATTGTTGCTATCCACACTGGTAAAATTATTTTACTAGGATTACCAGAATTTAACGAATTTCTTATTGCAATTACTGTTGTTGGTATTATTTGAATCGATGCAGTATTTATTATTATAAACATTACCATGGAATTTGATAATCTATCCTTGTTTGGATTTTCTTCTTGCATGCTTTTCATAGCTTTAAGTCCAAGTGGAGTAGCCGCATTTCCAAGTCCTAGTAAATTTGCAATTATGTTCATAGATATTTCTTTATGTATTTTTCCTCCTTTCTTTATTTCCGGAAACAAAAATTTAATTAATGGATTTAATATTTTACAAATTGTATCTACTAAACTACTTTTTATGGCAATTTGCATTATCCCATTCCAAAAACATAAAGTTCCAAATAAAGTAATTGCAAGTTGTACAGCACTGTCTGCTGACGCAAAAATCGAATTATTTAAATCCCCTATTTTTCCACTAAAAATTGCATATATTATAGATATAATTAAAAATGCA
>CAMMLS010000013.1 GCA_946497775.1 uncultured Clostridium sp.
AAAGGAGCAACAAATTGACAAACAAGAATAAAACAGAGCTTAAACCAAAGAATGACATAATTTTTAAAAATTTATTTTCCAAAGTAGGAAATGAGGATATGCTAAAAGAATTATTGGAGAAAATTATAAAAATAAAAATAAAAGAAATAGAAGTGCAAAAAGAAGTAGAATTAAGCAAAATGAAGAAAGAAGAGAAGTATGGCAAGTTAGATTTAAGAGTAATAATAAATAAAAATGCAATAGTAATAATAGAAATGCAATTAAAAGATACATATAATATGGAAAAAAGAGCAATGTATTATGCTGGTAAAGTAATAGGAAATAGTTTAAAAATAAAAGAAACATATGACAAAATAAAAGATATATATGTAATAAGTATATTAAATTATGAGATGACAAGATTAAAAAAATATTGTACAGATACAGTAACAGTAGAGAATGAATATAGAAATTATGAAATGATAAAAGGAATAAAGTATTTCTTTATAGAGCTACCAAAGTTTAGAAAACAAATACAAGAGCCAGAAACTAAACTTGAACAATGGTTAGCATTTATAGATTATGAAAATGAGGAGCTGATAAATATGGCAATAGAGAAAAATGAATTAGTAAAAAAAGCACAAAGAGATTATGAATACTTAACAGGAGATGCAGCAACAAGGAGATTACAAGAATTAAGAGAGAAAGCAATATTAGATGAAAATTCAGCATATGCAACAGGCATAAAGCGTGGAAAAAAAGAAGGCGAGAGAATAGGCGAAGCGCGTGGAGAAGCTCGCGGAGAGAAGCGTGGTATAAAAATTGGAGAAGCAAGAGGAAAGCGAGAAGGAAAGATAGAAATAGCAATGGCTATGCTTAAAAATAATGTTAATAGAGATATAATTGAAAAATGTACTGGACTAAATGATGAAGAATTAGATAAAATTTGTACATAGAAAGTATGAAATATATATTCTCTTAAAAATGTGAGAATCTTATTAAAGCTGACAGTTAAAAGATAGAAGTGTTGTGTTACAATATTTCTATCTTTTTAAGTATATTATATAAGAGAAAAAAATAAATTTTACTCAAATTGTTTAATTAATTAATAAATAATGATACAATATAAATAAAATAAAATAGGAGAAAAAATTATATGGAAGAAAATTGTGTTTTTGAAAAAGTGAAAAGAGAAACAAAAGAAATAATTAAAAATTATGCAAATGAAAAAAATCAGTTAATAGGAATATTAAATGATATTCAAGAAAAATATGGATATATACCAAAGCAAGCACAACTGGTTATTTCGGAAGAACTTAAAATTCCTATGGCAGAAATTTATGGTGTAATAACTTTTTATTCAAGGTTTACTTTGGCTCCGAAAGGCAAATACAATTTATCAATATGTTTAGGAACTGCATGCTATGTGAAAGGTTCTCAAAAACTTTTAGATAGGGCAAAAGAAAGACTGAACATAGAACCAGGGCAAGTAACATTAGACGGGAAATTTTCAATAGATGAAGTAAGATGCGTGGGGGCATGCGGATTGGCACCAGTTTTTATGGTAAATGATGAAGTATATGGAAATGCAACAGTAAAAAAACTTGATGAAGTATTAGATAAATATATGAAAGAATAAATAAAAGGAGGTAATCCATGAAAACAATTGAAGAAATAGGTAAAATAAGACAAGAAAAAAGAAAAGAGCTTGAACTAAGAGTAAATACAAAAGCCGATACAAGAGAAAAGCATATTTTGGTATGTAGAGGAACTGGATGTACATCTTCAAAATCACCTAAAATTATAGAAGAGTTTAGAAAAATATTAAAAGAAAAAAATATAGAAAATGTAAGAGTAATTCAAACTGGTTGTTTTGGATTATGTGCAAAAGGACCAGTTGTTATAATAAGACCAGAAGAAACATTTTATGCACATGTAAAACCAGAAGATTGTGAAGAGATTATTAATACACATATATGTGAAGGAAAAAGAGTAGAAAGATTACTTTGCAAAGATATAGATGGAGCAACTATAAATAAATTAGATGATTTGAATTTTTATAAAAAACAAAAGAGAATAGCACTTAAAAATTGTGGTATAATTGACCCAGAAAATATTGATGAATACATAGCTTTTGATGGATACAAAGCAATAGAAAAAGTTTTAACTGAATTAAGTCCAGATGAAGTAATAGATATTATTTCAAAATCAGGATTAAGAGGACGTGGAGGAGCTGGGTTCCCAACAGGTAAAAAATGGAGTTTTGCTAAAGCAGAAAAAAATGAACAAAAATACATAGTTTGTAATGCGGATGAAGGAGATCCAGGGGCTTTTATGGATAGAAGTATATTAGAAGGAGACCCACATTGTGTTTTAGAAGCAATGGCAATTGCAGGGTATGCAATTGGAGCAAATCAAGGATATATTTATGTAAGAGCAGAATATCCAATTGCTGTTCAAAGATTAAAAGTCGCAATAAATCAAGCAAGAGAGTATGGACTGCTAGGAGATAATATTTTAGGGACAGGATTTAAATTTGATATTGATATAAGACTTGGAGCAGGAGCTTTTGTTTGTGGAGAAGAGACCGCACTGTTAGAGTCAATTGAAGGTAAAAGAGGTCAACCAAGGGTAAAACCTCCTTATCCAGCGAGTCATGGATTATTTGGAAAACCAACTGTAATAAACAATGTAGAAACCCTTGCCAATATTACTAAAATTATTTTAAATGGTGCAGAATGGTTTTCTAGTATAGGAACAGAGAATTCAAAAGGAACAAAAGTATTTGCACTTGGTGGAAATGTAAATAATGTTGGACTTGTAGAAGTTCCTATGGGTACAACTTTAAGAGAAATTGTATTTGATATTGGTGGAGGAATACCAAAGGAAAGAGAATTTAAAGCTGCTCAAACAGGAGGGCCATCAGGAGGATGCATTCCAGCTGAACATTTGGATACACCAATAGATTATGAATCTTTAACTAGTATAGGTTCTATGATGGGGTCTGGCGGACTTATTGTCATGGATGATACTAAATGTATGGTTGCACTAGCAAAATTTTATTTGGAATTTACAGTAAAAGAGAGCTGTGGTAAATGTACACCTTGTAGAATTGGAACAAAAAGAATGTTAGAAATTCTAGAAAAATTATGCTCAGGAGAAGCGGAAGAATATGATATTTATAGACTTGAAAAACTAGCCGTTAATGTAAAAAAAGCAAGTATATGTGGATTAGGACAAAGTGCTCCAAACCCAGTTTTAAGCACATTAAAATATTTTAGAAACGAGTTTAGAGACCATGCTGTCTTAAAAGAATGTAAAACAAATGAATGTAAAGCATTATCGAAAATTCAAATTAATCCAGATGAGTGCAAAGCGTGTGGATTATGCCAAAAAAATTGCCCAGTTCAAGCAATAGAAGGAGAAGCAAGAGAAAAAAGAGTTATTAATCAAGATAAATGTATAAAATGTGGCACATGTATAAATGTTTGCCCATTTCATGCAATTAAATAATAAAGTAATGAGGAGATTTTAATATGAATGAAGAAATGGTTACATTAACAATTGATGGAATAGAAACTAAGGTGAAAAAGGGAACAACAATATTGCAAGCTGCGAGAGAACTTGGAATAGATATTCCTACATTATGCTTTTTGAAAGATATAAATGAAGTGGGCGATTGTAGAATGTGCATAGTAGAAATAGAAGGAAGAAAAGGTTTTGCTACATCATGTATTCAAAAAGCAGAAGAAGGAATGGTGGTACATACACATACCCCAGATGTACTAGAAGCAAGACGAGTAATACTTGATTTAATAATATCAAATCATTCGAAAGATTGCTTAACTTGTACTCGCTCTGGTAATTGTGAATTACAACTACTTGCAAGAAAATTTAATATAACAAAAATAGAATTTCCAGGAGAAGTAACAAAACACAAAATAGATGATAAATCACCTGCCATTGTAAGAGATTTTAATAAATGCATATTATGTAGAAGATGTATTTCAACATGTAAAAAAGTACAAGAAATTGGAGCAATAGATTGCATAAATAGGGGATTTGAATCTTGCATTTCAACTACTTATGATCATAGCCTAAATGATGTAGACTGTACATTTTGCGGTCAATGCATAGAAGCTTGTCCAACAGGAGCTCTTCATGAAAAAGAATCAATAGATGAAGTTTGGACAAAAATTAAAGATAAAGATACATATGTTGTAGTACAAACAGCACCAGCAGTAAGAGTGGCTCTTGGGGAAGAATTCGAAATGCCAATAGGCACAAATGTAAAGGGAAAAATGGTAACTGCCCTAAAAAGAATAGGTTTTAATAAAGTTTTCGACACAAATACAGGTGCAGACCTTACAATTATGGAAGAGGCAAACGAATTTGTAGAAAGGTTGCAAAATGGAGGAGTTTTACCTATGATTACATCCTGTAGTCCTGGCTGGGTTCGTTTTGCAGAAAAAAATTATGGAGATTTACTAGAACATTTATCAACATGCAAATCACCACATCAAATGTTTGGAGCAATTATTAAATCTTATTTTGCAGAAAAATATGGTATAGATAAAGAAAAAATTTGTACAGTTTCTGTTATGCCATGTATTGCAAAAAAATATGAATGTACAAGAGAAGAAATGCAAGTGGATGGGGTAAGGGATGTTGATTATGTACTTACAACAAGAGAGCTTGCCAGAATGATTAAACAAGCAAATATTGATTTTGCTAAATTAGAAGATAGCAATTTCGATGACCCAATGGGAGAAGCAAGTGGAGCAGGGGCAATTTTTGGAACTACTGGTGGAGTAATGGAAGCTGCTATCAGAACAGCAGTGGATACTTTGGAAAATAGAAGTATGGAACATATAGAGTATAAAGAAGTAAGAGGAGAAAAAGAAATAAAGGAAGCTACACTAAATATTGCTGGAAAAGAAATAAAAATAGCAGTCGCAAGTGGACTTGCTAATGCAAGAAAGATAATGGAGCAAATAAAAAAAGGTAAGTCACCATATCATTTTGTTGAAATTATGGCGTGCCCAGGAGGATGTGTAATGGGAGGTGGCCAACCTATTAAGAATTCTAAAACACTTGCTAGTGTTGATGTAAGAAAATTAAGAGCTGAGAGTTTGTATTCAATTGACGAAAAAAGTGTTGTAAGAAAATCACATGAAAGTCCGGCTATGAAGATGATATATTCAGAATACTTAGAAAAACCAGGAAGCCATTTGGCACATAAATATTTGCATACTACATATAGTGCAAAAAATAAATATGATATTGATTAATTACAAAAAAGACACATAAGTCTTAGTTTTATGCTAAGCTTATGTGTTTTTATTAATTTAAGTAAATAAGGTGATGTAAAAAATTATACTATGAGACGAGTAATAGAAAAACTATTGCTTTTATTAGAAGTGTAATGATACAATGGAGGTGTATAACAAATTGAAAAATGAAACAAAAGAACTTAAACCAAAAAATGATGTAATTTTTAAGAATTTGTTTTCAAAAGCAGGAAATGAGGATATGTTAAGAGAACTGCTGGAGGCAATACTAAATATAAAGATTACAGAAATAGAAGTACAAAAAGAAGTAGAGCTAAGTAAAATGCATATAAATGAAAAATATGGAAGATTAGATTTAAAAGCAATAGTAAATAAAAACACAATAGTTATAATAGAAATGCAAATGAAAGATACATGTAATATGGAAAAAAGAGCGATGTATTATGTTTCAAAAGTTATAGGAAGTAGTTTAAATACAGGAGAAACATATGAACAAATTAAAGATATATACATAATCAGCATATTAAATTATGAAATTACAAATTTAAAAGAATATTTCTTAGATACAGTAACAGTAGAAAATAAATATAGGAAGTATGAAATAATAAAAGGAATAAAATATTATTTTATAGAATTACCAAAGTTTAGAAAATGTGTAAATGAAATAAAAACAAAGTTTGAACAATGGCTAGCATTTATAGATTATGAGGATAAGGAGATGGTAGAAATGTCAATAACCAAGAACAAATTAGTCGAAAAAGCACAAAAAGAATATGAATACCTAACAGGAGATGCTGCAACAATGAGATTGCAAGAATTAAGAGAAAAAGCAATTTTAGATGAAAGGTCAGCATATTTAACAGGGAAAAAACGTGGGGAACAAAATGGAGAAAGAAAAGGAAAAATAGAAACTGCAATAGCTATGATGAAAAATAATATAAATCGAGAGATAATTGCAAAATGTACAGGACTTAATGAAAAAGAATTAGATAAGGTGTTTTCTCAAAAAGTGTAAACAAACGAAAACTTATATAGCTTTTTATTTCCACATAATTTCCTAATTTTATGTTTAACATTTTATTTAAAGTGAATAATATATAATAAAGGAGAGATTTGTGTTATGAAATTGGGAGTTGCTTTGTCTGGTGGGGGTATTAGAGGAATTGCTCATGCAGGAGCTTTGAAGGCGTTTGAGGAAAATGATATTAAAATTGATATTATAAGTGGAACGAGTTCTGGTAGTATTATTGCAACTTTATATGCTTTGGGATATTCTCCATATTATATTTACATATTGTTTAAGAGATATGCAAAAGATATTTGCGAAATAAGTGGTATGCCTATTATTTCTGGGGCTACTAATTTTATTATTAATAAAAAGATTAATATTAATGGAATTAAAGATGGAGCTAAATTGGAAGAGGCCTTTAATAATTTGTCAAATAAAAAAGGAGTGCAAATTATGGGAGAAATTAATATGCCTATTTTGATTACTTCTGTGGATATTTCTAGGTCTAAGGAATTTGTGTTTAGTTCTATTAAAAAGGAAGAATATATACAAGATATAGAAATAGGAAAGGCAATTCATGCAAGTTCTGCTTTCCCGGCCCTGTTTAAACCATGCGAATATAAAGACCATTTATTTGTAGATGGAGGTGTTTTAGATAATACTCCTGTTAGAATTTTAAAAGACAATGGAGCAGATAAGGTTATTGCTATTAGGTTTGAAAGTGACCCAGTTGATAAGAAAAGCAATGTTATGGATATTACAATGAAAACCATCGATATTATGGGAAACAAACTATGTGATGAACAACTTGCAATTAGTGATTTTATTTTAACAATTCCATCTGATGGCACACGGACTTTTAGATACAGATAAATTAGATTATTGCTATAAATCTGGTTATAATGAGACAATAAAGCAAATTGAAAAAATAAAAAACTTGATATAAATCAAAAAACGTGATAACATATTATTGGTGAATTTTATGAAAAAAATATATTTATGCGTATTTGTAATAATACTAATTATTTTAATTATATTAGCAGTAGTCTATGCCAATAAAAATGAATTAAATGAAGAAGATAAATTTAAAATTGTAACTTCTTTTTATCCACTATATATAATGACATTAAATATTACAGATGGAGTAGATAATGTATCTGTAAGTAATATGACTAATAATAATGTTGGATGCTTGCATAATTATAATTTGCAAACATCTGATTTAAAAACTTTATCAAAGGCAGACTTATTTATAATGAATGGACTTGGAATTGAAATGTTTGCAGATAAAATAAAAGAAGAATATCCAAATTTAGAAATTATAGACACCTCAACTGTTCAATTGGATTTAATTCAAGATTCAGAAGGACTAAATGGACATGTTTGGAATGATTTGGATAATTATATTGAACAAGTGGAAGTAGTTTTAAATAGTCTATGTGCAGAAAACCCAGAAAATACTGAAAAATATACTTTAAATGCAGAAGCATATATGCAAAAATTAAACTTACTAAAACAGAATTCTTATATTGCAAAAGAAGGAACAACAGTTGTTTCATGTAATGAGGCTCTTGCTTATTTGTTAAATGATGTAGGGATAAAGTTTATAGAAGTATACACAGACCACGAACAAAGTGCATTATCAAGTGAAAATTTAAGTAAAGTAATTGATGAAGTAAAAGAAAAAAATATAAAAGTTATATTTATAGAAAAAAATGATGATAGAAAAACAGCTGAAATTATAGCAAATGAAACAGGTGCACAAATTTACGAATTAGATGCAAACTTATCAGGAGATATGAATAAAGATGCATTTATTAATTCAATGACAAATAATTATAATATATTAAAGGATTGCTTGGAGTAATTATGAAAGAAACAGGAAAATGTGGATTACATTGTATAAAAGCAGAAAATATTTCTGTAAAAATAGGCAAAGATGAAATTATTAAAAATGTAAATATACATATTCATTGTGGTGAGCTTACTGTAATAATAGGCAAAAATGGTGCGGGAAAAAGTACGCTATTAAAGGCATTGCTAGGAGAAATTAAACATACTGGCAAAATAGAGGTATATGATAAAAAGCAAGAAAAATATGAAAAATTAAAAATTGGCTATGTTCCACAAAGTATGAATATAGAAAGGCATATGCCAACAACAGTATATGATTTTATTGCAGCAATAATTTCAAACAAACCTATTTGGATAAAAAAATATAAAGAAATATATAATCAAATACAAAATCATTTAAAAATATTTGAAGCAGATGGATTAATAGATAAAAGTATAGGAGATTTATCTGGTGGAGAATTGCAAAGAGTTCTTCTTGCTGTTGCTACTTTATCTAGCCCCAATTTACTAATTTTAGATGAGCCAGTATCCGGAATAGATAAAAATGGAATTAAACTTTTCTTTAATTTAATTAATAAATTAAAAACAGAACATGATATGGCTATAATTTTAGTATCACATGATTTAGATATGGTAAAAAAATATGCAGATAAAGTTATTTTATTAAATAAATCAATTATAAAAGAAGGGACTCCACAAGAAGTTTTTGAAAGTGAAGAATACAAAAAAATATTTGAATAAATAATTAAAAAGGGGAAACAAGATGGAAGCTATATATGAAATAATGGAAACCCTATTGCCTTTTGAGTTTGTTCAATATGACTTTATGAAAAATGCTATTATTGCAGTAATACTTCTTTGCCCAATTTTTGCTATTTTGCGGTACTACTGTTGTTAATAATAAAATGGCTTTTTTTTCAGATGCACTAGGACATTCTGCTTTAACTGGAATTGCAATAGGAATGATGTTTGGAATAACTAATACAAATATTTCTATGATAATATTTGCAATTATTTTTTCCGTAATATTAAATTATGTAAAACATAAAACAACATATGGTGCAGATACAATCATAAGTGTATTTTCATCAATTGCAATTGCACTTGGTTTAGCAATACTTTCAAGCCAAGGAGCATTTACTAAGTATTCATCATATTTAGTTGGTGATGTACTTGGTATTACAACAGAAGAAATTGCATATTTGGCAATTGCTTTTGTTGTGATAATAGCGGTATGGATTGTTTTGTATAATAAATTACATACTGTAAGTATTAATACAAGTTTAGCTAAAAGTAAAGGAATAAATGTAGCATTAATAGATAATATATTTGTTATAATGATATCAATAATGGTAATGTTATCTATAAGATGGATAGGAATTTTGCTTATAAACTCATTATTAATTTTGCCAGCTGCGGCAAGTAGAAATGTTGCTACAAACATCAGGTCATACCATGGAATTGCAGTTATAATATCATTATTATCAGGCATAACAGGACTTTTATTGTCGTATTATGCAAATATTGGAGCCGGTCCAGCTATTGTTATAATATCTGGAATATTCTATTTAATAACATTTTCATTAAAAGGAAGAGTAAAGGGGTAAAAAATGATAGCATATATAAAGGGAAAACTAGAAATAAAATCAAGTACATATGTTGTAATAGATGTAAATGGAGTAGGATATAAAATATTTATGTCAAGAGCAGGTATAAGTGAAATAGGAGAAACAGGACAAACAGTAAAAGTTCATACATATCATTATGTAAGAGAAGATAACATAAGTTTATATGGTTTTAATACCCAAGAAGAACTTAAAATGTTTGAATTATTACTATCTGTAAGTGGAATAGGTGCAAAATCAGCAATTACAATGCTATCTGAAATAAAACCATCAAGTTTTGCACTTGCTGTAATTTCAAATGATGTGAAAGCATTAACTAAAATTTCTGGAATAGGTGCAAAATCTGCACAAAGAATTATCTTAGAACTAAAAGATAAGCTAAAAACAGAACAAGCAATAACAAAAGATTCAGAACCGGAAATTAAAAACATTATAGAGAATGATAGCAAGATAGAAGAGGCTATCTCTGCTCTTCAAGTATTAGGGTATAATAAAAAAGAAATAGAAAAGGCTTTATCAACATTAAGCATGCAGAATTTATCAGTTGAAGACATAATAAAGAAAGCATTAAAAATATTAGGAATGTAAGGAAGAGTATAGTTATGGATACAAGTAAACCATTGGCTCATAGAGTAAGGCCAAAAACACTAGAAGAATTTGTAGGCCAAGAACATATTTTAGGAAAAGACAAAATTCTATATAGGACAATAAAAGCAGATAGGCTATCTAGTATAATACTATGGGGACCAACAGGATGTGGAAAAACATCACTTGCAAGAGTAATAAGTAATACAACAAAATATAAATTTTGCCCAATAAATGCTGTAAGTTCTGGTGTGGCAGATATAAAAAGAATAATAGAAGAAGCAAAAAATGTGTTTTTAAATCCTACAGGGAAGTGTATAATATTTATAGATGAAATACATAGATTTAACAAACTACAACAAGATGCGCTTTTGCCATTTGTAGAAGATGGAACAGTTATATTAATAGGAGCAACAACAGAAAATCCGTATTTTGAGGTTAATAAAGCATTAATATCTAGGTCAATGGTATTTAAATTAGAACCATTAACTAACGAAGATATAGTTAAGATAGTAAAAAATGCAATATTAAATAAAGATGGACTTGGAAATTATAATATAAAAATAGCAGATGAAACTATTGAAAAAATAGCAGAAATTTCAAATGGAGATGTAAGAACAGCATTAAATGGACTAGAAGTAGCAGTACTAAGTAGTCAAATGAGCACAGATGGAGCAATAGAAATAACAGACGAAATAATAGCAGATTGCTTTTCTAAAAAGAAAATAGCATTTGATAAAACAGGAGATAGCCATTACGATAATATAAGTGCTTTTATAAAATCAATGCGTGGAAGCGACTCAGATGCTACATTATTTTATTTAGCAAGAGCAATATATGGAGGAGAAGATCCTGATTTCTTAGCACGAAGAATAGTAATATGTGCGGCAGAAGATGTAGGACTTGCAAATCCAAATGCATTAGTAGTTGCAAACTCTGCAATGCAAGCAGTACATATGATAGGAATGCCAGAGGGAAGAATAATACTTGCAGAAGCGGCAGTTTATGTAGCAAATTCACCCAAATCTAATAGTGCATATATGGGAATAAATCAAGCATTAGAAGATGTATCGACGAAAAATACAGGAAAAATTCCAATGCATATAAGAAATGCACCAGCAAAAGGAATGGAAGAACTAGGATATCATGTGGGATATAAATATCCACACGATTATCCAGGGCATTTTGTAGAACAGCAATATCTGCCAGATGAAATGATTGGAACTATTTATTATAAAAAAGCAGATACCGAAAAATAATAGCAAAAAAATAGAGCCTACCAAACTCTATTTTTTGCTATTTCTTTTCTTTATCAGAATCATCAGGTATATATTCAAAAAGGTCAGAAATTTCACAATCAAAGGCTTTGCAAATACTGTCAATATGTTTCATGTCTATACGTTTTACTTCTTCATAATACATTTTAGAAATAGTTGCAGGTCTTATATTAGTTAGCCTAGATAAAGTCTTTTGATTCATCTTATGTTTGCCTAGCAAATCAGATAATTTAATTTTAATCATATGAATCATCCTTTTTCTTAAAAATATACAATAAGATACGAAATGGATTATACTGATAGTATAATTCGTCGTATTTTCTTGTATTTTATCATTTTATGTATTAAAATAATACATAAGGACATAAAAATAACGCTAGGAGTAATAAAATATATGGTAAGAGATAACCATGCAAGGTATGGAGGCAAAATGAATACATTTAGTAATAATGAAGATGATTGGAAAACAAAAGATAATAAATATTTAAAAGAAGTACAAAAAATGTTTGACATAGTAGAAAATGTAGAAGATGAGGACTTAAAAAGAAGAATAATAATTCAATATCTTAAATGCGATTCTTTAATAACAGAACTTGCAAAAAAAATGATAAAACAAGAATAAAACATGCAAAAATAGGGAAAATAACTGCAAAGACAGGTGACATATGTTAAAAAAGATAATAATTGGATTTTTTGCAGGTTTAATAAGTGGATTATTTGCAACAGGAGGAGGGCTTATTCTTGTTCCGGCATTTGTATATTTGCTAAAAGAAAGTGAGCGCTCTTCAAGAGCAACTTCTATTTTTTGTATATTACCATTTGTAATTATAAGTGGAATAGAATATTATAACAACAATTTTATAGATTGGAATGTAGGTATAAAATGTGCAATAGGCGGAATTATAGGAGGAATACTAGGCGCAAAGTTACTTAAAAAAATTCCAAATGCAATATTAAAACTTACTTTTACTTCATTTTTAATATATGTTTCTATAAAAATGATAGTAGGATAAAAATATGATAGAAATTATTACAGGAATAATAGCAGGAAGCGTAAGTGGACTCGGAATGGGTGGAGGGACAATACTAATATTAGTATTGTCAAATTTTCTAGGAATAGAACAACATATAGCACAAGCAACAAATTTGGTATTTTTTATACCAACAGCAATTTCAGCAATAATAATAAATTTTAGACAAAAATTAATAAATTTAAAACTAAGTCTATTTATAATTTTAAGTGGAATAATCGGAACAATTATAGGTTCTGAAATTGCAATTAATTTAAATGCTCCAAACTTAAAAAAATATTTTGGTATATTTTTGCTTATAATATCTCTAAATGAAATATATTGGATGATAAAAGAGTATATATTATCAAAAAAAACACATAATAACTAAGAAGAGAAAGATAATGAAAAACATTATCAAAAATAATTTGGAGGTAGATAATATGAAATTTGTAAAAGGAATCATAGTAGGTAGTTTAATATCAGCAGGAGTAGTAATGGCATATACAGATTCAATGAATGGAACAAAAAAGAAAATGATGAAAAAAGGTAAACAATTCGCTAAGAAATTAGGGATGATGTAAAAATATTAAAACAACTAGAAAATAAGATGAAATCAAATTTCCTAGTTGTTTATTTTTTTAATTAATTATAAAATGTTTAAGCAGATTTAAAAAATATTAGCATTTTTCGCAAGGCTTACAGTCGTCTTTATCATCATCTTTTTTACATACTGTAAAGTCACATTGATCCATTTTTACACCTTTTAAGCAGTTTCCTTCATGTTTACATTTCGCACATACTTTAACATGTTTTACTTGGTTTACCCAAACAAGAATCTCATAGTATTTATTTGGACAAAGTGGTCCAAATACAAATTCTCCATGTTCATCTGTGAAAGTATGAGATACAGGCTTTCTTTCTTCTTTTCCGCAATCTTTGTCAACTTCAATTAGTTTAACAACTGCATTACAAATAGGTTCTTTATAACAATCTTTTATAACTCCAAATATAACATGACGATTATCTTCTGGTAGTACGATTTCTACATCAAATTGTTTACCACTAGCTATTACACCATCTACATTCACAATTGGACATATTTTCTTATCGAATTCCATTAAAATCACTCCTTTAATATTTAAGCCTTCAGGCTTTAATACATAATATGTCCATATCGAAAAAATGTGCAGAAAAACAAATAAAATAATTAAATGTCGAAAAAAGGGAAAATATGACGATGAAAAATTCTTTACATTTCAAAAATAATGTAGTAAAATTAATTCATGTTTAATCTTAAAATTGCAATTTTATTAAATCAAAAAATTTTTTAATCTTAAAAAATACCCAAAAATTAAAAAAGTAAAAACTAAATAAGGAGGGAGATGTGTTTCTTAGTTATACAACTAGAAATATAAATACTATTAGTTTAATTATTACACTTTTAGTAGTGGGAGCAATAAAAGGAATAATACCAGCGCAAACATATGCATTGCAAAATGCAGAGGAAATATCGCAAGAAATTGTTATAGATAATTGGAAAATAGAAATTCCTGAAATTGGACTAGTAGCAAATATTTCAAATGGAACAGATGAAGAAACAATGAACAAATATGTTGGACATTTTGAAGAAACAAATTTTCTAAAAGGAAATGTAGGACTAGCTGCTCATAACAGAGGATATCCGGTTAATTATTTTAAAGATTTAAATAAATTAGAAAAGGGAGATAAAATATATTATTCATATAATGGAAAAACAAAAACATATGTGGTAGATAAAATAAAAGTTATAAAAGATACCAATTGGGAACCACTTGAAAATACCAATGAAAATAGAATAACATTGATAACATGTATAGCAAATCAGCCAGAATACAGATTATGTGTTCAAGGAATAGAAATAGGAGGAAATAATGAAATTTAAAAAAATAATTATTTTATTAATAACAATGATGGTAATAGCAAATAGTTTTATAGGAATAAATGTGAGTAATGCCACAAATGATAAGCAAGTATTGACAATGAAAGAAGGAACAAATTATGGAACTACAATAAAAGAGCATAATGCACCACTTAGATTTGTGCGTACATATTATGAAGGAAATGGAGGAATATATCCTGTATATTGCCTTGACAAGAGCAAACCTCGGTGTCGCAGAATTGCCAGTAACAGAATATGATGTAGAAGTTTCAGAAAAAATAACAGATTTAAGACTATGGAGAGTTATAGTAAATAGTTATCCATATAAAGATTTTTTGGAAATGGGGTGTGAAACACCAAGCCAAGCATTTGTAGCTACAAAAGCAGTAATAGATTGCATATTATACAATAAAGACATAAATAATTTTTCTGCAATAAATTTAGATGGAGAAGTAATTATAAGAGCAATGAAAACATTACTTCAAATAGCCAATGATGAAAGTATAATGCCACCGTCTAGCCAAATTGATATAATACCAACAGATGAGTGGAAATTTGAAACACTAAACAACAAAATATACATGGCAAGAACTTTTTCAGTAGAAAACGATAATTTAGATGGAAGATACACAGTAGGACTAAGAGGATATATTCCAACAGGTACAATAATAACAGATATAAATAATAACGAAAAATTGAATTTCCATAAAACAGAAAATTTTAAAGTATTAATACCAAAAGATAAAGTAACAAAAAAAGATACGATTTCAATTTCTGTAAAAGGAGATGTAACAACATATCCAATATATAATGGTGTTCCACTAAACAAAGAATATCAAAATTATTTAATTACAGGAATAAGAAATGAACTCGGACAAGGAGAAAAGTCAATAGAATATGAACCAATAGGAGGAAAACTTATAATAATAAAAAAAGATGCCAATACAGATGAAAGACTTAGTAATGTAAAATTTAATATTTATGATAGTAATAAAAAAATACTATACGAAAATTTAAAAACAGATGAAAATGGAGAAATAACAATATCTAACCTATTAACAGGTAATTATTATATTGAAGAGACAAAAGCAAAAGAAGGTTATGAAATAGTAGAAGGATTACACGATATTAAAGTTATAGAAGGTTCTACAAGTAAAATGATTATAAATAATTCAAAAAAGATAGTACATGAAGAAGAACATCACAATATAATAGTTGAAATTGTTGAAAACAATAAAGAAAATAACACAACAATTGAAAATGAATATCACAAACAAGAAACAAATAATACGGTAGAAAACAATACGGAAATAAACAACACATATATAGATAAAACAAACAATAATACACAAGAAAATAATAAAGAAAACAATACTATTATTACAAACGAAAGCAACAATAATAAAGGAAATAATACTATAACAAATGAACAAATAATAAATAACATGTTAAATAATAAAAAATTACCTAAAACAGGCATGTAATAAAATCCTAAGTATAAAAATTGACATCTAATAAGATAAACTATATAATACTATATGAATTAATTAACAAAGGAGAATTTTATGAGAACTAAAAAGATTTTGCTTATATTATTAATTTGTATAGTATTAATAGGAATTATAATTTTAACTGTAAACGCTATTATAAAGGCAAACAAAGACTATACATTAGAAAAAATTACAGATAGAAATTACTTTGCACTTTATAAAAATGGAAAAGTAGGAGTTATAAATACAAATGGAGAAATTATTATAAAACCTGAATATAACTATATACAAATACCGAATCCGACAAAAGATGTATTTATATGTTCTAAAAATGATAATACAGTAGCATTAAATTCAGAAGGAGAAGTTTTATTTCAAGATTATGAAGAAGTAACAGGAATTCCAGTTACAGGTGCAATAGGAGACATTCCATATGAAAAATCTGTACTAAAATATAAGCAAGGAAATTTATATGGACTTATAAATATGGAAGGAAAAGTAATAACTAAACCTATTTATGAAAAAATAGAAAGTGTTCCATATAAAGAAGGAGAAATATTAGTTCAAAAGGATGGAAAACAAGGAGTAATAAATTCAAAAGGAGCTAAATTAGTAGAAATAAAATATGACAGTATAATAGGAGACGGCTATTATAATCAGATTGATTATAAAGAAGCGGGATATATTGTAGGAATTAGAAACGAAGATAAATATCAATATGGCTATTTAGATAACAAAGGTAAACAAGTATTAAACAATGAATACGAAGAAATTGTTAGACTAAACCAAATAGAAGGAAATGATACATATTTATTAACTACAAAATCAGGCAAAAAAGGATTAATAAAAAACGGAGAAATAGTTCTAGAAAATGCATATGACCAATTAGAATATGATACAACAATAGAATTAATAAAAATAAAACAAAATGACTTATATGGAGTAACAGATTTATCTGGAAAAACAGTATTACCAATAGAATATAAAGACATATCTTATATAGGTATATATATATCAGCAACAAAAGCAAATCAAATAATAAATTACGATAGAAATGGTAATGAAGTACAAAATATATATAAAAAAGTAATAGCAACAGGAAATGAAAACTATTTTATAACAGTAGGTCAAAATAATTTATATGGAATAATAAATGAAAATGGAGTAGAAACAACAACAAATAAGTACACTTATATAGAATACCTAGTAGGAGAATATTTTGCAGCATATAATGAATCAAATCAAATAGGAATCATAAACCAATATGGAAACATTATATTAGGAATTAATTATAATTTAGTACAACCAATAAAAGGAACAAATATGATACAAGTAAGTGATACAAGTAATGGATTATTAGAAATTTACTCATCAAGCATAGAGCAAATAGCAGTAATGAAGAATGCGAAGCTATATACATATGAAAATTATATAAAAATAGTATCTGATACAGAAACTAAGTATATAAGCTTAGATGGAAAAATATTAACAAATAAACAAGCACTTCCTAATAACACATTATTTGCAACATCTAAATATGGACTTTGGGGATTTGAAGATAAAGATGGAAACATAGTCATAGAGCAGGTATATGATATGGTAACAGAATTTAACAAATATGGGTTTGCTGGAATAAAAGAAGGTAACAAATGGGGAATTATAAAACAAGATGGAACAATTATAGTGGAACCAACATATGAAATATCTTCAAATACGGAACCCGAATTTATTGGTCAATATTATAAAATAAATTATGGTGGAGAAATGTACTTCACAGACGAGACAATATAATATAAAAGAGGTCAAAAAATGTATAGAGAATATGGAATAAGTGAAAATTTAGAAGAACTTGCAAATGAAGTTCAAAATGAAATAAAAGAAGAAATAGAAAAAGTAAATAAAATATGTGAAAAGAATAGCTTAAAAGTATTAAAAGCATTTCAAAAATATAAGGTGTCAGAAGTACATTTTAATTCATCAACTGGATATGGCTATGGAGATATAGGAAGAGAAACAATAGAAAAAATATTTGCAGAAGTTTTAGGAGCAGAAGATGCTTTGGTAAGATCTCAATTTATATCTGGAACACATGCATTAACAGTTACATTATTTGGTCTTTTACGCCCAGGAGATACTTTGCTTAGCATAAATGGAAAACCATATGATACATTAGATACAGTAATTGGATTAGAAGATAATCCAAGCTCACTTAAATCATATGGAGTAAAATATGAGCAAATAGACCTTGTAGATAATAATTTTGACGAAGAAAAAATAATAAATAGATTAAAAAAGGGTAATGTCAAATTAATAGAAATACAAAGGTCAACAGGATATTCAACAAGAGACAGTATAGATATAGAAAAAGTAAGAGATATTATACAAAAAATAAAGCAAGTATCACAAGATGTAATAATAATGATAGATAATTGTTATTGCGAATTTGTTGGAGAAATAGAGCCAGCAGAAGTTGGAGCAGATGTAGTTGTTGGGTCTTTAATAAAAAATCTAGGAGGCGGATTGGCACCAAATGGAGCATATGTTGTAGGTAAAAAGAAGCTGATAGAACTAGTTGCAGAAAGACTTACTGTGCCAGGACAGGGAAAAGAAGTTGGACCGAGTTTAGGGCTTAATAAACAATTTTTACAAGGATTGTTTTTTGCACCAAGTGTTGTTGCATCAAGCGTAAAAACAGCAATATTTGCAAGTAGAATGCTAGAAAAATTAGGTTATGAAGTAAAACCTAAATATAATAGCAAGAGAGTAGATATTGTACAAACAATAATATTTGGAAACCCAGAAAAATTAATAAAATTTTGCCAAGGAATACAAATGGGATCACCAGTAGATTCAAATGCAATACCAGAACCATGGGATATGCCAGGTTATACAAATCAAGTAATAATGGCAGCAGGAGCTTTTACTTCTGGATCATCAATAGAATTAAGTTGTGATGCCCCAATTAGAGAGCCTTATATAGCCTATTTACAAGGTGGACTAACATATGAATATGGGAAGCTTGGAGTTTTAAAAGCAATACAAAATATTCTTTAAATTTCAGAAAGGAATATATATATGAATGTAATAGTAATAGGAGGAGGACCGGCTGGTATACTATCTGCCATAAAGTCAGCAGAAGAAGGAAATAACGTAACTATTTTAGAAAAAAATGATAGATGCGGAAAAAAACTTTTAATTACTGGCAAGGGAAGATGTAATATAACAAGTAGCATAGAAATGGAAGACTTTATAATGAACATTCCTGGAAATGGAAAGTTTTTATATAGTGCATTTCAGAATTTTACTAATAAAGATATAATACAAATGTTAGAAAAACAAGGAGTAAAATCAAAGGTTGAAAGAGGAAGCAGAGTATTCCCAGTAAGTGATAAATCAATAGATGTATTAAATGCTTTTTTAAACATACTAAAAAAATTAAATGTAAAAATAAAAACTAATACAGAAGTTACAGAAATATTAGTTAATGAAAACAAAGTAGAAGGAGTATTAACAAGCAAACACGAAAAAATTATTGCAGACAAAATAATTCTTGCAACAGGAGGAAGAAGCTATCCTTCAACTGGTTCAACAGGAGATGGGTATAAAATGGCAAAAAAATTAGGACATACCATAACAGAAATAAGACCATCACTAGTACCACTAACAATATATGAAGAAGAAATGTGTAAGAAATTACAAGGATTAAGTTTAAAAAATGTAAAGATTTTTATAAAACACAATAAAAAAACTATTTATGAAGACTTTGGAGAAATGATATTTACACATTTTGGAGTATCAGGACCTATAATATTAAGTGCCTCAACAATATTACTTAGATATAAAAATGTAAAAGAACTTCTAAAAAACAAAGAAATAGAATTATTAATAGACTTTAAACCAGCATTAAATAAAGAAAAACTAGATTTAAGAATAAGAAGAGATTTTGAAGAATTTAAAAACAAACAATTTAAAAATAGCTTAAATGAATTATTACCACAAAAATTAATACCAATAATAATTGAAAAATCTGAAATTAATGAAAATAAAAAGGTAAATGAAATAACAAAAGAAGAAAGACAAAGATTAGTAAACCTATTAAAAGAATTTAAACTAACAATAAAAGATTTTAAAGAAATAGAATATGCAATAATAACGGCAGGAGGAGTAGACACAAAAGAGATTAATCCAAAAACAATGGAATCAAAACTAATTAATGGATTATATTTTGCGGGTGAAATTATAGATGTAGATGGATACACAGGTGGATTTAATCTGCAAATAGCATACAGTACAGGATATACAGCAGGAATAAATTAGGAGAATATAATGAATGAATTAAAAACAATAAATAAAAATAGCATATCAGAAATAATAGAAAAGAAATCTAAATTTATTGGGCAAGTATATTATGTAGAAACAAAATTAGAAGCTGAAAAAATAATCAAATCTGTAAAGAAAAAATATTCTGATGCTAAGCATAATTGCTATGCATATTCTGTTTTAGAAAATGAATCAATTATAACAAAATCCAGTGATGATGGAGAACCGTCTAGTACAGCAGGAATGCCAATACTAAATGTAATAAAAGAAAATAATTTAACAAATGTACTTATAATAGTAACAAGATATTTTCGGAGGAATACTCCTTGGAACAGGAGGACTAGTAAGAGCATATACCAAAGCTGCAACAGAAGCAATTAATAAAACAAATATTATTCAAAAAGAACTTGGATATAAAATAAAATTTGTAACAGATTATAGCAAAATAGAACAGCTAAAATATTATTTAAATCAAAATTTATGTAATATAATAGAAGTAACATATTTAGAAAAAATCGAATTAATTGCAGAAGTAACACAAAAAATTAAAAAAGCCGTAGAAGAAAATAAAGTAAAAAAAGATGGAATGTTTGAAATCGCTGAAATATTAGAAAGAAAGTATATTGAAAAGAAACCGACATGAAAAAAATAGAAAAATAGAAATTTTTTCCAAAAAACTATTGCGCTTTTGTCGAAAAAATATTATAATAAAAATGTAAAATTTTTACAAATTTATTTTATTAGGGGGAATCATTTTGAAAAACAAAATAACAGTTTTATTAGCAGATGATAATCTAGACTTTACAAATACTTTAACAGGGTATTTATCTAAACAAGAAGATATGGAAGTAATAGGAGTAGCGAGGGACGGAAAAGAAGCAGTTGAAATGATAAAAAACACAAATCCCGACATAGCCCTATTAGACGTAATTATGCCACATTTAGATGGATTAGGAGTATTAGAGGAAATTAATAATAGTAAAATGGAAAAAGCTCCATTATGTATTATGTTATCAGCAGTAGGCCAAGACAAGATAACACAAAAAGCAATTAGCTTAGGAGCACAATATTATGTAGTTAAACCATTTGATATAGAATTATTAATAAAAAGAATAAGAGAATTAAAACTATATCAAAATACACAAACAAGAAATAGTTTTATAGCAAGAGAAATGAAACCATCATACATAGAAATAGAACCAACAGCTAAAAAATCAGAAAATCATTTAGAAGCACTAGTAACAAACATAATACATGAAGTTGGAGTACCAGCACACATAAAAGGTTATCAATATTTAAGAGAAGCAATAATGATGGTAGTAAACAACATAGATGTAATAAATCAAATAACAAAACAGCTATACCCAGAAATAGCAGAAAAATATGGAACAACACCATCAAGAGTAGAACGTGCCATTCGCCACGCAATAGAAGTAGCATGGGGAAGAGGACAAACAGATGCGGTAGAGAGCATATTCGGCTACACAGTATCAGCCACAAAAGGAAAACCAACAAACAGCGAGTTTATAGCAATGATAGCTGATAAGTTAAGACTTGAATTAAAATCAGCATAGAAAATACTGAAAAAATCCAGTAATATGAAAGAAATGTGAAAGTTTTGTAAAAATTAGCACTCATGACTTGACAGTGCTAAAAATGGTGATATAATAAATAATGTAAAAAGTAAAAGATATCTTTTAAATAATTAAATATGTGCTTACCAAAAGGTGTCAACACATAAAATGAAAGGAAGTAGATTTATATGATGATGATACCAAGAAGAAGAGATTTTGATTTATTGGATGAAATGTTTAGAGATCCATTTTTTATGGAGGGTGAAAGCAAAATTATGAAAACAGATATCAAGGAGAAAAAAGACAAATATTTAATAGACATTGATTTACCAGGCTATGAAAAAGAAAATATTAAACTAGAAGTAGAAGATGGATACTTAACAGTACATGCAACAATTGATCAAAATAAAGAAGAAAAAGAAGAGGGCAAATTTGTTAGAAAAGAAAGATACATGGGTTCATGTTCAAGAAGTTTCTATGTAGGAAATGAAGTTAAAAGCGAAGACATCAAAGCATCTTTCAAAAACGGAACTTTAAAAATAGAAGTTCCAAAGAAAGAAGAAAAAGCAAAATTGCCAGAGAAAAAATATATTCAAATTGATGATTAATAATGAACAAAAAAGGATGAAATAGATAATTATTTCATCCTTTTTTATTATTCAACAGTTACCGATTTTGCCAAATTTCTTGGCTTATCTACATCTAAGCCTTTATTTTTAGAAATATAATATGATAGTAATTGTAGCGGTACGATAGATAGTATTGGAGAAATTAAGGGATTTGTACTAGGTATATTTACTACAAAATCGAAATTATTACAAGTAATATTTTGATTGGTTATAACAAAAGTTCTAGCACCTCTTGTAATTACTTCTTGTAGATTACTAATAGCTTTTTCAACAAGATTTGGGTCTGTTATTATTCCAACTACATTAATACCATTTTCAATTAATGCAATAGGACCATGTTTTAATTCACCTGATGCATATGACTCAGAATGAATGTAAGATATTTCTTTCAATTTTAATGAACCTTCCATTGCTACATAATAATCTATTCCACGTCCTAAGAAGAACATATCTTTCTGAGTGTAAATTTGTTTTGCAAATTCTTCTATCTTACTTGTATCACCTAAAATCTCTTCAATTTTTGCAGGTAATTTTAAAATATCTGATTTTAATTTATCAATAATTAATTTGTCACAACTTTCTAAAATTTCTGCAAAATACATAGCTAAAATTGAAATTAGCACAACTTGTGAAGTATATGCCTTAGTAGAAGCAACCGCGATTTCTGGACCTGCATGAGTATAAATTGTGTAATCTGCTTCTCTTGTTATGGAACTTCCTATAACATTTGAGATAGCTAGTGTTTTAGCTCCATTCTCTTTTGCCAGTTTTAAAGCTGCAATTGTATCTGCTGTCTCGCCAGATTGGCTAATGAATATACACAAAGTTTTATCATTTATTAAAGGATTTCTATATCTAAATTCAGAAGCAATATCGACTTCTACTGGTATTTTACAAAGTTTTTCAAAAATGTTTTTACCTGTTAATCCAGCATGCATAGCAGTTCCACAAGCTACAATATAGATTCTATCTACTTTTTTTAGATATTCCTTAGAAATTTCAAAATCATCAAAACAACAATAATTTTCACAAGAAAACTTTGTGCCAATAGTTTCACGAATAGCTTGTGGCTGTTCGAATATTTCTTTTAGCATATAATCTTCAAAACCATTTTTATCAGCAGAAGAAGCACTCCACTCAATATTTTTAATCTCTTTATCGTGCTTACATAAATTACTATCGAAAAATTCAATATGATCAGAGTAAATAACTGCAATTTCATTATCATCTAAAAGATAGAAATTCTTTGTGTATTGAAGAATTGCAGGAATATCAGAAGAAATATAATTTTCTGTTTCAGATTTTCCTATAACCAAAGGACTATCTTTTCTAACCACAATTATTCTATCAGGAAATAGATTAGAAATTATTTCCAAAGCATAACTTCCTTTTAAGTCATTCACAGCAGATTTTACGGCAGATAAAAAAGAATCTTTATCTGTTTTTTCTATACTATTATAATGATAATGAATTAAGTTTGGGACAACTTCTGTATCTGTTTGTGAGATAAAATGGTAACCTTTACTATTTAAAAAGTTTTTTAATTCATTATAATTTTCAATAATTCCATTATGTACAACACAAAATGTAGAACTATTATCCATATGTGGATGTGAATTTACCATTGAGGGCTTACCATGAGTAGCCCATCTTGTATGAGCAATTCCTATACTACCACTTAAATTATTTATTCCATTTAATGAACATAAATTTTTTACTCTACCTTTATCCTTTTTAACTACTATTTCATTATTTTCAATAACAGCAATACCAGCAGAATCATAGCCCCTATATTCTAAACATGATAATCCGTCTAGTAATATAGGAGTTGCTTTTTTATTACCTATATAACCAACTATACCACACATAAATACCTCCTAAATATCTTTATATTAACCTATATAGTATAATACTAATATAGATTGCGAAAAGTGTCAAATTTTAATTTAAAATATGAAATTTTAGTAAGTTGCAAGAATTATGTAAATGTGGTAAAATATATTTATGTCATATTTGGCAATACATTATTAGGAGGATGAAGAATATGGTAAGAATGAATTATTCATCAGCAGAACAAATTTTAAGAAACGGAGGGAGGCATGAAAATTCGTCTGGAACATATTCAATAATCGGCCGGATAGAAATAACCTATCCAATTAATGAGCAGGAATCCTGTGCAAGAGAATCACTGATTAAAAAAATGAAAGAATATGATTCTAAAATGTATTCTTATGAATTTAAAGGAAAAGAGCCATTAAGTTCAATTGAATTTATTGAAGAATTGATAACAAAACATATTTCTGAAAAGGAATATACTTTGTTTACTTCTGCTCCAATTAAATATTGGTGGAAGAATGAAAACTGGAAATTATTTAAATCAATAATAATTCGTAGATTTTCAGTTGATGATTCGGAAAATGATGAACTTTTAAAAACAGTGGCGATTACAAACCAAGATTATAAGAATATGCCACATGAACTAAAAGAAAAAATTTCTTTTCTTGTTGATTTAAAAAAAGCTAATATAAAAACAGAAGAGGAATTTGAAGAATATGTCAAATGGGCAAAAAATCTCGGTATTAAGGAAATTATCATCTGTGAAGACGAAGAAGCAATAATCGAGTATAAACAAAAAAAGGCACAGGAATTGGAAAAAAGGAATTTATGGCAGATTGAACAAATAAAATCAATTGGCCAAGGAACTAGTAAAACTTTACACAAAGCTGTGGAGAAAAAAATAAATGTTCCTTTATCCGTTATAGCTCCTCAAATATTACTTAAAGCGGGAATGCATCTTCAAATTACAAAAGCCATGTTAGAAGGAGAAAACTTGTACAAATTAACAACACTGAAATTAGGTGATTTTCAGGTTGTATTTAGAAGCAAAGTTATAAAAAATAAGAATTTAACATGGGAGATGGCAAGAAGCCACAAGTATATTTGTGAAATTAAATAATAATGTGAAAAAAGAGACTAAAATTTTAGTCTCTTTTTTTGACTGAACGGTCACGATAGAGTAAAACTACCTTTACTATGATATAATTTTAATAAATTAAATAAGTGAGGGAAATATATGTTAAAAAATGAAAATTTAAAATATTACAATGCTACACATTTTAAAAATTTAAGGGAAATGATAAACTATGCTGCAAAAAAATATGAAAATAATATCGCTTTCATGGTAAAAAATAAACTAAAAAAAGATGCCATAGAAAAGATAACATATAAAGAGTTTAAAAATAATATTGATGCAATAGGAACGAAGTTAATAAAGTTAGGTTTAAAAGGCAAAAGAGTCGCAATAATCGCAAATAACTGTTACGAATGGGCCGTTAGTTATTTGGCTGTTATAAATGGAGTAGGTATAATTATTCCGCTTGACAAGGGATTACCAGTAGAAGAAATTATATTATCCTTAGAAAGAAGCAAAGCAGATGCAGTAATTTTTGATGAACCTCATATAGAAGAAATTTTAAAAGTTAAAGAAAAAAATAAAAACATACAAACATACATATGTATGAATGATGTAGAAAATAATGACTTTTTATCATTTAAAACTCTTTTGAAAGATGGAGAAAAACTGCTACAAAACGGAAATGAAGAATATATAAATGCAGAAATATCTGACGAAGAGATGAGTGTAATATTATTTACATCAGGGACTACATCAAAATCCAAAGCTGTTATGCTTTCACATAAAAACATTGCAGAGAACATTTATTCATTAAATTGCAGAGAAAAGATATACGAAACAGATGTATCACTTGCATTTTTACCATTTCACCATACTTTTGGACTAACAGGTTTATTATTCTTTTTAAGTAATGGAACTGCAAATGCATTTTGTGATGGACTAAGACATATTCAAAAAAATCTAAAAGAATATAATGTTACAATATTTGTAGGAGTTCCTCTATTATTAGAAGCTATGCATAAAAAAGTATTACAAGAAATAGAAAGACAGGGAAAAACTAAATTAATAAAAACCGCACAAAAAATAAGCAGAGCATTACTAAAAATAGGAATAGATATAAGAAGAACGATTTTTAAACAAATAATAGATGGAATAGGAGGCAATTTAAGATTTGCAGTAAGTGGAGCAGCAGCAATTGATAAACAAGTGGCAAAGGACTTTAACGATTTTGGAATATTAGCAGTACAAGGATATGGACTAACAGAAACATCCCCAGTTTTAATTGCAGAGGACGAAAAACACATTAGATATGGTTCAGTTGGAATTCCAATTGAAAATGTTGAAATTAAAATTGATAATCCAAATACAGAAGGAATTGGAGAAATAATTGCCAAAGGTCCGAATGTAATGCTTGGATATTATGAAGATGAAGAAGCGACGAAAGAAGTATTAATAGATGGATGGTTCCATACAGGAGATTTAGGATACATGGATAAAGATGGATACATTTTTATAACAGGAAGGAAGAAAAATGTAATTGTATTAAAAAATGGAAAAAATATTTATCCAGAAGAAATAGAAGTATTAATAAATAATTTAATATATGTTTCTGAAAGTATGGTATATGGAACTCCAAAAGGAGATGACTATATATTATCTGCTAAAATTGTATATTCAAAAGAATATGCACAAACAAATTTTAAAGGTATGAGTAAAGAAGAAATTGAAGCAAAAATTTGGAAAGACATAAAAGAAATTAATAAAGGACTTCCAAATTATAAACACATAAAAAAGATTATTGTTACAGATGAGGAAATGGTAAAAACCACAACACAAAAAATAAAAAGATTTGAAGAAATAAAAAAATTAGAAAATTAAAGTATAAAACAGACCTTATTTATAGGTCTGTTTTAAATCATATAATTCTTATTACGAGTAAACTTAAAAATACATAAGCATATCTATATATCTTATTTAATTTTTGGTTTTGCTTATAATGAATAAAGCTTTCTTCTAATGCGCAATATTTATCTACAAAAGTAGTAATATAAGATTCTATGTATCTTGGTGGCACAAAGGTAACTGGCCACATGTGTTTTAAAATTATGTCTTTTTCTTTTGAATTTAAATTAAATAATTTCATAGAATTTTCAAGTGCTGTTCTTGGGTGATGAAATGCATGCAATCTTTTTCTACCGGGTTGTTTTATGCGCCAGTCATATAAAAATAAATCATGAAGCATTCCTGCACGAGTTGCAGATATATAGTCTAATTTTAACTTTTTACAAATTATGTAATTATATAAAGCTACTTTATAACAATGATCAAAACATGTAGTATCATAATGTTGCCTAAAATTGTTCATTTTTTTAACAGTATCATTTTCAACTAAATCTTTAATAATAGATTTAAATTCACTTGCACTAATTGTTAGCGATTTTGAATTATTCATTTGTTATCCCCTCATATTTAATTAATATACTTTCATTATAACATATATATGTATATTAATAAATAATTAGTGACTATTTTTAATAAAATATTAATAAAATTGACATTTTTCGTGCTCTATTAAAGCCTTTAAAATTTGTACAGCATTAGTTGCTGCACCTTTTCTTATGTTGTCTGCTACAATCCATAAGTTTACGCCAGATTTTACACTATAATCTCTACGAATTCTACCTATACAAACATCATTTTTGCCTGAGACGATGGTTGGAATAGGATATATGTTTTGAGAGGGATTATCTAAAACTGTTATCCCAGGAGATAATTTTAATATATTAATAAGTTCTTCTAGTTGATATTCTTTTTTAAATTCTATATTAATGCTTTCACAGTGACAGTTTGTTACTGGAACTCTTACAGTTGTCGCAGTTATTGGGAGTGATGGCTTATTTAATATTTTGCGAGTTTCATTAATCATTTTCATTTCTTCTTTGCTATAACCGTTTTCTTCGAATTTGTCAATATGAGGAATACAGTTATTAAATATAGGATATGGAAATTTTTTAGCAGGTTTTCCTTCCATTGTAGCTTTAAAGTCATCTATTCCTTTTTGACCAGCACCAGATACTGCTTGATATGTTGAAAATATAACTCTCCTTAGTTTGTATTTTATATCAAGTGGCTTTAAAGCAACTACTGCTTGAATGGTAGAACAATTTGGATTTGCAATTATTCCAGGATTTTCGAATGATGTTTCTATATTGACTTCTGGCACTACTAATGGAACATTGTTCACCATTCGAAATGCACTACTATTATCTATAACTGTGCAGCCACATGATGCGGCAATTGGGGCATATTTTCTAGATACTTCTGCACCTGCTGAAAATATTGCAAAGTCAAATCCTTTATCAAAAGAACGCTCAGATAGTTCTTGTATAGTGTAATCATTTCCCATGAAGCTAACTATTTTTCCTGCTGATTTTGCCGAAGCAAAAAACTCATATTCAGCTATTGGTAATTTTTCTTCTTCTAAAACAGCCAAAGCAGTTCTGCCGAACTAATCCACTAGCCCCAACAAGGGCAAATTTATATTTCTTTTCCATATAACACCTCGAAAAATTTGATATTTAATTATATGAATGTGGGGATAGAATATGATAATTTGTTAATAATACATAATTTGTATTGAAATTGTGTATAAAATGTGATACAATTCATATAATAATATTAGGAGGTGTTGCGTTATGGCTAAAACTGATACTTTGCACATAAGAATAGAACCTAGTGTAAAAAGAAAAGCAGAAGAGACATTGAATGATTTAGGTTTGTCTATAACTGAGGCTATTAATGTATTCTTAAATCAGGTTATTTTACACGATGGAATTCCATTTGAAATAAAAAAACCTAGATATAATGTAGAGACTATAAAAGTGTTAGAAGATACAAAGAAAGGTAAAAATTTGAGCAAAAGTTTTACTGATGTTGATGAAATGTTCAAGGAGTTGGATAAATAGTGCTAAAAGTTAGATATAGCAATCAATTTAAGAAAGATTATAAATTAATTCAAAAAAGAGGATATGATGTAAAAAAATTAAAATATATTGTTAAATTACTAGCAGAAGAAAAAGTGTTACCAGATAAATATAGGGAACATTATTTAACTGGAAATTATAAACGGGTTTAAAGAATGTCATATTCAACCTGATTGGCTTTTGATTTATTTTATTGATAAAGATGAACTTATATTAACTCTTTCAAGGACGGGTTCTCACTCAGATCTATTTTAAAATATTAAAAAAGATGAAGAGGAGAGTTTATAAAA
>CAMMLS010000014.1 GCA_946497775.1 uncultured Clostridium sp.
ACATTAAAAAATATAGGCAATAATGTTATATACGAAATTAAAGAATTTCTTAAAATTTGTAAGTAAAAGGAAGAAGATAAATTGCAAGTAATTTCAAGTAAAGATAATGAATTGGTTAAACAAATTAGAAAATTAAAAGACAAAAAATACAGAGATTTAAATGGAGAATTTATAATAGAAGGAATAAAACTACTAAAAGAAGCAATACAAGAAAAAGCAAAAATAAAAACAATAGTAGTATGTGATGATTGCGAAAAAAATGGAACACTAGATAAAAAACTTTTATATGAAATGGCTAAATTTAATTGTATATATGTTACAGAAAAAGTATTCAATATTCTAACAGATGTATCAAACCCACAAGGAGTTTTGGCAGTTATAGAAAAAAATAACGATATTAAGGAAATAGATTGGAATGATGATTTAATATTGATACTTGATAATATACAAGATCCAGGAAATTTAGGAACAATACTAAGAACATTGGATAGTGTTAATTTAAAGCAAATAATAATTTCAAAAGGAAGCGGAGATGTTTATAATCCCAAAGTAGTACGTTCAACAATGGGTGCTATATTTAGAGTAAAGGTATTAGAAAGTGATAATCTAGTAGGAACAATAAAAGAAATAAAAAAACATAAATTTTTAGTTTTTGCAACAGATTTAAACACAGATTCTAGTATATATGATGAAAAATACAAAAAATGTGCTATTGTAATAGGAAATGAAGCAAATGGTGTATCAAAAGAAGTATTAGATTTAGCAGATAAAAAAATAAAAATTCCAATGCTAGGTAAAACAGAAAGTTTAAATGCATCAGTTGCAACTGGAATAATATTGTATGAATATGTAAGACAAAAAATAAAATAAGAAGGAAATGAATATGAAAAAAGGTAAAAAAGGAAAAAGAATTGAATATAGAATGCCAAGAAAACCAAAAAAAGTAATAGAATTTAATAATGAAGAAATAGAGGATTTATTAAATAAAACTTTTATTGGGACATTTGAAAAGGAAAGAAATTTTGGATTTGTTGTGCCAGATTTTAAAAAATTACCAACAGATATATATATTTCAAAAAAGAATTCTAAAAAAGCAAAGAATGGACAAAAAGTATTAGTACAAGTAACTAAATTGCCAGATAAAAATTCTAGAAGCATGGAAGGAATTATAATAGATATAATAGGAAATCCAGATGCAAGAGATATAGAAATGAAATGCTTAATAAAAGAATATGATATTCCAGAAAAATTTCCAATAGAAGCAAAAAAGGAAGCACAATCTTTAAATCAATTTATAGATAAAAAAGATATTCCAAATAGAGTTGATTTTAGGGATTTAGATATTTTTACAATAGATGGAGATGATTCAAAAGATTTAGATGATGCAATATCTGTAAGTAAAGACGAAAACGGTATATATACATTAGGTGTATATATAGCAGATGTAAGCTACTATGTAAAACCAGGAATGGCATTAGATAAAGAAGCAATAAACAGAGGGACAAGCATATATATGTTAGATAGAGTTGTTCCAATGCTTCCATTTGAACTTTCTAATGGAATATGTAGCTTAAATGCAGGAGAAGATAGATTTGTATTAGCCATTGTAATGAAAATAGATGAAAATGGAATAGTAAAATCTTCTAAAATTTCAAAAGGAATTGTAAATGTTAAAGAAAGAATGACATATACAAATGTTGCAAAGATCTTAGACAATTCAGATTCAGACGTAATAGCAAGATATGAAAAAAATATAAAAGATTTCAAACTAATGGAAGAGTTAGCCAAAATACTTAAAGCAAGAAGAGAAAAAAACGGAAGTCTAAACTTGAATATACCAGAAACTAAAATAATATTTGATGAAAATGGTAAAGTAATAGATATTAGAAGATATGAATTAAGTTTTGCAAATGAAATAATAGAACAATTCATGCTTACTGCAAATGAAGAGATAGCTGAAACATTTTATAAACTAAAAGCTCCATTTATATACAGAGTTCATGAAGCACCTGATTTAGATAAAATAGAGGAACTTAATAAATTTTTATTTGAAAGAGGATATAAAATAAAAGTAAATAAAGATGGTACAGTAAATCCAATAGAGTTTGCTAAAATATTAAATGATATAGAAGGAAAACCAGAAGAAAAAGTAATATCTACATTAATACTTAGAACATTAAAAATTGCAAAATATGAAAGCGAAAATAAAGGACATTTTGGAATAGCTAGCAAATATTATTGCCATTTTACATCACCAATTAGAAGATATCCAGACTTATTTATTCATAGGGTTATATCAGAGTATTTAGAAAACAACAATCAAATATCACAAAAGAAAAAACAAAAATTTGAAAAACAAGCAATCGAATATGCCGAAAAATCTTCTGAAAGAGAAAAAGTAGCACAAGAAATTGAAAGAGAAGCAGAAGATATAAAGAAAGCTGAATTTATGGAAAATAAGATAGGTGAAATATATGAAGGAATAATAAGTGGAGTAACATCATTTGGAGTATTTGTAGAACTAGAAAATACTGTGGAAGGACTAATTAGATTTGATAATTTGGGAGATGACTATTTTATTTATGATGAGACTAAAAAAATCCTAACAGGAGAGCACACCGGAGTGAGCTTTAAAGTAGGAGATAAAATAAAGATAAGAGTAATAGAAGCTAGTAAATTGTTAAGACGAGTATCATTTGAAAGAATAGAAGAAAATACTTAGTATATTAACCAAATTGCGATATTTGAAAAAATAATACCAATAATAGCTATAACAATAACAAGAATGAAGCCAATCTTGTTATTGTTTTTATTTAATTCAAAAAAACTATAACTTATAGTTTTTATAAATGCAAAAATACTTAGAATCGATAAAAATATACTCATAATACCACCTTAATTTTTTAAAATTAAACTAGAATTCATAATTGTTGTATCTACATTAACATCAAAAAATGAATTTTTATAGTTAGATTGCCAATTTACATTATACCAATCGTCTAATGTAGCATAATTACTTAATAAATATCTTCCAAAACCAACAATATCAGCATCATAATCTTTTGAAGTTTTATATAAAAAATCTGTAATATGTGATTTAAGATAACTATTTGCATATTCTGAAATTATATTTAAATTTTCCTTTTTAGAAAAGTCTGAACCAGAAGATAGTGAAACTATATTGGCTTTTAAAAAAACATTACATGAAATATATGGAGAGCCATTTACCAGTTTTACTGAAATATCTGGTTTTTTTAATTGCATTAAAGAAAGATTTATTAATTCTGTATTATTAAAAGGGTCAGGAATACTTATCATTGCTGATTGTAACTCATTTTTTAAAGTTAAATAGCATATGGAATCTATGGAATTTAATTCCCCAATACAATAACCATTATGAAATACTGCAAGACCATTTATTTGCATATTATTCTTATTAGTAATTAAAGCTTGACCTGCTGAATAACTACTATCTAAATCAACGTAATTTACATCATCAGGAGCAGTTTGTGTTGAAGGAGTGTTTATACCAGCAAGAAGAGCAATTGCCTCAGATGGGTAATCTTTAAGTGATCTATAAAAGTCTAATAGAGTAACATTAGTAGAAAAACCAGTATATTCGCCAGAATTTACAACTACTTCATAAAACCTTGCTGTTAAAGTAACTAAAACAGGTTTATTAATATTAATAAAATCTTTGGCATCACATTTTGAAATAAGTACACTGCAATCTGGTCTTATTTCCACATTATTTGCCAATGTAGAAATTTCATCACTTATTCCATTTGCTGCAAATTTTTCAGAAAATACTACTATTTTACAATGTGATAAATTAAGCTTTTTACTAATGTAACTATTTACTAAGTTTAAACCAGAAGTTATACTAGAACATTCAACAGTTGTTGTTGTAGATTCACTAGATTGTTCAGAACTACTACTAGATGAACTAGAAGAAGGTGTTGCAATTTGTAATGTTACTCTAAGAAGACCATTATCACCATTATCTATACCAATAGCAATTACATATGCAAGATTTTCAATACTTTGGCTTGTTGTACTATATTTAGATGAAATAATTAATAAAATAACAAAAAGTATTCCAATAAATACAAAAACTTTTTTCATAATAAATCCTTTCTCTTTTTTATTTTAAAGGCACAGGCTTCTTTTTACTTTTAAAATAAGCAAGTAATAAAACAATAAATAATATTAAAAATAAAATTAAAAAATAATATGGATAAATTATTTTTTGCCCATAATTTAAATCTGTTACATCTTTTATAATAAGTGCTCCTCCAAGAATTATACTTGCAAAACTATATAATACACCATTTCTATTTTTTATATTAGTCATTTTCTTGAAAGTATTTGTAAGGAAATAGAGAATAATACTTAAATAAGAAAATGAGCTAAGAATCCATAAGAATACATATACTGCATCAACTCTTTCCAAAAATGAACCAAAAGACATAGTTCTAGAAAGCAAATATACAGAAAGTAAATCATCTGTTAGTCCAGAAAATGGGAAAGATAACAATAGTGATGTTACTGTAAAAAACAAATATAAAGAAGAAATTATAAAAGCAATAATAGCTATCTTCTTATATTTTGTTGTATCTTTCATTATAGGTGTTATTAAAAATAAATAAATTAATCCACTAAATGCATATAAATTTGTAGTATTATTTAAAAAAGTTTCCTCAAAACCATATCCTAAAATAGGGAATAAACTATCAAATCTTAAAGTAGATTGTGTAACAATAAATAAAACAATTGTTGGAATAACTAATAAGCATAAAACAATTAGATTAGTTCTACTAATAGCATTAATGTCTTTTCTAGCAACTATTATGCTACCTATTAAAAATAGCAATACAATAAATAAAATATTAGTATTTGAAAGATAAACAATGCTCAAACAATTAGATACATGATTTAGTATTAATGAACCTGATAAAATAAAGAAACCTATTAAAATTACACATACTATTGTTTTTAAAATTTTACCAGCTAGGAATTCAGAAATATCTATAATATCTAAATTAATAAATTTACTAAATAATTTACTTATAATAAGTACTAAAATTAATGCAATTATACTTATAAAAATAGTGTGAATCCATGCAGAAGAAGCGGTATCAATAACAATATCTTTGGCAGCACCAAGTAAAGTTTGATTTATAATTATAACAACAATGAAAGCAATTGCTTCAGCTGTACATATGTTTTTATAATTCACAACATATCCTCCTTAAAATTAATTTTTCTTTGGCTTTTTCCATAACATACTTATAGGACCTTCTTCATCTATTTTTTTAGTCCCTAAAAAATTTGAACGTTTTTCCCTAAGCCATATTGGCTTTAAAAATAAAGTAGATTCTGTATCTTTATTTTCACAAGGAAAATAGGGAGATAAATAAGAAACTCCAAAAGATTTTAAACCAGCTAAAATAGCACAATAAACAAATAAACCAAAAGCAATTCCTAAGAAACCAGCAATATATCCTAAAAATAGGAATAAAAAGCGTAAAAATCTAAGAGTAAAGCTTAAAGAAAAGTCTGGTACAGCAAAAGAACATATAGCAGTAATTGAAACTACTATTATTAAAATAGGGCTAACAATACTAGCACTTACTGCAGCTTCACCTAGAATTAATGCCCCAACAATACCAATAGTAGGCCCAATAGGAGAAGGAACTCTTAGCCCAGCTTCTCTTATAAGTTCAAAAGAAATTTCCATAACTACAATTTCAAATATAATAGGAAATGGGACTGATTCACGGGACGCAGCTATTGCAAACAGCAACTCTGTTGGGATAAGTTCTGGATGATAAGACGTTATTGCAATATATAGACCAGGAAGCAATAAAGAAAAGAAAATTGCGATAATTCTAATTATTCTTAGTATATTAGAAAATTGGTATTTTAAATTCAAATCCTCCGGTGAAGATATAAAATCTACAAATATTCCAGGGCAAACTAAAACGTATGGAGAACCATTTATAATTACAGCTACTCTACCTTCAAATAGTAAATTAACAACTTTATCTGGTCTTTCAGTAGATATCATTTGTGGGAAGCTAGTACTACCATTATCTTGAATTAATTGCTCTAATTGGCCAGAAGAAACTAAAGAATCAATATCCAAATTATTAATTCTGTATTTAACTTCACCAACTAAATCGTCATTAGCAATATTTTTTAAGTAACAAATAGCAACCTTAGTTTTACTAATTTTACCAACAGTACTATTTTCAATAATTAAATTTTCGCTATTTACCAAACGACGAAGTATAGAAGTATTAACCCTAATAACCTCAACAAATGCTTCTTGTGAACCTCTAACAACAATTTCATTTTGTGGCTCTGAAACACTTCTATGCTTAAATCCCTTAACATCTAAACTAAAAGCGCCGGCCATTGTATCTATTAGTAATGCACAATTTCCAGAATTAATATCAGAAATTATGTCATTAAATTCTGATACTTTTTTTATATCATTTTGAGGTAATAAAGAATTATAAACATAATCTTCCAAATTAAATTTTTTTACTTTTCTAACAGTAATGTTGTTACTTATTGCAGTGGGAACAGATTTATGCTTTATGCCTTTATCTAAAAGCATTAGAGGTTTTAAAATAAAATCATTTATAATTTGAGAATTAACCATACCATCAATATAAATTATGCAAGCATTATATTGCTTATCTCTTACAGTAAACTGAAATTCTCTAAATTTTACATCACTGCTAATTAAAGCATTATATTTGTACTTCAAATACTCTAAATTCACATTAAGTGTACTAAAAATTTCCTTGTATTCTGCAAATTCATCGCTTGCTGGATTTGGAATATTAGATTTTTCATTAGACAAATAAAAGTCATATTCTTCGTTTTCTTGATATGTGAATATATTTTTTAATAAACTAGATAATTTATTTGATTTTTCCATTTTAAACTCCTAAATTAATCTTTATTAGTATTATGTACCAAAAAGTGAAAAATATATACTATGGAAATTTTTAGAAAAAATAAAAAATTAGGTATAATCTGTGCAAAAAATAATATACATTTATTAAAGTTTAGTAGTACAAACATTTTTGTAGGAGGTAAAATTTGTATGGGAAACTTAGAAATATATGAAGATATAGCAAAAAGGACAGAAGGGGATATATATGTTGGCGTTGTAGGACCAGTAAGGACAGGGAAATCTACATTTATTAAAAAATTTATGGATTTACTTGTTATACCTAATATTGAAAATACATATAAAAAAGAAAGAGCAAGAGATGAACTACCACAAAGTGCAGCAGGGAGAACAATAATGACAACAGAGCCGAAATTTATTCCAAACGAAGCAGTTGAAATTACAATAGAAAATAATCTAAAATTAAAAACAAGGCTTGTAGATTGTGTTGGATATTTAGTAGATAATGCAATTGGTTACTTAGAAGATGACATGCCAAGAATGGTAAAAACACCGTGGTCAGAGGAAGAAATGCCATTTGAAATAGCAGCAGAAATTGGAACGAGAAAAGTAATAACAGAGCATTCGACAATAGGAATATTAGTAACGACAGATGGGACTGTTACAGATATTCCAAGAGAAGATTATGTAGAAGCAGAAGAAAGAGTAGTAAAAGAATTAAAAGATCTTAAAAAACCATTTGTTATTGTATTAAATTCAGAAAATCCAGATTCAGATTACACAATGAGTCTAGCAGAAGATTTGGAGAAAAAATATGGTGTTAGTGTTATGAGAGCAAATTGTTTAGATTTAAATATAGATGACATTAACCAAATATTTAGTAAAATATTATATGAATTTCCTGTTGAAAGAATTAATATAGAGCTTCCAAAATGGGTAGAAGGTTTAAATGTGGATCATTGGATAAAAAGCACTCTATACAATGCTATTAAAGAGGCATTTAGTAATATACAGACTTTAAAACAAATTAATTCAGGAATAGAAAAAATTCAAAAAACAGAAATTATAAAAAAAGTAGAAGCACAAGAAATGAAACTTGGAACCGGTGCAGTAACAATAGAAATAAACTTAAAAAATGAATTATTCTATCAAATATTAACAGAAATATCTGGTGTAACAATAGAAAACGAGGGAGATTTATTCTCTATAATAACAGATTTAGCAAGGGTAAAGAAAGAATACAGTAAAATAGAATATGCAATTGAGGAAGTTAAAGCAAAAGGATATGGAATTGTAACACCAAGTATGGAAGATTTAATTTTAGAAGAACCAGAAATGGTAAAACAAGGTTCAAGATTTGGTGTGAAATTAAGAGCAAAAGCTCCAAGTATACATATGATTAAAGCAGATATAGAAACTGAGGTGTCTCCAATTGTAGGAAGTGAAAAACAGTCAGAAGAACTTGTAAATTATTTATTATCTGAATTTGAGAATGATCCTAAAAAGATTTGGGAATCTAATATTTTTGGAAAGAGTTTACATGAACTTGTAAATGAAGGATTACAAAATAAACTTTGTAAAATGCCAGAAGAGGCACAATGTAAGCTACAAGAAACATTAGAAAGAATAGTAAACGAAGGAAGTGGAGGATTAATTTGCATAATATTATAATAAAATAAAAAAGATGGTGCTTTTATAAAAGCATCATCTTTTTATGTATTAAAAAGAAATATAAAAAACCTAATCATGTTTTATGATTAGATTTTTTATATTAGTGTAATTACAAATTAAAATTAAATATCATAGTATTTTCTAAAATTAAAAATGTGTATAGTGCAGCAAAGCAAGCATGTAGTATTTTGCCTATTATGTAAGGCTTTATAGAAATATTATTTTTAGATGTTATACTAAGCACTTGAAGTAATACAGACAATCCGCCAAACCCAAGTAGAAAAGCACAAATAATTATGTTAGTAGAAATTTGTTTGCTAGATATTAAACATACTTTGCTTACTCCATTTGTAAGTTCAATTATACCAGATAAAATGCCATCACAATAATTTATAGGAATATTAAATAATCCAAGTATGGGAGAAAGTACTGTTGTTATAATATCAAAAAAATGAGTATTATCTAACATTGAATTTATAACAGAAAATAGAACTACGAATCCACCTATTATAACTATTGTATTAATTGAATTTTTTATACTACTACCTAAAACTTCTCCTAAATTACCAATATCTACAAGATCTGGACTAGAACCGATTTTCAAGAGAACTTCTATATCTATGTTTTTTACCACTTTTCCAAAATCTAAATAAAAAGCCTACGGTTATACATGCTAATATATGTGTAACTAGTAATAAAAAACCAATAGTAGAATTTCCAAATAATCCGAGCACCAACTGTACCTACAATGAACAATGGGCCAGAATTATTAGTAAATGCAATTAATCTTTCACATTCTTCTGTATTACAAATCTTTTTTTCTTTTAAATTTGAAACTATTTTTGCACCAGTAGGGTAGCCACTAATTATTCCCATTAAAAATGCAAAAGAACCTTCACCAGGCACATTAAATAGAGGTCTCATTATACCATTTAAACATCTCCCAAGATAATGTATTATGTTTGTATGACATAAAAGCTCTGTTGCAATAAAAAAAGGAAGTAAAGAAGGAAGTACAGAGTTTGCAAAAAGTGTTAAACCACTTTGGGCAGCTTTCATATTATCTCGGGAGAAAATCACCAGTAATATTGTAAATAGGCAAAAGATGAGGGAAAGAAAGTTCCTTTTGAATTTGGAAAATACAATTTTTATTTTGGGTATCCTCATAAAATCACCTTGTATAATATATTAATTTTGTTATAGGATTATTCGTTTTCAAATTACTCTGTAATTTCTGAATGAATAAAATATCAGAAAATTTCTGCAAAAATACACATAAGGGAAATTATGTAATTTTTGATGGATGCCGATATATTGAAAAATAGGGTAAATAATGGTATAATTATATTGTAAAATATTTTTTTACATTTGTTTCTTTAACAAAGATTATTGTTAGAGAAAAATGGTAGTACTTTTATTATTACAAAAGAAAAAGGAGTGGTAGAATGAAAATTCTAGTAATCAATGCAGGTTCTAGTAGTTTGAAAAGTCAGTTTATCGAGGTGGAGACTGGTAAGGTTATTGCTAAGATTTTGGCAGAGCGGGTAGGTACTGATGGTACTGAAATTACTTTTAAGTCAGACAATAATGAGTTAAAGGTAAAAAAGCCTGCTAATCATGAGCAAGCTATCGGATATGCTTTGAAGCTTTTGAAAGATCCTGATTTTGGGGTTATTCAAGACTTGGAGCAGATTGATGCTATTGGACATCGTGTGGTTCATGGTGGTGAGCTTTATTGCCAGCCGATGCTGGTTAATGACCAGGTTATCGATGGTATTCGCCAGTGTAACCAATTGGCACCATTACATAATCCAGCTTGCTTGCTTGGTATTCATGCTTGTAGAAAGCTTATGCCTAATAAGCATAATGTTGCAGTTTTTGATACTGCGTTCCATCAGACCATGACGGAGGAAAAATATTTATACCCTATAAAACGGGAGTATTACAAAAAATATGGAATCCGCAAATATGGTTTTCATGGGATTTCTCACAATTTCTTATCAGAATCCTTAAAGGAATACATTGGGAATTCTGAAATGAAAGCTATTAATTTCCATCTGGGACAGGGTGCAAGCCTTTGTGCAGTAAAGGATGGAAAAAGCGTTGACACTACAATGGGACTTAGCCCTTTGGCTGGTATTCTTATGGGTACTCGCACAGGGGATATTGACCCAGCAATTGTGAGCTATTTGGCAACCAAAGAAAATATCCTTCACGATGAAGTGATTGATATTTTAAACAAAGAAAGTGGTATGCTTGCTCTTTCCGGAGTTAGTGCTGATTTTAGAGATATTTTAAAAGCAGCCGACGAAGGAAATGAAAGAGCACAAATGAGTTTAAGGAGATACTATGAAAATGTTGCAGAATATGCGGCTAAGTTTATGGTTACCTTAAATGGGGCAAAACAATTTGTTTTTGCAGGGGGTGTTGGAGAAAATTCTCCAATTATCCGTTCAGAAATTTGTAAAAAGCTAGCTATTTTCGGAGTTGAATTGGATGAGGACCTCAATAATGAGGCAATAGGTAAAAAAATGAAAATTTCTTCTTCTCATTCAACTATTGAGGTTTTTGTAATTCCTACTAATGAGGAATTAATGATAGCTCGGCAGACCATTCAAGTAATTGAAAGGTAAAAAAGTACTACCAAAAGGGTAGCCTAAAATAGGGGGACTCAAATCAAAAATCCAACTTAATTTATTTAAGTTGGATTTTTGGCTTTTTTATTATCTTAAAATAAATTGCTAAATAGATTGGAATTATTTTACAACAAATAAAAACAACATTGTCGATTTTTGACTTATTTTGACGAACGATTTATGTTGAAATATTGGAGAAAATGTGATATAGTTATTTATGTCAGGTATGTTTCTTATACCTAGATTTTTAATTTCTACAGAATATTCATTCTGGAATAATCAATTTTAAAATTTAAAATTAAATAAATATTAAAGGTTTTAAAGTTAATTTCATAAAAAATTTATTATCTAATGGCTATGTCTATTTTAAGTTTTAGATATTCTTTTAAGCTATAATATTTATTTAGCAAAAGGAGGAATTATATGAAAAAAGAATTGTTGAAACCAAAAATAGACGTAGTGTTTCACGCCCTATTTAGAGAAGAAAATAAAAATTTAACAGAGGCGCTTATATAGACCATGAATTAAAAGAATTAAAGGATATGGAAGAATTAGGTACAAAATGGCAAATAAGAGACGAAAAAACAGGAGAAAGGCTGTTGACAAAGCACTTGGAGATAATTATAATTGAGATACCAAAGGCAAGAAGAATATACAAGAAGAACAATAAAAATAAGATAGGTCAGTGGATGATGTTTTTTGACAATCCAAATGACGAGGAGGTGTCTTATATAGTGGAAAATAATGAAGAAATAAGAAAAGCAAATGAAGAATTAGACAAAATGAGTGATGATGAAACATTAAGAAGAATAGCAGAGCTAAAAGAAAAAGGAAGAAGAGATTATAATGCAAGAATGAGCTTTATAGAAAACAAAGGTATGGAAAGAGGCTTGCAAAAAGGCATGGAACAAGGAATGAAGCAAGGAATGAAGCAAGGAATGAAACAAGGAATTACTATTGGAAAAAGAGAAAAAAGTATAGAATTTGCTGAGAAATTGATAAAAAAAGGATTGGATATAAACTTTATCGAAGAAACAACAGGATTGGATAAAGAAACAATAGAAAAATTGATAAAAAATAAATAATAATAGCAAGCAAAACGAAACAATGTTCGCAAAAATATTGCAATTAATAATTTTTTGGTATATAATGGCAATGGTGATTTGTTTGGATTTAGAAAAAGATATTAAATATATAAAGGGAGTTGGACCTAATAGGGCAGTTTTGCTTAATAAATTGGGAATTTTTACTCTTAAAGATTTAGTTCAATATTATCCAAGGGATTATGAAGATAGGAGTAAGCCTAAGAAAATTATTGAGCTAGTGGATGGTGAAGAGGCTTTGGTTAAGGCTACTGTGCAGACTAGGTTGGTTGAGGCTCGTATTAGAAAAGGGCTTACTTTGTATAAAGTCAAAGTGGCAGATGAGAGTGGTTTTTTGGAGATTACTTGGTATAATCAGAGTTATTTGAAAACACAGATAAAGCAAGGTGAAACTTATAATTTTTTTGGTAAGGTGAGTTTTAAGTATAATAAGAAAGAGATGAATTCACCTGTTTTTGATGTAGAAAATAAGAGTAAAAATACAGGTAAAATTATACCAATATATCCTTTAACATACAATTTATCTCAAAATGTTTTAAGAACAATTATGGAAAATGGAATGAGTGAAGTAAATGGGAATTTACAGGAAACTTTACCAGAATATATATTAAAAGAAAATAATTTATATGATATAAATTCAGCTACTAAGCAAATTCATTTTCCAGACAATTTTGAAAAATATAATAATGCTAGAAAGAGATTGGCTTTTGAGGAATTATTAATAATGCAACTTGCACTATTAAATTTAAAAAAGTCTTATACAACCGAGGAAAAGGGAATACAGTTTAGTAAAGAGATTAAAATGTCTGATTTAATATATGAACTTCCTTTTAAGTTAACCAAAGCACAAGTTAGAGTTTTAGAAGAAATAGATAATGATATGGAATCAGATAAAACCATGAATAGATTACTTCAAGGTGATGTTGGTTCTGGAAAAACTATTGTATCAATAATTGCTGCATATAAAGCAGTTAAATGTGGATACCAAGTTGCAATTATGGCTCCTACTGCTATTTTAGCTACTCAGCATTTAGAGAGTTTTACACAAATACTAGGAAAGTTTGGGATAAACTGTGAATTGCTTATTAGTAATATAACTAAAAAAAGAAAAGAAGAATTGCTTGAAAGATTACAAAATGGAGAGATAGATATTTTAATAGGCACACATGCCTTGCTAGAAGAAAATGTAATATTTAAAAATCTAGGACTAGTAGTAACAGATGAACAACATAGATTTGGTGTTAAGCAAAGAAGCACGATTGTGTCAAAAGGGAATAATCCAGATACTTTGGTAATGACTGCAACACCAATACCAAGAACTCTTGCACTTATACTTTATGCAGATTTGGATATCTCGATAATAGATGAACTTCCACCTAATAGGCAAAAAATTGATACTTTTGCTGTAACAAAACATCTAGAAGAAAGAGTGAATAATTTTATTAAAAAGCAAATAGACGAAGGTAGACAAGCATATATAGTTTGCCCACTAGTAGAAGAAAATGAAGAGATTAATGCTCAATCTGTTTTAGAGCTTGCAGAAAAGTATAAAGATGAAGTGTTTAAAGATTACAGAGTTGAATATTTACATGGAAAAATGAAGCCAAAAGAAAAAGATGAGATAATGGAAAACTTCAAAAAAGGCAAAATTGATGTTCTTATTTCAACAACTGTAATAGAAGTAGGTGTAAATGTACCAAATGCTAGCATAATGGTTGTAGAAAATGCAGAAAGATTTGGTTTAGCACAACTTCATCAATTAAGAGGAAGAGTTGGAAGAGGAGAGTATAAATCTTACTGTATACTAAAATATCAAGGAAATTCAGATATCATAAGACAAAGAATGCAAGTTATGCAAGAGACAAACGATGGATTTAAAATATCTGAAAAAGACTTAGAACTAAGAGGCTCAGGAGAGTTTTTTGGAACTAAACAACATGGACTTCCAGAGTTTAAAATAGCAAATATTTTTGAAGATATGAAAATGCTAAAAGATATTCAACTAATAGCCTTGAATATTTTAAAAGATGATCCCAATTTATCTTCTGATAAAAATAAATTACTAAAAAATTCTGTTGAAAAGAAATTTTTATCAGGAGTTGAAATGTAATACAAATTTTATGGTAAACTATTGAAAAATAAGTAAAAATATGATATTATATAAAACATATAAAAAAACGTTGATAAAGAGGAGTATGTTTATTCCACTATTTAGAGAAAAGAAATCATAGGCTGAAAGTTTCTTTTAGAAAGGGTAAACAGAAGGTAGCTTTGGAGTTGGTATGTTGAAATTAAAAGTAGATGTACCCGTTTAAGTAACGTTAAAAACTTATTTAAGATGTAAAGCTTATTTTATTAGCTTTGCAATTAAGGTGGTACCGTGAGTTTAAGCTCGCCCTTATTTAGGGGCGAGCTTTTTGATAGGAGGAAGTAAAATGAAGAAATTAGAAGGCAATTATAATCCAAAAGATTTTGAAGATGCTATTTATGAAAAGTGGAATGAGAAAGGTTATTTTAAACCAAATGAAGATAGGTCTAAGGGGTGCTATTCAATTGTTATGCCACCACCTAATATAACAGGAAAGCTTCATGCAGGTCATGCACTAGATGATACTATTCAAGATATTTTAATAAGATATAAAAGAATGCAAGGTATTAGCACATTATGGGTTCCAGGAACTGACCATGCAGCTATTGCAACAGAGGCTAAAATTGTGGCAAAACTTAAAGAAGAAGGCCTAACTAAAGAAGATTTAGGCAGAGACGAATTTATGAAACGTGCTTGGGAATGGAAAAAGGAGTATGGAAATATAATTACATCACAAGTTAGAAAATTAGGATGCTCATGTGATTGGTCAAGAGAAAGATTTACAATGGACGAAGGATTAACAAAAGCAGTACAAAAAGTGTTTGTAGATTTATATAATAAAGGTTTAATATATAAAGGCAAAAGAATGATAAACTGGTGCCCATATTGTAATACATCTATATCAGATGCAGAGGTTGAGTACGAAGAAGAATCTTCACACTTATGGCATATTAGATATAAGGTAGAAGGAGAAGACGATAAATATGTTATAGTTGCAACAACAAGACCAGAAACAATGCTTGGAGATACAGCAGTTGCAGTACATCCTTCTGATGATAGATATAAAGACATAGTTGGAAAAAATGTTATACTTCCAATAATGAATAAACCAATTCCTGTAATTGCAGATAGATTTGTTGAAACTGAATTTGGAACAGGTTGTGTTAAAATAACACCAGCGCATGATATAAATGATTATCAAGCAGGATTAAACCATGGTTTAGATATAATAGAGGTATTTGACGAAAATAGAAAAATGAAAAATCTAGTTCCAGAATACGAAGGCATGGATGCACTAGAAGTAAGGCCGCTAATTGTAGAAAAACTAAAAAAAATTGGTGCACTTGTAAAAATAGAAGACTATAACCACAATGTAGGAAAATGTTATAGATGCCACAATGTTATTGAACCAATGATATCAGACCAATGGTTTGTAAAAATGGAGGAGTTAGCAAAACCCGCAATAGAAGCTGTAAAAAATAAAGAAATAAAATTCATACCTGAAAGATTTGAAAAAAATTATTTCCACTGGATGGAAAACATTCAAGATTGGTGTATTTCAAGACAATTGTGGTGGGGACACAGAATACCAGCATATTATTGTGAAGATTGTGGGAACATAGAAGTAGAAATTACAAAACCAGAAAAATGTAGTAAATGTGGTAGCACAAAATTAGTTCAAGATGAAGATACATTAGATACATGGTTTAGTTCTGCTCTTTGGCCATTTTCAACAATGGGGTGGCCAGAAGAAACAGATGACTTGAAAAATTATTTCCCAACAAATACATTAGTTACAGCTTATGATATTATAACATTCTGGGTATCTAGAATGATTGTGTCAAGCTTAGAACAAACAGGGAAACGACCATTTGAACATGTATTTATACATGGAATAGTACGTGATAGCCAAGGAAGAAAAATGTCAAAAAGCTTAGGTAATGGAATAGATCCACTTGAAATAATAGATAAATATGGAACAGATGGCCTAAGATTTTCACTTATTCTTGGAATATCACCAGGAAATGATGTAAGATATATGCCAGAAAGATTAGAATCAGCAAGAAACTTTGCAAATAAATTATGGAATGTGTCTAAATTTGTAATGATGAATATAGAAGAAATGGATTTATCAAAAGCTGATTTAAGTAAACTAACATATGAAGATAAATGGATAATTACTAAATTAAATAATTTAAAACAAGAAGTAAAAAGCAATTTAGATAAATTTGAACTAGGAGTAGCTCTTCAAAAAATATATGACTTCATATGGGGAGAATTCTGTGATTGGTATATAGAGATGACAAAAGCAAGATTATACGATAAAAACAGCAATACTAGAATAGAAGCAGGATATGTACTTAAAACTGTATTAATAGATTCACTTAAATTATTACATCTATATATGCCATTTATAACAGAAGAGATATTTACAAAAATATCTGATGAAGAAAGTATAATGATATCAAATTGGCCAGAATATGATGAAAATGATAATTATGAAAAAGCAGAAGAATTTATAGAAAAAATAAAAGATATAATTGTAGAAATAAGAAATATTAGAACAAAAATGAATGTACATCCAAGTAAAAAATCTAAACTTATATTTGTAACAACGAAATATAAAAAAGAAATAGAAGATTCAAAACAATTTATAAATAAATTAGGATTTGGAAACGAAGTAAATATAAAAGAAACAGAAGAAGAGATACCATCAAATGCAATATCTATAATAAGAGATGATTTAAAATTATTTATTCCATTTGAAGATTTAGTAGATATTGAGCAAGAAAAAATGAGATTAGAAGAAGAAAAGAAAAAGGTATTATCAGAAATTACAAGAGCAGAAAAAATGTTATCAAATCCTGGATTTACAAGTAAGGCTCCAAAAGTTAAAATAGAGGAAGAAGAAGCAAAACTTGTAAAATATAAGGCTATGTTAGAAGATATAGAAAATAGACTTTCAAATATGTAAATAAAAATGTAAGCTACACAATTTGTAGCTTACATTTTTATTTAAGTAAATTATCTTTCTTCACCATCATCATCACGAGATTTAGCATTTTTACCTTTGTCAATAAATTCATTTATATTTAAATCTTTAAATATATCATCTACATTAATTTTTTCAGCATTAGCTTTATAATTATCAACTGTTTTTGTTTCAGTATTAATTTTTTCTTTAACTTCTGTTTTTTCTGCTTTTTCTTCAACTTTTACTTCTTTCTTATTATTGTTAGAAGTAGTAGAATTTGCATTAATATTATCATCTAGCATTTCTTCAAGTTCATTCCAAATACCCATTTGACCAGCACTTACATTTGAAAGTTTAGCATATTCATCTTCTTCCTTATGAGGTGTTTCTTGTGGCATTTCATCTTCTTCTAATATACCCATTTGACCAACACTTACGTTTGAAAGTTTAGAATAGTCTAAATCTTGTGTTGAATTTGTAGGTATATTAGCTTTTGAAGCAGTAGCAGCAGAAGCTAAATCAATATTTCCAAATATATCTTCAACATCGATGCCTTCAAGCTTGCTTGGAGAATATTTAGATTTTTTCTCTTCTTTTTCAACTTGTTTAGTATCTTGTACTTTTGAAGAATGATTTCTTATATTATATCTATCATAATTTTCTGGCATATGTAAATCATATTCAGGATTTCCTTGTTCTTCATGAGCTGTTTTTGATAATTCATAACGTTGTTTTAAAGCTTCATTATGAACACGAATTAATTTATTTGCAGTTTCAATATCTCCATTTTTTATACAACCTGTAATAGCAACTTTTAAATCTATTATTCCACTAGAAAGAACTGATATCTTTTCACCAGTTGTCCAATTAGGAGAAAGCTTTGTAAAAGCCGTAAGTTTCTCAACTCTTTCTGGTGTGTATTCTCTTTGCTGATATTCAGGTGAATGCTCTAAAACATCAGAAGTTATTCCTTCTGAGCGTCTAAGTTCAGTAAGCTCAATTCTCTGAGCTCTTTTTAACTCGATTTGCTCTTCTAATTGTTTTGCAAGTTCAAAATTACCATCATATCTTGCCTTAGATAATTTAAGATTTAAATCAACAATTTCACTAGATAAAGCATCTTCTATATCATAAGGATTTTCTTTTACAGTATCAAAATGAGAATTTGCTAAAACCTTATCTACATCTGATTTAACTTGAACTTTATCTTCATGCTTAACTTCTTTTGAAGAAGAACTTTTTTCTGATACAACTGAATCAGTCTTTTCATTTTCAACTTCTACCTTTTCAGATTTAACTTCTTCTGTTTTAGTTTCTTTTACACTTGGCTTTGAAAGAAGTTGGGACAAAGTATCCTGACTTTTATTTACATTATTTACAACTCTTTCAGCATTATTAACAGTGGATTTAATACTAGAACTATTACCTAAATTAGTAACAGAACTCCAAACATTTTCAACGCTATTTACGCCACTTTTTATATCCTTAATAGCATCACTTGCTTTTTCTAAATCAGAACGAGTATCAATTCTTTGCTCTAATTGGCTTGCATCTACTGTTAAATTTTTTAAATCAACAGGGTTTACATTCAATTCATTAGCAACATCTGTAACAGCTTTATCATCAATTCTTTCAACAATATAATCAGAAGCATTGGCTTTATCCATATTAGCACCCATTGCAGAAGCAGCTATACCTAATGTAACAGCAGCCTTTTTACCTGGTAGAATTTTCTTTATAAAACTTTTAAAACTTTTCCACCATGATTTTTTTTCGTTTTCCATAATAACCTCCTAAATATTTAAACTTTCGTAAAAATCGTAACAATCAATATAAAATAATTATACCATTTATTTTACATCAAGTCAATTTTTGTAATAGAAATGACATATATGTTGAAAAAAGTGAAATTTTACTGTATAATATAAGTATAGATTACCGAAAGGTTTCCGAAAGGAGTTTTGAACATGTAAGCAAAAGAGAAAATTCAAGACAACAAAAAATGATTATCTTAGGAGGGCATTATTATGAAAAAACATCAAAATCATTTCTTTAACGTATTTGCAACATTGGTATTTATTCTTTGCTTAGCAATGAGTTCGATTGGACTCGCAAGTAACCAGGTTCAGGCAGTTGATGTAAAACAGCAACTTACGGTTTCCAATACAGTTGGAGATTACATGGGTTTGGCAGGTGCTATTGATGCACCGTGCATTGTACAAACTTTAGAAGGTGAATCCGTAAAAGGTGTTTATCGTTTCCAAAGTGTACAGGCAATGCAAGATTTCATCGTTGGGAAACATGAACAAGGTTTGCGTGTAACAAATTCTCACAATCCCAAGAGAAACATAATTATTATGGATCTCGAAGATGCGAAAATTTTTAGTAAGCTTGCTATGATGGCAAATGCTTCTACTGCAAACCAAAAAGAAGGTCCGACCTATCAGGTAGAAGTTCTTGAACTTAACACTCCTGCTGGTGTAGCTGAGAAATTAAATGCTATAGGCATTGAAAATCCGGTATACCTGCTTGTAGATTCTGGCAAGAAAGTTCAACCTGGTGGCATCTGGGCACAAGTTACCCAAGCGATTATGCCTTTCCAGATGGGGGCTGACATTTACAACAACATTCGTTCTATTTCTTTATGGTAATCTGGTAATAAAATCCCTCTGCAATTGCAGAGGGATTTTTTAAGTCTTTCTCCTTTACAAATTCTAGCTTATGATATATAATATATTGGAAAATTTTAAAAGGAGAGATAAAATTGGAAAATATAGAAGAACAAGAACTTGACATGAATAAACTTATGAAGGTAAGAAGAGAAAAATTAGAAGAGTTACAAGCAAAAGGAGAAGATCCTTTTGAAATTACTAAATATAATAGAACTCATAACAGTGAAGAAATAAAAAATAATTTTGAGGAATTAGACCAAAAATATGTCAGTATTGCAGGTAGAATTGTTGCAAAAAGAATAATGGGTAAAGCTTCTTTTTGTCATATACAAGATATGCAAGGAAAAATTCAAAGTTATGTTAGTTTAAATGATTTAGGAGAAGAAAAATATAAAGAATTTAAAACATATGATATAGGAGATATAATAGGAATAACAGGTTTTGTATTTAAAACAAGAACAGAGGAAATTTCAGTGCATGCAAAAAATGTCGTTTTACTATGTAAAGCATTACGTCCATTACCAGAAAAATTTCATGGACTAAAAGATACTGACCTAAGATATAGACAAAGATATGTAGATTTAATTGTTAATCCAGAAGTTAAAGAAACATTTATAAAAAGAACAAAAATATTAAAAGAAATAAGAAATGTATTAGATTCAAAAGGATATTTAGAAGTTGATACACCTATATTAAATACAATAGCAGGAGGAGCCGCAGCAAGACCATTTATAACACATCATAATACACTAGATATGGATATGTATTTAAGAATAGCAAATGAATTATATCTAAAAAGACTAATAGTAGGTGGATTTGACAAAGTATATGAAATGGGAAGAATGTTTAGAAATGAAGGTATTTCTATAAAACACAATCCAGAATTTACAAACATAGAATTATATTCAGCATATGAAGATTATAATGATATGATGGATATAGCAGAAGAAATCATATCAACAGTTGCAAAAAATGTACTTGGCACAACAAAAATAACATATCAAGGGACAGAAATAGATTTAACACCAAAGTGGAAGAGAATAACAATGATAGATAGCATAAAAGAAGTAACAGGAATAGACTTCAACAATATAGAGACAGATGAAGAGGCAAAAGCAGTAGCAAAAGAATTAGGACTAGAATACGAAGAAAAAATGACAAGAGGACAGATAATAAACTTAGTATTTGAAGAAAAAGTTGAAGAAACACTAATTCAGCCAACATTTGTATATGATTATCCAGTTGAGGTATCTCCACTTACAAAAAGAAAAGTATCAGATAAAAGATTAACAGAAAGATTTGAATTATTTATAGGTGGAAGAGAATATGGAAATGCCTACTCAGAGTTAAATGATCCAATAGATCAATATGAAAGATTTATTAAGCAAGTAGAAGCAAGAGAAGCCGGAGACGAAGAAGCCAATATGATGGATGAAGATTTTGTAACAGCATTAGAATATGGAATGCCACCAACAGGAGGACTAGGACTTGGAGTAGATAGACTAATAATGTTACTTACAGATTCAGCATCAATTAGAGATGTATTACTATTCCCAACAATGAAACCTATAAAAGAGTAATAACTATGTGGTTTATGGGTTAAACCAACTTAAAAACCCAAATAAAATATCAAAGGAAGTTATATGTTCGGTTTTGATAAAAGATTTGTTTATGTAATTATTGCTATTTTAGCAGTAAGCTTTTTAGCAACAATGACAGGAGAAAAATTATTAGCATTGGTACTTACAATACCAGGGGTGCTTATAGCCATGACTTTTCACGAATATGCACACGCTAAGGCAGCAGATATGCTAGGAGATGATACCCCAAGAATTCAAGGTAGACTTAATCTAAATCCATTCTCACATGTAGACCCAATAGGATTTGCACTATTATTATTTGCTGGATTTGGATGGGGTAGACCAGTTGAAATAAATCCAAGAAATTTCAGTAGAAATATGGAACTTACAAAAGCAGAGGCGATAGTTTCTGTTGCAGGACCTGCAATGAATTTTATAATTGCGCTTATATTTATGATAATATATGTAGCAATGTTAAGCTTTGGATTTATAACAAATGAACTAACATTTTATATAGCGCAAATAATAAATTACACAGCAATAGTAAACATAGGATTAGGTGTATTTAATTTAATTCCGCTACCACCACTTGATGGCTCAAAAATATTAATGCACTTTTTACCTTATAATGGAAGACAATGGTTTGAAAATAACCAAATGTACTTTTATATAGGTTTTATAGTAATATTTATAACAGGTTTAGCAGGAACAATTATAAGTCCAATAATGAATGCTGTATATAGTGGATATGCATTTGTTGTAACTCAGTTATTTTCGCTATTTGTATAGGGAGACAAAATATGAAAGATATATTGGTACTAGGAATAGAAAGCAGTTGTGATGAAACTTCTGCTGCTGTTGTAAAAAACGGCAGAGAAGTCTTGTCTAATGTAATAAATTCTCAAATAAAAATACATGAAAAATTTGGAGGAGTAGTTCCAGAAATTGCATCTAGGAGTCATACAGAAGTTATAAACTTAGTTGTAAAGCAGGCATTAGAACAAGCAAATGTTACATTAGATGAAATAGATGCAATAGCTCCAACATATGGTCCAGGACTTGTAGGAGCTTTACTTGTAGGAGTATCTTATGCAAAAGGATTAAGTTTTGCGACAGGAAAAACATTAGTGGGAGTAAATCATATAGAAGGACACATAGCTGCAAACTATATTACATATAAAGATTTAAAGCCACCTTTTATATGCTTAATAATCTCAGGGGGACATACCCATTTAGTTAATATAAAATCTTATACTGAATTTGAGATTTTAGGAAAAACAAAGGATGATGCAGTAGGGGAGGCTTTTGATAAGGTGGCAAGAGTAGTAGGTCTGGGATATCCTGGTGGACCAAAAGTAGATGAACTTGCCAAAAAAGGAATTCCTAATATTGAGCTGCCAAGAACACATATAAATGATTTAAATTTTAGTTTTAGTGGGATAAAAACAGCAATATTAAATTTATATCATAAAAACCCAGAAACCAATAAAGCAGATTTATGTGCAAGTTTCGAGAAAAATGTTGCAGAAGTTCTTGTAAAAAATTCACTTAAAGCATTAAAACAAACAGAATCAAAAAAAATAGCATTAGCAGGTGGAGTTTCTGCAAATAGTTATATAAGAGCTGAATTTTCAAAATTAGAAGAAATGGGCATAAAAGTATATTATCCAGAATTAAAACTATGTACAGATAATGCAGCAATGATTGCTTCTGCTGGTTTTTATAATTTAATAAATGGTAAGAAATCCAATTTAAACTTAAATGCAGTGCCAAACCTAAAAATAGATAAAGATATAGAAAAATAATCTATTCATTTATAGAGATAGTGTGGTGAAAAAATTGAGTATATATGCAATATCAGATTTGCATTTATCATTAAAAAACAATAAGCCAATGGATATATTCGGTAACGAATGGAAAAATCATGATGAGAAAATAAAAAAAGATTGGAAAGAAAAAGTAAAAGAAAACGATTTAGTACTTTTACCAGGAGATTTTTCATGGGCGACATATCTAGAAGACACATATCCAGATTTCGAATATTTAAATAATTTACCAGGAAAAAAAATATTGCTAAAAGGAAATCATGATTATTGGTGGTCAACCATTACGAGTATGAGAAAATACTTAGAAGAAAATAGTTTTAAAAATATCGACTTTTTATATAATAACAGTTACTGCTTTGAAGAACATATAATAGTGGGAACAAGGGGCTGGTCCGCATTAGAAGAAGGCGATACAGAAAAAATGATAAAAAGAGAATGTGCGAGACTAGAATTATCATTTTTAGATAGTATAAAAAAATATGGAAAAGACAAACCAATTATAGTATGCATGCATTATCCGCCAATGAAAGAATTTTTGGCAATAATGAAAAAATATAATGCTAAAATATGCTTATATGGTCATTTACATGGAAAACAACAATTAGAAGTAAAAGAAGGAATTGTAAATGGCGTTAACCTTTTAATGGTAAGTTCAGACTATTTGCAATTTAAATTAAAAAAAATTGTATAAGAGTGTAGAAATATTATGTAAAATATGATATAATTATACCATTCTATATATTATAGGAGGGATTACGATGGTTAGCAAAGATGAATGGCGGCAGATTCCTATCAAGATTCAAGGAGAAGTTCGATTAGTACAAGCAAGGTATTTAAGAGACTATGATCCTGCTGGAAAATTCGCAATTATGAGATATGGGCATAAAAGATATGCCTTAGTTCGCAAAGAAGATTCCAAGGTGATGCTCCAAGATTGTATGGGAATAAAACCGGTAAAAAATGGTATGTCTTATTATACCGATTTAAGAGGATATTGGGGCATATTAAATGAGCGAGCACAAGTTACTTGTGAAGCTGGCGTACTGAAAGCTAGTCGCGTGAAGAAAGATGAAAACAGATTTCGCTGAGCTCACTGAGAAAGTAATCCAAAGAAAAGTAAATTTAACTTTCTAAAAAAAGGACAACCTAAATAGGGAGTCCTTTTTTTATACCAAGGAAATTTAAAACAAAATATTGCAAATTTGGTAATCTGTGGTATAATATTAAAGCATAATGCAAAATTATATTTGGAAGGATTGAAAATAAATGGATGTAAAAGTAGATAAGACAGAAAACAATAATGAAGTAAAATTAGAATTTGTTATTGAAGCAGAAAAATTTGAACAAGGGATGAAAAAAGTATATCAAAAAAATGCAAAATATTTTAATATACCAGGATTTAGAAAGGGAAAAGCTCCATATAACTTAGTTGAAAAACAATATGGACCAGAAATTTTCTATGAAGATGCATTTAATGAAATAGTACCAGAAATATATGAAAATGCAATAAAAGAAAATAATATAGAAGCAGTAAGTGCTCCACAGATAGATGTAACTCAAATGGAAAAAGGAAAGGAACTAAAATTTACAGCAGTAGTTCAAACAAAGCCAGAGGTTAAACTTGGAAAATATAAAGGTATAGAAATACCAAAAATAGAGTATAATGTATCTGATGAAGATATTCAAAAAGAATTAGAAGAAATAGCAGATAAGAATTCAAGGCTAGTTACAGTAGAAGACAGACCAGTAGAAAACAAAGATATAGCTGTTATTGATTTCGAGGGGTTTGTAGATGGAGTAGCTTTTGAAGGTGGAAAAGCAGAAAACCATGAACTAGAAATAGGAAGTCATTCTTTTATAGATGGATTTGAAGATCAAGTAATTGGTATGAAAGTTGATGAAGAAAAAGACATAAATGTAAAATTCCCAGAGAAATATTTTTCAGAGGAACTAGCTGGTAAAGATGCTGTATTTAAAGTTAAATTACATGAAATTAAGAAAAAAGAATTACCACAAATAGACGATGAATTTGCAAAAGATGTAAGCGAATATGATTCGCTAGACGAATTAAAAGCAAGCATTAAATCAAAATTCGAAGAAGAAAATGCAGCAAGAGAAAAAAGAGAAAAAGAAGATGCAGCAATAAAAGCTATATGTGACAATGTCGAAATAGATATACCATCAGGAATGATAGAAACAGAGCTTAATACAATAATGCAAGATTTAGATATGAGATTAAGCTACCAAGGAATGAACCTAGAAAGATATCTTCAAATGATAGGAAAAACAGAAGCTGATTTTAGAAAAGACTATGAAGAACAAGCAAAACAATCAGTTAAATCAAATCTAGTATTAGAAGCTGTTGCAACAGATGCTAAAATAGAAGTAACAGAATCTGATATTGAAGAAAAATTAAAAGAATTAGCAAAAGCTTATGGAAAAACAGTAGAAGAATTAAAAGAAAATAATGAACTAAAAAAATATGTAGAAAATAATCTAAAAATAGAAAAAACAATAGAATACATAGTAAGCAATGCTAAGGTAAAATAGGAGGAAAGTTTATGGAAAAAAACAGTTTAGTTCCATATGTTATTGAACAAACAGCCAGAGGTGAAAGATCATACGATATTTTTTCAAGATTATTAAAAGATAGAATAATATTCTTAGCAGAAGATGTTAATGATACATCTGCAAGCTTAGTTGTTGCACAATTGTTATTTTTAGAGTCAGAAGACCCAGATAAAGAAATACATTTATATATAAACAGTCCAGGTGGTTCTATAACAGCTGGAATGGCAATAGTAGATACTATTAATTATATAAAATGTCCTGTATCTACAATATGTATAGGTATGGCAGCTAGTATGGGAGCAGTACTATTAGCATGCGGAGAAAAAGGAAAAAGATTAGCAACACCAAATGCTGAAATACTAATACACCAACCATTAATCGGTGGAGGAGGACTTTCTGGGCAAACAACAGAAATAAAAATTCATGCAGATCATATGGTAAAAACAAGAGAAAAATTAAACAAGATATTAAGTGAAAAAACAGGTCAACCATTAGATGTAATAGAAAAGGACACAGAAAGAGATAATTATATGACAGCAGAAGAAGCATTAAAATATGGATTAATCGATGGAATAGTTGAAAAAAGACCATAAAAACTAAGGAATAAAATAATTAATAAAAGAGGTGCTTATATGCCAAAAGGAAATAATGGTAAACAAACAGTAAAATGTTCTTTTTGCGGAAAAACACAAGAAAATGTAAAAAGAATTGTGGCAGGACCAGGCGTATATATATGTGATGAATGTATAAAAGTATGTGGAAATATATTAGAAGATGAATATTACGAAGATGAATTAGAGGAAGAAAAACAAGAATTAGAACAAATACCAACACCAGAAGAAATAAAGAAAGTACTAGATGAATATGTTATTGGTCAAGAAGATGCTAAAAAGACACTATCAGTAGCCGTGTATAATCATTATAAAAGAATTAATTCAATTAAAGAAATAAATGAAGTAGAAATTCAAAAAAGTAATATATTACTGCTAGGACCAACTGGTTCAGGGAAAACTTTGCTTGCACAAACCTTAGCGAGAGTTCTTAAAGTGCCATTTGCAATAGCAGATGCAACAACACTTACAGAAGCTGGATATGTAGGCGAAGATGTAGAAAATATTTTATTAAAGCTGATACAAGCAGCAGATTATGATATAGAAAAGGCAGAAAAAGGAATTATTTATATAGATGAAATAGATAAAATATCTAGAAAATCTGAAAATCCTTCAATTACGAGAGATGTAAGTGGAGAAGGTGTTCAACAGTCTTTACTCAAAATAATAGAAGGAACAACAGCTGCTGTACCACCACAAGGAGGAAGAAAACACCCACATCAAGAATTCCTACAAATAAATACAGCTAACATACTATTCATTTGTGGTGGAGCTTTTGAGGGATTAGAAAATATTATAAAGGACAGAATAGGAAAGAAATCAATTGGATTTGGTGCAGATATCGAAAGTAAGAAAGATTTAAAAAGATATGAAGTATTTGAAAAAATGCTTCCACAAGACTTGCTTAAATTTGGACTTATCCCTGAATTTGTTGGAAGACTTCCTATAATAGCAACATTGCATGAATTAGATAAAGATGCATTAATAGAAATATTTACAAAACCAAAAAATGCATTAATGAAACAATATCAAAAACTAGTTGAATTAGATGGAGTAGAACTTGAATTTGAGCAAGAAGCGTTAGAAGCTTTGGTGCAAAAAGCTATCGAAAGAAATACCGGAGCAAGAGGATTACGTTCTATTATAGAAGAAATTATGAGGGATGTAATGTTCGATATTCCTTCTAATCCTAAAATTGAAAAATGCATAATAACAAAAGCAACAGTAGAAGGAAACGAAAGCCCTAAAATAATAATAAATGAAAATAAAAAAGTAGAAAAAGTTGTGAAACATAAAAGAATATCAGCCAAAAAACAAGAAACGGCTTCATAGTACAAAAAGAATGCAATTTTAAATTGCATTCTTTTTGTACTATTATAATAAAATAATCACAAGAAAATTACAAAAACTACTTGCAAATTTCATGAGGTTAAATATATAATTTAAACATATTAGAAAGGAGTGATTTTTTTGAATAGAAAAATCAAAGTAGTTCAATATGGAACAGGGAAAATGAGTGTGTATACAATGCGATACGTATACGAAAAAGGAGCAGAAATAGTTGGAGCGGTGGATGTTAATCCGAAAGTTATAGGAAAAGATATTGGAGAAATAATAGGAAGTGAGCCAAAGGGCGTAAAAATAGTTGGAGTAAATGATGCAGAAAAAATGATGGAAGAAGTTAAACCAGATATTGTAATTGTAACAACAATGAGCTTATTTAGTGATGTTGAAGATGCCTTAATGTTATGTGCTAAACTTGGAATAGATGCAATTACTACATGTGAAGAAGCATTTTTTCCAGCAAATTCAAATCCAGCAGCGACTAAAAAAATAGATGAAATGGCAAAACAAACAGGATGTACAATAACAGGAAGTGGATACCAAGATATATATTGGGGACAATTAATATCAAGTATAGCAGGATCTACTCATACAATTAAAAAAATTAAAGGAAGTTCAAGTTACAATGTCGAAGATTATGGTATAGCATTAGCAAAAGCACATGGAGCTGGTCTAACAATGGAAGAATTTGAAAAAGAAGTAGCATCAGCAGATAATATTTCAGAAGAAGAAAGACAAAAACTAATAAATAGTGGAAAATTCTCCCCATCATACATGTGGAATGTAAATGGTTGGTTATGCGAAAAACTAGGATTAACAGTAAAAGTACAAAGTCAAAAATGTGTACCACAAACTTATAAAGAAGATATTGAATCATCAACATTAGGTATGACAGTAAAAGCTGGATATGCTACTGGAATGAGTGCAGTAGTTACAACAGAAACAGAAGAAGGAATTACAATAGAATCTGAATGTATAGGAAAAGTATACTCAAAAGAAGATTTTGATAAAAATGAATGGACCATTATTGGAGAGCCAAATACAACATTAGTAATTAATAGACCATCAACAGTTGAATTAACATGTGCTAGTGTTGTAAATAGAATTCCAGATGTCATTAATGCAATGCCAGGATATGTCCCAACAGAACAAATGGGAGAACTAAATTACAGAGTAAAACCTTTAAATGAGTATGTAAAATAATAAGATACAAAACAATGTATGAAAAAAGAAGAATTTATGTTTTTGATAAGCAATAAATTCTTCTTTTTCATATAAAAATATGTAATATTTCATAATACAAATCATATAATATCGTATACGAAAAAATTTAAGAAAAAAATATAAAAAATTAACATAAAACTGTTGACACTTGACCAAAAAAATGTTAATATAAATACAGTCGCTTGAATATTAAAAAGTAGACAAAAAATCAACGAAAAAATATTTTAAAAAAATTTAAAAAAAGTATTGACAACAAAGAATAAACTGTGCTAAAATAAATATCGTTGACGACCTCGAATAGAGAGTCTAAAAAGTACATTGAAAAGTAAACAATAAAATCCTTTAAGAGACCAAGCGGTACG
>CAMMLS010000015.1 GCA_946497775.1 uncultured Clostridium sp.
TCACAATGAAAGAATAGAGGTGCAAATTTTAAAAAATATAACAGATAAAATTTAACAGATTTAGATGGAAACAACTGGCAACAAAATCGACCAAAAATGAACAAAAAAATTAGTAATTAAATAAGAAGTATTAACATATGGTATGTGTAAAAATATATGAAAGAAAAGTAATAAAGAGCACCAAAAATTATAAAAAATAAATTTAAAAATAAGAATAAAATTATTAAATAATTTTTAAAATAAATAATAAAATAAAAAAATATAAAAATAAATCAAAATAAAATAAGAAAATATAATTATTTTATAAAATAAAAAAAATACTTTTTGTTTTATGAAAAAATAAAATTTTAAAATATTAAATAGAAAAATAAAATTATAAATTTAAGATTAAAAAAAAGTAAAAATAAAATTTAAAATAAAAATAAAAAATTTAAAATAAAATAAAAATGAAATTAAGAAAATTAATTTAAGAATAAAAATAATTTTTAAATAAAAAATTAAATATTAAAGATTTTAAAAATTAAAAAGTAAAATAAAAAATAAGTATTAAATAAAAAATATATTCAGATAACTTATTATTATTTAATTTAGTAAATTAATAAAAAAATAATAATAAATAAAAATTTATTATTATTTTTTATTGAATTTTTATTAATATTATTTTTTAAATCTAATATCCTCTCCAATAAATTTACAAATATTATAATGTCCCACAAAACGTGAACCAATTCTCTCGTTATATATATTAAATATTTCTTTTAAATTCAAATTTGTTGATATTATTGTTTTAGTTATTTTATTATTTTGATTTAATATTCTAGAATTTATAATGGTAAATAATTCTGTTAGTTTCATAGTATTTAATGTTTCTGTTCCTAAATCGTCTATTATTAATAAATCAACATTTAAAATTTGTTCCATTAAATCATATGTATTAGATGATTTAGAAAATCTATAATTAATTATATTATCTAACATTACTGGAGATGTTTGATATAAAACAGTTTTTCCTTTTTTTAGTAATTCATATGCTATACAATTGCTTAAAAATGTTTTACCAAGACCAGTGTCTCCTATAAATAATAAATTTTTTTCTGCTGGATCTTCAAAATTATTAATAAATTTTTCTGCTATTTTTTTAATTGTTTCTATATTTTTTTTTGGAGAAATTTTCATTCCATATTTAGATTCATTAATTTCATCTGAATAATATTCAAATGAAAATGTAGAAAAATTCTCATTTTCTATATTTCCAATATTAGATTTATTATATTCAATATTAAATAATTTTTGTTTTAAACAATGGCACATTATTGTTTTTCCATTTTTATTTATATATCCAGTATCATTGCAAAACTTACATTCATATACAGGAGAAATATTTTTAATATTTTCTTTCTCAAAAATTTTTTTCTTTTCTGCTTGAAGATTTTTTATAGAATTATCGATATTATTTATTTCATTTTTATTTGAAGTCAAAATATCTTTAATTTTTTTTATAGATAATAAATTAATATTATTATCTATTTCTTCAAGTCGAGGATATTTTTTATATAATTCTTTTTTGTTCTGCTCTGAAAGTAAATTGGCTTTAATACGTTTTTGCTGATATTCTTGCAATAAAGATTTTAATGTAGAATTATCCATTTTCCCTCCTATGGCTTAATATTAGCATAAAGAGAATCTAAATTATCATAGGTTCTTCCTTGATAATTAGAAACTGCTACCTTTTTATTTAATTCTTTAATATCTTTTTGCTTTTGTTTCATAGATTTTAAAAATTCTTCAATTGCTTCTGCTGTTCTTAAATTTCTTTCATTCCAATCTGTTAGTAGTTTGTTAATATAATCAAAACTTGGATTAGATTTAGATGTTGTCTTTTTTAATGCTATTTCTATAATTGATAAATCATAATTAAAATCAACAGACCATTTTTCAATAAAAGCTTTTTCGTATTCTGTTAATTGTCTAGAAAGTCCAAGTTTTTTTGCTATTTTTTTCTCTATATTTGTTAATTTTTCTTGTTTTTGATAGTATTTATCTAAATCATCATATGTTTTTATTTTAGATTGATGCCAAGCATTTGCAACAACTTGTATATAATTTCTATGCAAGGCAGAACGATCAAAACAATACTTAAACAATGCAAGCATAACTTGTTCATCAAATTGATATTTTTCAAACCATAAATTTATATCTGTATACCAAGAAGGTGACATTACACCTTGAAAATATAAAGTATTTATGGTATCTATGGCTTTTGCTCTGTATTGATTTTTTTCTATTTTTTTAGCCACTTCTGGTGATGCTGTAAGTTTTGGAGAATATAATTTATTAAGTTCTATTTCTTGTATATCGTTTAAAATATAACCATTATTTTTCCTAGTAATTATGCCTAGATCTTCCCAAAATTTTATGGCTTCTTGAATAATTTTAAAATCGATAGATAGACTTTTGGCAAGGTCATTTATTTTTACATCTTTTCCGTATTTAGATAAAAATAACATGTATAAATATACTTTTATATAATTGCCATTTGCCATAGCTAAATATTCAGTAAAAAACACATCTGGAATAGATGTTGAAGAAAATAATGTAGATTTCATGTTAGCTTCTAATTTCATAATTACCTCCAAAGGTCTAAAAACAAATTTTGACAAATTATATCATTTTATATATGTTTTTACAATAGAGGAATCTGGAAAAAAGCTTCAAAGCTAGTATTTTCTATAAAAATATATTTTTCTATTACAAAAAAATTTAACTATATATAACAAAACAAACAAAACATTTTCATTTCTATTATTTATAATTGTAAAAATAAGAAATGGTAAACATAAGCTAATAAATATTATTACTTTTAAATTAAAATCTGTAAATATTAAATTAATTAAGCAATATACAAAAATATACCAAATAATATTAATAATTACAGAAGTATAATCAATTATACCAAAAAGTTTATTTTTAAAATTATAATTACTAGGAAAAATAAAATTCATTATTTACCTCCAATAAAAGTTTTAAAATTAGAAATTGGATTTATAGTACTTGTAGAAATTCCACCAATAAATTCTCTTATAATACTGTTTGATTTTATTAATGAATAAATACAACCTATATACATTAGTTTAGATAATAAATCTTCTGAATATGTAAAAGAAAAACATATAAGTAAAATTAAAGAAATTAAAATTTGTAATAATAATAAAGACAATAAAATTTTAAGCCAAGCAGAAAAAATCCATTTAGTTTTATTATGTATTAAACATAAAAATGCAAAAGGGCAAATTAAAACAAATACTTTTATTAATATATATCTTAATGAATAAGAAAAAACTAAATTAAACAAACCAAGTGAAATAAAACTTCTTATAATACCATCAACAGAAAATAAATTAAAATTATTATCTGAAATAGATATAAAAGAATTAAGTTCATTAACAAATGTAGAAAAACAAATATCCTTATTATAAACAATTTCACCAATATTTCTAATTGCTAAACTAATTAAAGAATTTATATTAATAATTTGCTCGCATATAAAATAAGATGAATTCATAAATATTCCAAAAATAATTAATCTAAAAATAAAACTTTTTGAATTTTGAATTTCTGCACCTGTAAAGTAAGATATTAATCTAGATACAGAATAATACAAAATTAATCCAAATAACAAAATATTAGAAATAATTAAAATACCTTCATTAGAAGACATTCCAAGTATGCTTTGAAATATATCATCAGATATAATACTTGTATCTATAAAAGTTATATCATCTAATAATGAATAAATACTATTATCTATTGAAGAAAATAAATTAGAAAATAATAAATTTATTGTATCTGTAATAATCGAAGTAATATTTATGTTTGAATCTTCCAATAAATCACTCCTAACATATTAAATTAAAGATTTAATTGCTGCAAGAATTAAATCAATTGCTAAAATAAATGCATAAGAAAATAAAGAACCTCGAATAAGCCTTTTTCCTGTTCTAATTTTTTCTTCATCTCCAAAACTAAACTTTTTCATAAAAATACCTGTCCCAACAGCAACAGCAGCTGCTGGTGTCGCTATTTTCAAAATCCATGATTCAATTGATTCGAATGCTTTTCTTATTGTTGTAATAAGTTTTGGATCAGCAGCAAAACAAATGCTCGAAAAAACAAAAACATATAAAACTAGTAAAACTAAAATAAATACAAATTTAGTTCTCATAAAACCTCCTATTAGTTTTAAAATTTATTTTTTAAAATATGGTTGTAAATATATTTTCTGAGGTGAAAGAATGCTATTACCGTTAGATAAAAAAGCAAGGCAGGAAAAAGTTTCTAAGTGTTGTGTAAAAAAATTGGTATCATATATATAATCAAATTGAGTATAGGAACTAATACTTTCAGAAATATTAGAATCTTTTGAGCGTAGAGTATTTGTTATAAAATCAAAATTGGTTTCTTTTGCATTTTCAGAAATACTTTTAGAAACTCTTTCCTTATTCTCCTTTCCAATTTGTTTTTGTGCATCTTCAATAGTAAACGAATCATCAGTTCTAAGCCATAATTTATTTATTAAATTTTGAATAATAACCTTAGTAGAATAATTATCTTTAAGTGTATTTAAAATAGAAGAATAACTTTGAGTGGCAACAATATTAATACATTTAGCTTCACGGCTTTGTGCAAAAAATTCTGCATCTGTACTTGTAACATATTCATGATATTCATCACAAATAAATGCACATGTTTTGCTAGTATTGTTGGATAATCTTGATAATATTTCAGATTGATAATCTAGTTTTAAATATGTAGCAATAATTTTAGAAATATTAGTGTATTCTGAAATATTCATATTCAAAACTACTATTTTTCCTTTATCTATAACATCACTAAAACCCAAAAAATTAATATCATTTTTATTTGGACAAAATGTAGATTTAATATCATAATCTGAGACAAATAGACCAGTTATTCTACTAATTTCAGATTTTAAAATAGACAATACACGAGAATCTAAATTATAAAATTCATTTTGAAAAAATTCGAGTGATGAGTTTAAATTAAATAAATCTGATTTTGATAAATTACCGAGATTGAAATAATTTACGCAAATATTTAATTTTTTCTGTATAATAATCATATGAGCTAATTAATTTATGTATTTCAATGAAATTAACATATCCATTATTATATAATCTACAAAGCTTTATACATTCAGCAAGCACTTGTTCAGCTTTATCTAACCAGTATGAGTCTTGATTATTAGTACTAAAAAGTGTTAATATAGTTTTTAATCTATTAGCTAAAACAGATGCTTTTAAATTTGGTTTATGCAAAGGATTATATTTATAATATCCACCAAGCTCAATAATAATTAAATCATCTTCTCTTCCATAGAGTTTACAATAAGAATTAACTTGCTTATAAAAATTTCCTTTTACATCTAGAATTAACATACCAATAGTATTTTGTGGATTATTAATTCCATTTAATGCAAAATTATACGATATAAGTTGTTTAGTAAATGGATACATTGCGGAACTGGTTTTACCACTTCCAATTGTACCAGTAATTAAGAAATTTTGATAAAGCCCACTTTCTTCAATATAAATATCCTTATTATCAATAGATTTTCCAATATATAAATTTAAACCAGTTGGTATAGAATTTGTTTTTATTTCATTTTTAAAATTTTTGAAAAAGTGAGAAAAAATTGTATTACCAATAAAAAAATAAGCTAAAAAAGATAATAAAAAATAAATTATGTAAATATGTTTCCATATAAATGAAAGCTTTTCGCAAATATTAAATGAAATAAAACCTAAATCAATATAAACATTATTAGAATTTAATATTGGATTAAATATAAAAATAAGAATACCAGTAATAATTAGTGAAAATAAGCAAGAAAAAATAATTCGAAAAATAAATTTCAAAATGCCTCCAAAACTAATTAAATTTTGTTTTTTTAATATTTAATTTAGAACCTTGTAAATTATGGAAAATATAAAGTTCGAATAAACTATATAAAGAATAAAAAACAATAAAAAAATGTATAAATAAAGTAATAAAAAATAATTCTATATATTGCAAAGAAGAATCACCTCACAAAATATATGAAACCAATTTTAAATAATAATACAACAGAAAATAAAATTTGTCTATACATTTTTTAAAAAATGTGATAAAATTTTATTATTAAATTAATTTTATAAAAGTCAGAAGGAGGAAATTATGAAAATAAATAAAGATATAAAAATAGGAGATTTATTAAAAGAACATCCAGAAAAAGCAGAAATATTATTATCAGCAGGAATGCACTGTTTAGGATGCCCAGCTTCACAAGAAGAAACACTTGAAGAAGCATGTGAAGTACACGGAATAGATGTACAAGAATTAGTAGAAAAATTAAATGCATAAAAACTATAAGTTCTCTAAAAAGAGAACTTATATATGCGTATATAGCTCAGTAGGATAGAGCGTCCCCCTCCTAAGGGGAAGGCCGCAGGTTCGATTCCTGCTATGCGCACCATAATAAAAATAGGAGAAAAAACGTGCCAGAAAAATTTATGAAAGAGGCTTTAAAAGAGGCTAAAAAAGCATATGAAAAAGAAGAAGTACCAGTAGGAGCTGTTATTGTAAAAGAGCGGAAAAATTATAGCAAGAGCTCATAACTTAAAAGAGATAAAGTTAGATACAACAAAACATGCAGAAATTTTAGCAATACAAAAAGCAAGTAAAAAATTAAAAGCATGGAGATTAACAGATTGTGAAATGTATGTAACGCTAGAACCATGTAGCATGTGTGCAGGTGCAATAATAGCATCAAGAATAAAGAAATTATATATAGGTACTATGGATCCCAAAACTGGTGCTTGCGGTTCAGTTTTAAATTTACTAGAATATAATTTTAATCATAAAGTTGAAGTTCAAAAAGGAATAATGCAAAAAGAATGTGAATATATATTAAAAGACTTTTTTAAAAAACTTAGAAAAAAATAGTACAAGCAAACAGTTGGAGGATAGATGAAAAGTAAAAAAAGAAAAACAGTAGAATTTAATATAGGAATTTTTGTAGTTGCAATAGCTATAACAGTAATTGCAATTACAATGCTTAAATATCAAGTTGAAGGGGAAAAAGATATGCCATATGTTTTAAAACAGATGGTATTAATAAGTACTGCAAATGGCACAAATACATCAACAGATGAATATAAATGGAATATAAATATATATCAAAATACCGATTTGTATTTTGATATAGCAAGAAATACTGAATATAAAACAAATGAGAATATAAAAAACGTAAAGATTCAAAATATTCAAATAACACCAAAAAGTGATTATAAACCAAATGTATATCTTCCAACAGCAGAAGGAACAGAAATGTTTAATTATACAGAAGAAAATTTAGCAGGGCAAGAAATAGAGTATATTGTTGATAAAAACAAAGATGCTAAAACAAGAAAAATTACGACAGAAGGTGGAATTATAGCATTAAGTTTTTGTATACCAGATATAGGAGTATATAAAGGAAATGATGATAAAATAAGCTATGATGGAACACTACTTAGTAAAATTGGAATCACAAAAGAACAAATTTCGTATAATATAAGTTTTAGTTTAATAATAGAAACTGAAACAGACAAAAAATATAAAGCAGATATAAACTTAGAATTACCACCAGAAGATATTACATCAACTGGTATTGTAAAAATAGAAAATGAAGAACTAACAGATTTAGTATTTAAAAGAACAAATTAAAAATATTTAAATAAACTACTTGCTAAAAGAAGTATAACATTATATAATAATTAAAATGAATATGGTCTTTGTATGGAAAACATATGTCAATAAGAAACTATGAACCTCGTCAGGTTCGAAAGAAAGCAGCGATAAATAGTGTATTATGTGATAATGTGTTTTCCATACAGAGACCATATTATATATGTGTATTAGGGGTGGTAAAATGCAATACACAGCTTTATACAGAAAATTTAGACCAACCAAATTTGAAGAAATGGTTCGGACAAGAACATATAACAAGAACATTAAAAAATCAAATAATGGCAGGAAGAGTTGGACATGCATACCTTTTTAATGGTGGAAGAGGAACAGGGAAAACATCTGCTGCAAAAATACTAGCAAGAGCTATTAATTGTATAAATAGCAAAGATGGAGAACCATGTAATGAGTGTGAGATATGCAAAGCCATGTTAGAAGGAAGATTGACAGATGTTGTGGAAATGGACGCTGCATCTAATAATAGTGTAGAAGACATAAGAAGTATTAGAGAAGAGGTAAATTTTTTACCAACATTGGCCAAATACAGAGTATATATTATAGATGAGGTTCACATGTTATCAACAGGGGCATTTAATGCACTGCTAAAAACATTAGAGGAACCACCAGAACATGTAAAATTTATATTGGCAACAACAGAACCACAAAAATTGCCAGCAACAATTTTATCTAGATGCCAAAGATTTGACTTTAAAAAAATATCTGATGAAGATATTATAAAAAGGCTAAAAATAATATGTAAAGAAAGTAATATAGAAATAACAGAAGAAGCATTAAAACTAATTGCAGTACTTTCAGAAGGTGCTATGAGAGACAGCATAAGTATACTTGAAAGATGTATGCAAGATAGCGAGGGAAAAGTTACAGAAGAGAAAATTAAAGAATTAGTAGGAATACCTAAATTAGAGCATATATATAGAATAACCGAAAGCATGATAGAAAAAAATGCAGAAAAAGCCTTAGAAACAATAAATGAAGTAATACAAGAGGGAAAAGACTTAAATAATTTACTTTGGGAAATTATAAAGTATATAAGAGATATTTTAGTGTATAAAACAACTGGCAAACTAGATATTTATAGCCAAGAAGAAATTCAAGCAATTAAAAAAATATCAGAAAAAATTAGTAAAGAATCTATTTTAAAATTAATATACAATTTATCAGAACTAGAAAATAATATGAAATGGTCAACACAAAAAAAAATAATGTTTGAAACAGGAATAATAAAAAATTGTATAGAAATTCCAAACCAAAGCCTAGAACAAAGAGTAGAAAGTTTAGAAAAGCAAATAAAAAGTGGTAACATAAAAATAGAAAATACTATAAAAGCAGAAAACAAACCTAAAACAGTAAATAAACAAGAAGAGCCAAAGACTAAAAAAATACAAAGAGAAATAATATCTGAGCCAGGAGAATATGTAAGTTTTTGGAGTGAAGTTATAAATAAGTTAAAATCTAGTGGCAAAATAATGGTATATACAAATTTAATAAATACAAAAGCAAAAGAAGTAAATGATACATTACAAATTGAATTTAAAAATGGCTTAACAGCATTCGGAAAAACAGTACTTTCAAAACCAGAAAATATAGAAGAAATATCAAATATTGTAAATTCAATATCTGGAAAAGAATTTAAAATAAAATATATAGAAGGAAATCTAAGCACACCAAAAGAAGAAAATAATATAAATTTAGATGGATTAGATATTCCTATAAATATAATAGAAGAATAAGGAGGAAATTAAAATGGCAAAAAGAGGAGGATTCCCAGGTATGGGCGGAGGATTCGGAGGAATGAATATAAATCAACTAATGAAAGAAGCAAAAAAAATGCAAGCAGATATGGAAAAATCACAAGAAGAATTGGCTACAAAGGAATTTGAAGCAACAGCAGGTGGAGGAGCAGTAACAGTTAAAGTTTCTGGAAATAAAGAATTAAAAGAAATAATTATAAAAAAAGATGTAGTTGATCCAGATGATGTAGAAATGCTACAAGATTTAATTTTAACTAGTGTAAATGAGGCACTAAGAAAAGTAGATAGTGCAGCAAGTGCAAGTCTAGGTAAATTTAACATACCAGGATTAATGTAGACCTTAGGAGGACAAAATGTCATATTATTCACCATCAATAGAAAAACTAATAGAAAGTTTTGAAAAATTACCAAGTATAGGACACAAAACAGCAGCAAGACTAGCATTTCATGTTCTAGAACAAACAAAAGAACAAACCGAAGAATTTATAAATTCTATAATAAATGCAAAACAAAATTTAAAATATTGTTCAAGATGCTATAATATTTCAGATACAGATCCATGTCCAATTTGTAGTAATGATAAAAGAGATGGAAGTAAAATATGTGTGGTAGAAGATGTAAGAGATATAATAGCAATGGAGAAAACTCATGAATACAAGGGAAAATATCACGTATTACATGGAGCAATATCACCAATGAATGGTATAGGACCAGATAATATAAGAATAAAAGAATTAATTACAAGACTACATAACGAAAAAATAGAAGAAGTAATACTTGCAACAAACCCAAGAGTAGAAGGAGAAGCCACTGCTATGTATATATCTAAATTAATAAAGCCACTTGGAATAAAAGTAACAAGAATAGCACATGGTATACCAGTTGGTGGGGATTTAGAGTATGCAGATGAAATTACTTTAATAAAAGCAATGGAAGGAAGGGTTGAATTATAGCCCTATAAATCCAATAATACCAAATAAAATAAATAAAATTCCGGAGAATCTAGAAATAGCTTTTTCTGGAATTTTTTTGCTTAAAAATTTACCCAAAATAACTGCAACCAAATCACTAGCAATCATTCCTAAAACAGCCCCAATAACAAGCCATAGCCTATCGCTTGGATAATTAATTCCAAGACCAAGAGATGCTAAAAAAGTTTTATCACCAATTTCTCCAAAAGCAATTGCAAGTGCAATAACGAAAATATAATTTATTTTAAAATGAGAAATTTTGCTAATAAATCCATCAGAACTTGAAGAATCTTCTTTTGAAGGCAAAAATGATATGATACCTAAAATAATAAAAGAAGAATAAGAAATAAATTCAAGTATACGATGAATAAAATCATTATTTAAATTTCCCAAAAAACTACCAAATAAAATAGCTAAACCATGACTAAACAAAGAACCAAGAGCAACACCGAGCAAAATAGTAGAAGCTTTTAATTTAGTAGAAAACGAAAGAACAATAAGCTGAGTTTTGTCTCCTAGTTCAGAAAAAAATACTAAAAGAAAAGCAATAAATAAAGTATAAAGAAAAAGCATAATGTAACCTCCATGCTAAAAATATATTCTTGAATATATACATATATGAGAGAATAAACATAAATACATAGGAGGACAAAAAATGCAAGAAGTAATAAAAGTAACAAGTGTAATAATTGGAACAATAATAGGAGCAGGATTTATATCGGGTCAAGAAATTTATAGTTTTTTTAATAAATACAAAGATGCTGGAAGAATAGGAATACTAATATCAATATCTATTTTAGCAATAGTAATATATAAAACATATAAAATAGCGTATGAAAATAAAATAAAAAATTACGAAGAATTATTGGACTATACAATGAAGGGAACAAATAGAATAATAATATACTCAATAAAAAATGTAATAAATATATTTTTAATAATATCATTTTTGATAATGTGTAGTGCTTTTAGTACTTATTGCCAAGAAACTTATGGGATGCCACGAATAGTTGGTGGTGCTATAATAAGCACACTATCTTACATAATTTTAATAAAAGATGTAAGAGCAATTATAAAAACAAATGAATTACTTATGCCTTTAATAATAATATTTATAATAATAATTTCAATGTTAAGCATAAAATCGATAGATATTTCCACAAATAACATACAAAATGTGGAAAAAACAATTCTAAGTGGAATTCTATATGCAAATTACAATAGTATAGTATTAGTTCCAATGCTTATAGGTATAAAAGGACAAATAAAAACAAAAAAACAAATTAACCAAATAGCATTATTTAGTTTTATAATAATGCTAATACTAACATTTTTAATATACGAAATGCAAAAAAATGTAAATGAAAATTTAGAAATGCCAATGTTATCAATTGCAAGCCAAATATCTTGGCAATTTCTTATCATATATGGAATAATGATGCAAATAGCAATATTTACATCAGCAATATCAGCAGGATATTCTTTAATTTGTAATATTACAAAAGAAAATAAATATAAAAAAATAGTAGCTTTAACATTATGCATAATAGCAATACCAATTAGTACAATAAGCTTTTCTGCATTAGTAAATCTAATGTATCCAATATTTGGATTACTTGGAATATTACAAATAATTTTTCTGCTAAAATCTTGAAAAAAACGCAGATTATTGATATAAATAAATAGGTGAATGTAAGTGGAAGAATTAGAAAAAATTGAAAATAAAGATAATAAAAAAACAAAAATAAAAAAAATATTAAAAATTCTATTTATTATTATAATAATAGGATTAATAATAGCTGGAATTATCTTATATAGAGAAAATAGAACTTTGCAAAATTTTATGGATGAAAATATATTTAAAAAAACAGTTTCAGAAAATAATTTATCATCTGTTGATATAGATAATGATTCCAATACATATATTTGTGCATTTTCAAATTATATAGGAGTACTAAACAATAATATTTTAACAGCATATAATTCTTATGCTAAAAATGAATTTTCGCTGAATATAGAGATAACTATGCCAATATTTTCATCAGAAGGTAAGTATTTGGCAGTAGCAGAAAAAAATGGAAACAAGGTTTATCTTATCGCAGATAAAAACATAGTATGGCAAGCAGATGTAGAAGGTAAAATAGAAAAAATAACAGTAAACAAAAATGGATATCTTGCAGTAGCTGTTGCTCAAACAAGTTATAGAACAATTGTAATTACATATAATTCAAACGGAAAAGAATTATGTAAAACATATTTATCAAGCACATATGCAGTAGACATGGATATATCAAATGATAATAATTTACTTGCAATTGCAGAAACAAATTTATCTGGAATACAAATAAAGTCAGGAATAAGAATAATATCACTACCAAAAGTAGAACAAGACCCAGAAAATTCAGTTATATATAAAGAAGATGTGGAACAAGATAGATTAATAACAAGTATTCACTATGATAATCAAAATAATCTAATATGTATGCTAGACAATAAAATAATTAAAATAGAAAATTTACAACAAAAAGATGTATTAAAATATGATGAAAATGCACTATTTGCAGATATAAATTTAGAAAGTCAAGTAGTACAAATTATAAATTCACAAGAGGATGAACTAAGAGTTAAAATAACAAATACTGTGAACAAAAATGAAAGAGAGTATATAATAAACTCGATACCAAAAGAAATATACACAAAAGGTAATATAATAGCATTAAATACTGGAAGTGAAGCATATTTTATAAAAAACTCTGGATTTCTAAATAGAAAATACGAATCAAGTCAAGAAATTAAGGAAATTGTAATTAGCGAAAAAGTAGCTGGTATTATATACAAAAATAAAATAGAAATAATAAAACTTTAGGAGGTATAGATGATATTAGATATAATAATTATTTTAATAATATTATTATGTATAATAATGGGATATAAAAAAGGTCTAATAGAAGTAGCATTTAGATTAATATCTTTTATATTAGCATTAATATTATCACTAATGTTATACATACCAGTATCTAATTATATAGTAGATAATACTCAAATAGATGACAACATAAAAACACTAATATCCGAAAATATAAATCCAGACGAAGAAATAAATATAGAAGAAAATAAAGAGCAAAATGTAAAAGAACAAGAAATACCAGAAATAATAACAGATTATATAAATCAAACAGTTACAAATGTAGCAGATACAGCAAAAGATAATATAACAGAAATTGTTGCAACAAATTTATCAATAACAGCAGTAAAAATAATAACACTTATTTTATTATTTATTGTAATAAGACTATTACTTACAGTAGTTAAATTTATTACAAAACAAATAGCAAAATTACCTATAATAAATAGTGCAAATAAAATACGGTGGAATAGTATATGGAATTTTAGAAGGATTACTTATAGTATATTTAGCACTAGCAATAGCAATGGTAATATCTACAATAACAGGAAATAGCAATATATTAACATACATAAATGAATCTTTCATAGGAAAAATAATGTTTAATAATAATATTTTACTTAAAATTATCTTCCCATAGGTTGATATTTAGATAAAGCTTTGATATACTATATAAGTATATCAATGAAGGAGAGAAAAAATTGAAAAAAGTTAAGAAAAATAGAAAAAAGAAAATAGTACTTAGAATACTATTATTACTATTAATAGCCCTAATAATATATGCAGGAGTTATTACATATAAAGCCTTAAAAATAGGTGGAGGATTACAAGGATTTGTAGCCGCAACGATGGGACATGATGAAAATACAGTAAAAAACATGCCAAAAATAACTTGCCTATTAATAGGAAAAAGCTTAAACTTAACAGATACAATTATAGTCGCACAATATAATCCACAAACGCAAGAAGCGGTAATGATGTCAATTCCAAGAGACACATTTGTTGGAAAAAATAAAAAAAATGCAACAGCAATGAATAAAATAAATGCATTATATCAACAATCTCCTCAAAAATTATTAGATGCAGTGAATGATATAACAGGATTAGACATAAAATATTATATAACAGTTGATACTAAAGCCCTAAGAGAATTAGTAGACGCAATAGGAGGTGTATATTTCGATGTTCCAATAGACATGGATTATGATGACTCATCACAAGACTTATATATACACTTAAAAGCAGGATATCAATTATTAGATGGAGATAAAGCAGAACAATTAGTAAGATTTAGAAAAAACAATGATTTTACAGGATATCCAGCATCATATGGAAGTGATGATTATGGAAGAATGAGAACACAAAGAGAATTTATAACAGCAGCATTAAAACAAACATTGCAAGCTAAAAACATATTAAAATTAGGTGAATTATTAGACATAGCAAATAAATATATAGAAACAAACATGGAATTAGCAAATCTTAAAGATTATTTACCATATATAATAAATTTTAATACAGAAAATATACAAACTGCATCTTTACCAGGAGCATCTGAAAAACCAGGAGATATATGGATATTTGTACATCATAAAAAACAAACAGAACAACTAGTTGGAGAATTATTCTTAGACAAGCCATCAGAAGAGGAAATAGAAGCAAATTCAAAAATAAACATACAACTATTATATGTTGATACAAAAACAAATGAAGTAGATAAATTACTAGAAACATTAGAAGAACAAGGATATAATGTTACAAAAGAAGAAATAGCATCAGCACCAAAGACAATAATAATAAACAGAAAACAAATGGATGAAGAAAAAACAAAAGAAATTAGTAATTTAGTTTTAAATGCCTCATTAGAAGAAGGCGAAGATAATGGCCAATACCATTATACAATTATAATCGGAAAAGATTATGAAATTTAATAGGAGGAAAGAATGGATAACGATCTGTTACAGAAAATTGAAAAAATATTAGACAGCAAAAAGGGAATAGACATAAAACATATGGAAATAAAGGATGTAACCACAATTGCAGACTATTTTGTAATTGCAAGTGGAACATCAAGCACACATATAAAATCATTAGCAGACAATGTTGAATATGAATTAAAAAAAGATGGAATATATCCTAACAAAATAGAAGGATATGAAACAGGGACATGGATACTAATGGATTATGGAGATGTAGTGCTTCACATATTTACAGAACAAGAAAGAGAACATTACAAAATAGAAGAACTATGGAATGAAATGAAACAAAGATTATAGAGAATAATTTTTCTAAAAAATAGTTTGGAAGCAAAGTTATTCTTCCAAACTATTTTTATATTTATTTCAAAATTTATTTACGTCTATTTTTTTTCTTACGTTTCTTGTGATTAATAAAAATTTTAAATAGAATCATTAGAAATATTACAAATACAATATCCCATAATATAAACATATAAGATTTTTCTACATCTGAACCAGCAAGCAAATTAGCTGTATATGTGGTGCCATTAATATTATAAGATACACTACCAACAATAGTATCTTTGGTAATAGGTGCAGATAATTCATTTATAACAATTTCAGGAATAAAAGAAGTATATTCATCATCTGTACTTATAAAAGCAGAAATATTTGCATCTAAAACTAAATCTAAATTTTTAGTATTTTGAGTAGCTCCACTAACTTCGACAGTGTCTACAACAGAGCCTTTACTTCTAATTGTTCTAAACAAAAAGTTATTAAAACCATAATCAAATAACTTTTTAGAGTCAATATATCTATATGAAACTCCACTACTAGATTCATCAGCTCCCAGAATAACAGCATATAATGTCATATTATCTTTTTGAGCAGCAGCAACTAAGCAATCTTTTGCATAACTTGTAAATCCTGTTTTAATACCAAGAGCATATTCATAATAGTTATTAGAAGATGGCTTAACTAAATCATTGGTAGAATATAAAAGTCTATCGTCTTTTGAATATCTGTTAGTAGGTGCAAGAGAATAAGTAGGTTTTGCAACAATAGTTCTAAACTCTTCATATTTCATTGCTTCCTTTGCAATAAGATACAAATCGTATGCACTAGAATAATGATTTTCATCGTGCTTACCATAAGGATTTGTAAAATGAGTATTAGTACAACCAAGTTCTTTGGCTCGAGAGTTCATTAAATTTACAAATTCATCAATAGAACCAGAAACATATTCTGCCAAAGCATTACCAGCAGCATTACCAGAAGGAACAAGCAAAACATTTAAAAGCTGATCAACAGTTAGTTTTTCTCCACTAGAGATATATGGAGTAACATATCCATCAGACAGACTATTAACAGCTTCTTCACTAACTGTTACTGTGTCTTCCAAATTGCCATTTTCTAAAACTAATAATGCAGTTAAAATTTTAGTAGTGCTCGCTGGGTACATTTTCTCATGTGCATTTTTTTCATACAAAATTTTGCCAGTAGATTCTTCGACCAAAATACCGGCAGGAGAATTAATTTCTACATTACTTACAGCAGAAACACATGATGAATATAATAAAAAAATAAATAAAAATATCAAAAAAATTCTCTTTTTCATAAATCTCTCCTAAAAATAAACTACTTCTAATAATATATTAAATTAAAATAAAAATCAAGGAGGAATAATGAATAATATAAATAAAAATTATATAGTAATAGCGGTAGTAGCCGTAATAATATGTATTGTAATATTAATATATATATTTAGTTTAAACCAAACAGACTATAATAATTATGAAGATTTAGAAATAACAAGTACAGAAGAAGAAAACAAAGAAGAGACAGAAGAAAAAGAAAAAATAAAAGTACATATTGCAGGTTCAGTAGTAAGTGAAGGAATAGTAGAACTAGAAGAAGGAGCAAGAGTTGCAGATGCAATAGATAAAGTAGGAGGAACAACCCCAGATGCGAATATGAATCAAGTAAATCTAGCATATAAACTAGAAGATGGACAAAAAATTTATATTCCAAATCAAAACGAAGAAGAATACAAAATAACAGAGGGAATGGAAGGAATTCAAACAAATGAAGATATAAACAAAAATAATGAGCTAATAAATATAAATACAGCAACTCAAACAGAACTAGAATTATTACCAGGAATTGGACCATCAACAGCAACAAAAATAATAGATTACCGTGAAGAAAATGGAGAATTTGAAACCATAGATGATATAAAAAATGTACCAGGAATCGGAGAGGCAAAATATGAAACTATAAAAAATAGCATAACTGTGTAGACATAAAACTTGAAAAACAAAGAAAAAATGATTATAATATATATATAAATTGCTTGGCAATTTTAAAAAACTCATAAAAAAATTTTTAGGAGGTAGCTAAAATGGGTGAATTATTATTACAACGAGTTGTTGAATGTGAACGGCTAGAAGCAACTATTCTCAAACTTAAAAAAAGGCTAAAACAAAAGCAAGATGCCAAAAAACTAAAACAAGCAATATGCGAGCATGAAGTAAGCATATACATGGGTGAACTTTCTTATTCTTTAGGATGGAGTACAGGAAATTCAGTTTCAATGTATCAATGCTTGTTATGTGGAGAAAATTTTAAAGACAGAGTAGGAATAATTATTGATGCCAAAGATTTTGAAGCAAATGAAATGGGATATGAAGAAAAAGCAAAAACAATAAGAAAATTTTTCAAAGAAATATTAGAAGAAAATCCTAATATCTCATTATCAGAGGCAATTGAAAGACTTGAGCAGAAATTAAAAGAAAAAAATAATAAATAATCCATTAAAGCAAAAACTGTATGAAACTGGAAGAAAGTTTCATACAGTTTTTTTATATAATTAAAAAATTTTTGAATTTTATAAATTATATATATTATTTTTTTAGTAAAAAGTCAAAATAATCTATAAAAAAGAAATTTTGAAATTGACATTATAATATTGCAATATTATAATGACTACGAAATGTAAAATCAATTTATACAAGAAATGTTACATAGTTTTATAAAAATGCAACTAAAATATGAAAAATAATTATAAAAGAAAGGATGATAAAAATGGTAAAACAAACAGCTGGACATGATTCATTAGGTGATTTTGCTCCGAAATTTGCCGAATTGAATGATAATGTATTATTTGGAGAGGTATGGTCAAGAGAAGATAAATTATCTTTAAAAAGTAGGTCAATAGTAACAATATCTGCTCTTATTGGAAAAGGAATTATAGATAACTCACTAAAATATCATCTAATGACAGCTAAAAATAATGGAATAACCAAAGAAGAAATAGCAGAAATATTAACACATATTGCTTTTTATGCAGGATGGCCAAATGCCTGGGCAGCATTTAATATGGCAAAAGAAGTATATACAGAAGAAATAAAAAATTCAAAAGAGGAGCATGGAGGATTTTTTGGACTTGGAGAACCCAACACAGCCTTTGCCGAGTATTTTATTGGGAACTCATACTTAAAACCCCTAACAAATCCAAAAGAAACAAAAGTATTTATAGCAAATGTGACTTTTGAACCAGGATGTAGAAATAATTGGCATATTCATCATGCAAAATCAGAAGGGGGACAAATTTTAATTTGTATAGATGGAGAAGGTTGGTATCAAGAAGAAGGAAAACCTGCTCAAAGTTTAAAGCCAGGAGATGTAATAACAATACCAGCAAATGTAAAGCATTGGCATGGAGCAAAGAAAAACAGTTGGTTTAGTCATTTGGCAGTAGAAGTGCCAGGAGAAGATACAAAAAATGAATGGTGTGAGCAAGTTACAGATGAAGAATATCACAAACTATAAAGTAGGATAAATATATTAAAAATAATATTAATAATTAAATAAAAATATAACAGGAACTAAATAATTTATTTAGCACCTGTTATATTTTTTACATAACAGCCCCCAATACAAGAATACCGATATTATCAGCATAAATTTCATTAAATTGAGAAATAGGAAGTGGATTAGTGCCAATACCAGCTTCAATAGTATAACCGAGGTCTATTATATTGCTGAATAAACCAATCCTTGAACCCCGCAAAACTAGAAGCATAAGGAGGGTTTACAACATTATATCCACTTACTTGACCAAAAATATTTGCAATCTGCAAAGCCTCAGGAGGCATATAATCTAAAAATTTCCAATAAATTTCCTTACCCTGAGTATGATATGCAATAGTAAGCCTAAAATTATGAGCAAGAGTAAAATTATAAAGAGCAAGAGACTCTGGCTCAGTAAGGGGACCAAGACCAACATAATCACGAGGGGCAGGTTTAGTAAAACCTTGCTCAAACTTAATTTCCTTAGCCTGTTCCCAACCAGCTGGAAATTGTAAATTTAAGTCCACACCTGTGATGTTGATTAACTTCCATATAAGAAAATTATAATAATGAAATATAAAAATATTTACAGAAACAAGGTGTTTTTAAGCATCTTGTACTTTTTATTTTTATATCTATACGATAAATAGGACATACTCTATGCGATTTTTAGGACAGAGCTATGTCCTAAATGGGACAATATAATATTATAAGTATAATAAGATAGATTATTAACTATATATAAAATATACTAAAAAATGTGAAAATTCTATTGACACAGAAACAAATGTTTGATATAAATATAGATGTAGATTTTAGAATAAATATTAGTCAAATTGTGGAATAAAAACTCATTATGTGATATATTAGTATGGTATAAAAATAAAGGGATAGTTGTTATGAAAAATTTAGTTTTTATGAGTATTAAACAAATACACATAGATAGAATCTTAAGTAAATTAAAAAATCATGAATTTAGGACAAAGAAACCAAAGCAAAAGATTAAATATATAGCTGTATATATTCCATCACCATTAAAGGATCTTAAGTATATTTTAAAAGTTAGAGAGCCAATTTCAACACCAGATAAAATTCTAATAGATGGATATGGAAATCAGAGTTTTAACAAAGAAAGTAAAGAAAAATACGCTTATCCAATAGAAAATGTTTATGAAATTAATAAACAAATTACTTTAAAGGATTTAAGAGAAAAATTTAATTTTACAGCACCACAATCATTTGCTTATGGAGAAAGATACCCAGAATTAGTAGACTACATTGAAAAAATAGGATTTACAAAATTATACTAACTAAAGGAGAGAATGATAATGAAAAGAAAATGTATAGAACTGTTTGCAGGAGCAGGAGGTTTAGCATTAGGACTAGAAGAAGCAGGATTTGAGGAAATAGGATTAATAGAAATAGATAAAACAGCTTGTGCTACATTAAGGTTAAATAGACCTAATTGGAATGTAATAGAAGATGACATTGTTGAATTTTCAAAAAGAGATTTACTGAAAGAATTTAATTTGAAAAAAGGAGAGTTAGATTTATTATCAGGTGGATACCCTTGTCAATCATTTAGTTATGCAGGGAAAAAATTAGGTTTAGATGATGTCAGAGGTACAATGTTTTATTATTATGCTGAATTTTTGAGGCAATTGAAACCTAAAATGTTTTTAGCAGAAAACGTAAAAGGATTAACTACTCATGATGGTGGTAGAACAATAAAAACAATGGTAGATGTGTTTCAAGATTTAGGTTATGAAGTAGAATGGAAAGTATTAAATGCATGGGATTATGGAGTAGCTGAAAAAAGACAAAGGGTAGTAATAATAGGCGCTAGAAATGATTTAAAGGGAAAAGTTAAATTTGAGTATCCAAAACCACATGATTATAAACCTGTTTTAAGAGATGTATTACAAAATGTGCCAGAATCGGTTGGAGCACAATACCCAGAAAAAAAGAAGAAAGTGTTTGATTTAGTACCACCAGGAGGATATTGGAAAGATTTACCTGATGATGTTGCAAGAGATTATATGAAATCTTGTTATTTTATGGGTGGAGGAAGAACTGGTATTGCTAGAAGAATTTCATGGGACGAGCCATCGTTAACATTAACATGTTCTCCAATGATGAAACAAACAGATAGATGTCATCCAGATGAAAGTAGACCATTTACAACAAGAGAATATGCTAGAATTCAATCTTTTCCAGATGAATGGCAGTTTGCAGGAAAAATGAATGATGTATATAAACAAATAGGAAATGCTGTGCCAGTTAATTTAGCTAAGGAAGTAGGAATTTCAATAATGAAAGCTTTAAATAAAGGAGGAGATGTAAATGTGGAATCTTAGTTTTATAACAAAAGAAAATTTTAAGGAACATATAAAAAATACAATATCTACTTATGAGAAAACATTAGATGGAATAGATTTAAGCAAGTTTAATTCAAACATTGTAGATCCAATAAAAATGGTTTTTGACAGTAAAGTATATAGAAAAAGTTTTGAAGAAGTGATAAAAGATGAACTAGTAAGACAAAGGGATAAAACAAATTCAAACGCAATAGGATATTTCCATCAAAACATGTTTAAATACATAAAAAATTGTGAAGTTCCAAAAGAAGGATTCGACGTCATTTATACAAAAAATGATGGAACTAAAATATATATAGAAATGAAAAATAAGCATAATACAATGAATTCATCTTCATCACAAAAAACATATATGAGAATGTTAAATAAAATTGCAAATGATAGCACAGCAGAATGTTATTTAGTAGAAGCAATAGCTAAAACTAGTCAAAACATAGTATGGAAAGTTTCTGTTGATGGTGAAAGAGTTGAAAATGAAAAAATAAGAAGAGTATCTTTAGATAAATTTTATGAAATAGTAACTGGAGATAAAGAAGCTTTTTATAAAATGTGTATGGAATTACCAAAAATAATTGATGAAATCATAGAAGAACATAAAGAATTACAAGTCGGTTCAGATACTGTTATTGATGAACTAAAAGAAAAAAATCCAGATTTATTAAAGGCATTATATTTGCTAGCTTTTAAAGAATATGAAGGATTTGAGAATTTAAAATAAATATTGCGGTTGAGGAGAAACAAAATATGGATATATTAAAATATTTAAACTCGATATCAATAACTGTAACGTTAGATAATATTATAGTCGCTAGTATCTTAATAATACTGATAGTCATAGTAATATATTTTATTTATGGAACGATAAAATTTTTTTTAAAAAAGAAATTTAAAATTGTAACTATGAATATAAATATAGCAAATATAGGAAGTGTTAGCATTGAAAAGAACAGAGATATTTCTAAAATAGCACATAAAGCTTGGGTAGAGATAATGACAAGAAAAGTTGGGCTATTGTTTGAAGAAGATAAAGATGTGATCGTAGAAGTATATAATTCATGGTATGCATTATTTGGAATTATTAGGGAATTATTAAAAGAAATTGAACCAAGGAAAAAGGATACTGAAATTGAAAAATTAGAAGATATATTAATTAAAACCTTAAACTATGGGTTAAGACCTCATTTAACAAAATGGCAAGCTAAATTTAGAAGGTGGTATAAACAAGAAATTGGGATTGGGGAAAATCAAAAATTATCACCACAAGAAATTCAAAGAAAGTATGATAAATATGATGAACTAGTTGAAGATTTAAAGAAAACCAATAAGCAAATGGTTCAGTTTGCAGAAGAGTTGAAAAAATTGATATAAAATTTTAATTTTTAAATAAATTTTATTTTAACTTGGTAAAGGTTGGAGGAAACGCATGGAATATAACGTATATAAGTTAGGAAATTTAGCAAAAGGAAAAATAGTTGAAGTAACATTAAAAGGTAATGCTGCAAATGTATTACTTTTAGATAGTAGCAATTATAATAATTATAAAAAAGGGAGGAGATACAAATATTATGGAGGCTTCGTAAAGAAATCTCCATTTAGAATAGTAGTTCCAAATTCTGGACAATGGTATCTAGTTATAAATTTGGGTGGATATAGAGGACGAGTAAGTACTTCAGTAAAAATTTTACCTGGAATTATGCCTGCTGCTAAAAATTTTAATACATCTGATTTATCTTCATTATTTTTAGGAAATACATCATCTAATGATATTGAAAAAGAATATGATGTATTTATATCACATGCTACTGAAGATAAAGATGAGGTTGTAAGACCATTAGCCAATGCATTAAAGAATAGAAATTTGAATGTCTGGTATGACGAGTTTGAACTGAAAATTGGAGATAGTTTAAGACAAAAAATTGATAAAGGTGTTGCTAATAGTAAATTTGGAATTGTTATATTGTCAAAGAACTTTATAAAAAAAGGATGGACAAATTATGAGTTAGATGGATTGATAACTCGTTCAGTTTCCGGACAACAAATATTATTACCTATATGGCATAATATAACTAAACAAGAAGTAATGGATTATTCTCCTTCTATTGCAGACAAAGTTGCGAGAAATACAAGTGTAAATACAATAGAAGAAATAGCAAATGAGATTGCAGAAATTATAAAAGGAAAGGATGATAAAAATGTATAATTATTTTAACAACATACAAAAGCATAAAGTCTTTATAAGTTATTATCATAAGGATGACCAAAAATATAAAAATTATATTGATGATAATTTTAAAGATATAATAATAAATAAATCAGTTATGGACAATGATATAGATTCAGATAATAGTGATGAATATATAAAGAGACTTATAAGAGAAGATTATATTTCAGATTCATCTGTAGTTATAGTTTTAGTTGGAAAAAATACAAAAACAAGAAAACACGTAGATTGGGAAATATATGCAGGATTAAGAGGCAGCGTAAACGGAAATTCGGGTTTAGTTGGAATCTTATTACCAGAATTGCAAAGCAATAATAATCAGTATTATTATGAAGATATTCCATCCAGACTAGCTGATAATATAAAGAGTGGTTATAGTAAAATGTATGATTGGAATTATGCAATTAATAATTTTAAATCAATAATTGATGAAGCTTTTGAAAATAGAATAAAATTAAAAGATAAAATAGATAATTCAAGAAATCAAATGCAAAATAATACTACTGGATGGTATTAAAATATTATAAAAAAGCTGTAAGTTTAAGACCATTTTTTACTAAAAAATATTCTCTCAGCGGGCTAAAAAGGTATTAGGAGAAAATCTCCTAAACAGCGAAAAGGGTGTCAAAACACCAAGCTGGCGAGTTTTAGACAGTAAAAAATGCCATATTATAATTTAATGAAATATTACTTGAAAAATTTTGTTAAAAGAAAGATTGTTAAATTTATAAATTAACAATCTTTTTTTGTACCCTTTTTTCTTTTTATGTACCCATTTAAACAATAAATAATAAAAATAAAGTATAGTAGTGTCATAACATAAAAACAGATTTAATATTTTAAAGAAATAGAATAAATCATAAATACAATTTTTAAATTATATGAATATCATTTTTTTATAATAATAAATATTATTAAGAGGTGTATACTTTGAAAAAAGACGAGATAAAAATATACTGTAAATTTAATAAAACAAAACCATCAATAGATAAAGTAATTTGCAAAATGTTTTGTGATTTTAATGATAATAAGAAACTTTATAAAAATATTGAAAAAAGAGCTGACAAAAATCAAAGATAAGGTTAGAATAATCTTAATGTAAATATTTTTATGTGAAGGAGTGGTATGTTTAAGCTAATATCTCAAAATTATAAAGTACGGAATGTATATTAGATTATCTCGTGAAGATGGAGATAAACAGGAAAGTGAAAGTATTGGGAATCAAAGAAAAATTATTGAAAGGTACTTAAAAGAACAGAATTTAAATATCATAGATGAATATGTTGATGACGGAGTATCTGGAACTACATTTGACAGACCACAGTTTAATAGATTAATTGTAGATATAGAAGCACGGCAAAATAAATATGGTAGTAACTAAAGATTTATCTAGACTTGGTAGAGATTATATTAAAACAGGATACTATATAGAAAACTACTTTCCAGAAAATAAAATTAGATATGTTTCAATATTAGATGGTATAGATACATATAGCGAAACAATAAATAATGATATTACACCATTTAAAGCAATTTTAAATGATATGTATGCAAAAGATATATCTAAAAAAATAAGAAGTGTTTTCAAAGAAAAGCAAAAGCAAGGAGAATATTTATGTAGCACATCTGCATATCGGATATAAAAAAGATTTGAATAACAAAAATAAATTAGTTATAGATTTTAATGTCGCTGATATAGTTAAGAAAATATTTGATATGTATGCAAATGGAACGGGAACTAAACTAATAGTACAATATTTAAATGATAATCATTATTTAAGTCCATTAGGATATAGAAAGACAGGAATTGTTCAGGATAAAAATAGAACCAATTATTTGTGGAATGCAACAACACTATGCAATATGCTAAAAAATGAGGTGTATATAGGTAATACAGTTCAAAATAAGATATCAGTTGTTTCTTATAAAGTAAAAAAACTTAGTAAAGTAGAAAAGGAAAATTATATAAGGGTTAATGGTACGCATGAAGCCATAATTGATAAAGACATATTTGAAAAAGTTCAAGTAATACATAAAGAAAGAAGTAAAAGAGTTATAAAACAATATGATTACTTATTGAGAGGTTTGCTTTATTGCAGACATTGTCGGTTGGCAAATGCAAATTGTATTAAAAGTTAATCATCATAGCAATTGTCCAAAGATTCCATACATAGTAGATTCAGATTATAAAAAAAGAAATTGCTATGCTAGAAATTTAAATTACTTAAAATTTGAAAATAAAATTATAGAGATAGTAAGAAAAGTATGTAAAATATATGTAAATCGTAGTTTGCTAGAAGATACATATAAAAAGGCAAAAAATAAATCTATAGATATATTATCAGCTACTAAGAAACAAATTGAAGAAATGGATATTAATATAGCAAATATTAATAGAAAATTAGATAACTTATATGAGGATAAACTAAATGGATTATTGACGGATATGGATTTTAAAAGAATTTCTGAAAAATTTATATTAGAAAGAGAAAAGTTAATTAATGAAAAAAGTAAATTAACGGATAGATTACAAGAATTTCAAGGTTATCAATCGACAAACAATAAAAGTGATGAAAAGCAAATGAATAAAATAATTAATGAATTTCTAGAAATGAAGGAAATAAGTAAATCTTGTTTATTTAGACTTATCGATAAAATAGAAATAGATAAAGATAAAAATGTATTTATAACATTTAATTTTGCTCCACTAAATACAATAAATGAAAATATAGATGAATTTATTGAAATAGAAGAAATTTTGAATAAAGATAACTCTATTAAACTGAATGCAATATAAAAGATTATAAAAGTGTAGAAAATACTACATTATTTTTTGAAAACTAAGAAGTGGAAGTTAATAAAACTTTCACCGTTAATATTAGCTTTCCAGCCAGATGGAAAAGGAATATCAGGAAAACCGCGAGAAATAACGCTGGCTTTTAAGTATGAATCAGAATTAACTGAAAAAGCGCCAGTAACAAGGTTTACACCATCAGGATTTACCATAGGAACAACGTAAATTGAAGCATTTTCAAAAAGGGATTTAGCATTATATCCAAAAATAGTGCCATTATCTCGAATAGAAGAACAGTAATTTTCTGCAAATTTCATTAAAAGAACAGATGTAATCCATTCATTGGCATGGATAGAAGCTGTATAGAGTACTTGCTTTTGACCTTTTCCAATTTTTAAATAAGGGATTTCTTCGCCAAGAACACTATATCCAATAGTACCCGATTCTAAAAAAGGATAAACTACTTTTAATGCACGAATATTAAGCTGCATAATTTCATGAGTATAACTAATATTTGTAGGAACTATACTACCGGCGAGGAACAACAAGCACTTGACCAGGATAAATAACAGAAAGATTTTTATTTGGATTTGCAAATATGATGTTATTAACACTTGAAGAAAGGCGATTACTAATAGAATAAAGCGAATCACCAGGCTTTACAGTATAAAGATCATAGCCATTAATAAAAGGGAAGAGAGCATCCCAAGTTCTGGGACCTACAATTCCATCGGATGTTAATCCAAAAGAGCTTTGGAAATTTTTTAATGCATTTTCAGTCTGAGAACCGAAAAATACCATCAATTTTACCAAAATAAAAATTAGCTTTATTTAAAGCATATTGTAACAGTTCTACATTAGGACCGGTAGAACCAAAATATAATAATTTCATAAAAAACCTCCATTGTAATATTACTAATACATATGAAGGCAAAATAAAAAATGTTACAAATATATTTGTAACATTTTTTGGTGCACCATCGCGGGATCGAACCGCGGACCTTCTGATTAAGAGTCAGCTGCTCTACCAGCTGAGCTAATGGTGCAAATATCAGCATTCACAATTATAATACCAAAGTTATAATTTGTCAATAGTAATTCATATGTATACATTGAATTTCATACAATTATAAAAAAGGAAAGGGATAACATGTTAAATAAACTTTGGCCTGCATTTTTAATTATATCTATAATATATGCAATTTTTAGTGGAAAAATAGGGGAT
>CAMMLS010000016.1 GCA_946497775.1 uncultured Clostridium sp.
AGATTACACACAAATAGGATCAAGTGGAGATTACACACAAATAGGATCAAGTGGATATAACACACAAATAGGAGCAAGTGGAGATTACACACAAATAGGAGCAAGTGGATATAACACACAAATAGGAGCAAGTGGAGATTACACACAAATAGGATCAAGTGGAGATTACACACAAATAGGATCAAGTGGAGATAACACACAAATAGGATCAAGTGGAGATAACACACAAATAGGAGCAAGTGGAGATAACACACAAATAGGAGCAAGTGGATATGGCACACAAATAGGAGCAAGTGGAGATTACACACAAATAGAAATAAATGGAAACAACACAATTGCATTTGCTAGTGGCTATAAATCTATAATAAAAGCTAAAAAAGGCACATGGATTTCTCTTGCAGAATATGGAAGAAATACAAAAAATAATAATAATATGATTCCGATATATGCAAAGTCTGCACAGATAGGCAACAAAGAATTTAAAGATTTTAAAGGAAAGACATTAAAAGAAGATACTTATTATATTTTGTGGGACAAAGAATTTTATCCAGTTATAAAAATAGATAAAATACTTACAATAGAACTAGAAAAAAAGAAAAGAGAAAATATAACAATAATAAAAGCAATAAATTTGGACGATATTTATGTAAAAAATAAAGAAGATATAGAAACAATTTATATAGCAAAAGAAGGAAAGTTAGCAGCACACGGATATACAGTTAGAGAAGCCATAGAAGATTTAACATACAAAAAATTAGACAACATAGACATTGACAAAATTATAGAAGAGATAAAGAAAACAGGAAAAGTAACAAGAAGCCAATACAGAGCAATAACAGGAGCATGTCAATATGGAACAAATAAATTTTGCGAGCAACATAATATACAAGAGTTAGAAGAAATAGATTTAGAAGAATTAAGAAAAATATTAAAAGATGATTATGGAGCAGAAAAATTTTGGAAACTAATAGATGAGGAATAAGACTATGAAAGAATGTAGTGTATTTAAAAGAGGTCTATGTATTGGGTGCGTTGGATTAGCAGAACTAGACTGGGGTGGACCAGAAAGTTGCAGTACATATCAGAAATTAAAAAATATAAACGGATTAGAAATTTGTAAAAAAATTTTGGAAGGGAAACAAATGAAGCTATGAGTGTAGAAGATATTTTAAAGTTAGTATTAAAGTTTTTTCAAGAAACAGACAAAAGATTAGAAGAGCTAAAAAACAAATTAAGTGTATGGGATATAAAACAACAAGAAATATTGCATTATATAGAAAATCATAATCTAAACGCAGCAGAAAGTTGTAAATTAATTAAATTACTTAAAAATATTAGAAGTGAACGTAGAATTATAAAAGACGAAATGGACATTATTCGTTCTGTAAAAGACACGTTTATAGATAAGTATAAAAATAAGTTTATAGAAAAAGATTTAATACAAACTATTAAGAATCTAAAACAATTAGAGGTACGACAGAATAATCCTAAATATACATATCAGTTTTTAACGCAGAAGTGAAGAAGAAATACAAAGAGAAAGAAAAGAAATTATAGAAAAATTTAATAAAATGCATATAGAAGTTATAGATACTTATTTTGAAGAAGAAGCACCAGAAAATTGCAATCAAGGAGTTTATTATTTAGCAAAATCAATAGATGCTATGAAAGATATAGATGCACTTTTTATGTGTAAAAATTGGCAATTAGCAAGGGGTTGTAGAATAGAAAATCAAGTTGCAAAAGAATATGGAATTAAAATACTAACTTATGACTTTTTATATGAAGAAGAAAAAGTTAAGAGATTGTAGAGTTAATGAATATGTAGAATATATAAAGGAGTAAATATATTATGCAAGATAAAAATTTTATAATAGAAAGCATAAAATCTATAAATTGTTATGATGTAAATATATGGTTTTACAAGGATAAAACAATAGAAATAACGGATTTTAAAGGTAAAGAAAATATTAAATATATAGATATGGAAATGCTAAAAAAGATGTATAAAACAAGCAAAAAGCTTGGTTGGATAGAGTAGAAGAATATAAAGAATATATAAAGGAGTAATAATGAAACACATAGTAAGTTTTAGTGGTGGAAAAGATAGTACAGCAATGCTATTAAAAATGTTAGAAAATAAAATGAAAATAGATGAAATAATATTCTGTGATACAGGAAAAGAATTTCCACAAATGTATCAACATATTAGAAAAATAGAAGATTATATAAAAAGACCAATAACAATATTAAAATCAGAAAAAAGTTTTGATTATTATATGTTTGAACACGAAAAAACAAGAGGAAAAAATAAAGGGAAAAAGGATATGGTTGGGCAAGTGGAAGATGTCGCTGGTGTACTACTTTATTGAAAAATCAAGTAATAAATAAGTATTTATATAAATATAAAAATGAGGGTTATATAGAATATATTGGCATAGCTTATGATGAACAAGATAGAATTAAAAATAAAATTTATCCCTTAGTAAATTGGAAAATGACAGAAAAAGATTGTTTAGAATATTGTTATAGCAAAGGATTTGACTGGGGAGGACTTTATGAACACTTAGATAGAGTAAGTTGTTGGTGTTGCCCTTTAAAAAGAATTAATGAATATAAAGTATTATATAAATATTATCCAAAATTATGGCAAGAACTAAAAGAAATGGATAAAAAAGCAAACAATAGATTTAGAAAAGATTATACAGTTGAAGAATTAGAAAAAAAGTTTATAAAGGAGAATTAAAATGAATAATCAAAATGAAATTTTTGAGAAAGAATGATAAAAAAAGTAGGAGAACAAATAATAGTTGAATTTGGAACAGGAGATATAAATATAATACCAGGAATACTAATAGAAGAAGAAATAGGAATGATTGGTTTTAGAGAACAACAACCTAGAAAAATTGGATTAAACAATGGAGATAAAGCACCAAATAGCACAAACATGTTTAAAATTCTTTTACAGTTTAATAAAACAGAAAGTATAGACGTATTAATACATGCATTAAATGAAACAAAAGAAATGATGAAAAACAGAAAAGAAATTATAAATAGAGTAGAAAGGAAAGTACGAGAATGATTAAAGTAGGAGAATATGTAAGAACTAAAACAGGAGAAATAGCAAGGGTAATAAGTATGTTTAAAAAAGATATATTGGAAGATGAAGAAGGTGCAAGCTATTATACAGATGAAGTAGTAAAACATTCAAAAAATATAATAGATTTAGTAGAAACAGGAGATATAGTATTTATACAAGATGTACTAAACAATGATTTTATATACATATATGATAACGAAATGCTAAAAGCAGTTAGAGAAGATATAGAAGGAGGGTTGCAAATTACACAAGTTCTAACAAGAGAACAATTTGAAGCAAACGCATACAAAATAGACATAAATTAACAAACTTAATACTAAAAACTAGTATTAAGTTTATTAAAAAAGTACAAAAATAGAACAAATTTGAGAAAGTTGGTGGAAAGATGGAGGAAAATAAATTAATTACAGTAGAGTTTTCAAAAGATATAACTAATCCAGATATAGCAATAATAGGAGCTATAAGAGAAAATCAAAAAATAGTAAAGATATATAAAGTAGATCTAAACAAATATAAACCAAAGTTAAAGCTCAAAGAAGTATCACACAACAAAGAAGATTTAGAAGAATTAATGAATAATAGCGAATTAATTTGCGAATTAGTATTCAATGCAAATAAAAGCATAGAAAGTTTAATGTATGTTTTAGCAGACTTATATAAAGTAAAAATTGAGAAAGTAGAGGAAGAAAGATGAGAGAATATAAATTCCAAGGAAAAAATAAAGATATAGGTTGGGTATATGGACAATTAGCTTATGACATAAATGGAAATACTTATATTATTAAAGAAGTTGAACTAGATAGTAGCTACGGGTTAGAAGAAACTATATTATATGCAACTATGTGGTACAGAGTAGATAAAAACACAGTAGGACAATACACAGGATTAAAAGATAAAAACGGAAAAGAAATCTATGAGGGAGATGTAGTAAAAGTATTTACAAGCAAAAAATGGAGAATAGGAAAAATAATATATGAACATTCTGGATTTACAATAGATGTAACAAATAATAAAGAACTTGAATACGGAAGAACAGACATATTAGAAAATTTAACAGAAGTAATAGGCAACATATATGACAATTCAGATTGTTTATAGGAAGGAGAACAACACAAATGAAACTAGAAAAGAAAATAGAAGAAGCGATACATTATAATTTTAAGAGAATTACATTAAGTGCAGAAGAGTATAATAGCTTAACGAAAGATTATAAAAGAATGATAGAAATGAATGATATTGATGTAAAAATTGAGTAGGAGGTACAAATGAGTAAAAATAAATATAAAGTTCCCAATTGGATCAAACATACAATTAAGAATGAGTTGTATCAATTTTGGAAAAATCAAGAATTAATTGAAGAATTAAGACAAGACATAATTGAAAGTTCACCAGAACCCGCAGACGGGCAACCAAAAGGGAATACAACATCTAATACAGTGGAACAGAAAACAATAAAAATGCTTAGCAGCAGAAGAATCATTGAGACAGAAAGAAGAATTACATATATACAAGAAGCAATGAAAAGATTAAGTAAAGAAGAACAAGAAATTGTAAAAATAATATTTAAAGAGAAATATAATACAACATTAGCAGAAACACAAAAGTACATAACAAAAGACACATATTACAATGTATACAACAAAATAATTTATTACACAGCCCAAGAATTTGGATATATTTAAAAAAATTTTAAAATTGCCGAAAAAAAGCCGAAAAATTACACGATAAAATGTGTTATAATGCTATTAGTGGTAAATAGGTAGTAAAAAATCTGTTGTAAATTATTACAGCAGATTTATATATATTGCAAAGTAGAGAAGAGGTCTATCTCGTCTGGCTCATAACCAGAAAATCGTAAGTTCGAATCTTACCTTTGCAACCAATTTTTAAGAGTCTGTATTATTACAGGCTTTTTATTATGGAGAAAAAATGGATAAAAACGAATTAGTAGAATGTTTTAAAAAGAATATATGCAAATACTGTACAGGAGAATGTTACAAAGGAATTACTTTTACAGAAGAGCGGTGCAAAATGTGTGGATTATGTTAGAAAAAAGGAGCAAGAATGAAAGAAACAACAGTATTAAATAATATAAGTAAATTAGTAGATAAAATAAATTATAAGACAATGTATGTAGAAATTAACACAGAAAATAATAAATACACATTAGAAAGAGATAAAAGAAATAAAGTTGGATTTAATACAGATATTAATAATTCAAAATAAATAGAAAGGAAGGTAATCTTATATGACAGATGCACAAAAAAGATTTGCGGATGAATACTTAATAGACCTTAATGCAACAAGAGCATATAAGGTTGCTTATCCAAATTGTAAAAAAGATGAAACAGCAAGAGCAAACAGTAGTAGATTGCTAACAAATGCTAACATTCAGAATTACATATCGGAAAAACAAAAAGAGATAGAGAGACGAACCGAAGTAACGCAAGATATGGTAGTGCAAGAGTTATCAAAAATAGCATTTTTTAATATAAAAGACATTTATACTGAAAATGGTACTTTAAAACAAATTAAAGATATAGATGACAATACATCAAAAGCAATAGCAAGTATAAAAACATTGCAAAAAGCTGGAAGTATGAAAATAAATATAAATATGCAAGGACAAGACGAAGAAGTCCCATTAGAGCATATAGAAGAACAAACAATAGAATTTAGAACAAACGATAAAGTAAAAGCATTAGAATTATTAGGAAAGCATCTAGGTATGTTTAATGACGTAAACGTCAATATGAAAAACGCAATACAGGTTGAACTAGTAGATGATGTAAATGACTAAAGAAAGAATAAGTTTGCAAGAACAAATCGGAAAAGGTTATGCTACTTTTTGGAACTTTAAGGGTGATGAAGTAATACTTATGGGTTCCAAAGGTAGTAAAAAATCAAAAACTATTGCAATAAGATGGATGTATTTATTAAAAAAATACCCGAGAGCTTGCTTATTGGCGATGAGAGATACAGCAGCTACTTTAAAAGATAGTGTATATGCAGATTTAAAATGGGCTTGTAAAAAATTAAAATTAGATAGTGAATGGGATTTTAAGTTAAATCCATTAGAAGCTACAAATAAAAAAACAGGACAGAAAATATTTTTTAGAGGATTAGATGATTGGCAGAAGATAGCATCAATTACAATAGATGATCCAAATTTAATATTATGTTTTGAATGGTTTGAAGAAGCATTTGAAATCATAAAAGAAGAAACATACAATAATACTAGAATGTGTTCAAGAGGATTACTTCCTGATGGATATTTTAGACAAACAGTTGCAAGTTTTAACCCTTGGAGCAGTCAACATTTTATTGTTAAGAAACTTACATCTAAATTAACACCAAATGAAGAAATATTAGCAAAAGAGGGAAAACAAGAATTAATAGTTGAAGAAGAGCAAGAATTTGAATATTTAGGAAAACAAGTAAAAGAAACAACAAAACAATTATTAATGATAACTAATTATAAGTTAAATGAATTTTTAGACATAAAAGATTATGCAGCATATGAGAAAATGCGTAAAGAAGATTACGAAAGATATAAAACTGCTGGGCTTGGTATGCCAGGCATTGCTTTAGGATTGATATTTAAAAAATGGCGTATTGAAGATACAGAAAAATATAAAAATACATTTGAGTTAATAAGAAGAGGTTTGGACTTTGGATATAGTTCAGACCCTTCTTGTTTTTTACAATTTAGTGTAGATACTAAGCATAAAAAAATATATGTATTTGATGAATTTAGTGCGTGTGAATTAGACAATGAGCAATTAGCAGATTCAATAAGACCAAGAATGCCTGCTTATGCATTGGTTAAATGTGATAGTGCAGAGCCAAAATCAATAGCAGAATTAAATAAGTATGCAATTAATGCAATACCAGCACTAAAAGGACCCGATAGTATACTTCATGGGATTAAGTGGCTTCAAGGATATGAAATGATTGTAGATCCTAAATGCAAAGGATTAATAGAAGAACTAGGATTATACAGATGGAAAGTAGATAAATATGGAAATCCATTAGAAATCCCAGAAGATAAAAATAATCATAGAATAGATGCGATTCGTTACGGAAGTGACGATTTATATTTAGCTAGTTAGGAGGAGTATAAATGGCAATTGATGGCAGAATAATTAAAGAATTAATAAGTGAATTTAATATGTCAGATATAAAGAAGAAAATGTTAGATGGAGAGAGATATTTTAGAGACCAGAACGACATATTGAAAAAAGATTTAAAAACATATACAATATTTGACCAAAATACAAAACAAAATGTTAAGAAAACAAATGAAAATAAATCAGATGAACATTTGCCACATGGGTTTTACTGGAAACAAGTTAATCAGAAAAAAGCATACATATGTGGAAAGCCAATAACTATTACATATAATAAACCAGTAGATAGAGACAAAAATGATAAGACTAAAACAGCAGAAAAGAAAATTACCAATATGGTATGGAACACGCTAGGACCTAAATTTGAGAAGCTTATAAAAAACAGGGTAAAAGAAGCAAGTAATAAAGGAAGGGCTTGGTTACACCCTAATTATAGAAATGGCAAATTAGTATTTGAAAAATATCCAACAGAAGAATGTATACCAATATATGACAATGAAACACAAACATACTTAATAGGCTTTATACATTTTTATACAATTCAAGATTTAACAGGAGATAAGCCAGAAGATAGAATATATGTAGAGTATTGGGATGAAAAAGAAGTAAGATATTACATTGAAACCAAGGCAAATGACACTACAATATTCTTAGAAGATGTCACAAGACCTAGACCAGAATGTCATTGGTATAGAGAAATATACGATAATGCATTAAACAATCTAAAAAGAATTGAAAAGCACAGTTGGGGAAGAGTACCTTTTGTTGAGGTTGAAAATAATGAAGAAAAAATGACAGACTTAGAGCCAATAAAACCATTAATAGATGCATACGATTTAATCAATAGCAACTATGTTAATACAGTAGAGGATTTAAAAGAAATTATTTGGTTAATAAATGGATATGGTGCAGAAGATTTACTTGCATTAATAGAAAATTTAAAAGTTAATGGTGTGGCAAGAACTAATGATACTGCTGGAAAAATAGAAGCTAAACTGTTGGATATTCCATATGAAGCGAGACAAGCCTTACTAAAAGGTTTAAAAGAACTTATATATGAATTTGGTAGAGCAGTAGATACAAGTAACAAAGACTTAATAGGACAAGCTCCAAGTGGAGTATCGTTAGAATTTTTGTACACTGATTTAGACATGAAGGCAGACGATATGATAGGTGGACTTACAAGCGCAATATATGAAATATTATGGTATGTTTTGCAAGATTTAAAAATGCAAGGAAAGATACCAGAAGAAATAAATGAATTTGACTTTAAAATAGAGTTTAATAAGTCAAGAATTTTTAATGAAACTGAAAAGGTAAATACATTAAACAATGATACCATATTAAGTTTAAAATCTAAATTAGAAAAACATCCATATTGTGATGATGTAGATACAGAATTACAAAGAATTAAAGAAGAAAAGCAAGAAAACATGAAAATGCAAAGTCAAATATTCAATAATAGTGGGGGATTTGAACCACATAAAGACGATGACACCGAATAGGAGGTGTTATTGTTTATGGCAAGAAAACCGATTGATTACTGGGAAAGACGTTCCACAGAATTAATGCAGAGATTAGAAAAAGGCACAGAAAAAACTATTAATACTCTAATACAAGCATATGAACAAGCAACAAAAGATATAAATAAAGAAATAAGAAATATATTCAAGAATTATGCAAAAGATAGTGGGTTAAATAAAAAAACATTAATACAATTTTTAAATAAAAAAGAATCAGAAACACATTATAAAAATCTATTAGATGTAATAAACAATAATATGACAGACGAAAGCATTAAAAAGAAGTTACTGGCTAAATATAATGCACCTGCTTATGCTTATAGAATAAGTAGATATGAAGCATTACAACAAAATATAGATATACAACTAAAAAAGTTAGCTGGTATAGAACAACAAATAACAGAAATAAGATATATAGATACTATAGAAGAAGGATATTATCATACTATTTACGATATACAAAAAGGCACAGGATTAGGTTTTAGTTTTGCACAAATAGATAACAGAACTATCAATTTATTGCTAAATGAAAATTGGATAGATAATGCAAATTTTTCTCAGAGAATATGGGACAATAGTGAAAAATTAGGAGAATATCTAAGAACACAATTTACTGCTACATCTATGTCAGGAAAATCTATAAATAAGATAGCACAAGAATTATCTGAATATATGAATGTAGGCTTATATAATGCAACAAGACTTGTAAGAACAGAAGTAAATCATTTTGCAAATGAAGCGGAAATGTTAGCTTATGAAGAATTAGATATTGAAAAATATAAATTTATAGCAACATTAGATAATAGAACTTGTGAACATTGTGCAGAATTAGACAATAAAGTATTTAATGTAAAAGAAAGAAAACCTGGTAAAAATTGTCCACCAATACATAGTAATGATAGATGTACAACAGTAGCAGAATTTGATGATGAAGTAACAGAAAAATTACATAGAAGAGCTAGAAATGAAAACGGAAAGCCTATATTAGTACCACAAGATATAAAATATCAACGATGGTATAATAATTATGTTAAAAATCCACAAGAAGAAAAAATAAGACCATATATAGTTGGAAAAATAGACAAAAATAAATATAAGGATATAGCAAATAATATAACAACCAAAGACGTAGTTCTATTACCGAAACAAATAGAACACATTGAAGAAAGACATAAGGGAATATATTCAAAATATAAAAATGAAATTAATAATATTTTAGATAAACCTGATTACATATTTAAAGATCCAAAACATAAAGACACAGCATTATTAATAAAAAAATATGATAATAATGTTGAGGTAGTACTAAAATTAAATACAAATACAAAGAACAACTTTAAAAATAGTATTATAACAATGTGGGAAATAAAAGATAAAAGATTAGAAAGATACAAACAAACACATGAAATTGTTTACAAAAAAGAATAAAGATGGTATAATAGAAGTACAATAAGAGAGGTATGTTGAGGTGGACAATGGCTTCCACACACCCTAGTGGTCAAAAGAGATGAAAGTACCGCCAAACTTTCCAACATACAAAAATAGCACTCACGCAAGTGGGTGCTTTATTAAGTTATTTAAATTTAATATTATAAATTAAAGAGCTAAATAAGCTCTTATTTTTATGCCCTAGATATGGCTCTAAACTGTCTATTTTTATTACTTGTTTGCTTACAAGAATAAATAAAAAGCAACTTTTCGTACTGGTAGCACCAGAATAAAAAAGCTAGAAAGGTAGGAACAATTATGGAATGGTTAAAAGAATTATTAAAAAATGCAGGAGTAGAAAAAGTAGATGATTTAGAAGCAAAAATTGCAAAAGAATTACCTAAATATTTTAAACCTGCAAAAGAATTTAATGAAGTTAGTGAAAAGTTAAAAACAGCCAATAAGGAGATTGAAACATTAAAAACAACTAACACGAGTATTCAAACAGAATACGACAACTTCAAAAAAGGCTCTATAAGTCAAGCGGATTATGAAGCTAAAAAGAAAGAAATAGAAGATAATTCAAAAGCTGAAATAGAAAAAGTAAGACTTGAGAGTAAAATTGATTTAGCAATCAATAATGCTAAAGCTAAAAATGTTAAATCAGTAAAAGCAAATCTTGATTTAGACAAAATAAAACTAGATGGAGATAAACTTTTAGGATTTGACGACCAAATAGAAGCATTAAAGAAAAGTGATGCTTATTTATTTGATATTGACAACCCTGTAAACAAGGGTGTTGAAAACAATGGAGGAAATCCAAGAAAAAACGAAGGCGGAAATTTAGAAGATGATGAATTAGATAAGCTATCAGATGAAGAATATTTCGCACTTCAAGAAAAAAATAAATAATAAGAGAGGATGATTAAATTATGCCAAACAAATTATTAACATGTCAAAGAATAGCAAGAGAAGCATTGCCAATGCTTTTAAACAACTTAGTAGTACCAGAATTATTTCACACAGATTATAGTAAAGATTTTGTAAAAGAAGGAGATACAATTCAAGTTGAAAAGCCAGCTCAGTTTGAAGCAAAAGATTTTAAAGATACTGTAACAATTCAAGAAATTAATCAAAAAAGTGTTCCAGTGGTTATGGACCATATAGCAGATGTATCTGTTGAAATTACATCAAAAGAGTTAACCTTAGATAGAGTAGCTTTTAATGAAAAAATATTAAATCCAATGATGGAAGCTATTGCTGAAAAAATAAATAAAGAAGGTCTTGAAATGTACAAACATGTCTATAAAACATTAGGTACACCAGGACAAACACCAGACTCTATTGATATAATGGCTAATGCAAGAGGAATATTAAATAAAGCAAAAGCGCCAATGGGAAATAGATATGCTGTGTGGGACCCAGATGCAGATGTAAAATTCTCAACAATAGATGCAATCTTACACGCTGAAAAATCAGGAAGTACACAAGCACTTCGTGAAGGTTCTATTGGTAGAATCCAAGGCTTAGAAAACTTTATGTCTCAACAAGTTGCAGTACATAAGGCTGGAACATTTACAGCAGTTGCAACTCCAAAAGTAAATGCAAAGGCTGTAGTAGGAAATGAAACAATTGCAATTAAAGGTGGAAGCGCAAGTGAAACATTAGTTGCAGGAGATATATTAAAAATTGGTAATAACCAATATGTTGTTACAGAAGATGCAGAAGCAGATACAGGCGTAATAACTGCAAAAGTATATCCAGCAGTTGTTGAAGAAATTGCAGCCGATGCAGAAGTAACATTTATAGATAAAACATCAGGAGGACACGTTGCTAACTTAGTATTTAATAAATTAGCTTTTGCTTTCGTATCAAGAGCATTAGCATTGCCAGTAGATGGAAGAGACTCTTACGTTATTTCTTATAAAGGATTAAATTTAAGAGTTGTTTATGGCTATGACATGAACACAAAGAAAAATATGCTATCTATTGATACTATTTATGGATTTGCACCATTATATCCATCATTAGCAGCAACAGTCCTTGGATAATAATAAAAGGCAGAGAAATCTGCCTTAATTTAATATTAGGAGGTAAACCATGAAATGTCCTAAATGTGGCAATGAATTTTCAGAGCCAGTACTTGAATTACATGTTCAAAGATGCAAAAATAATGAAAAGCAGAGCCCAAAAAAAGAAAATAAGACTCCTAAGAAATAGGAGGTAATAATGGAACTATTAAAAAAAGTAAAAGAAAGGCTTGGTATAACAGATACAAACCAGGACAAACAAATACAAGGCTATATTGATGATATTACTGATAAAATTAAGTCTATTTGCAACAGAATAGATTTGCCAGAAGAACTTGAATATCTTGCTATTAAGTATGTAGTGAATTGCTATAATTACTACAAAGATAATAATAGTAATGTACGATTACAAGCAACAAGTGCAAGTGATAACGGCCAAACTGTTAATTTTAAAACAGTAGAAACCGTTACAAAAGATGATATAGATGTAGACAAATATGTAGATAAAAATAAAGATGAAATATCTATGTATGCGTATATGAGGTGGTAACAATGGAAATACCAGAAGAATTTAAGAAAGCTATTGCAGATACTTTTTACGATAAAGATATAGAAATATGGACCTCAGCAACTATAAAGGATGATGAAGGAGCAGTAGTAGGAAATGGTAAGCTAGAAAAAATAGATAGTTTTAAAGGAAATTTTCAATTTAGCACAAGAGAATACATCCAACAAGAATATGGCAAAGAAATAGAAGCTAATGCAATAGTTACTTGTGATAAGACAGTAGCTGAAATAGGCAATATTCTTGTTTATAACAAGGGTGATTATACTATTAAAAGCTTAATTGTTGGAGATAGCCATACAACTATTCTAGTAGAAGGTGATGACAATGGCTAGTATAGATGGATTAGATGAATTACTTGCGACTCTATCAGGTTTAGGTGGAGATGTTAAACAATCTTGCTTAAAAGGTGGTAGGAGAGGCATGAAAAAAGTGCAGAAAAATGCTAAAATGCTTTGTCCAGTTGATACAGGAGAATTAAGAAATTCAATAAAAGAAGATGGAGAAATCAATGGAGATGAAATAAATTGTAAGGTATATACAAATTGTGACCATGCAGCCTATCCAGAATTTGGAACAGGCCAAAGAGGAGCAGAAAGTAACATAGACAGACCAGAAGGAATATCCTATAAAGCTGATTGGAAAGGTATGCCTGCACAACCATATATGACACCTGCATATTTACATGCTAAGAATACAGGAGAAGTAGAACAAGAGGTAATTAAATCAATACAACAAGATATTAGAAAGCTAGGTGGTAAATAATGATTAATCAAAAACCAATAGTATATAAAAAGTTAAAAGAACTTGAAGATGAAAAAGCAGCAAAACAAGTATGTGAAGAAGGCTCACAAGATTGGTCAAAAACACCATGTGTAACTTATTTGGAATTAGATAATTCAGAGGCAGACAGTGCTGACGATGAAGAATATTCGAGTGCATTAGCAATAAAGGCTGATGTTTGGGCAAAAACGTCTAGTGAAGTGTCTAAATTAGCAATGCAAGTAGTTGCAAAAATGAAAGAATTAGGCTACAAAAGGACACTTTATTTAGATGTGCCAGATTTAAATAGTAAACAAAAACATAAAACAATGCGTTTTGAGAAAGAAGAAATTTTATAATAAAGGAGGAAAAATAAAATGGGTAAAAAGAAAGCTTTAAGAGGTTTAAGTGGAATTAAAGTATTTGAAATATTAGAAAATACAGAGACAAATTATAAGGTTGGAGAAGCAATCCCTATCCCATATGCACAAAGTTTAACAAGGGATGTTCAAACTTCAAATGATCCTATTTATGCAGATGATGAAATATATGATGATGAAGAAATATTTGATGGAGAAGATTTTGAGCTTCAAATTCCAGAAGCAGATTTAGAATTAATGTCTGTTTTTGAAGGTGGCGAATATGACGAAGAGTCAAAAGAATATAGTTGGGGACCAGATGATTCAGGAAAAGATTATGCAATGACATTTAAAGCTAAAAGAAAAGACGGAAATTATAGAATGTTTAGATATTACAGATGTAAGTTCAAGAAAGTAAAACAAGACTTACAAACACAAGATAATGGAACACAAATATCTGTATTAACAATAAGCGGAACATTCTATAAAAGAGCATTATTAAGTGACCCTAAGGTTAGAGTGTATAAAGATAGCACACAAACGACAGATTTAACATGGTTAGATACAATTCCAACAACACCACAGACACCACCAGAAGGATAATGAACAGGAGAGTGAAAATACTCTCCTAAATCTATATTAAAGGAGAATAAAAAATGGCAACAAAAAACAATGAAAAATTAAGTTTACCAAAAAAGAAAACAATACATGGTGTAGAGGTTCGCAAAATGCCTTGTGGCAAGTATTTTGAAGCTCTACAAACTTTAAAGGATTTGCCAGAAGACTTTATAAAAGAGCTTTCTGACAATGGACAAGATTTTAAGTTATCAGAGATGTTTACGATAGAAAATATAATGGATTTAGTTGTTAAATTAATTATAATACTACCAGATTTCACATTTAGATTTTTATCAACATTAATAGATATAGATGAAGATAAATTAAGAAATGAAATTACACCAAAAGAATTGCTAGATATTGTTAAAGAATTTTGGGAATTAAACGAATTAGAAAGTTTTTTCGAACAAATGAAGCCAATATTGAGCAAGATTACAACTCTAATTGGCTTCAAAGAATAATTGCTATTTGTGTGAAAATTCGGGATATCTAAAAAAGAATTAATGGAAGATTATTATCCAGGAGAAATCTCTATAATTATGCAAGAATATGCAGAATTAAATAAATTATCCGAAAACTCCGACGAAGAAATAGTAAGCGCAGAAGATTTTTAACATAATATTACAAACTTCGACAACATTCGACATGTAATATATGTTATTATGTTTTCGGAGGGGATTACTTATGGAAGAAAAAAAGAAAATTTATCAAAATTGGTGGTTTATTTTATTAGCAGTTGTAATTTATACAGTATTAATAATATGTGGGACTTACTTTATAACTTCTAATATTTTGCAAGAAACATTTACAGAAGCTAAAAATAGTGATACTCAAATAGGAAAAGTACAAACAAATGAAAATAGTAAGAAAGAAGAAACATTTACAGAAGTGACACTAAATAATACTATACAAGAACAAGATTGGGAAGTAACTATAAGAGAAACCGGTTTTAAACAAGATATTGTTCCTAGCAACCCTAATAGTTTTTATACACATTATCAGGTTCAAGATACTAATAATACTTATTTTTATATTATATTAGATGTAAAAAATATATCAACGTTAGGATTAAGAGCAGATAACGTAGCAAAAGTAAAAATGAAATATGATAATAAGTATGAATATGATACATTTTCTGCTATTGAAGAAAGTGGAGGAGGAACGTTTACTTATACAAATATAACTAATATAGCCCCACTTACGATTAGAAAAATTTATTACTTAGTTGAAGTTCCTAAGACAATAGCCGAAGAAAATGAAACAGCAGTGGAAGCTGAAATCACAATAAATAATAATACATATTTGTTAAAAATAAGATAAACCCAAAAACACTTACTTATGTAGGTGTTTTATTATGCTCGAAAAGAGGTGAAAGAATGGCAAAAGAAACACAAATAGGACAATTAGTAATAGATTTAAAAATAAAGACAGAAGCATTAGAAAAGGGGCTTGAAACTGCAAAAAAGAAATTACAGGAAATCGAAGAACAAAACAAACAAACACAATTTAGTAATAATGAATTAGATGCAAGTTTTATAGCAATGTCTGCAAGTATTATTTTATCATTAACGAAAATAACATCTGCAATTAATAATGGAGTTACTAAATATAATGACTATATAAATAGCATGAATGCATTACAGAAAACAGCAAAAGCAACGGACAATTCTATGACTGATATAAAAGCAACAATAGAAGATGTAAATAAATTTAAATTAATGGATGAATCAGATTTAAATGCATCTATAAAAAATTTATTGTTATATGGATATACTGTTGAAGAGGTAGCAAATATTTTAAAAGTTTTACAAGATGCAGCAGTAGGAAATAGACAAGCAAATTATTCTTTATCAGAAGCAGTAAGAGTAACTACTGAACGGAATTAGAATGGAAAATTCTGTTCTTTCTGACGCTGCTGGTGTTCAAAAAAATATATCTAAAATGTATGAAGAATATGCACAAAAACTAGGAAAATCATCAGATGCATTGACGCAAGCAGAGAAAGCACAAGCAGTATACAATGGAATCATGGAAGAAGCCAGTAAGTTTATAGGAGCGGCTGAAGAAATGTCAAGTGGATATCAAGGACAGCAAGCTCAATTAAATGCTACAAATCTGGAATTAAGTAGGACAATTGGAGAAAGTATGATTCCAACATTAGCACAATTAAGTTCTCTACAATTGTCAATAACAAAAGGATTGACTGAATTTATTTCTAACAATAAATCTGCTACTAGTGGAGTAATAACGTTTACGACAACACTGCTTGCAATGGTAGTAGCACTAACTGCTATCAAAAAAGCATACGTTTCATACAAAGCAGCTGCAACAGCAGCAGATATGACAACAAAAGCATTTACAGTATCATTAATGGCAAATCCAATTACTTTAATTGCAGTGGGAATTGCAGCAGTTACAGCTGGATTAGCAGTATTTAATACAAAAATGCAAGAAACAATAGACAAAATGAATGAAGCAACTGAAAAATCAAAAGTCTTAACAGAAGCTTTACAGAATACTATGAATAACGATATGATAATGACAAATACAGATAAAGAAACTATTGAAAATGCAAAAAATGAAGCAAATCAAATTGTACAGACATATGAAGAAAAGAAAAATGCAATAGAACAAATAGAAAAAGAAATTCAAAGTTTAAAGAGTAAAGGAGAATGGAATCGTTCTTATAATGATAATGTAGAACTTGAAAATTTACAAAAAACATTGGATAAATTGAAAAAATCAATGCAAGATTTTGAAAAAGAAAATTTTGCAGCAGGACAAACAATAGAAAGTTACAAGAAAAAAGTTGAAGTATTAAATAAAGCCTTAGAAGTAAATAATGCAAAACAAGAATATGCAAACTTAACAAATCAAAAATCACATAGAGAAACTCTAATTAACATAGCACAAACAAAAGCTGATATTCAGGGGAAACAGCAATTATTAGATATATTGAAAAAAGGGAAAATAGAAACAGAAGAATATATAGACGCAAAAAATCAGTTGATTAAAGTATATCCAGAGTTAGCAAAAGCAAATGAAAATACTATTGCTAGTACACAAGCAGCAATAGATGCTGAGAATGCAGCGGCAGATGCAGAATGGGCAAATGCACAAGCGGCAATTCAATCTAGTATATTAGAAGTTTCAGCTATGATGGCAAACAGTGAAAAAATACAAATCATTGCAGCTGCAACGCAACAATCGGTTGAACAAGTTACAGCATCTTTACAAAATCAAATGAACATATTAAGTAATTTAGCTAATTTAACACCTAATGACTTTAAAGGAAGCGTAACAACGACATATAAACCAAAAACTTATAGTTATAAAAGTACAAGTACTTATTCTAATAAAGCCTTAGACAATTATAAGAAACAAATAGAACATAAGAAAGCATTAGACCAATTAAGTTTACAACAAGAAATAAATATGTATGAAACAGCATTAAAAAAATATGCTAAAACAGCGGATGAAAAAAATGAAATAAGAGAAAAAATATACGACTTAAATAAAGAATTAGCAGAAAAAGAAAAAGAGATATTACAACAACAGACAGAAGATTATGAAGCATATATACAAGAGCAAAAGAATTTGCGTGGTGCTGCATATGACGTAACAGAACAAACAGCAGATTACAATAAAATAATACAAATGCATAGAAATTACTTAAATCAAATAATGAAAGATGAAAGGCTATCTCTTGATGAAAGAAAAGAAATATACAGAGAAGAACTACAAACAATAAGAGATTATGAACAACAAAAACGTGATTTAAGAGTAGAAGAAATAGATAATACAGTTACACAGCTAACAGATGCAATTACTAAACAATTAGAAGAACTACAAGAAAAAGATACAGAATACATTAATAAACAAATAGAAGAAGTAGAAAAATTAAAAGAAATACGTATTAATGCTATAAATGCAGAATATGACGCCAAAATAGAGGCAATAGAAAAAGAATTAGAGGCATTAGACAAAGCAGAACAACAGAAAAACAGAGATGAAGAAGACGCAGAATATGAAAGAAAAAAGAAAAGATTAGAAGAATTAGTGGCATTTGAACATGATGCAACAACAAAAGCTAATTATCAAAAAGAATTAGATAAATTAATAGCAGAATATCAAAAAACATTAGATAATAGAGCCTTAGAAGACAAAAAAGAAGCTTTAAACGAACAAAAAGATTTATTACAAGAAGAACAAGACAACAAAGTACAAGTAATAGAAGATGAAGCAGAAAAACAAAAAGAAGTATACAACAAACAGCTAGAAGAACTAGAAAAATATTACGATGAACAAATAAATATGGCACAAGAAACAGCAGAAAAAATGTTGCTAAATGTTGAACAAAACCAAAATAAAATACTAAATCTATTAAAAAATTATGGTAATGCATATGAAATAACAGGACAAAGTCTTGGAGAGAAATTAGCACAAGGAATAAACGAAGGTTTAGCTTCTAAAATAGAAAATATTATTAGCAAGATACAAAATAGTATTGATGCAGGAATAGAAGCACAAATCTCTAAAATAGCAACATCTGCATACAGCTATAAAGCAGGAGAAAATAAACCGCAAACAACAAGTATTAATATAACACAACAAAATTACATTGAACAAAACCCAGAAATGCCAAGTGAAACTTACAGAAAACTAAATAATGTAAGCCAAAAATTAGCAGAAGAAATCGCAGGAGTGTGATAAAATGCAAAAATTAGAAGTAATCAACTTAGCCCTAAATGAGAATATAGTATTTGATAGTGTAGGAAACCCAGAAGAAGATATATTACTAAGCCATATAGAAGGACTAGGACACCCAGGAGCAACAAGCCAAAAGTCGCAAGGTGTAAATCAAGATGGCTGTAATAGTGAAGATAGTTTATTAGATGCAAGAGTTATAAAATTGCAAGTAACTATAAGAACTAAAAATAGAATTAAATTATATGAATTAAGACGTAAAATAATGCGAATAATTAATCCTAAAACATATAACCCGAGTTCTGGTAAAAGAGGGGAATTACTTATATATTATACAAATGATTATAAAACATATAGAATATATGGAAAAGTAGAAGACAGTGCAGAATTTAATGCCAGAAAGAAAAATCACGATAAGGCAACTATTTCTTTTTATTGTCAAGATCCGTATTGGCTAGATAAAGAAGGAACAGATATAGACATAAAATCTGTAAGAGGTGGACTGAACTTTCCATTAGCTTTACCAAATAAATTTGCTATTGTTAGTTTTTATAAAGAAATAGAAAATACAGGAGATGTTGAAGCTCCTGTACAAATAGAATACGTTGGACCAGCTACAAATCCTAAAATAGAAAACGAAACAACAGGAGAATATATACAGGTTAATATGGAAATTGGTGAAAAAGAAAAATTAGTAATAGATACTAGGGAAGGAAAAGAAACAGTTAATTTAATAACACCACATGGAACAGAAGATGTATATAATAAGATAGATTTAAATTCCACATTTTTTAAATTAATAGTAGGGAAGAACTTAATTAAGTATAGCAGTGATGTAGAGGGAGCAAAAGATAAAGTAACAATAATTGACTATACTAATAAGTATGTAGGTGTTTAATATGAATTGTATAGAAATTATTAACACTAATTTTGAACTTTTACGGTATCATTACAAACTATGAAAGTCTTGTATGTGTATGGAATTATTACGAATGTGGAACTTTTGAATTGACTATAAACAAAAACAAAGCAAATACTAATAAATTAAAAAAAGATAATATGTTAATAGTTAATAAAAGAGACGATAAAATTCTATTAATCGATAAAGTAGTAATAACAACTAACAAAAATAGTAAAACAATGAAAATAACAGGAACTTGCATAAAAGGAATAACTAAAAGAAGAATAATAGCAACGAACGGCTATGATAGAGTATCAGAAACAGAAGCAGAAAATATTCAAAAACATTATTTGAAGAAACATCTAGTAGAAAGTTATTATGATGATATTAGAACTCCTGAAAGAGATATAACATGGATAAAAATAGCTCCAAGTCAAAATAGAGGAATTAAAACTGTTTGGCAAGCAAGACTTACTAATTTGCATGACGAATTAAAACATATTTCCGAAGATACAGGCTTAGGATGGTATGGTTATCTAAATAGAAGTGAAAAGTGCATATATTTTGATAGTTTAAGAGGAACAGATAGAACTGTAAATCAAACAGAAAGTCCAAACACACATGAGTTTTTAAGCAAATTCACACATGAAGAACTGCAACAATATACACATGAACAATTAAAAGGAACAATAAAACATCCATATATTATATTTTCAGAAAAAAAGAAAAATTTAATTGATGGAAAAACAACTGATGATGCAACAAACTACAAAAATGTAGGGTATGTTGCAGGAAAAGGAGAGAATGAAGATAGACTTATAACTGAGATAGGAACAGCAACAGGTTTTAATAGGCGAGAAGTATTAATTGATTTAAATAACATAGAAGATCCAGATGAATTAAAATCAGAAGGACAAAAGAAATTAGATACATATAAAACAATTAAAAGTGTTGAAGGTAAGGTTTATCAAATCCCTAACATGGAATATGAAAAAGATTACTTTCTTGGTGATATAGTGACAGTTGAAAGTGATGGAATATATGAGGATAAACGTATTATACAGGCAAAAGAAATATACGAAAGAAATAATAAAACTGTTGAACTTGGTTTTGGAGATAAAATTCCAACACTAGGCGAAGAAATAAAAAGAATAATTACAAGACCTATATCTTAGGTCTTATTTTTATGGAAAGGAGAAAAAATGGCAGGAGAAATAACATTAAAAAGTTTTCCGTTTGATAGTATGGAAGTTTTAAATGAGGAATCTAGTCAAATGGAGCCAGACAGACTTTACGAAGCGGAGATATTTAGAAAATATTTTGCCAAATTTTTAAGTAATGGTGTGTACTATGGGCAATATAAAAATTATGGCGAAAACAGTATGAAAGTAACTGCCGACGGAGGATTAAATATAAAAGTAGCAAAAGGCGCTGGTATAATTGAGGGAGCAGATTTTGAGAATGAGGAAGAAAGAGTTTTTACATTAGAAAGACCAACAGCAGGCAGCCGAATAGATAGAGTTGTTGTTAAATTAGATAAAACATTAGCAGTAAGGGAAACACAATTATACATTAAACAAGGAACACAAAGTACAGGACCTGTTTTGCAAAGAGACGACAACGTATATGAGATATGTTTAGCAGAGGTTACAGTAAAATCCACTACAAATATTACAGATGCAGATGTAGCAGATAAGAGACTTAATAGCTCTTTGTGTGGAATAGTAAATAGTTTAATAAGTGTTGATGGAGAAGAATTATATCAGAAATTTCAAGACTATATTGACAGTGTAACAGAAAATTTAGTTAGAAAAGATCAAGATAGTACAATAACAGGAAAATTAATAGCACAAGGGGGAATTGAAGGAAATGTTAAAGGAAATTTGCAAGGTAATGCTGATACTGCTAGTAATTGTACTGGTAATGCTGCTACAGCTAGTAATTGTACTCGGTAATGCTGCTACAGCTACTACTGCAACAAATGCAACTAAATTAGGTGGAAAAAATGCTAGTCAATATGTAACAAATGATAGGTTTGCAGTATTGACAGGAACGATAACGATGCCTGAGGCTAATTCTGAAATTTTAAACGGCACTATTAGTTTTCCATTTCCTAATGGATTTACGAAAGACAATTGTATTATAACAGGACTGATGTCAAGGGTTCCAGACATGTATTCACGCTGGGCAACCACAGGATGTAGAGACTCATCAGCACGTTCTATAGGCAATTATAATTTAAGAGCTATATTTTGGGAGGACAATACAATTAGAGTAGATACTTTAAAAGCGACTGATGAGCAAGCTAGTTGGCAAGTAGAAGTAAAAGTAGTTCTCATGAAAATATCTTAGGAGGTGCATTTAAATGGCTAATTATACTAAACATTACAATTTAAAAAAACCTGCATCGAGTGAAAATTATGATGTGAGAGTAGCAAATACCAATAATGATATTATAGATGAAGTATTGTTCGGTAAACAAGAAAAAGTACCAGGCAAGGGATTATCTACTAATGATTTTACAAATGAATATAAGTCTAAAATAGACACATTACAAAATATATATAAATTTAAAGGCTCTGTTAGTTCGTTAACAGAGCTTAATTTAATAGAAGAACAAAAAATAGGTGATGTGTACAATGTAATTTCAGAAAATAAAGATTATGCTTGGACCGGTTCTACTTGGGTTATTCTGGGAAGTGCAACCAATGTAGATGATTTAGCAACAAAAGCAGAAATAAAAATTCAAATATCAAAAATTAAGACAACAGAACCAATAGAAGAAAACACAAATTATACAATACCTCTTAATTATCGTATAGGAGATAATAGCCTAGAAGTATATTACCAAGGCACTAAGCTAATAAAAGATGAGCATTACATAGAAGTTGGAACAGAAGGAGAAACAAGCAATATAATACAGTTTTATGATTGGGGACAATCTGTTCCAGAAGACCGATTGATAGAATTTCGCGTTAAGGGGGTGTACGAAAATGAGTCTACCTAGTATAGAAAAAACAAACAACGTAATGCAAGAAATAACAGATAAAAACATGGTAGTTAGTAATTATCCAGGTACAAGTACAAGCCACCAGTTTAAAATAGCAAATTGTAAAATTGGTGGAATTTACAAAGTAGTTATTTCTTACAATTACTATGCAAATAGTAGCACGGATTATAGAGGATGTATTCTTGCTTTTGTATCTGTTGTTTGTGGTTATAACGGAAGTGCAGTTGTTGTACGTCCAAAACTAGATGTGCCAATAAGTTATACACAAAATGATTTTAACCAGAATAATAAATTATCTGCTGTATTAGCAGGAGCAGTAACAGAATTAACTCCAACGCAATTTAATGCTAACCCTAGTGTATTTTTAAATTTAAGTCACCCTGCGGGTTATAATCTTGCAAACATTAATATAAAAGTTGTAGAAGAAATTTAACAAGGAGGAAAAATAAATGGAAAGTAAAAACTGTATAACCGTTGGCGCTGTACACACACACACACACAGTTAACTTATTAAAGAAAAGAGGTGATGATGTATGTCATTACCTTTTATAGAGCAGATTTTTAATAGCGTGGAAAGTTTAAAAACAAAAGTAGACAATAAAGTAGATAAGACATTAGTAAACCTAACAAACAAAAATTTGAACGAAATAACTGAAACAGGATTATATTATGTTACTTTTGCTAACTGTACAAATACTCCGACTACTGCGGGAACAAATGGATATCTTATAGTAATTGCACTTACAAGTAATTTTTCTTTACAAAAATATTTTACTTATAACAAAAACCAAAGTTTTGAAAGAAGAAATGTAAACGGAGTTTGGACAGCTTGGCAAGAGGTGTAAAAAAGGGAGGAAAAATGGAAATATTACATATTATTTTAAACTGGTTTATACCTTGTATATGCACAGCACTAGTAGCATTAGTTACTAAACAATTAAAATGCATAAAAAACATTAAAGACAGCCAAGTAGTTTTGCTACGTAGCCAAATTGTTGGCAAGGCAGAACAATACATGCAACAAGGATATCTACCAGATTATGCCCGCTCTTGTATCGAGCGGGTTGTTTGTAGAATATACTGCATTAGGTGGAAATCATGGCGTTTCTAAATTAGTAGAACAAGTATACGAACTACCACCATTAAAAATTAATAAAGGAGGAATGTAAAATGGATTTAACAGTATTGAATGAATATTTAGTTATTGTAGTTGTAGGAATTTGTTTGTGTGTAGGCTATGTAATAAAGAATAGCTTAGATTTTATACCAAACAAATATATACCACTTATAATGCTGATTTTAGGAACAGTAATAAATATATGCATAAATTTAAGCACAGGAATAAACGCAGGGGTAATCTTAGGTGGAATGCTAAGTGGTTTAGCAAGTACAGGATTACACCAAGCATTTACAAAATTAATTAATAAGGAGGAATAGAAAATGCATAAAATAGCTGAAAACCGCATGGCTGTACACACACACACACACCTTATTACTATTAAATAACAAAAGAAACGGGGGTGATGTTAATGGCATTGCCCCTAATAGAAAAAATGTATAACGAATTACAAGAACTAAAAGCAGAAGTAGCAAATAAAATGAGTGGCAAATTAATAATGTATAACGGAGACTTAAACGATATTAAGACAACAAGTTTTATATATGCGGAGGGGACTGCAATAAACACGCCAGAAACAGGATACTCTTTTTATGTTACAATTATAGCTTTAAATAATAATTATGTAAGCCAAAAAGCTTTAAGAGTAAGTAGCGTGGCAGCAAACATGAAAGAATATGTAAGAGAATGTTACAACGGAACTTGGGGTTCTTGGAAACAAATATATTAAATAAGGAGGAAAAATAAATGAATTTAAAAGAATTTGGAGATTATGCACTTGAACAAAAAAGTGTTGGAAATCCAGAAGTGAATACTTACAAAGGACAATGTGTAAGCTTAATACAACAATATCTATACAGGGTATTTGGAGTACCATACAAACCAAGAGGAAATGCAAAAGACTGGGCAAGAAACCCATTACCAGAGCATTTAGATAAATTAAGTAATACAGTAGCACTACAACCAGGAGATATTTTAGTATATGGTGCAAATTATGGTAAAGGATACGGACATATAGCACTTATAGACGTTAATAAAAAATTCTTTGACCAAAATGGAATTAAAAAGTTAGAGGTTGCATATCAAGATAAACCTTTTTCTGGTTATGTTTGTGTATTAAGACCAAAAAATCAAGAAGCATTAGGTATTAATAAAAATACAGAAACAAGCTTGCCTAATTTATCTAATTATAATGGAGTATCTATTGTAGATGGCTTAAACAGCGTAGGATATAACAGCTCTTATGCAAGCAGAAAAGAACTAGCAGCAAAATTAGGAATAGCAAATTACACAGGCACAGCAGAGCAAAATACACAAATGTTAAATATATTAAGAGGAACAGCAGTAAGTTATTATCCAGCATGCAATTATAGCGGAACATCTATTGTAGAAGGACTAAAAAGTATAGGTGTAGATAGCAGTTATACAAACAGAAAGAAAATAGCAATTTTAAATGGAATAAGCAACTATACAGGTACAGCAAATCAAAACACAAAAATGTTAGAATTATTAAAACAAGGTAAGTTAATGAAATAAAGACAAAAGTCAGCTTTTAAGGCTGGCTTTATTGTTTTTTAATTGCAAATATGGTAAAATAATAATGTCAAAGAAAGGGAAAATAAAATGAATAAACAGATAGGAAAAGTAAACAAAAAAGTTATAAAATTATTAAACCTAAATTTAACAGAAGAAATGCCAATAATATTGGGAGACAGTAACATAGAACATATGAAAAGGCAACATCCAGATGACTATAATAAATATGGAAAAGACATAGAAAATATATTAAAAGAACCAACATATGTTGCTAGAAATCCAAATCAAGGTTCAATAGAATATATAAAAGAATATAAGGTAAATAATGATTTTATCCTAGTAGCTGTAAGAATAAGTAATAAAGGAACAATGTTTGCAAAAACATTGTTTAAAATGAGTGAAAAGAAGAAAAATATATATTTGAAAAATGGTTATGCTAAAAAATATCAATAAATCTTGAAAAAAAAATAAATGTATGTTATACTAAAAGTAGCATAAAATAATAGAGAGAGTTTCTGAGGGCGGAACAGGCAGCCGCCACCCATAGTTAGGAGATGTAGGAAGGTCACCCTACCTAAACTTTCTTTGACTTAGGCAATCTAGGAAACTGGATTGCCTTTTTTTATTTGCAATATTAATATAGATATGTTATAATAAATTTGCACGAGCTTGGGGGCTTGTAGAGGCAGCAGTTTATACTGCTGCTTTTTTATTGAGAAGTAATATAAAAAAATTGTCTAAATAGCAAGGCGAAATTTAGGCGAAACTTATATAAAAAAATAATGTTTTTTAATTATTTTTAAATACTTATGAAAATTGATATCAATATTGAAAAATAAAGCAAAATCCGGATTTTAATAATGGTATAAAAAAATACAAAAGTATCCTCATAACCCGAAGGTCGTAAGTTCGAGTCTTACCCCCGCAACCACGTCGCAGTTAGCTAGAAAGGCTAGCTGTTTTTTATGCAAAAAAAACAGCCAAAGCCTTGTCGCTACTGCTCCTCTTCCGAAAAAAGTTTTATTTCATAAATACTTTTTTCGGACTATTTAATGCTAAAAATTGTAAATTATGTGGTTGCAATAATGACTAAAAACAGCAATATTATGTGGAATTGGGTAAAAATTGGGTAAAATAACCACCTCAAATGCCCAAAATTCTAATAAAAAATCAATAAAAATTATAATAAAATTTTATAAGATGTATTAAAATTTTCAAGTAAAAAACTTTTGGGAAAGAGATATAAAATCTCAAAGTTTTTTACTTTTTTATATCGTGAAAATTTGTAATTTGTGAAAATTAGAAAAAAGTAAAATTAAGACCTTGTTGGTAATAGTAAGTTTTCTAGTGCATATCCAGCTTTTCTATTATGAGAAAGTAGTGGATGAACATAGAAGTCAAGTGTTGTACTTATTTGTGCATGACCAAGTCTTGCAGAAACAACAGCTATATCAACATTTTGTGCAACTAGTAAACTTGCATTTGTATGTCTTAATCCATGAAAATTAATTACAGGTAATCCTATTGTATCTACATATTTAACAAACCATTTGCTTATAGAAGAAGGATGCATAGGTTTGCCATCAGCTTGTACAAATAACCTATTAGAATTCGTCCATAATTCGCCATATAGCGATTTTTGTTCTTCATACCATAATTTATATTCCTCAAGCAAAGAAATGATAAATTCAGGTATTGCAATTTCTCTAATAGAGCTTTCTGTTTTAGGAACTTTTGTAAATACTCCCATATCTGATAGATACTGACTAGAACGATTAATACTAATAATTCCATTTCTAAAATCGACATCTTGCCATTCTAATCCCATTAATTCACCTAAACGAACACCAGTAAAGATAGTAAGAATGATAGCAACTTTATATTTAGTGTCTTCTACTGTAAGTTTTTCCAAGTTTTCTAACAATATTTTAGTTTGCTCATCATCATAAGATCTTCTTTTAGGCTTTTTAGCTTTAGGTGGTTGAACACGTTCAGCAGG
>CAMMLS010000017.1 GCA_946497775.1 uncultured Clostridium sp.
CATAAGATCTTCTTTTAGGCTTTTTAGCTTTAGGTGGTTGAACACGTTCAGCAGGGTTACTTACAATTAATTGCCAGTAAACTGCTCTATGTAGCATTGCTCTTAATAATCTGTGATGTTCTAAAATAGTTTTACCAGATAAAGGTTTTTTAGTTTTTGAACCATTGTTACTTTTCTTTCTAACTAATTGAGTATCTTTTTCAAGTAAGTCATAGAATTTCATAATATCAGTGGGTCTGATTTTGTTAATATAGAAATGTCCGAAGTATGGTAAAATTCTTGTCTCTAACATTCTACAATATCGTTTGTATGTAGTAGGAGCTAATTCTTTTGAACCATAATCTCTTTTCCATACATCAACAAATTCAGAAAATTTAAGAGATTTACCATCTATGACTAAACCATTTTGTACTTCAGTAACAAATTTTGCTAGTTCAACTTCTGCTTCTTTTTTGGTTTCATGAATAGTTTTTCTGTGTATCATTGGTCTTCCATTTAAGTCAAATCCTTCTGATACTGTTAACCTGTAACTATTTTTTCCTCTTTTTTCTATACTCCCAGCCATTACTTATTTCACCTCCTTTCAAGTATAACTATGGAAGGGAGAGTATTTATGTGTATTATATAGTATTTTTTGATAAATTACCAGCTATTTTTGCTTATTTTTAGCTGCTTTCAAAGATTACAATAAAATTCATAAAAGAACATACAAAATTCATAAATAGACTAGAAGAAATGTAATATTTAAAATCAGTTAAGTATAAATAACAAAAAATTAAGTAAAAAAAACAAAAATTTACTTTACAAAAGAAAAAGTTAATGATATACTAGAATAAATTAACAATAAACATATAAAAGTTAATAAAAATAACACTAAAATTAAGCAATACAAAGGAGGAGTTATGTATGGAATATTCAGCAGAAATTTTAAAGATAGTTGAAGGTTGCATGAAAATGGATAAAATAAAAGTTTTGAATTATACACAATTATTAATAAAAAAATTAAAAGAAACCGGAGAAATAAAGCTAGCAGAAAAATTTGAAAAAATAATTGCAAGTAAAAATGAAGCTAATCTAAAATCATTAAATATGCAAACAATATATAAAGTACCTGTTGATAGTGAATCCAGATTACCAATTGCAGATAGGTTAGAACCATCTGAAATAGAAGATATTCCAGTATTTTTAAATAAAGAATGCAATGTTGAGATAGAAAAATTCTTAGAATATTATAATAATAGAAATCAAATAATAAATAATGGAATAAATTTACCTAACACATTAATATTTTTTGGACCTCCAGGATGTGGAAAAAGTAAGTTAGCTGAATATATATCTAAAAAGACAGAATTGCCATTGATAACTACTAGGTTAGATGGATTAATATCATCATATTTAGGAAGTACAGCAAAAAATATAAGAGCAATTTTTAATTACGCACAAAGTGTACCATGTGTATTATTTTTAGATGAATTTGATGCAATTGCAAAAGTTAGAGATGACAAAAATGAACTTGGAGAATTAAAGAGAATTGTTAATAGTTTGCTACAAAATATAGATTCTATACAAAATGGAAGTATTATAATTGCAGCAACTAATCATGAAAAGCTACTTGATCCAGCTGTATGGAGAAGATTTATGTTCAAAATAAATCTTGAGAAGCCCGAATATGAAGTTAGATTTAATATTATAAAGAAATTAGTAAGTAATATAGATTTAAAAAAAGAAGAAATAGACATTATAGCACAATTATATGATGGCTTTACTGGTGCTGATTTAGAACAAGTATGTAATAAAGTAAAAATGGATGCAATAATTGAAAAGAAAGAAATTAGAATCATTAATTTTGTAGATTATTATTTAAGATATAAACATATAGTTATAGATAACCAAAAAGAAAAAATAAAGTATTTAAATAAGATGAACAATAAATTATTTTCAGGAACAAATTTAGCCCAAATATTTAATTACTCTAAACCATACATATCACAAATTTTAAAGGAGGATAGATAATAATGAAAGAAAAATTGCCAATAATAATGGTTGCACAACGTCCAGAAGATAGTAAAACTAATATTAGTAGTGGAAGAGTGGTATGTTTAGAGCCGTTTACAGAAAAATTAAGAAACAATATATTTAGTCAATGTGAAGAAATAAAAAAGAATATTGGGAAAATAGAAGAAAAAGAAATACCTTGTATTGGAAAAGTAGTAATGAAAGAAAAAGCCATCGCCAAAACACATAAGCCAAATAATTTATTTAATGATAACACTTGTCCAATGGTTGGAGGTGGAAAACTAAATGAAATATATGTAAAAATAACTCCAGAAGGAATTAATAATCTTGAAAAAGAAATAAAAAATACAAGAGCTCAGAATAAACAAGCAGAAATGACTAAAATTGAAAAAATAGAAATGTATACTTCAGAGGACGTATTAAAAATAAATTTAAAGAAAATAGAAGGACCATTAAAGATAAAATTGTTTGATTATAAGGATGACAAACAAAATGAAAAAAATAAAGAAATATTTTTAAAAAAAATAAAAGAATTAGGAATTGACAATCAAATATCTAAGTTATATTCTTATAAAACAATGGAAGTATATTCATTAAAATGTAATGATATAAATAAAATAAAACAATTATCAAATTATCAAGGTATAAAGTCTATAGATATGTTTCAGAAATATTCGATGTCAAATCCAAAAATAAAAAAATTAGAAAAAATGGATTATTCTTTTCCAAAACCAATTGAAGGGAGAGAATATCCAATAGTAGGATTAATCGATTCTGGAATTTCAGAAAATAATAAAGAAATTTTGCCTTGGATATATAAAAAAGAAGAATTAATTCCTAAAGAATATCAAAATAATTCGCATGCAACATTTATTGCTGGTGTTATGCTTTTTGGAGAAAAATTAAATTTTGATATAGCTGATGTTAGAGAACCAAATTTTAAAATTTTAGATGTAGTTGCAATTCCAAATGCTGATGAAGAATATGGACCAACAGATGAAATGACTGAGGATGTATTTCTTGAGGGATTAGAAAACATAATGAAAAAATATTCAGATAAAGTTAAAGTTTGGAATTTATCATTGGGAACAAATACAGAAGTTGGAGATGTTATTTCTGATTTTGCAATAGAATTAGATAGAATTCAAGATGAATACCAAGTACAAATTTTTATTGCGGCGGGAAATTTTGAAGAAGATATAAGAAAATGGCCAACAGATATTCTTTATAATGATAGAATTACTACTCCAGCAGATTCAGTTCGAGGAATTACAGTAGGGTCAATTGCTTTAGATAAAGGTGCAGTAGATATTAATGAGCCATCTCCTTTTTCTCGAATAGGACCGGGAGCAAATTATATAAATAAACCAGATGTTGTAGATTATGGAGGAAATATTAATGAAGATGGAAGCATAAGTGGGTGTGGGATTGTGTCATTTGACACAGAAGGAAATTATATTGAAGGAGTAGGGACAAGTTATTCAACGCCATTTGTTACAATAAAATATCAAAACATAATAGATACAATAAATAATGAAAATAGTTTAGAATTGTCAAAAGCTTTATTAATACATTCTTGTGTAAATCCAATTACAAAAGGACAAGAAATTGGAAATGAAGAAGCAAAATATTTTGGTTTTGGAATTCCTGAAAAAGATTTGGATGAAGTATTGAAATGTGATAATAGTAAAGTAACAATTATCATTCAAGGCAAAATTAGAACACGGAGAACACATAGAAATTGAAGATATACCTTATCCAGAGTCATTACATAAAAATGGAAAATGGTATGGAAAAATATCTGCCACTTTAATATATAATCCACAATTAGATTCATCTGAAGGACAAGAATATTGCAGATCAAATATTGATTTTAGCATGGGATTACATAGACTAAATAAAAAGACAGGAGAATTGGTATATACAGGGCAAGTACCATTAGAAAAGAGATGGGATGAAAAATTTGAATCTTCAAGGGTAGAAAATGGTTCCAAATGGTCACCAATAAAAAGACATTATAGAAAAATAAAAGGTGGCATTTATGGACAAGATTGGAAAATAAGATTAGATTGTACTAATAGAAATAATATGAAAAATATAGAACAAACATACACTTTAGTATTAACTATTGATAGTGAAAATGAAGAAAGTGATATTTATACAGAAATGGTAACAGGTTTAAAAAGCAGAGGATTTGCTATAAACAATTTACAATTAAGAAGTGATTTACAAGTAAGATATTAAATTACTCTGTATTGAGATAATAGGGATATTTTTAAATATCCCTATTATTTTTCATCCATTCAAGCAATTCATCTTCTGAAATTATATTATTTTTAAATCCTTTAATTTTTCCTTTAGCAAGTTTTTTCCAATTATCAAAAGCTATTTTAACTTGTTCATCATTTAATCTTTTAACTAGCATTAATCTTCTTTGATAATTATTTCTATAAATTCTAATTCCTTCAATAGTATTTCTTTTTTTAGAATAAGAGTTATTAGCACCAATCTTTTTACAAGTTACTTCATCTTTACAATATACAATATCACAATATTTTTCGGTGTTTTTAAGTGGAATAAAATATTTACCACAGTTTTTACAAATTTTAATTTTTACATTTTTATTAGTGGCTATTTCAAATAAAGAAATATACAATATATTAGATAAGTATGAAGTATGAAAAACAGGACTATCACCTAGACTAATTATACTATTTTCTAAATGTTCTCTAACAATTTTAGGTGTTATAGATTGTGAAGCTATATGGTATATATCATGTGCAAATTGTTGGTAATAGTATACTTCTATATTTGTGGAAAATTTAAATAAATTATTAAATATAGAATAAGAAAGACATTTTTCTAAAGGATTATAATTTTTATCTACAGAATTATTATTTAAATTAAACATATAGTCCACACATTGTCTTATTAAATATTGTAATTTTTTTAATTTAGGCTTAATTCTATTGAAAATAGGTTGATAAGTTTTTATAAATTCATTTTCTGTTTTAAAACTTTTTAATAAAGGAATAGATTTATCAAATTCATTTAAAATAGAAAATCCATAAAAACAGAAAAAGGTACGATAAGAGCTTTCAAAGGATGCAAAATTCGCATTAAGGAATTTTATTAAAAAAGTACCATAACTTTCTTCAAAAGGCTCTAACAATGTAGATGAAGAAAAATGAATTTTTTTATCATTATTAGCATTATCAAAAAGTATATTTGGAAATCTATTATGCTTATTATGATTAAAAGTAGTTTTATACAAAGAAATAGAAGTTGTATAAAACTCTTTTCTTTTTTCTCTATTAAACCAAAAGTTGAAACAATTTTTTACTGGAATATTATCTTCTCTTAACATATAAACACCTCAAAATATAAATTGCAATGCGTTTTATAAAATAAAATTGCTAACAAATCACCTTGATTATACAAAAAAATAGTAAAAATTGCAATAAAAATTACAAAAAAGATACCATGTAACCATTGAAAACACTGAAAAAGAATAAAATATAATAAAAAAATTAAAGATTTTTCAAAAATAGCTCCATTTTTAATAGTTGTTCTGAGGTTTATAGTAGAAGGGAAGAGAGGGACCTTCTAAATAAGAAAGAGAGGAGGTAGTACTATGATAAATAATCAAATTCAAAGAACAACACTAACGATGAAAGAAGCATCAGAGTATTTAGGCATTTCATATTGGTTAATTAATCAACTGGTAAGGAAAAAACAAATTCCATATTGCAAAGTTGGTGGAAAATATTTATTTAGAGTACAAGCACTAGATGAATATTTAAAAAACATGGAATTACAATCCATGATGTAAAATCTAAAGAAAGAGAGGAAAGGAGGACATGTATAATTTACAATGGTTAAAAATTGATGCAAATTTATTTGCAAATAGGAAAATTCAAATATTACTTAAAGAGCCAGATGGAGATACATATATTAGAGTATGGATTCAGCTATTAAGTATTTCTTTGGAATGTAATAAAGATGGAAGACTATTAATAGGTGAGAATAAACCAATGTCAATCGAATATTTTTCAAAGATTATGGGAAAGTCTTATGAAAAAATGAAGAAAATTATTGGAAAATTTTTAGAATTAGAAATGATTATTCTAGAAAACGAAGTATACAAAATAAAAAATTGGAATGAATATCAAAGTATTCAAACATATGAAAAATACAAGGAACAAGGAAGATTAAGACAACAAAAATATCGTGAAAAAAAGAAAAGTGAAAAGGAAAAAAGTTACGTTACAATAACGTTACGTAACTTTAAAAATACCACAAAAACATTGACTTTTATATGAAAGATAGTATATATTTATTAGTAAAGAAAGTAAAGAAAGTAAAGGAGAATTTATGGACACAAGTTTTTTAAAAAATGCCAAAATAAGTAAAAAAGGACAAGTGACAATTCCAGCAGAAATTAGAAATTTGTTAGGTGTTCAAAGTGGTGATTATATTACTTTTGGAGTGAATGAACAAAATATAGTAATAGTAAATAGAAAAAAAATTAAAATAAAAAATGAGAAAGTTAAAGAAGGAAGATAAAATGTTAGGATTAGAGAATGCAACAGAAAGTCAAAAAGAAGCAATTACAACAACGGAAGGTCCATTATTAATTATTGCTGGGCCAGGAACAGGAAAAACATTTACATTGGTAGAAAGAACTATTTATTTAATTGCAGAAAAAGGTGTAAAACCAGAAAATATTATGATAGCTACTTTTACAGAAAAAGCAGCAAAAGAAATTATAACAAGAATAACTAATGAATTAGATAAATTAGATATGTATGTAAATATCAATGAAATGTATATAGGAACATTCCACTCTATATGTTTAAGAATTTTAAAAGAAAATATAGAATATACTAATTTGAAAAAAAATTATAGAATGATAGACGAATTTGAACAAGAATATTTGATTTATCAAAATATGAGAAAGTTTGAAAAAATAGAAAATTTTAATTTGTTACATCAAACTCAAATAAGTGGATGGAGAATGTCTCAATATTTGGCAGATTATATTAATAATGTTAGTGAAGAATTGGTTGATGTACAATTGCTTTTAAATGACGAAAAACCAGATATAAAAGCAATAGGCGAAGTAATTAATTTATATAATGAAATAATTTCTAAATCTAATTATATTGATTTTACACATATTCAAACAGAAACATATGAATTATTTAATAATAATCCAGAAGTATTGAAAAAGTTAAATGAAAAAATTAAATATGTTATGATTGATGAATATCAAGATACAAACTATGTACAGGAACGATTAACTTTTATGTTAGCAGGTAAAGAACAAAATATTTGTGTTGTTGGAGATGATGATCAAGGACTATATAGATTTAGAGGGGCAACAATAAGAAACATAATAGAATTTCCTGAAAAATTTGAACATAAAACTTGTAAAAAAATTAAATTGGAAATTAATTATAGGTCAGAGCAAGGAATAATAAATTTTTATAACAATTGGATGAAAGCAACAAATGGTGAAAATTTTAATTTTGAATGGGGAAAATATAGATTTGACAAAAGGATAACACCAGGAAGAAAAGATATTACAACTTTGCCAACAGTAATGAAAGTAACTTCTAAAGATAATGAAGAAGAATGGAAAAAAGAAATATTAAAATTTATAAAATATTTAAAAGATAAAAATATAATCAATAATTATAATCAAATCGCAATGCTATTTAATTCTGTAAGAGGAGATAAAGTTGTTGAATTAGCAAATTATCTGGAGGAAAATGGAATAAATGTATATTCTCCAAGATCAAATATGTTCTTTGATAGAAAAGAAATAAAATGTATAATAGGTTCGCTATTGCTAACTTTTCCACAATATTTAATAAAATTGAAGAATAGATCTTTTAAGTTGAATAATGAAGGACTATTTACATATTATGAGGAGTGTATAAAAACAGTAGAAGAATATATTCATAAAGACGAACAATTGAAATTATTTATAAGAAATTCAGGAATAAGTCATATGAATCTATTTTCAAATACAGATTATGCTTTTACTGGTTTAGTATATAAATTGTTTGAGTTTGAACCTTTTAGAGAATTTTTAAATATAGACTTGAATAATGGTTTAGTAGATCAAAGGCCTATAAGAAATATTTCAATTTTTACACAAATGATTGCTAGATTTGATTATTTACAACATATAGATGTATTTACACCTAAAAGAATAATAAATGATGTAGAAACATTTTTTAATACATACTTAAGATTTCTGGTTGATGGAGGAATGGGAGAATATGAAGATGAAACAGAATATGCCCCAAGTGGTTGTATTACTTTTTCAACAATACATCAGTCTAAAGGAATGGAATTTCCAATTGTAATTGTAGATTCTCTAGGAAATGTACCAAGAGATAGGAATAATGCAAGATTGAATGAAATAGAAGAAAAATATTATCATAGAAAGGCATTTGAACCAAAGGAATATATTAAATATTTTGATTTTTGGAGATTATATTACACAGCATTTTCTAGAGCACAGAATTTATTAGTATTGACATGCAATGAAAAGAGTGAAGGAAGAAAACAACCAAGTTATTATTTCAAACAAATATATGAAGAGTTACCAGAATATACAAATGAAAGTATTAAATTAGAAAATATAAAAATAAGTGATATAAAACCTGTAAATATAAAAAATACATATTCTTTCACATCACATATTGCAGTATATGAAAATTGTGCGCTACAATATAAATTTTTGAAAGAATTAGGTTTTTCACCAGTCAGAATAGGTGCAACAATATTTGGTCAATTAATACATCAGACCATAGAAGATATTCATAAGTCTGCCATAAAGAAAGAATATGAAAAAATTAATAGAGATAATATAAAAATATGGTTTGACACTAATTACGAAGCAATTTCAAAATCTCAACATTCATATTTAGGAAAACCACAATTAGATGTGGCACTAGAGCAAGTGATAAAATATGCAGAAAAGCAAAGTGAGAATTGGAAGAAAATACAAGACGCAGAAGTAGAAATTGGATTAGTTAAACCAAATTATATTTTAAATGGAGTTGTAGATTTAATAGAAGGAAATGAAAAAACTGTTGAGATTGTAGACTTTAAGTCGGAAAAGAAGCCAGATATATTTTCTGATTCCGAAAAATTGGAAAAATACAAAAGACAATTACAAATATATGCATATTTAATTGAAAAAAAGATTGGTAAAAAAGTTAGCAAAATGCATTTATACTATACTGGAGAAAAAAACGGAATACCAACCATAACTTTTGAAAATAGAGAGTCGGATATAGAAGAAACAATAAAAGAATTTGAAAAAGTTGTTAATAAAATAGAAAACAAAGATTTTAAACAGAAATCAAAGTCACAAACAATATGCGACAACTGTGACTTGAGATTCTTTTGTAAAAAATAAGGGGGCAAAAAATGAGTGATTTTGAATTTGAAAGAATAAATACAATAAAAGGGTATCCTGAATTACATTGGACAGGTAAAAGGCCATATAGAGGAACAAACTATTATCCAGCACAGTTAAAAGAAAAATATGGTGAAATGAAAGATGACTGGATAAACAAAATATTCTGGGGAGATAATCTTCAAGTAATGAGTCATATGCTAAGGGAATATAGGGGTAAAATAGATTTAATATATATAGATCCACCATTTGATAGTAAGATGGATTATAAGAAAAAAATAAAAATAAAGGGTAAAGAAGTATTAAATGACAACAATTCATTTGAAGAAAAACAGTATGGAGATATATGGAGTAATGATGAATACTTACAATTTATGTTTGAAAGATTAACAATAATGAGAGAATTATTATCTGAGAAAGGAAGTATTTATGTACATTGTGATTACCATAAATCACACCATATTCGTTGTATGCTGGATCAGGTTTTTGGACTTGGAGCAGCCATAGATAATAATGCACCGGGATTTAGGGGAGAAATAATATGGGATAAAGGATTTAGAGGTACTGAAAGCAAAAATATTTTTCAAAGAACACATGATACTATTTTTTGGTATAGTAAATCTTCTGAATGGATATGGAATCAGATTTTTGAAGAGTATAAAGATAAGAAAATGTCCAGATATAATAAAGTGGATGAAGATGGGAGAAGATACGCTTTAATTAAGAGAACAAGGACGGATGGAACAGTTTATTATGGAAAAACATATTTTAATGAAGAAGGTAAAAAAATAGAAGATGTAATTTTTGAACCAATTATGGCTTAAACAGATTCTGAAAGAACAGATTATCCTACACAGAAACCAGAAGATTTAATAGAAAGATTTATAAAAGCCTCATCAAGCCCAGGAGATATAGTTTTTGATGGATTTATTGGGTCAGGGACAACTTTAGCTGTAGCAATGAAATTAGGAAGAAAATTCATTGGAGCAGATATAAATTTAGGAGCAATCCAAACAACAACTAAAAGATTAATAAATGTAGCGAATGAATTAAAAGAAGATAATGAAAAATATACGGGATTTGAAGTTTATAATGTAAATAATTATGATTTCTTTAGAAATCCAGTAGAGGCTAAAGATTTATTAATAGATGCATTAGGAATTCAAAAATTTGATGGAAATAATGTTTATGACGGAGAATTAGATGGAAGAATGATAAAAATAATGCCAGTAAATAGAATAACTACTAAATCAGATTTAGAAGAACTAAAAGCCAATCTTCCATATCAAAAATTTGAAAAAAGAAAAGCTGAAAATCCATTAGATCCTGTTGAAAGAATAACTATAGTTTGTATGGGGCATGAACCAGATGTAAAACCATCGCTTGAACAGGACTTAAATAATTATAATATAGATATTGAAATATTAGATATTTTAAAAGATAAATCCGATTTACAATTCAAACGTGATTCAGAAGCTGTTATTGACATAGAGGAAAATAAATTGATAATAAAAGAATTTTATCCAATGAATTTATTACAAAAATTAAGCCTACAAAAAGAATATATTGAGGATTGGAAACAGATGGTTGAATCAGTAATGATAGATTGGAATTATGATGGAGCAGTAATGGAACCTAAAGAGATAGATATTGCAGAAAAAAATGAATTGGTAAAAGGGGAATATGATATACCTGAAAATGCAACAAATATAAAAATTAAAATTACAGATTTGTTATCAGAAACATATGAAAAGGAGATTAAGATAAATGAGTAAAAATATGAATTTACAAACATCTTTTTTTCAAGCATTAAGATTTTTCTATGAAACAAATAAAAAATTGATAAAAAGAAGTTATAAAGATTTAACAAAGAAATATTTAGATTATAATGATAAACAATGTAACCCAGATGCTTTTTTAAGAAGACCACAATTTGAAGCATTAGAAATGTATATATTTCTCAAGGAGTATTTAAATAATCAATCTGTAAGTGAAATTTTTAAGGATTGGATGGAGAAAAAAGGGTGCTTTTCTGATAGTAAGTTAAAAATTGGTGAAAATAATCAGATAGATATTTTTGAATATTCAACAAAAGAATATAAAGAAGTATATGAAATGTTAATAAAATATAAAGAGGTCTATTCAAATTATATATTCGCACTTACAATGGGGTTGGGTAAAACAATACTTATGGCCACATGCATATTTTATGAATTTCTATTAGCAAATAAATATCCAACAGATCCAAGATTTTGCCACAATGCATTGGTATTTTCACCAGATAAAACTGTACTTCAATCATTAAAAGAAATACAAACTTTTGATAAATCAAAAGTAATTCCAAAAGAGTATGTAAGGATATTAGATAGTAATATTAAATTCCATTTTTTAGAAGAGACAGGAACAACATTAAATACATTAGATGATTCTGACTTTAATGTTATTATATCTAATAATCAAAAAATAATATTGAGAAAAAAACACACAGAAGATACTCCAACTCAAATACTATTTAGTGATAATGATAGAAAAAGTGATATAGATGATATTTTTTCGGAGTTATATGGTGTAGAACAACATATGGGAGAAGGAGATTTGATATTCAATCAAAGATTTGAAAAAATAACAAGATTAAGTCAGCTTGGAATATATGTTGATGAGGCTCATCATTTATTTGGAAAGCAATTGGATAAAGATTTGTATGATAAAGGAAAAAGTAGCTTAAGAACAACTATTAATATATTGGCGAATAGATTAAACCAAAAAGGTAGTAGAGTTGTAGCGTGCTATAATTATACTGGAACACCTTATGTTGGAAATAATATATTACCAGAAGTAGTTTATTCATATGGTTTAAAAGAATCAATAGCAAACGGATACCTAAAAGATGCCGAGCCACAAGCATTTGAAAATGTAAAAAATGAAACATTTATTAGAACAGTAGTAAAAGATTTCTGGAATACGTTTGGTGAAAAAAGATATGAAAATATGTTACCAAAACTAGCTATTTATGGTAGTGAAATTAAAGAGGTTGAAGAAGAGATTGTGCCAACATTAGAAAAAGTATTAGAAGAACTAAATATTTCAAGAGAAAAAATACTTATAAATGTTGGAGATAGTAAGTTGACTAAAGACAATGATATTAACGAGTTTAATAATTTAGATACAGAAAGAAGTAATAAACAATTTATAATCTTGGTTGGGAAAGGAAAAGAAGGTTGGAATTGTCGTTCTTTATTTGGAGTTGCATTATATAGGAGTCCGGATTCTTCAATATTTGTTTTACAAGCTACTATGAGATGCTTAAGAAAAATTACTAATATTCAACAAACTGCATCGGTTTATTTATCTAAAGAAAATTATGAAGTTTTAGATAATGAATTAAATAAGAATTTTAAAATGTCAGTTAAGGATATAAAGAACAAGGAAAATGGCGGTAAAGTAACATATGAAGTAAAGGTAGTTCCACCACCAAGATATATAAAAATAAAAAATTTGAGACATAATTATAATTTAGTAAAAAAATATAATGAGGACAATGATATAAATCTAGAATTAGATAGAATTGATTTAGAAAAATATAAATCAAAAATAATAAAGAAAGATAGTCTAACAGATTCAAGAGTAGCTAAAGTAAAGGAAATGGATTCTTCAGAGGAAAATATAAAATATAGTGAAATAATGTTGTACAGTGAAATATCTAGATATATAGGTGATTTAAAATGTACAGAAATAAAGAAGATATTAAAAAATAATATAAAAGATGTTATTGAAATAGTTAGTAAATATAATCAAATTTTATATGATTGGATTATTCCTAAAATAGTAGATTTTGCATATGAATTAGAAAAAACAACAAAAACAGAAGATAAAGAAGTTATATTATTAAAAGAACCAGAAGAAGAATATTATACCTTTAAAGCAAAACCAGAATTAGTCATAACAAATGAAGATTTACAAATTTTAGGAGTGAAAAACAAGAGTTTTCATGCAGATACATATTGCTTTGATTCAAAGCCAGAAAAGGAATTATTTTTACAATACATCAAGAATAAAAAAATAAAAGAAATTTATTTTACGGGAATGTTTACAAATGCATCTCAAACAGATTTTTATATACAATATATTGATCCAGATTCTAATTCTCTAAGAAAGTATTATCCGGATTTTATAGCTAAATTTGAGAATGATACATATGAGATTATAGAAGTAAAAGGTGATAATAAAATAGATGATGCTGTTGTAAATGCAAAGAAAAATGCAGCGTTAGAAATTGCATCAGAGAGTAAAATGAAATATACTATTTATAAGTCAAGCACAATTATGCAAGAAAATGTTTTAGAACAAGAAATAGAATATTCACAGGAAGAAATTGAAACAGAAATACTGAAAGTTTCAGAAGATGAAGAAGAATATAAATATGAATAGAAAAAAAGAAGCCTAGGTAATACCTAAGCTTCATTTATTATGGATAATTTCAACACTTAAATAATAGTGGATTTAGCATGTATTTATGTTTTATTTTTTCAATTATGATGGATTTAGCATTAACAATATAGTATAATGAAAAGGAAAAAAGATAGTATTTGCATATGTAAAAAATGTATATGAAGTCTTGATAATATATAAAATGCATATATTAAAAAATAGTATTAAATAATGGAGAATTAAATGGATGTAAATAAATATTTGGTAATTATAAAAAACGAAGATAAGACCGAGGATATTATTAGCTATAAAAATAATAAGAACCTTGTAAATATAAAATATAAAAGTACGGAAAGAATGTATTCTTATTCAAGAAGGGATTTTCAATTTTATAAAAATCCTACTGAGATAGATATAAAAGATAAAAAGATAATTTTAAATCAAGGATATGTATATAATGTCATAAAAATATTAAAATTTGAAAGTATTTGTAAATTATTTTTTGAAGATAGTACATCGATTATAGTTTCAGAATATAGTTTACGATTAATAAAAAATAATGAGCCTCAAACATTATCAATTAATAAATTTAATTATTATAAAGAAATTTCTAAAGTTGTAAGTGTAAGAACAGAAGAAGGAAAATCATTACTTACAGATGAATATGAAGGAATTAACTTCATATCTAATGATACTGCATTATATAAATATTTAAATCCTAAAACAGGCATAAACAAAATGAATGTAAATTTAAATAATATTATTTTCCCTTTTGGAGCAAATAAGTCGCAATTTCAAGCAATAAGAAATGCTATGAGTAGCCAAATAAGTATAATAGAAGGGCCTCCAGGTACTGGTAAAACTCAAACAATATTAAATATAATTGCAAATATAGTAAAAAATGGACAAACTGTTGCTGTTGTTTCAAATAACAATGCTGCAACAGATAATGTATATGAAAAATTGCAAAAATATCATCTGGATTATCTATGTGCAAGACTAGGTAAGAGAGAAAATAAAGAAGATTTTATAAATAATCAAACAGGAAAATATCCTAAATTTGAAGATAAACTAGAAAATGAATATTCTATACAAAATGAAATATTAGAATTAAACCATAGTATTACTAAGATATTTGATATTCAAAACAGCATAGCTAAATTAAGAGAAGAATTAAATGAGATAACATTACAACATCAATATTTTAATAGACATCATGATAATAATATAAATATCCCTAAAATTAGGAATATAAAAAAGATAACATCTAAAATAATAATGAAACTGAAAGTTGAGTGTGAAGAATTACAAGAAATAAATTTATGGTTTAGAATAAAATCTCAATTTTTATATGGAATAGGGAAAAAAGATTTTTATAAAAGAGAAAGAAAAGATATAATAAACTGTTATAATAGATTATTTTTTATAGTAAAAGAAATGGAATTGAAAAATACAATAAAAAATAAAAGTAAACAATTAGAACAATTGGGGAATAACAAGTTGAATATATTAATAGATGATTCTATAAAATTATTAAATGAATATTTAAGAAAGAGATATAGTCAGAATGTAGAAAGAAAAATATATAACATAAAAGACTTATATAATAATTCTCAGCAATTCAATGAAGAATATCCTATTGTTTTTAGTACAACTCACTCAATTAAAAAGTGTTTAAATAAAAATCATATGTTTGATTATATTATAATGGACGAGTCATCACAAGTAGATTTAATTACAGGAGTTTTAGCTTTATCTGTAGCAAGAAATGCTGTAATTGTAGGAGATTTAAAACAATTACCTAATGTTATTACAACAGATAATAAAAATAAAATAGAGGAAATTTCAAAGAAATATATGATACCAAATAATTATGATTATTTAGAACATAGTTTTTTATCATCTGTAAGTAATACAGTAACAGATGCTCCAAAGAAACTATTGCAAGAACATTATAGATGTCATCCTAAGATTATACAATTTTGTAATAAAAAATTTTATGATGGAAATTTAATAATAATGACAGAAGATAAAGGAGAAAATAATGTATTAGAGGCATATATTTCTGCAAAAGGTAATCATGCGAGAGGACATAAGAATATTAGACAAATAGATATTATAGAAAAAGAGATAATACCGAAACTTACAGAAAAAATAACTATAAAAGATATAGGTGTAATTTCTCCATACAGAGAACAAAAGAAGGAATTAGAAACAAGATTTGGAACAGAATTAAAGGTAGATACAATACATAAATTTCAAGGTAGAGAAGAAGAAGCAATAATATTAACGACCGTAGATAATGAAATAAGAGAATTTGTTGATGATCCTAAAATGTTAAATGTTGCTGTAACAAGAGCCAAAAGATTTTTAAGGGTAGTCGTATCAGATAGCAAAAATAATGTAGGCACTAACATAGATGATTTAATAAAATATATTCAATATAATAATTTCGAAGTAGTAGAAAGCAAAACAAAATCAATATATGATATGCTGTATAAAGAAAATAGAAAACAACGTATGGAATATTTGAAAAATAAAAAGCGAATATCTGACTATGATTCAGAAAATTTAACATATAACTTGATAGAGGAAGTTATAAAGGAGAACAACTTTGATAATTTAGATATAGTTGTTCATATTCCATTAAAAGATGTCTTAGCAAATGATGATTTATTAAACGAAGAAGAAAAATCATATGCAAATAATGTTTGGACACATATTGATTTTGTAATATTTAATAAAATGGATAAAAAGATGGTTTTAGCTATAGAAGTTGATGGATATTATTATCATAAAGAAGGAACAAAGCAGCAAGAAAGAGATAAATTAAAAGATAGAATATTAGAAAAGTATGAAATCCCATTGATTAGATTTAGCACTACAGGAAGTGAAGAAAAGAAAATTTTAGAAGAGAAAATAAGAGAAATATTTACAAATTAATCAAAGGAGTAGCAATGATTTATATTACAGGTGACACACATGCTGATTTTTCAAGATTTGAAGAAGATAAATTTCCTATACAATATGAAATGACTAAAAATGATTATATAATTATTTGTGGTGATTTTGGTGGAGTATGGAACTATATAGTAGAGAGTATATATGAAAAGCATTGGTTAGATTGGTTAAATAATAAAAATTTTACAACTTTATTTGTTGATGGTAATCATGAGAATTTTGAAAGATTATATAATTATCCGGTAGAAGAATGGCATGGTGGTAAAGTTCATAAAATAAGAGAGTCAGTTATTCATTTAATGCGTGGAGAGATATTTAATATAGATAATAAAAAGTTTTTCGCATTTGGTGGTGCAAGATCGCATGACATAAGAGATGGAATATTTAATATAGATGAATATGAAAAAATATATGAATATAGAAAAAGAGGAGCATATTTTAGAATAAGAGATTATTCGTGGTGGGATTTAGAACTTCCTACTGATGAGGAAATGAAAAATGGAATAAAAAATTTAGAAAAAGTAAATTATAAAGTTGATTATATTATTTCTCATTGTTGTCCTACTAGCATACAAACATTGTTAAATCCATCTTATAAAAAAGATATTTTAACAGATTATCTGCAAAAAATTTCAGAAAAATGTGAGTTTAAGAAATGGTATTTTGGACATTATCATGATTATAGGCAAATTAATTCACAGTTTACATTATTATATGAGAATATAGTACCATTAGAATTTAATAGTATTTTTAAATAAATATCAATAATATTTGAGAAAATCTCTCAAAAATATTGATATTTTTTGAATTTTAGCATATAATATATAAAGCGAAGGAGGATTTTAAGATGTTAATAAGATTTAGTTTTAAAAATTTCAAATCTTTTAAAAATGAAAATTGTTTAGATATGGAAGCAACATCATTAAAAGAACATGAATATAATGTAGCTAAAACTGATTATGGTGAATATTTAAAAGTATCTGCAATTTATGGTGCGAATGCTAGCGGAAAAACTAATGTGTTACAGGCTTTTGATTATATGAAAAAGAGAATATTAGTAAGTGACGACTCTAAAAAGAATTCTCCAATAGATGAAGAAAATATTTATAGTTTTATGATAAATAATTATCCAATTGCTTTAGAAGTAGAAATATTAGCTAAAAATAATAAAATATATAAATATGGTTTTGAAGTTTTAAAAGATACAATTATTTCAGAGTGGTTATTTGAGAAAAGAGTAAATAAATTTTATGCTATTTTCGAAAGAGAAAATAACAATGTATCAATGAAACCTAATAAAATTTCAGATTTAGTGAATATAGATGAAAGAACATTATTCTTAAATATATTTAGCAAAATAGATAGAAATAATGAGGATTTCAGCAATGTATATGACTGGTTTGTGAATAGCATGTATTTAGACTTAGGTAATCCAAATTTTGAAAGATTTATTAATAATAGAGTTTCATTAAAAATACTAAGCGAGGAAAACTATAAAAAAGAATTATTAAAATTTATAAAAACATTTGATTCTGGAATTGAAGGAATAAAAACTACTCCAGATTCATTAGAAGCTGTTAAAAGTAATAATGGTATTATAGATATTGAAGTTATTCATAGGGGAGAAAATGGAGAGTTAAAAGCATTACCATTTTATTTAGAATCTAATGGTACGAGAAAAATGTTTCACTTATTTGATTTCTTTATGGATGCGTTAAAAAATGGAATGGTATTATTTGTTGATGAACTAGATGCAAAATTACATCCATTATTAACTAGATATATTATTAACTTATTTCATAATAGTCAGACTAATATAGGAAATGGACAGTTAATATATTCAACACACGATACGGTAAATTTAAATAAAGAAACATTTAGAAGAGATGAAATATGGTTTGCAGAAAAAGATAAAGACGGAATTTCAGAAATATATGCATTATCTGATTATATATTAGAAGATGATAAAAATGCAGGAAAAAAAGTAAGAAATGATGCAACTTATAATAAAGACTATTTAACTGGAAGATATGGTGCTATTCCAGTATTGGATAATTTTGTAAAATTTTAATAAAGTGTTGACTTTTGTACATAACCATGGTAAAATTAAATTGCCATCAAAAAGTGGCACATAAATATAAGGAGATGGCATATAATGAATACAATAGGAGGTCAAATTCAAAGTCAGAATTTACTAAAAATTAAAAAAATTGTAGATAATGATAATAATGGAGATAAATTTGTTATTGTTAGAACGAAGAAAAATGTAGAGTTTATGAGAGAATATAGCCTAAATAATGATGATGTTAAAGATATCATTAGAGAACTCTCAGTAGATGATTGCTTTGCAGGTCCAGAAAAAGACAGAGATCCACAATATGAAGGGTGGATATTTAAATTTAGTCCTTTATTTGAAGGAACAAAACTATATATTAAGATTAGAGTAGAGAGTACAGAAAAGTCAGTTTGTTTGTCAGTACATGAATTTGGTAAATATGATGAGGTGAGTTAAAATGAAAGTATATTGTCCATATTGTAAAAAAGAAGTAGAGTATAAAATTGAAAAAAGAGATTTAAAGGAATTTAGAGGAATAGAAATAGACACATATGAAAATGTAGCTATATGTAAAGAATGCCATCAAGATTTATATGTAAATGAAATTGAAGAAAAGAATAATGAAAGAATATATGAACTATATAGAGAAAAAGCAAATATAATTAAGCCGCAAGATATTGTGGCTTTAAGAGAAAAATATAATATATCACAAAGAGAATTAACTGCTATTCTTGGATTTGGAAAAATGACTATTAATAGATATGAAAGAGGTGGAATACCAACAAAATCTCAAAGCGATTATATAAAGCTATTAATAGATAATGATGATAAATTTATAGAAAAAGTAAAAGAAGCATATAAGAAAGGTAACATCAATGATAAGACTTACGAAAAGATATTGTCTGGAGAATTCAATACTAGTATTAGCAAAGAAGAAATTCAAGATAATATAAGAAGATATTTATGGTATGCGTTAAATAGAAAGCCTGATATATATAACGGTTACAAATCATTAGACATAGAGAAGGTTGAAAATATTATTTCTTATATTGCTAGTAAAGTAAAAAATTTAACTATTACGAGTTTAAATAAGTACTTATGGTTTATAGATATATTATCTTTTAATCAAAGAAGTATAGCAATTACTGGATTAACATATCAAAATCAAAAGTTTGGACCTACTATAATAGATAAAAAATATGATGAAATATCATTATTAGATGATAAGTATATAAGAGAAGATATTGAAACTGAAAATGGTAATACAACAAGAATAATAAGTAATAATAATTATAATCTAGACAAAATAAGTGATAGTGAAAAAGAAATAATAGACACAATAATAAGATTACTAAAGAATAAAAATGTGACAGATATATCTGAATTGTCACATAAAGAGGAAGGATGGAAAAAAACTAAAAGGTTTGAAAAAATATCATTTGAATATGCTATGAAATTAAATATAGTTAAATAAAAAGATGGAAGCAAAATATTTTAGTTTTTTACTAAGTATTTTGCTTTTTAGTTGAAAGAAGGAAATTTAGTTGAAACAAATATTAAAACCAATTTTTGAAATAATAAAAGGAGAATATATATTATTTGATAATGTTATTTATAATTATATTACATTAAGCCTTGTAGGAATAATAGCATTAAAAGTGGCATGGGATTTTGTAGGAAAATTATATGATTATGGAATAATTATGAGTAAATCATCAGGATCAATTATTCATTGGACAATAAGATTAATTACATTTATTGTTTTATTTTATATACTAAGTGGGATAATATGGTTAACGAAATTTATTTATTTACACAAGACTGAAAGTATAATTATTTTGTCTAGTAGTGTTATAGTTATTATATTATATAAATTTATACAAAAAGTATATAAAAAAGATGTGATTAAAGACGAGGTAAAAAAATGAAGAAAAGTAAAGTGGTAATTAATAAATCTTTTTATTTAGGCGATTTAAAAAAAGATATATTATTTTTTAATTCAATGAATTTAATTAAAGAAAATGTAGTTGTATATGGCATTGATAGTTATGGAAGATGTTATACTAAAAAAGATACCAATATAGAAATACAAGATATAGATATAAAAAAGGAGTATATGAAAGTTTCTGCCAAATTTTCTAAACCAGAATTTATAGATACTGTTTTTAAAGAAATTAATTTAGAACAAGCAATATTAATGTATACACAAGAACAAGAAATTTGGATAAATCCAATGTATCATTTGGATTTATTTATGTTACCATTTCAAGTTAAAGTTTTAGAAAGAGATATACTTATATATCCAATTATAAAGATATTTGAAAATAATAGTATCATAATTAGTTATCAAATTTATATTGACGATGAAAGTAATCTTGAAGAATTTGAAAAAGTTTTTGCAGATTTTAACCGACATATTTTTGAAAAGTTGACTATTCCAGTCAATTATGCACCTAAACATAAGAAAGAAGATGAAGTTGATGCTATAATGGATGGAGAAAATGTAAAATACATAGAAATAGATACCAGAAATGAAGAATTTAGAAATATAATTAATTTTTCATGGTATTTATTAAATTTAATAAATCAGTTAGATGAACCAATTACATTTTATGCTAGATGTTCATATTTCATAGAGAAGGATAAAAATCTTGATATAAACAAAAGGTTTATTGATACTTTGTTAAAAGGCGTAAATGGAAATTATAAATATGAATTAAAAGATTATAGTATAAATAAAGACTACAAAAAATATTTTAATGAGCGAGCAAGCATTGTGGTAGGAAAGAATGCAAGACATGTAGAATCAGAAATTCAAGCAATTGAGGAAAGGATGATGCTACAGGTATTACAAGAGAGTCGAATAATAGAAAATTTAAAAAAAGATAAATATTCGTATAATGAATTAAGAAAAATATACAGAGAAACATTATATGGAAGTATAGAATATAGAGATTCACACTATGGAGAAATAGAAGATACTTTAAAACTTATGCATACATTTATGAAAAGTAAAGAAAAAGTAGAGTTTTTAAAAATAGGATTAGAGGAAAAAATTAAGGAAAAAGAAAGTTATTATCAGGAAAAAACAGCATTGTTTGCGTTATTATTAAGTGCTAGTCCTCTCTGTGATTACATACTTTTCCCAATTATAAATAATATTTTACATCTTGGAAAAATCTATATTTTTATTGAAAAAATAAAAACTACACAATTAAATTTTTTAATCAAAGTAGAATATTTAAGAGGACTATGCTTCATAATTGCGATAGGATTAATTTATCTTTTATATAAAAGATTTATAAAGAAAAAATAGATTAATTTAGAAATTATATAAATAGTAAGGATATAAAAAAATGATAAATGTTGAAGAATTTTTTACAGCAATAGAACAACTACATGGATATAAAGATAATGGAAAAGAATATATATTCTATTATGATGAAACTAATAACTACAGAAAGGTGAAAATAACAGAAAAAGGATTAAATGATTTTAAGGTTATGTTTGATAATTTTACATTGGGAGGAATTTGTTTTGAAAAATCTAAAGAAAGAGATAATAAAGAATTAATAAAGAACTTAAAACTACAAACTGGTCAAGAATTAAAATCTAAAACTTTTTTTAAGGGAAAAAATACATTTAAAGATTGTATCGAACACAAAAAATTAAATATAATACTTAATTGGATATTAAATAATGCTTATGTACATTATTCAGATATAGATTCTATTTACTTTAGTGTAATAGATATTGTTGATTCGATATGTAATAATCCAATTGCTAAATATTTTCCACAAGGTCTAATAGACACATTTAAAGATGAATTATATTGGGCAATAAGAAGTAATTTTGAAATTTTCTTAGATATTTGTAAAAAAACTGATTATCCTAATGTAACGAATGAAAAAATAAAAATATTCTGTAAAGGATTAATTGATATTATAAATAAAGAACAAGAAAAATATACTACATTAGAATTAATAAAAGACTTAATAGAACAATTTATAAATTATAATGATTTAATATTCTTAAAAGATAATGAGGAAAGAATAATAATGGAATCATTTTATTCCTTGAGGCAACAGAGATGTATTATTTTCAGAAATTCAATGCACATATTTGATAAAGAATTAGTAGATGAACAAAAGATGAATGACGAATATATGTCTTTAAATGATGGAAATAAGCTAGAAAACTATAAGTTTTTGGATTCTAAAGATGAAGTGAATATACAGATATCAGATATTATAATATATGTAATTGCAAAATATTTAAAATTTTTGACTCATTATCCAAATGAGAATGTTTACAATACTCTTAAAAGCTTGAATGAAATGGGAAAAGAAAATTTAACTAGACTAATACAAATTATAAATAAATCTAATAAAGAGAATATTTTCTTTTTAGAAACAATTAATTCACAAAGAATTAACCTTAGAAGAAACTTGATGAATCAACACATAGAAAATATATTAAATATCTAATTAAGATAAAAAATACCAGAAGAAAATATTCCTTCTGGTATTTATGTATTAGATTTCTATACATCCACCAATCAACTGCACTCCATCACAAAAGCCATTCTTATAATACTTCTCATTCCAATAACAAATATAATCCATAAAATTTTCATCAAGCAAATCAAGCTGTTTCTTAACATACTTTTTATTCTGCTCAGGAACATTCTTCAAAATTCTCTCAGAAATCTCATCAAAATAAACAAAATGCTTTCTATCCTCATCACAAGTCAAAGAACATAAATCATCCTCTCTAAAACTTAACCAATCTTTTAAAATATCATCATTAACTTCTCTAAAATTATTCATAATCTAAATCCTTGTAAATTGTAAAACAAAACTGATAAAAAAATTCAAAATAGAATTGATAAAATACTATAAATTTTTGAAACAGTATATGAAGCTCTTAATGAAGAATTAGTAAAATAATTAATATTTGTCAATGCTTGATTTATCAATTCATTTTAGCATTGACTGATGTTAATTATTTTACTAAAATCACAGAGTTAGCTTTAAAATTTGAATTTCTATATTGTATTTTTTAATCAATTTAACTTTGCATTTTTTTATCAAATTTATCTTAAATTTTACAATCCTCCAAAAATTAAAATTTTTATCAATAAAAAAATCCTTCACAAGAGCCTAAAATACCAGAACAAACGTACTGTATGAATTGGGCAAAAATTGGGTAAAATCTTCTCAAAGAATGCCCTAAAAATGCACAAATGTTCTACAAAGCAAAACTCTTGTAAATACCTAAACACCAACAAAAACTCTAATTTTCACAAACTTACAAAAATTGGTCAAACCTCGCTCATAACCCGAAGGGCACAAGTTTGCCCAAATTAGCAACTATTTTTCATTTTATTTCAAGACAAAATTGTCACAATCGATTCACAAGTAGAACGCAACGTGTCATAGCTAAACAAGATTATGTATTTAAATAATTTGCAAGAAATGGTATAATTATGGAAAATGACAAAGAGGTAAACAATTATAAATATTATGAAATGAAAGTATCAATAAGGTAGGTTCATCCACCAACAAGTAGAAGACTGAAAATGTCGGCCGATATAACATTTAATGGGGCTTAACAGCAATTATAGAAATTGTATTTGAATGGAGTGATTATCATCTGTATGAATTTGGAGTTGATGCGATTTTACCCGCAATGGGGAATTTTAATAGAGTAGCAGCAGAAGATGAATATGAAATAGAAAGTATAAGAGGGGAAATACTAGATTCTGAAAAAGAAAAAATAGAAAAAACAATTTGTATAAAAGCAAAATTAGGAGCAAATCCAGAGGATTGTGCAGGAACATGGGTAAATATGAAACGTTAGCTATGTAAATTAAAGACGACTATATTTCGTTTCTTTAAACTTCCTATCAGCCATACAAATAACAGTGTTACAAAACATAAATAAATGCAAATACAAATCAGCAGGAGAGGTATATGATAAGAAAATTTGAAAAAAGTGATATAAATGATGTAATGCAGATATGGGAAAATGAAAACATAAAAGCCCATAAATTTATTTCAAAAGAATATTGGAAAAGTAACTATAACTATGTCAAAGAAGTTTTACCAAATGTAGAAATTTATGTGTATATAATCGAAAAAAGAGTTGTAGGATTTATTGGACTAAATAATAATTATATCGAGGGTCTTTTTATAGATTCAAAAAATCAGGGAAAAGGTATTGGAACATATTTGGTAAATAAAGCAAAAGAACAAAAAGAAAATTTGATATTAAGTGTATATAAGAAAAATACGAATGCCATAAATTTTTATAAAAAAAATGATTTTGCAATTACAAGTGAAAGTATAGATAAAAAAACAAATGAGATAGAATACATTATGATATGGAATAAGAAATCTTTAAATATTAACAAAAATAAACATTGCAATATCTAAAAAATTATTATATACTGCTATTTATAAAAAAAGGGGGAATGTACAATGAAAAAGAAAAGTACAGTAATTTATATTATAATAGCTGTTGTAGTATTGGCTATTATAGGAGCTTCACTATATTTTGTTTTAAACCGTGATACAACAAATTTATCAGAAGGAACTTCCGAAAATAGTGTAAAAAATGAAAACACAGCATCAGAACAAAATACATCAAAAAGCATAAAAAACGAAGTAATTACAGCCGAAAACTATGAAAAATTAATGAATCAAGCAGAACAAGAATTTACTGAGAATGATGAAGAAATATACTATTTAAGTTATGCAGTAATGTATTATATAATGACAGATGGAATGGAAGCAGCCTTATCTGGAAGCGAAGACGAAAGTGAAATGTATGTAAACATATACGGAAAAACAGTACAACAACTAATCGACGAAGGAAAGAAACTTATGGAAGAAAATAATGTATCATTAGATGAATATAAACAGAAAATAAAAGACTTAAACGAATTAAGCAATACTATTGACTAGTTGGATTGATTAATAGAAAAGTGAGGAGACTGTAATGGGATTATTTAATAAAGATTATAAAGATAATTCTGAAAAATCATATGAAGATGTAAAGAAATGTTTAAAACCAAAAGATGGAATGAAACATGTGGTTATGATAAATATATCTGCTGACCCTAATTCAGAATGTGATAATAAATATACTGCTCAAATGAATAAGATTCTTGCCGGGATGCAAAAAGATGAATATGAAATTATAGATATAAAAATAGAAAATTATTTAAGCGTATATCTTGTTAGAACACTAATAATATACAAATAATACAGAAAAATAAAATAGACTTGTATTTTATTAGATATTATTATACACTCCTTTTATAAAATAAAAAGGAGGTATCAATATGCCAAATGAAATAGACGTACAGAAAAAAACCATATACAAGAAATGGTGGTTTTGGTTAATTGTTATAATTATTTTAATAGCAATTGGAAGCTCACAAACTCCAAATACTAATACTAATACAGGGGATAGTCCAAATATAAGTCCAGTAGTAGAAAATAAAATCGAAGTAACAGTAAGCGATTTTAGTGGAAGTACTAGAGAAAGCATAGAAGAATGGTGTACAAACAATAAAATCAAATGTGATTTTGTTGAAGAGTATTCTGATACAGTAGAAAAAGGCATGTTTATAAGCCAAAGTGTACAAGCAAACGCAATTATGTATGAAGGAGATACTTTAACAATAAAATATTCTCTTGGAAAAGAGCCAACAGTAGAATACAAGAATGCGCTAAAAAAGGGAGAAACATATGCTAATATGATGCATATGTCAAAACAAGCAATTTATGATCAATTGACATCTGAATATGGTGAAAATTTCCCAGCAGATGCCGCACAATATGCAATAGATAATTTACCACAATAATAAACTGGTAAAATATATTAGAATAAAAAAGAAAGCACTTACTACAAAAAGTAAGTGCTTTTATTATACGCGAAAAGAGGTGAAAAGATGGGAGCAGAAGAATTAGAAATTGTAGTTCAAACAAATGTTGAACAAGTAGTTACAGAATTTAAAAAATTATGAAAACATAAAATTAGAAAGAAAATCAAGGCTACTTGTCAGATTACGCAAGATCTTGTATCAAACGGTTTATTTATAGAATATACTATATTAGGAGGAAATCATGGTGTAGAAAAATTGGTAGAGCAAATTTATGAGTTACCACCAGTAAAAAATAAAGAAAATTAAAGGAGGAAAGTCTATGAAAAAAGCATGGACTGATTTAAAAACATTTATAACAGTAGCAATGACGGTACTATTATTTATTATAGTTATTGCAAATTTATTTGGAATGAAATTACAAGAAAATTTACTAATTTTAGTAACAAATTTACTAACAGCAGTATTTACCTACTATTTTAGTAAAGTAAAAGAAAATAAGGAGACTAACTATTAATTGTCAATAGTTTTTTGATAAAAATTTTTAAGA
>CAMMLS010000018.1 GCA_946497775.1 uncultured Clostridium sp.
ATTCCTTAAAAGTAGCCTAATATAAACTTAATCAAAAAGTGTCTAACTTTTTGGGGTGCACTTCACTATTACTTGCTTTTATTCATAGAATTCATTATTTATTATGCTATCTGCCGCTTCTTGTGTTAAATAACCATTTTTAATCATTTTTTCTATTACTTGTTTTTGTCTTTCTTTTGATAAATCTGGATTTTTTGTAGGTGCATATACGCTGGGAGCGTTTGGAATACCTGCTAACAGAGTCCATTCATAATCTGTCATTTCATTTAGTTCTTTATTAAAATATCCTTTGCAAGCTTCTTTTACTGTATAATATCCATCTCCAAAGTACATTGTGTTTATATATAATTCTAGGATTTCCTCTTTATTATACTTTTTTTCTATTTCAAATGCCATGAATACTTCTGCAATTTTTCTTGTAATTTTCTTTTCTTGTGTGAAATATATATTTTTAGCTAATTGCTGAGTTATTGTACTTCCTCCTTCTACAAAGCTCATTGCTTTTATATCATTTACCAATGCTCTTCCTATTGCTATTATGTCTATTCCTTTATGTTTGTAAAATCTATGGTCTTCAACTGATATAACTGCATTTATATATATTTGTGGTAGTTCTTCTATTTTTGTATAATTGTCTTTTTCTTTTATGCTAGATATTTTTTCTGTTAGAGGCATTTGTTCTAATGCCTCTTTATACATATCATATCCTTTTCCCACCTGTACAATTCCTATACTTATTGCAAATATTAATAGTATTGATAATACAAAAATTATTTTCTTAAATATTTTCATTTAACCACCTACTTTCTGTGGCATTTTTTAATTTTCCTCTTTTATTATATTTTTACTTCCTAGATATGTAGCCATAAAATATGCTCCATATATTACTCCCATGATTACAACTGTGGCTATAATAGATGGTAATAAGTCTTGTGAACTTGCCATTCCTGACATTAAAGTTATTGCAAATTTTATTCCAAATACTGAATGTATTATTGCTAAGATTAATGGAAGTCCAAAAAATATTCCTATTTGTCTGAATAATGCTTTATTTATCATTTTCTCGTCACAACCGATTTTTCTTAAAATAGTGTATCTTTGTTTATTATCTGAGCTTTCTGTTAGTTGTTTTAATGCTAAAATTGCCGCACTTGCTATTAAGAATATTATTCCTAAATAAATTGCTATAAATGTTACAATAGTTGCAATTCCCACACTGGATTCTATAATTTGCATTCTAGTCATTCCTTCTAGTTCTATTTCTTTCTTATTTAAGTTTTGTCCCAAAATAGAATCTTTATTTGTAAATATTTCTTCAATTTCTTGTTTTTCCTCTTCTGTTTCTGCATTATAATTTGCAACTAATAAAGTTTGTTCTTTCATGTCTTCTGTTAATGGACAATTATCTGGCACTAAAATTATTCCTGTATTTGTATGGCTTGTTGACATAAGAACATATCCACTTTTACATTCTTTATATTTTGGCATATATTGTTTTCCTGCTATTGTTAGTGTATTTCCATTTTGCAACGCTTTATCTCTTATTTGTTTCATACTATCAAAATCACAAAGCACTATATATTCATTGTCTTGTAATTCATATTGTTCTAGTCCATATACTTCTGCTACTTTATTATAGTCTGATACTTTAATAATTGTCTCTAACGTTCCATATGCAAGATATGGGAATAATGTTTGTACTTCTTCAATATTATCTTTGAAAAAATCTCTCCAAGATAGTTCATCTGTCACATAAATTTGTATTTCTGCTATATCTTTTAGCAAATTCATATCTAATCCATTATTTTTTAAGGTTTCTTGTATTGTGACCCTTGAATCTTCAATTTGCTCTTTTGTATATGCTATTTCTTTTCCAGTATAATAATTTGTGTAAGTTTCTGGCAAGTTTGTTGTTTTATATAAGTTTATATCTACTGGCGTCATTTCAAGTAAATCTTTTTGCATTGTGTTTCTTAGTGCTAATGCAGAAGATAATATTGTAATTGTCATAAATAGCATTATACATATAACACTCATGCTCACTACTGTTGTATTTATTTTATTATTAATCTGTCTTAATACAAACATATTAGTATCTTTTAAATAAATATTTTTCATCATTTTTATTGCTTGTAATATAAATCCTGACAAAGACCAAAATATTAATATTGTACCTATAATTCCCATTAAAATAGGTTCTAGCCATTTTTCTGCTGAATTTAATGTGTTTACATCTCTTGTTACTCTCCAGTAAGCATATCCTAATATAGTACATGCTATAATAAATACTATAATTGAAATTATTGGATTTTTTATTTTTACTTTTTCGTTTTTCTTGCTTGCATTTAATAAGTTTATTAGCTTATATCTTGAAACTGTAAATGTGTTAAAAAGCATTACCGCTATGTACATTACTGCAAAGTAAATACAAGTTTTTATACATGCATCTTGTGAAAATACAAATTGAAACTCGCTCATATCGGCTTCAAACATTTTTGCTACAAGTATTGACATAAATTGTGATGCAAATATACCAACCACAAGACCTACTACTAGTGAAATAACCCCTACAAATATTGTTTCTAATAAAATAATTTTAGATATTTGTCTTTTTCCCATTCCTAATGTCATATATATACCAAATTCTTTTTTTCTTCTATTAATTAAAAAATTATTTGCATATACAATTAATAGTCCTAATACTACTGCTACAAATACGGATACAAACCCTAGCAATTCTATCATCATTTGTATTATTTCTCGTGTAGATTGTGATACTTCAAGCATTGCTTGTTGACTATCTAGTGAATTAAACATATAAAAAATTGCTACACCTAATACTAGTGTTAGAAAATATATTGCATAATCTTTTATACTTTTTTTCATATTTTTAATAGACAATTTAAATAACATCGTTCAAATCACCTCCAAGAAGTGTTTGTACCTCGATTATCTTTTCAAAAAATTGTTTTCTTGTGTCATTTCCTTTTATTAGTTCATTAAAGATTTTTCCATCTTTTATAAATAAAATTCTATTTGCATAAGAAGCTGTAAAAGCATCATGTGTAACCATTAGTATTGTTGCATTCATTTTTTGGTTTAGAAATTCAAAATTTTCTAGTAATTGCCTTGCTGACTTAGAATCCAATGCTCCTGTTGGTTCATCTGCAAGAACTAGTTTTGGGTTTGTAATTATGGCTCTTGCTGATGCTATTCTCTGTTTTTGTCCTCCTGATACTTGGTAAGGATATTTTTTAAGTATATCTTTAATTCCTAATTTTTCTGCCATTTCGTTTACTCTTTTATCTATTTCTGCTGGTTTTACTCTTTGAATTGTAAGAGCTAATGCAATATTTTCATAAGCTGTTAATGTATCTAACAAATTAAAATCTTGGAATATAAATCCTAATTCTTCTCTTCTAAATTTATTTAACTTGTTTCCTTTTAATCTTGTAATGTCTTCTCCATTAACTATAATATGACCTGCCGTTACTCTATCTATTGTAGATATAGCATTTAAAAGTGTTGTTTTACCAGAGCCACTTGCTCCCATGATTCCAATAAATTCTCCTTTACATACATCAAAACTAATGTTGTCTATTGCTTTTGTTAAGTTTGATTTGTTTCCATAGTATTTTTCAACATTTTTAACCTCTAAAATCTTTTCCATATTAAAATCTCCTCTCTCTTAACTTAAATTATAAACACTTTTAAATAAAATTGCCATCGATTTATATTACAAAAACCTTACATTTTTGTAAGGTTTTATTATTCCATATTAATATAACTATTTTTAGGAAAAACAATTCTCACTTCTGTTCCTACATCTTTTATAGAATTTAGTTCTATTCCAATTCCTAATTTATCACACAATTTCTTGCATAAATATAGTCCTATTCCAGTTGACTTTTTCCCTGAAACTCTTCCATTTGTTCCTGTAAATCCTTTTTCAAATACTCTTGTAATTTCGCCTTTTTTAATCCCTATTCCATTATCTTTAATATATAAAATTACATTTTCCGGATTTTGTTTTGCATATATTTCTATTTCTAAATTTCTATCTGGCATTACATATTTTCTGCTATTTTGTATGATTTGATTTAATATAAATACTATCCATTTGCTATCTGTACTTACTTCAAAATCTAAGTCATGAATATTTATTATTATTCTATCTTGAATTAGTGCATTTTTATTTTTCTTAATGCTTTCATTTACAATATCTTTTAGTTTTGCTTTTTTTATATAGTAATCTTTTTCTACTGTGTTGCTTCTTGCATAGAATAATGCTTGTTCTATATAGTTTTCTACTTTATCTAATTCTTCATCTATACTTTTTGTAACTTCATTTTTATTATTCTCTACTATTAATTTACTTGTAGCAATTGGTATTTTGATTTCGTGAATCCATAGCTCTATGTAATCTTTATACTCTTCTTGGCTATATTTATATTTATTCACATTTTCAATCATTGATTTATCTGTTTGCTCTAATACATTTTTTAATATTTTCCCTTCTATAAAATTAGGTTCTTTTACAACTTCTGCAATTAAATATTTTTCTTCTAACTCATCTAACACCTTTGATAAATTATTATAAAAATTTCTTTTTTGAATATACTCTATTGAAAGACCTATAATATATAAACCCAATACTGTTAATGGAATATATATTTTTATAAAATTACCAACTGGATATGCAAGTAAAAATATTTCAATTGTTGTAATTCCAAATAATACTAAAACTGTTGTGAGTAACTTATCTTTTATAAAAACTTTAATATTCATACTAATTTACTCCTCTTTTTAAAATATACCCCTGACCTCTTTTAGTTTCTAGTAATTCCTTTAAATCTAATTCTTCTAATTTGTTTCTTAATCTTGTAATGTTTACTGTAAGTGTATTATCATCAATAAAGCTTTCACTTTCCCATAAACATTCCATTATATCTTCTCTTGATACAATTTTATCTCTATTTTGGACTAAGTATTTCAAAATTCTGTATTCATTTTTTGTAAGCTCAATTATTTTTTCATTTTTCTCTATGGTATTATTTGATGTATTCAAAATGAAATCTTTTGCATCTATTTTTTCTTGAATTTCTCCTGTCATATTTGTTCTTCTTATTAATGCACCTATTTTTGCAAGTAGTATTTGAATATTAAATGGTTTTGTAATATAGTGGTCTGCCCCATAATTAATTGATAGTAATTCATCTAATTCATTATCTCTACTGGTTACTATAATAATAGGCATATTTGACTGTTTTCTAATCTCTTTGCAGATATATTCTCCATCTGTATATGGTAAATTAATATCTAATAATACTAAATCTGGATTTATTGTTAGAATATCTTGTATTGTGTTTTTAAATGTTTTTAAAGATTCAGCTTTATATCCATTTTTATTTAAAAATATTTCTAATTCATCTCTTAATTTTTCGTCATCTTCTACAATTAAAATTTTTGGCATATTTTACCTCCATATCTGTCAAATGGACGGAAATTTCATAAAAATTCCCGTCCATTTAGTCTAAATTATAATTTTAGCTTTTTGTTTCTTCATTATTACGATTTTTAAATTTTTTAATTAGATTTTTTATTTTTTCCATATTTCCCGTAATATCTCCTAAGAAGAATGAAACCCCAAATCCTATTAGTGCAAGTATCATAGAAATAACAGAAGCAAAGTTAGGTCCTAATATACAGCTTCCATTTAAAACATTTGGAATTATTGATAAAAATAGCCCAAATATCACTGAAAATGTTATTGTATAAAATCTACTTAATAGTTTATTCATTATAAAAGATATAATAAGTGCTCCAAGTCCAAGTCCTACTGCTGCTGGCAGTAAAACAGATAAGTTAAAATCTGCAATTGACCCTACATATAACTCATATAGTCCTAATGAAGACAATATTACAGCACTATCTACTCCTGGTATAATTGAAGAGCCAGCTACTGCTACTCCCAATAAAACAGATTGGAATAAATTTGGATCTGTTATAACAGGGAACAAATCTTTATTTAAGAAAAATAAAGCAAATCCGGCACAAGCTGAAACAAGCATAATCCAATAATATTTTTTCTTAAAGCCTTCTTTTTTAACTTCTCTGTAAAAAAGAGGTACTGTGCCTATTACTAGTCCCAAAAAAGTAAATCTTGTATACATTTCGTAATTTTCTAATAAGAAATCTACAATTTTACTAAAAATAATAACACCAATTCCAAATCCTAAAAATAATGGAACTAAAAATGTTATATTTTTCTTAAAATTCTTAAAAATAGTTCCAATTGCATTAATAGTTTTTTGATATAATCCTAAAATAACAAGCAAAACACTTCCGCTAAGTCCAGGAGCTATTCCACCAATTCCTACGATAATACCTTTTAAAAAATTATACATTATATCCTCTCCATATAAATAAAATACTTGTATAATTTTAATACAAAAATTATTATTAGTCAAATATTTTCGTTATTCTTTTGTTAATTTTATAATCTTTGTAGCTACCTTATTAACAAAAGTTTCATCATGTTCTATAAAAATAATTGTAGGTCTATATCTAAAAATAGCCTCTTCTATCTGCATTCTTGTTAAAATATCTATATAATTAAGTGGTTCATCCCAAACATATAGATTAGCAGACTCTGAAATACTTTTTGCAATCAAGATTTTTTTCTTTTGCCCTTCACTCATCTGACTTATATCTCTATCAAATTCTTCATTTCCGACCCCCATTTTAGAAAGCATAGCTTTAAATATACTCTCATCTACATTATTTTCTCTTGCATAATCTTTTAAATTACCTTTTAAATTTTCTGTACTTTGTGAAACATATGATATTTTTAACTCGTTAGTAATATTCAAATTTCCGTTATAGTCTATTTTATCTCCCATAATTAATCTTAGTATGCTAGTCTTTCCAATACCATTTTTTCCAACAATTGCAACTCTATCTCCATTTTCTACTTCAAAAGATAATTTATTAAAAATAGCTTTTTCATTATATTTTATTTGTAAATCTTTTGCAATTATCAATTTGTTTTTCTTGCATTGTAATGGAACAATCTTTAAAATGTCATTTCTATCGACATTGTTTAGTAATCTTTCTTTTTCCGAAATAGCTTTTTCTATTCTTTTTTCCATTACTTTGGACTTTTTCATCATTTTAGCAGATTGATGTCCTATGTAACCTTTATCTACTTTTGAGCCAGAATTTGTAGTTCCATTTTTTGTTTTTTCTATCTTATCTGACCAATTTGCAGTATTTCTAGCTGCTATTTCTAGTCTATTTATATCTTTTTTTAACTTTTCATTTTGAACCATTTCAAAATTATCTTGTTTATTTTTATTTTCCTGCCATGATGAAAAATTTCCTTTTTGTATATCTATATTGGTATTATTTATAGAAATAATATGGTCTACTACTTTATCTAAAAAAGCTCTATCATGAGATACCAAAATAAATCCTTTTTTCTTACTTAGATAATCTACTAAATTGTTTCTTGTCTCTATATCTAAATGATTTGTAGGTTCATCTATAAGTAAAAAATTATTTCCTTTTAAAAATAAACTAATTAATTGAATTTTGATTTGCTCTCCACCACTTAAAGTATTAAAATTTCTATACAAAATTCCGCAATCTGTATTTAACAAATTTAATTCTTTTATAATTTCCCAATCTTCTGCATTTGGTGCAATTTCATTTACTATTTCTATTGATAGTCTTTGTTTGTTTTTTATTTCAAATGGAAAATAGTCAAATTCTACTGTTTTAGAAATTGTTCCTTCGTATTTGTATTTACCTAGCAATAATTTCAAAAATGTAGTTTTCCCTTTTCCGTTTCTACCAATAAGTCCGAGTTTCCAATCTGTGTCTATATTAAATGAAACATTTTCAAATACATTTACATAGCTTCCATCATATCTAAAACTTAAATTTTTAACATTAATTAATGACATTTCTAGCCTCCTCTAAGTTCTAATTTTCTACTTCTGGAACTAGTTCAAAATAAATATTGCCTATTTCTTCATTTAGCTTTTCTGAGCATAATATTGTTTTTTCTTTTAATTTGTCCAATTCAACTGTGTTACTAGAAGTTTTAAAATACACAGATACCCAAATTTTTCTGCCAGTTTTTATAATATCATAATGTACAAGTTTTACTTTTGTACTAGAAAATTGTTTTTCTACAATACTTTTTATTTGTCCAACTAACTCGTCATTTGGTGCAAATAGTAAAACACTTGTTATATTCTCTTTTAAAAGTCTAAATAAATCCGGAATCATTATCATACTTGTAACTATAACAACAATTTGGTCAAAATAGATAATAATATTATCAAATCTTGTTCCTTTCAAAAATTGTACAATAAAAAATGCTGCTGCTAGGCCTAAACTATAAAACGCATCAGATTTCCAAGCCAATACTTCTGATTTTACAGTAGGAGAATTTATTTTTTTATTAATTTTCTTTATAATTAACCATGTTGCTAAATTTCCTACAAATAGAATAAATTGAAAAATAGATATAGTAGTAACATCTATTTCTTTTCCACCGTCTTTAATTAAAATAATTGCATTTATAATTATACTAATATTAAGAGATAAAATCATAAATGTTTTTAGTAAAATAAAAAATGACTCTAACTGCAAAAATCCAAAAGGTTTCTTTTCTGAAATTGGTTTATTATATAAATTCACTAAAAATAATGTTACAATAACAATTATAACGTCTATTGTGTCATACAAAGCATCCATTAACATGGCCTGTGAATGTGTATATATAGCCATTGCAATTTCCATGCATAACAAAACTATACCAACTAATAATGAAAATAAAATTGTTTTCTTTTCCGCTTTTTCCATAAAATCCTCTTAATCTAATTATTAATTTTCTTTATAACTCTACATGGATTTCCCACAGCAATCGAATTTGGTGGTATGTCTTTATTTACAACACTTCCTGCATCATACAATTCTCCTGCTAGCATTTTTTCCTTTTCAGTCATTTTAACCTCCATAATCTTACTTTTCACTTTGGATTATATCATAAAAATTGGAAATACTCCATAGTTTAATATGGAGTATTTTTTATATAGAAATATTTAAAATATCACAAATGCTTATATTCTCGTTATTGTTAATTTGAATTTTCTTTCTTACATAATCAATGTTTGTAACAATTCCACTTATATTTATATATTGTTTGTTTTTATAATATTTTATATTTACATTAATACCTTTTTCAATTCTATTAAATTCATTTTCTAGTTCTGTTAGTCTTTCCTCAGCCAGCTCAATTTTTTCTTCTTGTTCTATTTCTTTTTCTCTTAATGCTTCTTGTAATCCTTTTAGTGCATCAAAAGGAAGAAACTGTTTTGCTCTATTTTCTCTATTCACCACCGATTATGACCTCCTATTAATTTATTTCTAGTAATTGTTGTAGCTCCATCTTCTAAGTTCATTCCTCTTAAAATTTTATTTTTTCCCATTACATTTTTTATATTACATATTGCTAATTCCAATTTTCTTTCTCTATCTATTTTTTCTTGATTTGTAAATAAATTTAATTGTATGTTTTCTGTTTCGATTACATTTGAAAAGTTAATACCAATTCTTCTTATTCCTACATTTCTATTTGTAGTTTTATCATATATACTCAAAAAAGCTTTCACAAGTTCTGAATATACATTAGTACAGTTTGTAAGTTTCTGTGTTCCTCCGCTTGGATTTATAATATCTTTTGAATAACCTATATATAACTGTACTGTATCAGTCATTAAATTACTTTCTACTAATCTTAAACTTCCCAATTCAACCATTTCTTTTAAAACTAATCTTGCCTTTTCAAATGAATAATCTTCAAACAATATCTGACTATTAGAAATTGAATTTCTTTTTGGTTTATATGCCTTAATATCTCTAATAGTACAACTTTCTTTTCCCCAAGAATGGTCTATTAAATATTCAGCATTTACACCAAATTCTTTATACAGTTTTTTCTGCTCAGTATGTGCAATGTCATACATATCGAAAATTCTCATCTTGCTTAATCTTTTCTCTATTCCATTTCCAATTTGCCAAAAATCAGTAAGTGGTTTATGGTGCCATAACTCGTTTTTATACTTATTTTCATCTAAATATCCAATATTAGTAGCACTATGCTTAGCTGTAATATCTAATGCTATTTTGCTTAAATACAAATTCGTACCAATACCTGCTGTTGCAGTAATTCCATATGTTTTAAATATATCTTTAATAATAGTTTGAGCAAGATTATGTGGAGTCATATTGTACATTTTTAAATAACTTGTAGCATCTATAAATGCTTCATCTATTGAATAAACATGTATATCTTCTTTTGCAAAATATTTTAAATAAATTGCATATATATTTGCTGAATACTCTATATATTTTTTCATTCTAGGAATAGCTACAATATAATTAATATTAGGAGGAATCTCAAAAATTCTACATCTATTTTTAACTCCTAACATTTTCATTTTGGGTGACACAGCTAAACATATTGCACCTTTTCCTCTGCTAGGATCTGCTACAACAAGATTAGTACTAAATGGATCTAAATTTCTTTCTACACATTCAACAGAGGCATAAAAAGTTTTTAAATCTATACAAAAATAATATCTTTGCATTATTTATCACTTCCTATTTTGTCGTACTAAAATAATTATAGCATTATTTTGATTTTTAGTAAACATTTGTTTGCAAATATTCTATGTGTAATTTTTACCAAATATGTAACTTTTTGGTAATTTCTATAAAAATAGCCATATATGCTTAGAATATTAAGCTTATATGGCTTTACAATTATTTCATTAAAATTACACCTTTTATACTAGGATGCAAAAGTTTTACAAAATCTGTTGCATCTTGTGTTGTTCCTACTATGCTTCCATAATGTATTGGAACTGCTACTTTTGGTCTTATTTCATTTATTAAACTTGCCGCTTCATTAAAATTCATTGTATAAGTTCCTCCTACTGGAACAAAAGCAACATCACACTTTACTTTTTTATTTTCTTCTGTTATATCTGTATCTCCTGCAATATAATATCTAATTCCTTTAATTTCTATAATGTATCCTACCCAATTATTATCTTTGGGATGAAATACTTTATTTGTGTTATATGCCGGAATTGTTTCTATTTTCAGATTTTTTATAGTGTATTTTTTATTTGGTTCTACTGTTATTATTTGTTTATTTGTAAATTCGTTTTCTTGTAACTTAGAGCTTAAATCATTTGGCGCTATAATAATTGTATCCTTTTTTCTTACCTTATTAATGTCTTCTTCTGAATAATGGTCATAATGGTCATGTGTTATAAAAATAAAATCCGCATCATTATAATTTTTACCTATATTAAATGGATCAAAATATATAATGCTTCCCCTATTTATTCTTATACTACTATGGCATAATACTTCTATATTACTAAGCATAATATATCGCCTCCTTGTAATTTAGCATCTATTGGTATTATAACTTATTTACAAGTTCAGTATACTGGTCAGATAAACTTTGGCTATTAAACACAATATTGTCGTTTGATATTTCCCAGCTGTTTTGATTCTCTACTAGAAAATTAATTACTTCTTCATATACATTAAGTATTCCTAGTATTTCATCTATTGAATTTTCTACTGTTTTATCTGTATATTGACTTTCTATATCTCCTACAAATTCATTTTTATACAAGTCTGTATAATAGCTATCTAATCCTTTATCATTTATGTATGACATTGCTTTTTCCTGTGTAAAAAATTCTACATATTTTGCTTTACAATCTTCTAATGTTTGTTTTGTTGTTGTAATATAGTTTTTAGTGTTTGTAAATTCTTTTCCATCTTCTTGATAGTTAGAAACTGTTAAAACATTTGTTATTTTGTCATCATTCATAACTTCTGCTATTTTTACAATATTATCAAAGCTATCTTTTAAATATTCTTTGCAAGCTTGTTCTACTACTGCATAATCTCCTTTTGTTACTGTTCTATCAAGCATTTCATTTATTTTATTAATATCCATGTTTTCAGAATTTGATAAATTACTTATTTCTGTTAATTCTGCGGTTAATTTTTCTTCTTGCTGATAATCTGAAAGCACAAAATAAGCAACCACTCCTACCACTATTGCTACAATCACAAAAATTGCTATTAAAATCTTTTTATTCATAAAAAAATCCTCCTTTTTAATTAATTTATTTAACTTTATCATAAAAAAAAGAATTTTTCCATACTTTTTTTAAATATAGGAAATTTCTTTTTTAATTATGTATAAATTTTTAAATATTTTCTTATTGTTTTATGCTATTAGTCCATGTATCTATATTTGAGTCTGATGGATTAGAACTAAATCTTTGTCCTTGTAGCCAATTTCCTCCATTTGCTTCTTCTGCAAGTAAGTCTCCGCTCTGACCTAACCCAGATGATGAACTGAACCCAAAAAGTTAGACACTTTTTGGGTTCAGTTCATTTACAATTATTTGCTTTTTTTATTTTAAATTATATATTTTTTTACTATTGAAATATAAATAATTATCTTGTTTTTTATTACTATAAATAATATACTGGCTACTAATAGCAAGCATATTGCTCCTCCAAAGTTTGTAATAACTTTTATTAAAGGAGTTATAGAATCAGATATAAAATATGAAACGAGATTATATCCAATTATATCTCCTTTCATTATCTCTTTATGAAAAACATCTTCTGCTAATACAACAAATCCTATTAAACATATAAATAGTATTATCCATTTTAAATTTTCTTTTATAAATTCTTTTGCTTTTTCTTTCATTCTCATCCTTATTATAAATTATTCTATGGATTTAATCTTTTTTTGCTTTGGCTTTGTAGCATTTTTTTAGCCATTGCACATATAATAGGATTTGTTGCACTAACTGCTTCTATATTTTTCTTCATTTTTAGAACTTTTAGACATGTATCAGTATAGTCAACTACCATGTCTAGCCCAGATATGAATGAAGCCATATTAGAATTTAAAAATACCATTGGCATTGCCATTTCTTCTGATGTTGCCAAACGATTAGCTAAGCCCGCTTGCTCTATTAATCCTTCTTCACTTCCAACCATATCTTGAAATTCTTGCTTCATTCCTGTATCTGTTGAGGCTGGTAATACATTGTTCATTCTAACACCTAATTTTGCGAACTCTACTGACTGTTCACAAGCAAATTGTGAAAGACATCTTTTTGAGTACATATATGCAAATGTTGCTGGTGCGCTAGCTGCTAATTTGCTAGTAACTTTTGTAATTTCTTCCCATGTTGTACTATGTACTACTTTGTTTTGTTCTTTTTTAAATTTTTTCCATTCTAACCCAGCAGTAGAAGTACAATATACTATCGCTCCTCCTTTTTGCATTCTTTGTTTCAAATAATTTAATGTTATATACATATTAGCTGTATAGTTACAGTCAAATGTAGTTCTATAATCTGTTTTAGCACCTGAAAGTCCTGCTATTCCAAAAAATGAATCTATTTTTTCTGGTAATTGCTTAAATGTTTCATCAATTTCTTCTTTAGATGCTAAATTACATTTAATAAATTTTTCAATTCCTACTACTTCACATGGATTTAAGTCAATAGCATATACTATTGCTCCTAAATCAACTAGCATTTCTACTGTTGCTTTCCCCATTCCACTTGATGCTCCTGTTACAACACATACTTTTCCATTGTATCCAAAATAATCTTTCATTTGTAATATCCTCCCTAAATTTTTTAATTCTTTTTTATTAATTTGTCGATTTTTCTAATATTTTTATGATATCACAAATTTTTTTAAAATCCTAGTTATTTTCAAATAATTATAAAATTTATTTTGTATTAAAAGAAAAACTCCTGCTACTCTTTTATTTCTTTTGCGAGTTTTCCTATTGCTTTTGTCTCTATTCTTGATACATAGCTACGGCTTATACCTAGCATCTCTGCTATTTGATGTTGTGTTATTGGTTTGCTTCCGTTTAATCCGTACCTCATTTCTAATATTTTTCGTTCTCTTTCTTTTAATACTTTTGACATTTTTTCGTATAATTTTTTTACTTTAATTTTTAAGTCTATTTCATCTTCAATACTTTTTTCCTCGTTCTCTAAAACTTCTAATAATGTTACTTCATTGTCATCCTTATCTTTACCTATTGGTTCGTTTAAATACACTTCTGCCGATACTTTTTTATAGCTTCTTAAATACATTAATATTTCATTATCTATACATTTAGACACATATGTAGCAAGTTTTACCCCCTTTGATGTTTTAAAACTATTTATTCCTTTTATTAAACCTATTGTACCTATTGAAATCAAGTCATCATTACTTACATTACTTGAAGAATATTTTTTTGCCACATGGGCTACTAATCTTAAATTTTTTTCAATTAGTATATTTCTAGCTTCTTCATCTCCATTTTCATATTTCTCTAAATATATTTTTTCTTCTTCTGGACTTAATGGTTCTGGAAATAAATTATTATTTACTATGTATCCAACAACAAAAACTGCTGAATTTAAAAAAGCTAAAAAGCCACCTAATGATAGAGAAAGCATTTGTGCACCTCCAATTTTGTTTATACAATAATATATGTTTGTTATTTCTTGAAAGTGCATGACCATAGAAATTATATTTTAAATAAAAAATGAGCAATACTGGTTAGTATTGCTCATTTTTTTATTTTATTTTTTCTACTTCTGCTCCATCTTTTCCGTCTTTTACCATATAACCTTTTTCTTTTATTAAGTCTCTTATTCTATCAGATTCAGCCCAGTTCTTTTCTTGTCTTGCTTGCTGTCTTTGTCTTAAAAGATTTATTATTTCTTCTGGTATCTCTTCTTTTTTATTTTCTTCATCTATTTTTAATCCTAGGACAGTGTCGAATTTTAACAATAAATCTGCTAATTGTTTAGATTTTTTCTCGTATCTTATAACTTCCCAAACTACACCCATTGCAAGTGGCATATTTAGGTCATCATTTATTGCTTCATGGAATCTATTTTCAAAATCTTCTATTACTTCTTTTGAAATACTGTCTTCACCATATAAATGTTTTCTATATCCTTCTTTTAGTCTTTCTAATGATTTTGATGCTGCTTCTATTCCTTCCCATGTAAAGTTTAGTTTGTTTCTGTAATGGCATGAATAACTAAATAATCTGTATACAAGTGGATTGTATCCTCTTTTTATAATATCTTCTAATAAATACACATTACCTAAACTTTTTGACATTTTTCCGCCATTTATAAGTAAGTATTCACCATGCATCCAATATCTTGCTGGAATTTTTCCGCAAGCTCCTTTACTTTGTGCTATTTCATTTTCATGATGTGTTGGAATTAAATCTATTCCTCCTGTGTGTATATCAAATTGTTCCCCTAAGTATTTTGAAGACATAGCAGAACATTCTATATGCCATCCTGGATAACTTGGGCCCCATGGGCTATCCCACTTCATTAAGTGATTTTCTGGTGCTTTTATCCATAAGGCAAAGTCATATGGATTTTTCTTTTCTTTATCTACTTCAACTCTGGCACCTGATTTTTGTTCATCTAAATTTATTCCTGAAAGAATTCCATATTTATCTAGCTTAGAGACATCAAAATATATTGCAGTTGATGTCTCATATGCATATCCATTTGCCATTAACTTCTTTACATATTCTAGCATTTCATTAATATGATCTGTTGCTTTACATATAATTTCTGGTTTTTCAATATTTAAAGCCTCTAAATCATCAAAAAATAGTTTTGTATAATATTCTGCAATTTCAAGTGGAGACTTATTTTCTTCTCTTGCAGATTTTAACATTTTGTCTTCTCCCTCGTCTCCATCTGATACTAGATGTCCTACGTCTGTTATGTTCATTACGTGTTTTAATTTATATCCATTATATTTAAGAACTCTTCTTAAAACATCTTGAAATATATTTGTTCTCATATTTCCTATTGTTGCATTTTTATATACAGTTGGTCCACATGAATATATTTTAACAATATCATCATTTAATGGGATAAATTTTTCCTTTTGCTTTGTTAATGTATTATAAAATTTAATTTCCATTTTTTAATTTCCTTTCTTACACAAAAGATGAAAGTAGCATTATTTAGTTAACAATATTCGAGTTAGGCTTATTATTTATAATATTATTAACAGCATTATTTATTACATTATTAATTACAGAATTATTTACAGTATTACCTATATTATTTGTATTTACATTATTCTTAATGCTATTTGTGTTAATATTATTACTATTTATGTTATTTTTTATTGTGTTGTTATTAATGCTATTTGTATTATTGTTTATTGTGTTTCCATTTACAGTATTTTCTGGTCTTTCAACTGGTTTTGTATGTGTTGTACATGTTTCTGTTGGTAGCATATATTGTGCATCTGTTGCCTTCTTCCATGAATCGTTTTTGTCACTATCTTTTCTTGTTATAAATACTCTTTCTACTGCATTTGGGCAATTATCGTTAGCTAATTTTACTGTTCCATCTGCTTCACACACTTTTGCTTTAACATGTACTGTACATTTTTCTGTTGGTTGTGTTCCGTTTACATAAACTTCTGAATATGTTCTGGTTCCTCTTGGATCTTGGTTGCAATATTCTCCTGCTAACATTCCAGAGTCTCTACATATTGTTACTCTTTTTATATCATCTGGCACAGTAAATCTTTTTCTTTCTAAATCTTTATGTGCAAATTCCATTACAGCATCCCATATTGAACCAGCTGGGTTTGATGGGCTTCCTCTGTAACGTATAGTTTCTGGATTTTTATCATATCCATACCATGTTACTGCTGAATAATATGGTGTAAATCCACAAAGCCATCTATCATAGTCATTATTTGTTGTTCCTGTTTTTGTTGCCACATCCATTCCACTTATTGCACAATATCTAGCTGTTCCGCTTGAACCAATTGTTGGTTGGAACAATATACTTTGCATTATATATGCATTAGATTCAGACATCATTCTTTTTCTTTCTTGCTCTGCTTCTAATACTATATTTCCATCTGAATCTACTATTTTAGTATAGAATGTTGGCTCTACATATTCCCCACCATTTGCTATCATTGAATATCCTGCTGCCATTTCAAGTGGAGTTGCGCCATAAGTTAATCCACCTAATGCTAATGCTAATGTTTGATCTTGTTCTGGGTCTATACTTTCAAAATTCATATCTTTTAAGAATTTTACTGCTTTATTACTTCCAAGTTCAGATAATATTGCTACTGGTCCTATGTTGTGAGATATTTCTATTGTGTATCTTACATTTAATAATCCTCTATATGTATTATCATAATTTTTTGGCCAATCTTTTTTCATTCCTGCAAATGTTGTTGGAACATCATCATATACTGAACCTGCTGTTATTATTCCTTCTTCTAGTGCTGGTGCAATTGCTGCTAATGGTTTCATTGCAGAACCGGTTTGTTTTCCACCCTGAGTTGCTAAATTATATTCTCTTGATGTTGTTTTTTCTCCAAGTCCACCTACAACCCCGACTACATATCCTGTACCATTTTCAATTACTGCCATAGCTGCTTCTGTGTGTTTTTCTGGGTCTTGTTTTGAATATACTAAATATTTTTCTTTTTCAAACTCTTCTTCCATTCTTTCTTGAAGTGCAGTATCTTGTGTTGTATAAATTGTATATCCACTGCTTTCTATTTTCATCCCAGCAAATTCTTCATCCCAACCGTTTTTTTCAGCTAAATCTTTTGCCGCTTGTGAAAGCATTGCATCTGTGTGGTATGAATATACATTTCCTGATATTTGCCCTTCTTGGAAATTTAATCCTTCATCAACTTTTTGCACTGCTGTATCGTGTTCTTCTTGTGATATTTTCCCAAGTTCTAACATTTTTGCAAGAACTGTTTTTGTTCTATTTTTTATTTTTTCCATCCTGTTATTTTTTGCTTCTTCATCTTCGTCTCTAAATGGATTGTATGTATTTGGAGCATTATTTATTCCAGCTAAGAATGCACTTTCTTCTAGGGTTAAATCTCCTACATCTTTATTAAAATAGTATTTTGCTCCTAATTGTACACCATGGATGTTTTTTCCTCCGCCACCCATTGATATAATATTTAAATATGTTTCTAGTATTTGGTCTTTTGAAGCAAATTCTTCTATTTGGTAAGCTTTTACCCATTCTTTAAGTTTTCTTATAATACCATCCATTCCGCTCATCATCTTTTTCTTGGGTTATATTTTTAACTAATTGTTGTGTTATAGTACTTCCACCAAAAGAAGATGAGCCTCCATTTAGTACGAATTTTACTGCTGCATATAGTGTTCTTTGTATATCTACACCATGATGTTCTCTAAATCTTTCGTCCTCTATTGCAATAAATGCTTCTGGTAAATATGATGGCATATCAGATAATGATACAATTTCTCTTTTTTCATCACCAGATAATGTTGCAATAATATTTCCATCTTTGTCTAATACAACAGAATTAGAAGTCCCTATAATAAGATCTTCTTTTGTTATTGTAAAGTCATCACCAAACAATCCGCAAAATACTCCTGCAACTACTCCTGCAACAGCAATAATACATAGTAAAATTAATATTCCTATAATTTTTAAAGCTAGTTTTAATTTTTTATGCTTTTTTTCTTTTCCATCTTTTTTCTTTTTTTCTTTCTTTTCCTTAGGAATTTTCACCTTTTTTGTTTTTGCATTTTCTATATCTGCACTGTTTTGTTTATTTTCTTTTTTGTTTGTTGCTTTACTTTTTATATTTGATTTTTTATTTTTCTTATTACTCATTATTGCCTCCTTGCAATATTTTTACTTAAATATTATATTATATAATTGTGTTTTTTTAAAGACTTTTAATAAATTTTATTCTTTTTATTATTCTTTTTCAAGTATATTATTTAATATTTAAGAAAAATTTAATATATTCATAATACATCTAAATATTATAAATAAGTTTCAAAACTTTTAAAAAAAGCAACCTAGAAAATTCTAGGCTGCTTGCAATCAAATATTTAGTCTATATTTATTAATTCATATTCAGTTGTTCCAGTTCCTAATTTTTCTGCTGTTTCTATAATATGAATTGCTTTCTTTTCTTCAATTCTTTGTATTAACTTTTCTTTTCCTGGATCGTTTGAATTATATATAATATCTAGGCACGCTTTATCTATTGCGACTGGATCTGTACTTGCTAAAATTCCTATATCTTTCATGCATGGAGCAGAAGCATTTCCGTCGCAATCGCAATCTATTGAAATGTTTACCATAGAATTTATATATAATATGTTTCCATTAAAATATTTATGAACACTACTTGCTGCATCTCCCATAGATTTTACAAAAGATACTTGCTCTGTTTTAAACATATCTGCTTCTGGGTCTCCTGCACCATGAATATATGCTTTTCCATAAGAAGATGCACAACCAATAGATAATTGTTTTAGTGCTCCACCAAAACCTCCCATTGCATGTCCTTTAAAGTGTGATAATACAAGCATTGAATCGTAATTTGCCATATGTTTTCCAACAAAGTTCTTTTTAATTTGTAATCCATCTGGGATTTCTAGCTCCATATCTGGTCCTTCTTCGTCCATAATATCTACATTAAAATATTTTGACCATTCATGTTCTTCCATTAATTTTTTATGTTTTTCTGTTGTATTTCTTTCTCCTGGATATGCAGTATTACATTCTACAACTGTTCCATTTACTTTTTCTATTATTTGTTTTACAAATTCTGGTCTTAAATAATTTTTATTTCCATGTTCTCCTGAATGTAGTTTTACTGCTACCTTTCCTGGTAATTCCTTGCCTAGTTTTTCGAAAATTTCCACCAAACTTTCTGGTGATATTTTACTTGTAAAATAAACTTTTGCTTTTTCCATTCTAATTCCTCCTTATATTTTTAATTTAATAATTTTGTAATTGTATTATAAGTAATTTCATATATTGATAAAGGCTTTGTTGGTACTTTTGCAATCTTCATAGCCTCTATTTGCTTTTTTGTTGCTTCTGTATATGGATATATTCCAAACATAAATGGGAAAAATAAAAATATAAAATTTTCTTTGTCCATTTCATTCATATCCGGGAAAAATTTGTCTACACATTTTTTTACCGTATTTATTGCTTTACCATATGATTTTTTGAACTCTATTAATTCTTCCATTCTACTGTTTTCTTCTATATCATACATATTCATTGAAAGTAATTTTAATAAGTTTTTTCTTTTTTCAAGTGTTAATGCCAAATTTTCAGCAAATTCTTTTTTAGATAATTTCGAATTATTATTATATACATCTTCTAAATCTTTTATCCATCTATCATATTCTCTTTTCATTAGGGCAAGGAATATTTCTTCTTTTGTCTGAAAATAATTATAAATTGAAGTACGAGAAAATGTTGTTTCTTCTCCAATACTTTTTATTGTTATATCTTTAAAACTGTTATTTTTATAAAGTTTTTCGCAACTATTTATAATTTCTTCTTTCCTTACATCGACTATCTCTTTTTGAATGTTACTCCCCATATTTTATATACCCTTTCAATTTTTATTACTTTCCTTTATTTTATACCACTTTTCTGACATCGTGTCAACATTTTTTTAGAAAATATTTTTTGGATTATTAAAACAAAAAATAAATCTAGTAAATCACTTCATTTTAATGTTTTACTAGATTTATTTTTGTTCGCTTAATGTAATTTTGGCTGGGGTGGGAGGATTCGAACCGCCGAAATGCCAGAGTCAAAGTCTGGTGCCTTACCACTTGGCTACACCCCAATATTGAATTTTTAAAATATAATAAATGGTTATAAATAAATTTTGTGGGGTGGAAGATGGGACTCGAACCCACGACCTCTAGTGCCACAAACTAGCGCTCTAACCAACTGCGCTACATCCACCAAATAACGGACCATTATATAGTCCGTTATTTATTTTAACCTATAATTATTATTTTTGTCAATACTTTTTTAAAAATTTTTTCTATTCTGCTCTTGCCCATATAACAATTCTACCTTGAACATCGTCTGTACATGTTGCAAGTGTTATCTCCATTGCTCCATTTGTATCTCTATCCATGTATTCTGCATCTTCTGCTGTTGTTTCATATGTATTATATACAATATATGTAACTTTATTACCATCTAAGTCAGTTATGTATATTTTATCTCCAACTGCAATTTTAGCATTATCTGAGAAAAACATACCGTTTCTGTAATTATGTCCTACTATAACTGTATTACCTGGTTTATTTAAGCCTGGTCCATAATACATTGCAACCGCTACTTCAATTGATTTTTTAGTAGTTTCTGCTAAAATTGGATATTTAATACCCGTTTTTGGTATTTCTATGTAACCTAACATTACAAAACCTTGGTAAGTTTGTACTGTTCCGCCACCTGTTGTTGTATTAGAAATTGCACCTGTATCTATACCATTAACATCTGGTTTTGCCACATTGCCTATTATGTTATTATTTGTTGTATTATTATTTGTTGTATTTTTATCTTTGTCTGGCAAATTATTTTCAAATTCATTTATTGCATTTAATGCATCTTTATCTGTATTATTTCTGGTATATACATCATATGCCCAAAAACCTAATAATCCTATTATTGCTATTATTACTACTACTAATATAACGGTTAAGATATCACTATATTTACTATCAAACATATCTAACCCCTCCTCCATCTTTCGCATTTATATACTATTATTATATCACATTTTCTATTAATTTAAAAGTTTTTAAAGAAAAATGTCGATTAGTTAGCTTTTGCCCAAATAATTATTCTTTTTTCTAAATTATCTGTACACGTTGATAATGATATTTCAATTGCTCCATTTGTATTTCTTGTCATATATTCTGTATCTGTATCTGTTGTTTCATACTTGTTGTATATGGTGTATTCAAGTCTATTTCCATTTAAATCAGTTATATATATTTTATCTCCAATTGTGAGTTTTTTATTGTTAGAAAAAAACAATCCATTCCTATTATTGTGCCCTATTATTATAGTATTTCCCGGTTTATTTAAGCCCGGCCCATAAAGTTGTGCTACTGCAACCGATAATGCCTTTGGAGAAACTTCTGCCAAAACAGGATAATTAACCTTAGTTTTTGGTATTTCTATTTGTCCTAATATTGTAAAATTATTATATTTATACCCAGAATTTCCACCAGATGAATTTGTATTTGTATTTTGTGGTTGCTCCGGTTCTGAAACTATTGTATTTGCACTATTTGATAATATATCATCGCCTATGGTATTTGTATTAAGTTGTCCTATTGCATTTTCAAATTCTGCAATAGCATTTAAGGCATCTTGGTCTAATTTGTATTTTGTATAAAAATCATAAATCCAAAAACCTGCTAAAATCAATATTGCAATAACTGCTATTACTAAAATAACTGTTAGTACAGTATTAAACTTTTTTTCCATATAATACTCCTTATTTAATGTATTTAATTTAATTATAACATATTTTTTTGGTTTTTGTCCTTATTCTACAAATATTACACAATTTTTCCACTCAATTTTGTTCCACCAAGTAAATGAAAATGAATATGTTTAACTTCTTGTCCTCCATTTTCACCACAATTAATTATTACTCTAAATCCATCATCTGCAATACCTTGCTCTTTTGCAATATGATTTATAACAGCATATATTTTTCCTATTACTTTTTCATCTTCTTGACTAATTTCTGTTATTTTAGAAATATGTTTTTTAGGAATAACTACTATGTGTACAGGTGCTTGTGGTGCTATGTCTTTAAAAGCTAAAATTTCTTCATCTTCATATACTATATTTGAAGGAATTTCTTTATTTATTATTTTACAAAATATACAATCCATTTTTTATCTCCTATTCTTTTATTAAAATTGCTTTTATTCTTCTTACTCCTGCTGAACTTGCCTCTTCTTTTTTTATTTTAAATCTGCCAAGTTCTCCCGTATGTTTAACATGTGGTCCGCCACAAATTTCTTTGCTAAAATCTCCTATTGTATATACTTTTACCTTCTCACCGTATTTGCTTTCAAACAAGCCCATTGCCCCTTGTTCTTTTGCCTCTTCTAATGTCATTTCCTCGCACATTACTGGTAAATCTCTTTTTATTTGTTCATTTACAATTTCTTCAACCTTTTCTAATTCCTCTTTTGTTACCTTTTGAGGATGAGCAAAGTCAAACCTTAATCTTTCAGTTGTAATATTTGATCCTTTTTGAGTCGCATGCTCACCTAGCACAATTTGAAGTGCCTTATGAAGCAAATGTGTTGCTGTATGATATGCAATTGTTGTTTCATTTTGTTCAGCTAGTCCACCTTTAAACTTATTTTCACTTCCCATTTTTGATTTTTCTTGGTGTTCTTTAAATAGTTTATCAAACTCGGATGTATCTATTTTTATTCCTTGTTCTTTTGCAAGCTCAATTGTCATTTCAAGTGGAAATCCATATGTTTCGTAAAGTTTAAACACAACTGTTCCAGAAATTACTTCTTCGCCAGCTTGTTTTGCTTTTAAAACAGCTTTTTCAAACTCTTTTTCTCCATTTTCTAATGTTTTAATAAACTTATGTTGTTCATCTGAAATTACTTTATGAATATTTGCTCTGTTTTGCTCTAATTCTGGATACATTTCTTTTAAATTATCAATTGTAATGTCAATAACTTCTTCGAAATTTTCTATGCTAATTTGTAATTTATTTAAATGTCTTGTTAATCTTCTAATAAGTCTTCTTAGAATATATCCTCTATCTGTATTACTTGGCATTCCTCCATCGCAAATAATCATCATGCTACTTCTTAAATGGTCTGATATAATTCTTCTGCTATTTATATCATCTTGTTTTGCTAAGCCTTTTAATTTTTCCATAGTAGGTAAAAATAGCTCTGTATCAAAAGGAGTTTCTTTACCTTGAAGTAACATAGTCATTCTTTCTAAACCAAGTCCTGTATCAACATTTTTTTGTTCCAACTTTCTATACTTGCCATCTTTTTCTTTATAATACTCCATGAACACATTATTCCAAATTTCAACATATTTGCCACAATCGCAAGAAGGATTACAGTGTTCACTACATGCTGGTTTACCAGTATCATAAAACATTTCAGTATCAGGTCCACAAGGTCCTTCATCTCCTGCAATCCACCAATTATCGTCTTTTCCAAAATGATAAATTCTCTCTTCCGGAATACCTGCCTTAATCCAAGCCTTTTCAGCTTCCAAGTCTCTTGGAGCATCCTCATCACCTGCAAAAACAGTAACAGAAATTTTTTCAGCAGGAATATTTAAAACCTTAGTCAAAAATTCAAAACTCATTGCAATGGATTCTTCTTTAAAATAAGCTCCCAAAGACCAATTACCAAGCATTTCAAAATAAGTTAAGTGGCGATTATCTCCAACTTCATCAATATCAACAGTACGAATACATTTTTGATAATCAGTAAGCTTGTTCCCAGCGGGGTGTTTTTCTCCTAACAAATATGGAACTAATGGTTGCATTCCCGCAGTAGTAAACAAAACAGAAGGGTCATTCTCTGGAATAACCGGGCTACTTGGAATAACAGTATGTCCTTTGCTCTTAAAATAATCTAAAAATTTATTTCTAATCTCAATTGCTTTCATTTAACTCTCCATTTCTATTGCTAAAAAGTGCAATTTTTAAGTTATTTTTAGATTATATTATAAAATAAGGCAAAAAGCAATACAACAAAACACAAATATTAGGAATTTTTCTTTTTCTTTTTTAGTTATATATTTTATAATTTCGATGTACAAATTTTATCTAATTCTTCATCATTTAGTCCAGTATATTTTCCAATTATATCTCTTTTAACATTATTTCTATACATGGCCATTGCTATTTCTATCTTTCCGGCTTTTTTTCCTCTTGCTTCTCCAATTTTTATACCACGTTTCTCTCCACGCGCTTCTCCACGTTTCTCTCCTGTCGCATATGCTGAGTTTTCATCTAATATTGCTTTTTCTCTTAATTCTTGTAATCTCCTTGTTGCTGCATCTCCTGTTAAATATTCATAATCCTTTTGTGCTTTTTTTACTAATTCATTTTTCTCTATTGCCATTTTTACCATCTCCTTATTTTCATAATCCATAAACGCTAACCATTGTTCGAATTTTGTCTCTGGCACATGTATTTGCTCCCTAAACTTTGGTAGCTCTATAAAATGATATTTGATTCCATCTATTATTTCATAATGTCTATATTCACTATCTACTGTTACTGTATCTGAATAATATTTGTTTAGTTTTGTTATATTATAATTTA
>CAMMLS010000019.1 GCA_946497775.1 uncultured Clostridium sp.
TCTTCGGCGGCTCCTTTTTAAACATCTACACTTAAAACAAGCTACTCTACAAAATTACAAAAAGACATACAGACCTAGCCAAAAACTAAGTCTTATATGTCTTAAATAATCTATATATTCATTCTTTTTATTTTCACTAATAAATCAGATGTGTGTGTGTGTGTGTACAGCCACTAGGCTTACAGCGTTTATCTCCATTACAATTACCTCTTTCTTTTGTTCTATCTAATGTAATCATTATATACGAAATTAATTCCTTTGTCTATCTTTTTCAAAATAAAAACATAAAATATATTAAATTACATATACTTTTGCAAAAAAGAAGAAAGAGCCATCCAATTCCCCATAATCGACCTTTTTAGTGTCTATATGTCAATTTTCTTGTTTTATGTAACTTATTTTTAAACAGGTAAACCAAAAATAATACCTGTGGATAATGTGGATAACTCTGTGGATAGCTTTTAAATGGGCATATTTTGTTCACAAATTGTTCACAATTATTCCATCGTAATTACATTATGGTAACAATTATTATTTTTGTTTGTATTTATGTCTCCAAAATGTATGTTTTGCGTATTTCTTTCTATTGCATATAAGGCATGGCTTTCAGGAATTTTTATGCATAAAAAAACAGACTAGGTAATAAACTGAACCTAGTCTGTTTTTTTCATGAAATTAATTATTCTTATCTTTATAAATTCTCATAATATCCTTAAAGCTCATTTTGCTTCCATAATTAAATATAGCACTTGAATAAATCTTTATTGCCACTTTTGCAATAACAAGTATTGTTACCAATAATATTGCAAGTGAAATAGCAACATCGGTAGGAGTTGCAATACCCATCATCACTCTAAATGGCATACAGAATGGTGATGAAATTGGAAACATAGATGCAAAAGCATTAATACTACTTGTTGGATTCATCATTGAAAAATATGCTAAATAAAAGCCAACAACTGCAAGCAATGCAACAGGAGTATTTGCAGATTGTATATCTTCTGGTTTACTTACTGTTGAACCTGTAAGAGCATACATTAGAGCATAAGCAAAATATCCCAAAATAAAATATAGCAAAACAACTACTGCTAAAAATGGTGTAACTTGTGACATGTCTAATATACTTTCCAAAATTCCAGGCTCTAAAAATGTTTGAGCACTAATTAAAGCAACTAAAACAATAACACAAACCTGCACAAGCCCAACTATACCAATACCTATTGTTTTACCCAGCACAATAGTTCTAGGCGAAGTAGAAGTTACTAGTGTTTCCATTATTTTAGATGTTTTTTCTGTTGTAATAGAACTTGAAACCTGATAAGCACAGAAATATATAGCATAGAAAAGAACAATTGATAGCATCATCATTGTAAATAAATTACCACTTACTTCTTGCTCCTCTGTTTGCTCTATTTCAAACTCAAAATTAGGATTTAAAGATTGAAGCTGCTCTTCTGAAAGTCCTAACTTAGAAATTTGCAAATTAGTATAAATTGTGCTTAATGCATTTACACAGTTTTCTGGCACAGATGATGCCATTACCATGTTTTTTACAATATATCTCATTGTTAAATTTGAACCATTTGGTTCTATAATAATACATGAAGAAATTTCGTCGTTTTCTATTTGTTGTTTTATTGTATCATAACTTATATCTTCTGTTTTTATATCAAATTCATACCCTAATTCCATTGAATTTAGAGATGAAAGAGTTCCTTCGTAAATATTTTCACTATCTACAATTAATATTTTACTTATTCCAGAATCCTCTCCACTAAATGCTTTTATTATATTAGGTACATTAAATCCTATAACAATTAAAAGTAATATTATTATTGTAGAAACTATAAAAGATTTTCTTTTTGCCATATCTTTCATAGTAAATAATATAACTGTTTTTAAATCCTTCATTCTACTCACCCACCTTTTCTATGAAAATATCATTTAATGTTGGTTTTTTAATTTCAAATTTGTTAATAGCAATCCCATTATTTATAAGTCTATTTAATAACTCTCTTGGTTTAGACTCGTCTTCGATTTTTATTGTGTAATTGTGGTTATTTTCGTTTTCTATAACAAATCCCATATCTTTTATGTAATTGTCTATATTTTCATTAACACTAAGTTCTAATCGGTTTACTGGATAAGTGTCTTTTATACTTTTTAAATTTCCTTGTAATACTGTTTTTCCTCTTTTTAATATAAGTATATCTGTACAAAATTCTTCAATTGATGCCATTTGATGGCTTGACATTATTATGTATTTACCATTTTTTACTTGTTCTAATATTACATTTTTTAATATTTCTGTATTTACTGGGTCTAATCCACTAAAAGGTTCATCTAAAACTATTAATTCTGGATCATGCAATATTGATGTCATAAATTGTATTTTTTGTTGATTTCCTTTTGACAATTTTTCTGCTGTCATTTCTAGATACTCTTCTACTTTTAAAACTTTTGACCATTTTCTTATAGCATCGTATGCCTCTTGTCTGGTCATACCTTTTAACATACCAAAATAAACTAATTGTTCTATTACCTTTGTTTTTGGATACACTCCTCTTTCTTCTGGCAGATATCCAAAATTAACATGCTTTCTTTCAACAGTTTTGCCATTCCAAGTTATCTCCCCTTCATCTTTTTTTAGAATGCCAAGTAACATTCTAATTGTAGTAGTTTTACCAGCACCATTTGCACCTAAAAGTCCATATACACCAGGTTCTGGTATTTCTAATGAAACTTTATCTACAACTTTTTTAGTTCCATATGACTTACTTACGTTTTCTAATTTTAATCCCATTTTCTTCCTCCCTTTTTTACTTTGAATTATTATATATTATAATAATATATATTTCAATTGCTTTAATACAAAAAGAGACACTTAAAAGTTTATATTACTAATAATCAATAAAATTTTGCAATATTATATTTATTGATTAATACAAACTATAAAATTTTAAGTATCTCTTACTGAGGAGTATTACTCCTAATTTTATTTCTTTTTTATTTTCTAATAAGCTACCTGTGTGTGTGTGTGTACTCCTACAAGGCTTTCGTCGATTTTGTTCATTTTTTACTCCTTTTAATTATTGTATTACAAAAAAGTATATTATTGCTACTATCTCTGATATTAATATCACTGGAAATCCTATTGTAAATTTTAGCTTTTTAGTTTTATGCCTAAATGTATACATTCCCAATATAGTACCTATTCCCCCACCTAATAATGTTATTATAAAAAGTGTTTTTTCTGGTATGCGCCAGCTTCCTTTTTGAGCTTTTCTTTTATCTATAAGCATTGCTAAAAAACCTACTATATTTATTATAATAAGATATAATAATATATTTTGAAGTGTTAATATTTCTTCCATTTTTACCTCTTATATAAATATATTTATATTCTTGTAAATGCTATTACTAAAACAATTAAACCTATTACTATACGGTATAAAGCAAATACTTTAAAGCTTCCTTTTTGTAAGTATTCTAATAAGAATTTAATTACTATAATTCCTACTATAAAACTTGCTAAAACTCCTATGTAGAATGATAATTCTCCAAATGCAAAATCCTTTATTTTATATAAGGTTGCTGCTAAAACAATTGGTGCAGATAGCATAAAAGAATATTTTGCTGCCGCTTCTCTTTTTACTCCAAGCATTCTTCCTGTTGTCATTGTAACACCTGAACGTGATACACCTGGTATAAATGCCAAAGCTTGTGATAATCCTATTAAAAATGTTTGTTTTAATGTCATATCTTTATATTCTACATCTGATTTTGCGTTTTTATCAACAAAGTATAAAATAACACCCATTACTATAAGTGCAGTAGCTATTATAAACTCATTTGTTAATAAGTCTCCTGCAAAGTGATCTAATAAGAACCCTATTATTCCTCCTGGTATTGTTGCAATTACTATATACCAGAACATTTTCCCTTCTGGGCTTTTTTCTTTTTTTACAATTTGTTTATATCCACCTTTAATAAGTGCAATCCAATCTTTAAAAAAGAATATTCCTATTGCAAGTAATGTTCCAAAATGAAGTGCAACATCAAAATCGCCTATTTCTGGCCAGTTAAAAATCCATGGTATTAAAAATAAATGTGCAGAACTTGATATTGGTAAAAGTTCTGTTAATCCTTGTACTATTCCTAGTACTAATGCTTGAAAAATATCCATTTTAATCTCCTATCTTTATATTTATTTTTAAGATTTTTCTTTTGACTTATGTTCTATATTTTTATTTTCTTTATTTTTTTGCTTTTGTTTTCTAAAGTAGTCAGTTCTGTTATTTAGTTTTTCAACTATTTCTAGTGTTTCTTCTAAGTGTTTCTTTATGGCTTCTTCTTTTTTCCCCATTTGTTTTCTATTTGTTTCTTCTTTGTTTTCTGGTATTACAATATATGATTTAATTGGTATAAATATTTGTTCCTCATTTAATTTTTCTTTAAGAGCTGATTCTAATTCTAGTGCTTTATTTAAATACGCTACTGCTCTATCTTTTTGGCCCTTTTTCATAGATATTTTTGCAAGTTCATAATATGCAAAAGGTTCTACCTCTTCACCATATAATGCTTCTGTAAAGTACTTCTCTGCTTTTTCCATTTCATCACATATTAATGCAATTTGAGCTAAGGTATAGTCTGTGTTATGTTTTAAATGATTTATTTGTGCAGCTTTTTTATAAGCTGATTCTGCATTTGCAAAATCATTTAACATTGTATATGCTATTCCTAGGTTATAATACAGCTCATAATCTGCTGGTCTATATTTTAGAGCCTCTAAATATACATTTGTTGCTTCTTTGTATTTTTGGCTCTCAATTAATATATCTCCTAAAAGATTTGATGCCATATAATAATCTGGTTTTATTCTAAGTAAGTTATTTAGCATAGTTACTGCTTGTTCTTTTTGAGCTAAGCCATTTAATAATTCTGCAATTTTGTAATAAGAATTATAGTCGTTTTTTTGTATGTCTATTGCCTTTACATATTCATCTATTGCTCTTCTCATTCCGCCTTCTTTTTCATATAGTTCTGCTAAATATTTATGTCCTTTATAGCTATCTGGGTATTTGGTTACTATATCTACAAGTATTTGTTTTGCCTTTTTTCTATTACCTAGGTGGAATAATATTTTTGCAATTATTGCATACATTTGCTCTACCAAATTAATATTTCTAAAATCAAAATATAATACTAAAATTGGCAAAATAATAGATAATGCATATATTAAAATTTTTATTCCAATCCATAATGTTTGTCCAAGTATTGTTTCAAAAAAACTAACTGCTATTCCCAGAGCTTGGAGTGCTATTATAGCTATATAGTTTGTATCATTTTTGCTTATCATTTTTGCAAACATAAATACAAATAATGTAAATGCTAAAACATTGAAGATTATTCTTTCTACAATCATATTTTATCCCCTTTGATATAAATTTCTTATCTTTGGTTCATTTAAGGGTACAATTATTGTTGCTTTTGAATAAAATTCCAAGAGTCTTTGCACATGTCTTCTAAATTTTTAGTTGCAACCCAATGCAATTCTTTCATTGCTTTACTAGGATCTGCATAGCATTCTGCTATATCTCCTGGTCTTCTATCTGTAATTTTATAATTAACTGTTACATTGTTTACTCTTTCAAAAGTTTTTACTAAGTCTAGTACTGAATATCCTGTTCCTGTTCCTAAATTATATACAAATAATCCTGTTTCGTTTTCTATTTTTTCTAATGCTTTTAAGTGTCCTTTTGCTAAATCTACTACATGTATATAATCTCTTACCCCTGTTCCATCTTTTGTAGGATAGTCATCTCCAAATACATTTAATACCTCTAATTTTCCAGATGCTACTGCGGTTATATAAGGCATTAAGTTATTTGGTATTCCTTCTGGATTTTCTCCAATCAAACCACTTTCGTGTGCTCCTATTGGGTTAAAATATCTTAATATTGCAATACTAAATGTATCATCCGCTTTTGCAACATCTCTTAAAATATCTTCCATCATTAATTTTGTAGTTCCATATGGATTAGTTGTTGAAAGTGATGCTGTTTCTGGTATTGGCACTTTCTCTGGGTCTCCATATACTGTCGCAGATGAGCTAAATACTAATTTTTTGCATCTATATTTTTTCATTAATGTTAGCAAGTTTAAATTTGATATTAAATTATTTGAATAATATTCTATTGGCTTTTCTACTGATTCGCCAACTGCTTTTAATCCTGCTAAATGTATAACTGAATCTATATGATTTTTAAAAAACACTTTATCTAATGCTTTTTTATCTGTCATGTCTATTTCGTAAAATTTAAAATCTTTTCCTGTTATTTCTTTAATTTTGTCTAAAACCTCTGGTTTACTATTACTGAAATTGTCTAAAACAATTACATCTTCCCCTTTATTTAATAATTCTACACTTATGTGGCTTCCTATGTAGCCTGTTCCCCCTGTTACTAATATTGCCATATTCATTCCACCTTTCTTTTGAATAAAATTTAATTATATAATTCATTATATATTCTATAATTTTGTACTATTTTTCTAACATACATATTTGTTTCTTTATATGGGATGTTTTCTATGTCTGAGCCATCCTTTTTTATTTCTCCTTCTGATATCCATTTTGTAACATTTCCAGGTCCTGCATTATACGCTGCAAGTGCTAACATTACATTACCATATGCTTTTAACAAATTAGAAAAATATTTTGTACCTAGCATTATATTTATTTCTGGATTATATATTGCTTCTTCTGTTATTTCTACTCCTAAACTTTCTGCAATTTCTGTTGCTGTTGCTGGAAGTAGTTGCATAAGACCTAGTGCTCCCTTTGATGAAGAAGCACTTGAATCATAATTACTTTCTGCTTTTATAATTGAATAAATATAAAATGGGTCTACTCCAAATTGTTCTGCATACTGTTCTACATATTCTTGATGTTCAATTGGATACATTTTTTCTAAAAATATGTTTTCTATTTTTAATATTTTTGCTAAGCTAAATACTAATATAATGACTATAAATAGTATAAACAATTTTTTAGTTAATTTCAAATTTTTCCTCTCCTTGATACCCTCTTTATTTTACTTCGTACCAATTTTTTCCTTCGTTTATATCTGCTTTTAAAGGCACACTTAAATTTATAACATTTTCCATACAATTTTTCAAGATATTTTTTACAACTTCTTTTTCTTCTTCATATGTTTCTATTAATAGTTCATCATGTACTTGAAGTATTAATTTTGATTTTAATTTTTTCTTATTTAACTCATTATATACATTTATCATAGCAATTTTTATAATATCTGCTGCTGTTCCCTGTATTGGAGTATTCATTGCAGCTCTATTTCCAAACTGCCTTACTAAATAATTAGTTGAATTTATTTCTGGCACATATCTCCTTCTTTTAAACATAGTTTCAACATAGCCAGTTTCTTTTACCTGTTTTGGTATTTCTTCCATGAATTTTTTTATACCTTTATATTTTTTTAAATATTGTTCTATATATTCTTTAGCTTCACTTTTTTTAACTCCTAGTTGTTCTGCAAGTCCAAAATCGCTTATACCATACACAATGCCAAAGTTTACTGCTTTTGCTTTTGTTCTTAAATCTGGTGTTACATCTTTTATATTAACTCCAAATACTTTGCTTGCCGCTTGTGCATGAATATCTTCGCCTTTATTAAACGCCTTTATCATTTCTTCATCTTGTGAAATATGTGCAAATACTCTTAATTCTATCTGAGAATAGTCTGCATCTATAAATACTTGATTTTCTCCTTCTGCTTTAAATATTTTTCTTAGCTTTTTTCCAAGTTCAATTCTTGTTGGAATATTTTGCATATTTGGGTCTGAACTACTAATTCTTCCTGTTGCTGTAACTGTTTGATGAAAATGTGAATGTATTCTTTTGGTATAAGGATTTATAAATGGCATTAGTCCTTCTACAAATGTTGAATTCATTTTGGCTATTTGTCGGTATTCTAATATTTTTTCTATTATTGGATGTTCATTTTTTAGCTTTTCTAATATTTCCACATCTGTTGAATATCCAGTTTTTGTCTTTTTATAAACTGTTAGTCCTAATTTTTCGAATAATATTTCACCTAATTGTTTTGTTGAATTTATATTAAATTTTTCTCCTGCCAAATTATATATTTCTTGTGTAATTTTGTTTATTCTATCTTGAAGTTTTTGTCCAAATTCTATCAGTTCTTCTTTGTCTACATATACCCCCTCATATTCCATACTTGCTAAAACTGGTACAAGAGGCATTTCAATTTTTTTAAATAATTCTAATCCTTCGTTTTCTTTTAGCTTTTCTTCTAAAACTGTTTTAAGCCTATAAATCATGGCTACTTTTACAGTTTCAAATTTATTTATTTCTTTTTTACTTTCTTCAAATAAGCTCATTTGGTTTGTACTTTCTTTGTCTTCAAAAAAATAATTATCTATATTTATATTCAAGTAAGTATCTGCTAGTGTTTTTATACTATATTGATTTGTTACTGAATTTAATATATATGCTGCTATTTTTATGTCAAAGCTCATATTTTGAGCTTCTATTCCTAATTGTTTTAATAATATAATATCTTCTTTTAATTCATATCCGCATTTAATTATATCATTAGACTCAAATATTTCTTTAAATTTGTTCATATTATTATTAACAATTATATAATATACCTTATTATCATTCTCGCTATATATACTTATTGCTTCAATTTCTTTTTTCATTATTAATTTTTCGTTGTTTGAATCTTTTTGTTCTATTAAATAATAAATAATTTTGTTCTGGTTTATTTCTTTAATAATTTCATTTACTTTTTCTTTATCTTCTAATTCTACAAGTACTGATTCTATTTTTTCTATATCTTCATCTTGTTTTGCTTCTTGCAAATTAAATCTTTCTATGAATCTATGAAATCTAAGTTCTGTAAATTTTTCTAAAACTTTTTCTTTATTCCATTCTTGTATTTTTAATTCTTCTATTTTTATATTTAATGGTACATTTGTATCTATTGTTCCGTAATTGTTTTGACAATAAAGCTAAATTTTTATTCTCTATTACCTTATTTCTTAGTGTTCCTCTTAATGTATCTTGATTATTTTCTACTTTTTCATATAAATTTTCTATACTACCGTATTCCTTAACTAATTTTATAGCTGTTTTCTCTCCCACACCTGGGATTCCCGGAATATTATCTGATGTATCTCCCATTAATCCTTTTACTTCTATTAGTTTTTTAGGTAGCAAGCCATATATTTCTTTTATTTTGTTTTCGTCATAATCTTCTGTTTCTGTTTTACCTGCTTTAGTATGTGGTATTCTTACATTTATTTTGTTATTTATAAGTTGAAATGTATCTCTATCACCAGATAAAATTGTTACATTTATATTTTCTTTTGCTGCCATATTAGCTAATGTTCCTAATATATCGTCAGCTTCGTATTCTTCCTTTTCTATTATTTTAATATTCATTACATGTAATATATCTTTTAAAATTGGCATTTGCTCTGCAAGTTCATCTGGCATACCCTTTCTGGTTCCTTTGTAGTCCTTATACAGTTTATGCCTTTTGGTTGGAGCTTTTAAATCGAATGCAATTGCTAAATAATCTGGATTTAAGTCATCTAATATTTTAAACATTATTGATAAAAATCCATATATAGCATTTGTATATTTACCATCTGCTGTCATAAGCATTTTATTTCCTAATATTCCATAAAATGCTCTATTTATTATACTATTACCGTCTATTACTACTAGTTTTTCCATTTGTATACTTTCCTCCCTTAACATCTATAAAGACATTATAAATACTATATCATATTTAACAAAGTTTTTCTACAAAATATAAATAATATTTATAAAAACAAAGAAAGCACACATATGTGAACTTTCTTCATCTTTATTTTTCTATTTTCTTTGCATGTAAAACAACTCTATAGTTATTATTATTGGCACAGGTAGATAATGTTAAAATTTGATCTTCTATTCCAACTTCTATTCCAAAGTCTACTTTACTTCTTCCTTTTATTGTATTAATAAAGTTTTCAAATTCTGCATTTGAGTTAAAATCAGTGTTTGTATAATATGTTTCTTTTTCTATTTGGTATATTGAAAACACTTGGTATAAATGTATTCCTTTTTCATCAATATATGTTACTTTAAGATTATCTTCATTAGAATACCATTCCTCATTTAGAATATTCTTTAAAGATGTAAACATTGTACCATTTTTCATATTATGACCATATATTGTTGTATTTTTATCTGTTCCATCTCTTTTTACTCTATAATCCATAAATATCCAACCAGCAATATTATATGATTTATCAAAGCTATGTCTAAGATAATAATCATTGTCTTTTGCTTGAACTACTGGGAAGTCAATTTCTGTATTATTTACTTTTATCCAACCTACTGTTTCTGAATTAGTTTCTTTTAAATTATCAAAATCAACTGAAACAATTTGTGGTTCTTCATTAACTGTTTCAACAACAACAGACTCATGTGCTTTTTCTAAAACTTCTTTATTATAGTTACTTTCTGTTGCCCATTTTATTATATATGCTATACATATAATTGTAATAATAATAGATATTATAAAAAAGAATGGAATTTTTATTTTTTTCTCTTCCTGATTTATCTCTTTTTTAGAATCAAAGTGTTTTCCTTTTTTCTTGCTCATTAATCCTCCGATAAAATAATATAGAGCTCTTTTTCAAGAGCCCTATTTTTATTTATGCTATTTTATTTTGCATTTTTCTTTCTGATAACTGCATATACAACATTTGCTATAACTACTATTGCTAATACAGTCACAGCAACGTATATATAGTCTCCTGTTTGAACTATATCAGAATCTTCATCTGATGATTCTTCTGTTTTAGAAGGATCTTGTGTTGGATCCTTTGTTGGGTCCTCAGTTGGATCCTCTGTTGGATCTTGTGTTGGATCCTCTGTTGGGTCCTCAGTTGGATCTTGTGTTGGATCCTCTGTTGGGTCCTCAGTTGGATCTTGTGTTGGATCCTCTGTTGGATCTTGTGTTGGGTCTTCTGTTGGGTCCTCAGGTGGGTTTTCTTCTGAATTTCCCAATACTGCAACATTAATAACTTTTTCTACATCTCCAACTTTAATTGTTAATTCAGCATTTCCTTCTCCAACAGCTTGTATTGTATTATCTGCATTTACTTTTACAACACTATCATTTGATGTTAATACTGTATATCCTGTAGATACCTCTACTCCTGATACTGTTACAGTAGCACTAATAGCTTCTCCAACTTTCACTTCTGTTACATCTACTGCAATTTCTACTTTTCCTGCTATTATATTTCCATTTTCATCAGTAGCTGTTCCAAAATTTTGATCTTTAACATTATTTATAACTTCAACAGCATCTCTACCTTCTGCTGATGTAACAGTTGCACCAGAAACGCTAATTTTTGCTGCTTCTGTCGCTCCTTCATTATTTACTAACACAATAGCAGCACTATTTTCTGATTTTATTGTACCACCTGTTATTGTTGTTTCTCCTGCATTATATACTGCATTAGATTGTACACTTGTTACTTCTCCACCAGATATTTCTAGTTTTGTACCTTCATATACTACAAATATTCCACCTTCTGAATCAAATGTACCTTTTTTTATTTCTGTTTTTACATTGTTTTCTGCTGGTAAGCTATCCCCTTGATAAATACTTCCTATCATATTTGCATTTCCAGTTGAATCAAAATCTCCACCAGTAACTGTTAAACTAGCTTCATTTCTTACCATCCAAAATGCAGCATCTCCATCAAAATCGCCACCACTAATTGTTGTAGTTCCTTTATTGTCTAATATACTCCATTTTGCATCTGCTGATTGTACAAATTTACCTCCATTGATGTTTAATGTACCATAGTTTATTACTACTCCATAAGCATCTTTTTGTTCAAAAGTTCCATCTTCAATTGTTAAAGTACCATCATTTCTGATTACTGGTAATTGTACTGTTCCAGCTCCTGATGCTGGTATTACCTTTCCTGTTTTTGCCTCAGAATTATCAACTATAGTTAATTCTGCACCTTCATGTACATAAATTGTTTCAAATCCTGTTGTATACCCTTGAAGTGTATATCCATTTAAGTCTAATATAACTTTTTCTCCTTGCATTATTTCCAAATCTTGTGATAGTTTTGGATCTCCATCAGTTAAATCATGAGTTAATTTAATTGTATACACTCCTTCTGCTTCTTGTACATCTGCCACATTCCAATCTTTAAAATTTTGAGTTGTAGCAGCATATACACTTCCAGATACTATTAACACAATAGCAACTATTGCTAAAAGCATTAATATTCTTAAAGTTTTTTTCATTTGATTTCCTCCTTTTACAAAATAAATTTTGTTGCTTTTTTTATAATAATGTTGATTTCTGATGAAAGAATATCACAACGAAAAAAAACTGTCAAGGAAATTTCAGAATGTTTGTAAATTTTATAAGCACTCATTATTTTTTAAATCTTTTTCTATTTGTTTTTTATACCTATCTTCCTCTGAACTCTTCCTATTTAGCCACACATTTTTGAGTACCCTGACATTACTCCTCAAAGCACCTGATATAACTACCTTTGGAGTCTATTTCAATTCTCTAAACGACAGATTTAAGCCTCTTTCAAGATTTTCAAATTTCCCTAATATATAAATGGTTGTCCGTTTTTGCGGTTATAATATATAACCTCCTATTTTTTATTTTCTCTTTTATTTAGCTTTTTGGTATTTAATAAAAGTTCATCAAAATCTGATATATAAATTCTATCTTGTATTATTCTATATTTTTCGAATTCTGTTTCTGCATGAAGTTTTGCCATCTCTGCTGAAATTTTTCCGTTGTCTTGTAAAACTTCATGATCCCATAATTTTAAAAATCCATTTAATCTTTCTTCCCAATCTGCCATTGTCATTGGAATATGTCTCATTGCTTGCATTTCTGCTAAATCTAAATATGCAGATACCAATCTCTCTAATTGACCTATCTCAGTCTCTGATAAATAATTTTTAGCAATTATAACATCATATTTATGTATTTTACTATTTGGTGCTCCTTCCCAAGATGTTAAGCCCATATGTTCTTTTTTATGGTCTGCTCTATTGTATATGATTTCAGCTGCTGTATTTCCGCGATACTGCATGATGAAGTTTATTTTGAACATTAGTAAAAAATCTAATTGTTGCTTTTGCGGTTTTATCATAATCTATTGAAGTTGCATATATATCAGTAATTTTTTGATAGAATTTTCTTTCAGACATTCTTATTTCTCTTATTCGTTCTAATTGCTCTTCAAAATATTTTTCTGTCAGGATGGAACCTCCATTTTTCAAACGTTCATCATCCATTACCCAACCTTTGATTGTATAATCTTTTACTATTTGATTTGCCCATTTTCTAAATTGTACTGCTCTTTCATTATTAACTTTAAATCCAACAGCTATTATCATTTGTAAATTATAATGAGCAACATTTCTCGAAACTTCTCTGTTGCCCTCTTTTTGAATTATCTCAAAATTTCGGATAGTTGAATTTTCTTCTAACTCTTTATCTTCATATATTTTTTTTATGTGATAATTAATTGTCCTTACATCAACTCCATAAACTGTTGCTAACATTTTTTGAGTTAGCCATATATTTTCATCTTCATATCTCACTTCTATGCTTTCTGGATTATCTCCAGTAGCTGCAATATATGTTAAATATTCTGCTGCACTTGAACGAACAGAAATTTCTTTGTTTTTCTTGTCCATATAACCTATTCACTTCCTTTTCTTCAAAAATATTTTTTATATGCATAGTTATATTATTTCTAGTTGTGTCAAATATTTTTATCCTTCTCTATCTTCTTTCTGTACCTATCTTCCTCTGAAAACACACAACCACAATACTTTTGCATGTATAGTCCAAGTTCTCTTGCTTCGGCTTGTCCTTGTCTGAATCCTGGTCTAAAATCTTCATATAAAAATGGAATATCATATTTTTTTGCCATTTCTTCTCCTACTTTTTTTAGTCCTTCGTGATTTTGGTATGGACTTATTAGTAAAGTTGTTGAAAATGCATCATATCCATTCTCTTTTGCATATTTTGCTGTTTTTTCTAGTCTTACTCTGTAGCAGTAATTTATGCATCTATTTTCTAAATCATTTATTACATTTTTGCAAAACTCTTTTAATCCATATTCTTCTTCAAAAATTGCTTTTACATTTATCATTTTAGAGTACTGCTTTAAAGTATCTCTTCTTGCTTTATATTCCATGTATGGATGTATGTTTGGATTATACCAATATACATCCATATCTATATTCATTTCTCTTAGTCTTTGTATGCAATATACACTGCATGGTGCACAGCAAGTATGTAGTAATATTTTCATTTTCTTACTCCTTTTATTACATGTTATCTGTTGTTACTGTTAACATTACATAAACATATATTATTAAAATTATTATTCCGCAAATTTTTTGTTATTTTATTTTCATCGTAATTACTTTTTAATTTTATAGAATTTGATATTAGAATACTTAAAAGTGGTAATATTGGTAAGAAATATCTCCCTTGTACACCTAATATTATATCACAATTTAGAGGTGTCCATTGAATGTATATACTTGTAAATATTAATCCTATAATAGCTAAAGTAATTAAAGAAATTATTATTTTTTGGTAGATTGTAAATCCATTTTTAATTTTTTTATCTGTTATAGTTAAAAATAAGAACATTACGAACATTATAACTGGCAATAACGAGTATAGCACTATATGAAGGTCTGCACCTACTCCATAGCCAAATAGTCCATCTATGTACTCTCTTGCACACATATTTATTGTAAAGAAGAATTTTTGTATAAATTCAAATGGATGAGCTAATAAATCTGTTAATTGTAATATTGGTGTTCCTTCTTTATATTCCACTAAATAGCTACTAGAAAATGCTAGCCATGCTAAATTAGTAAATATTGCTATTCCCATTACTAAAATACATGTTATTACTTGTTTTTTTCTTGAAGAATATTTTTCTTTTGGTAATAGTAATATTAAACCAGCCAGTGGCAAATAAACTATTTTACATAGAGCTATAACCACACTCATAATTATTAGTAAAATTTTATCTTTTAAATTTATTTTTTTATCTTTTTCATATAGTAATTTTAATATGTAACTTATAAATAGGTAAGAAACTGATATTGTCATTGCATCTGGTGACATTGATGCAAAACCTGCTGCTGCAACTGGAAGGCATGTTAGTAATAGTAATATTTTTTTACCACATGGAATTATTTTTATTGCGGCATATAGCACAATTAGTGAAAATACCATATTAGCTAATCTTGCTGCATACATCATTATAAATGGTCTATCTGTAAAAATATCTGCTATAAAGGTTCCTATTACTTGTGGCATATATTGTATAGGATGATATACTGCAGTTGTTGACATTTCTCTATAAACAGTCTGTCCGTTTTCGTTTATTTTATTTTCGTAAAGCTCTGGAAAACTACTATATTTTATATCTAATTCTGTTGAATAATTATGATATTCTAATATTTCCTTTGGGAATTCCCCTGCTGCTACTCCTTCAACTTTTTCTGTTATAAAATGTCCTTTCGAAATATCATATATTCTATACCAATGCACTTGTTCATCTGGATTTTTCCAACTTGGTATTCCTATTAGAAATAATATCATAATCATTGGTGCTATGTATAGAAATAATTTTTCTGCTGTTATTTCTTTTTTGGTATATATTTTTGCGCATAATAAAATTGTAATTACACAAATTATAACTCCTGGTATTGTATTTACTTTATTGTATTTAAAGCTTACTACTCCTGCAATTATTACTATACATAGTATTATTGCAATTATAAATTTTAATTCTTTTTTCATTGTCTTCCTCTATATATTTAATATTAATAAATTAATTAGCATGTACATATTTATTATGCATATTCCTATTCCGGCTTTTTTTGTAACTTGCTCTTCTGTTTGATCTCTGGTAAATTTTAATTTGCTAAAAATAAAGAATGTAGCAATTGGTATTAATGGAATAAAGTATCTACCTTGTACCCCAATTATAGTTGTATTTTGGGGTTCATTCCATTGAATATATAAACTAGTAAATATTAATCCTACTACTGCTAATATTATTAACCCTATAATTATATTTTGATATTTTGTAAGTCTTACTTTTATACTTTCATCTGATGTGTTTGCATATATAAATAGTAATCCAAATAATAATGGGAACAAAGTATACATGTAAGCAAATTCATTCCAGCCTAGTTCTGAGCCTAGCAATGAATATATATAATCTCCACCAAATACACTTATGGTTGTAAATAATCTTTGCAAGTATTCAATTGGATTATGTAATAAAGTAGAAAGCTGGTCTCCTGAGTTTCCATCTTTATACATAGACAAATACATTGAGGATACCCCAAGCCATACTAAATTTGCAATAATTGATATAGTCATTATTATACCAACTGTTAAAACTTGTTGTTTTCTTGTTTTGAACTTTTCTCTTGGTATTAGAAGTAACAAACCTACTAATGGCAAGTATACAATCTTACAAAGTGATATAAGTATTGAAAGCACGGCAAGTACAAATACATCTACTTTTCTTACCATTTTTTCTTTATTAAATACTATGTTTAAAACATATGCTGTAAACAAGTATGCTACCGATATTGTTATTGCATCTGGCGACATTGATGTAAATCCTTCTATGGCAATTGGGAAACACATGCTTATTAACATTCCAAGTTTTCCAAATGGCATTATTTTAATTGCAGCATATAGTAAAAATATTGCAATTATCATGTTTATTATTCTAGCTCCATATGCCATTAGCATTGCATTATCAGTTATTAAGCTTACAAGTAATATTCCGCATAGTTTGTGGAAAATACTGAATTGGGTTATATATAGCCGTTGTATCTAAGCTTAGCTGTACTTGTTTATCACTCTGTTCATTATTTTTTATTGAATTTATTATGTAATTATAATTAATTCCTTCTGGTACAATATTAGTAATATTTAAAATTTCCTCATCTGCTGTTGTTGCAGGTTTATTGTCTATAATTTGTGTAAAATAATTACCTTGTGCTATATCGTATGCTCTAAACCAGTGGAATGCTTCATCGTGGCTTTTAAATGTTGGCATTATTAATAAAAATGCTATAAAAGTCACAGGTATAATAAGCCAGAATAATTTTTCTACATTAATTTTTTTATTATAGTAAATTGCAATAGATATAAGACTTAAAATGCCAGTTATTAATAGTATAAACACAGCAAGCTTTGCTACCTTATCTAAATTATAGTACATTTCTTGAAAATAGATATCACCAGTTTGTTTTTCTCCGTTTATGTACATACTTCCATTATCGTATACATCTTCTTCTGAATAATAAACATTATAGAAATTTAAATTTTCCTGTAATTTATCACATTTAAAGAACAAGTAATATTCCTTATTTTCAGAATCTGATATCATAGGAAATTCAAACATATAGCTTGTATTACTTCTTAATTCTGACGTATCAAACTGTTTTTCATATATAATATTTCCATTGCTATCCTTTAATCCGAATTGTTGCTTCTCCGCCTGTTACTAAATACGAATTTTCTAATTTTAAGCCATCAAACTTTATAAATATTTTATTTAAATTATTAAATTTAGATAAAAAAGTTTGTCCTAATTCATCGCTTTCTGATTTGGCTTCATATTTTTTATCAAATTTTTCGCTATTTGTTGTTGGATTATGTGCTGCTATATAATCTAAATTTAATGTTTTAATTCTGTAAAAAGCAATAAGGCAAATTACTAAAATTACAATTAATAATGTTATCCAAAATTTATAATCTTTTTTGAAATTAATCTCCATTTGGTTCTCCTATTTATTATACTCTATTCCTATATGTTCATATGCAAGAGGTGTTGCAACTCTGCCTCTCGGAGTTCTTGCAATAAAACCTATTTGCATTAAATAAGGCTCATACACATCTTCTATTGTTTCTGCCTCTTCTCCAATTGTTGCAGATAGCGTTTCTATTCCGACAGGTCCGCCTGTATATTTTAAAATAATTGTTTCTAATAATTTTCTATCTATATTATCTAAACCGAGTTCATCAATCTCTAACTTTTGCAAAGCCTTTTTGGCAAGTTTTAAATCTATATTTCCGTCTGCCAAAACAAGGGCATAATCTCTTACCCTTTTTAGTAATCTATTTGCAATTCTAGGAGTCCCCCTTGACCTTGAAGCAATCTCTTTTGCACCTTCTTCGTCTATGCTTATATCCATTATCTTAGCAGAACGTTTAACAATAGTTTCAAGCTCATCGTTAGTATATAATTCTAATCTATTAACAATTCCAAATCTATCGCGAAGTGGTGTAGAAAGTGAGCCCGCCTTAGTAGTAGCACCAATAAGAGTAAACTTAGGCAAATCCAACCTAATAGACCTAGCACTTGGTCCCTTTCCAATAATAATATCTAGGCTAAAATCTTCCAAAGCAGGATACAAAATTTCCTCAATACTCCTATGCATTCTATGAATTTCATCTATAAACAAAACATCATTTTCAGCCAAATTAGTAAGTAAAGCTGCCAAATCGCCTGGTTTTTCAATAGCAGGGCCAGATGTAATTCTAATATTAGAATTCATCTCATTAGCAATAATATTAGAAAGAGTAGTCTTACCAAGCCCCGGAGGTCCATAAAGCAAAACATGATCCAAAGGCTCCCCTCTCTTTTTAGCTGCCTCTATATATATTTTCAAATTTTCCTTAATCTTCTCTTGTCCAACATATTCTTCCAAAGTTCTAGGTCTTAAAGAATTCTCAACTCTCTCTTCCTCACTATTCATAAGACTTGGAACAACTAAATTCTCATCCATTACTTCACCCTCTAAATTAATATGTGTTAATTATAACAATATGTACTTAAATTTTCAATAGAAAAAAGATAAGAACAACCAAATTGTTCTTATCCTTCTATGACACCCATCTTAAAACTTTAATATCCTTATACTTATTCAAAACTTCCATATATTTTTGATACTCATCTTCCCATAAAACCTCTGGAACTTTCTCATAAGCATTAAAAACCTTCTCTGCTTCCTTTAAGAAAATAAGCTGTTCCATAGGAGTTAATTTTTCATATCTAACTGCAAATCTATATAATTTATCTAGCATTTCATTAGCTTGAATAAATGTAAAAAAATCTTTAACATTAAGTCCAGCCATTTTAATCTGCATAACAGCAAAAGCTATTAATGCAAAAATTAGAAATACTAGTATGTATATTATTGCCAATAATGTCATTTTATAACACCTCTTTTGTTGAAGATAATTAAATTATACCATATTACGACATAATTGGCAATTTTTTTCATGGAATTAAAATTAAATCTTTTAATCTTAAAACTTTTATGCTATAATTCGAATATTATATATATGTTAAACAAAAAGGAGAATAACATGGAAGATAGATTCAAAAGCACCAAAAAGGCCGGTTTATTAGGCATTATCGGTAACATATTTTTACTAATAATAAAAGCATTCATAGGAATAATAACAGGAAGCCAAGCAATGATAGCAGACAGTATAAACAGTGCTTCCGATATTTTTGCATCTTTAATGACATTCATAGGCAACAAAATAGCAAGCGAACCAAATGATGAAACACATAACTTTGGACATGGAAAAGCAGAATATATATTTTCTCTGCTAATAAGTTTGGTAATGATTCTACTATCTGTAAAACTACTAGTAGACTCAATAAGCTCACTTATACATAGTAATTACTTCACATTCTCTTGGGGGCTTGTAATTGTTTGTATTATTACCATTATCACAAAATTTGCACTTTATTTATATACAAAAACTGTTGCAAAAAAATATAATAATATTCTTTTAGAAGCAAACTATAAGGACCATAGAAATGACTGTTTAATAACAGTAGGTACATTAATTGCTTGTTTAGGGGCAATATTTAACATATATTGGTTAGATGGTATCATTGGTACATTAATTGCTATTTGGATTTTATACACTGGGATTAAAATTTTTATAGAGAGCTATAATGTTCTTATGGACATTTCACTTGATGCTACAAATAATGATATCATTTTAGACTTAATAAAAACTTATGATAATATAAAGGGGGTCGAATCTATTTACTCCACTCCTTCTGGATATAAATATATTGTATTTATTACAATTCAAGTAGATGGGAACTTAACAACATTTGAAAGCCATAAAATAGCAGATAATTTAGAAGAAGATTTAAAAAAATTAGACAAAATTTCTCATGCAATAGTTCATGTAAATCCAGTATAGAAATTACATGCCAGTTTTCGGTAATTTCTTAACAGGTTCAGGCTCAGGCTCAGGTTCTGGTTCAGGCTCAGGCTCAGGTTCAGGCTCAGGTTCTGGTTCAGGCTCAGGCTCAGGTTCTGGCTCAGGTTCTGGTTCTGGTTCAGGCTCAGGCTCTATTGGAGTATTTTTTAATATAATTTCTGTAACTTCGTTATCTTCCTCTAATTGAATTTCTACAAGTTCATTATTTAAAATATATCCATCTTGTGTTTTTATTTCTCTTATATAATATTTTTTATCAAAACTTGGTAGAATAGAAGAAACAGCTTCACCATTTTCATCTGTTACGATCCTTTCAATAACATTCATATTTTCATCTGAAATTTCAAACTCTACACCTTCAAGTTTTAAGTTTTCATCCTTCTCATCTAATTTAATAATTTTAAGTTTACCTGTTTTTAACTTATTAGTTACAGTTAAAGAAATCTTTTCATTAAAATTAACTGTTACATAAATTGGCTCTGCATTTAAAATATAAGCATCATTTGTTTTAGTTTCTTTTATTATATAGTTACCTTGGTACAAATTATTAAAATTTGCCTTTCCTTCACTATTAGTAACTACTGTTTGTAATTCTTCATTATTTTCTGAATAAAGAGTAAAAGAAACTCCTTCAAGTGGTTTTTCAGTATTTTCATCTAATTTTAAAATTTCTATAATTCCTGTATTTGTCTTATGTGTTATAGTGGCTTTTCCTGTAAAATCACCATATTTACTATATGTAATAGCATGATTTTGTAAATCCGCACTAGGAGCCACTCCATAAAAAACTGGATAAGTTTCGCATTTTGCTACTATTTCCATCTCATAATCTATGTATTTAATCAGGCTATTTTTTGGTATATTAACCAAAAAATGTTCATTTCCAAAAAAATCAATTTTATTATTTCCATTTAAATCTGTTATAAAACTACCTTCTGGTAAATTTTTAATGTTTTCTATTTTGTAAGTATCTATATTTACATTACTACTAACAGAAAACTCTTGCACAAAGTAATTATTATTTAAAATAGGTTCATTCACTTTATTAATAACTACATTCGCGCTCTGAGGAGTTCTTGTTCCGTATCTTCCTTCATTAACCAATCTATCAATAGCAGTAACAATTTTTTCTCCTCTTTCATCTGCACCTCTATAATAGGTTAAAACATCTCTATCATACAAAATGCTATAAATAGCCTGTTTAGTTGCCGTATAAGCATCCCAAACAGTCTCCACGCCCATTTCACTTGGACTCTTATAAGGGTATCCAGCAGTAATAGCTCTCCAAAGCCTTACATCAGATAAGGTCTCATCAATAGAAGCCACAAAACCACCTTCAACAGCCTCCGGTCCTGGTAGTTCTCTATTTAGGCAATAAGCCGGATACACTAAACCGTCCTTCTCATACCCAACAACTAAGCAACTAATATAAGACCAAATATCTCCCTTTTTATACTGCAAATGCAATTCCGACCCTTGGTAAACTTTAAGGTGAGCTTTATCAATTTCGTTACTAGCAAGTACAAAATATTGTAAATTGCAAAACAAAATAGCTACTACCATAAGCAGTATTACAATTGTTTTATATTTCATAAAAACCTCCTATAACAAATATAAAAATTCTACATAAAAATGTAATAAAAATATTTTTAAGCATCACCTCCGACTTATTAAATTTTAATTTGTTGATTGTTAACTTGGCAGAATCGCCTAAGTTTTCATACTGTGAGACTAAGTTGTAAATTGACAAAACTTTTATAAAAAATGATATAATAAAAGGATTGAATATATATTACTACAAAAACTCTCCAAAATCAATACCCCAAGCCCTACTTTTCATCGCAAAATTTGACATTTTTCTACATATTATGATACGACAAAAGCAAACAAAAAAACTATACATAATTACTCAAATTTATTTGATAATTTTTGTATAGTTTTTTATACAAATTTTGGTACTCTCTTTAGTCTACATTTTTTCGAAATATGTCAAAATGTCCGTCTTGGAAAAGAGAAGCGTCTCCATTTCCTCCTCTACAAATAAAAGCTAACACGGAATCCGTTGATATGGATCAGTTGCCATTTTATCCATTGCCTCTCTATAAGCCACTGGGTACCTATCTCCATTATAATAATAAAATCCACCTCTAATAATTCTATATTGTCCACCAACGCTACATTCTTCTTTTGTCCATTCCCATACATTACCAGCTATATCATATATATTGTTAGCTTTCCAATATTCACTATACCCTGTTGTTTGTTCTTCTCCGCTATCAACTAAAGCATCTCCTGTTGAAGCACTAAAATTTCCCCAACTACTACTATCATTTTGTATATCATCTATATCTATTGTTTTTGTTGTGTTATCTGTTGAAGATGATATTATTGCATTTCCTATTAACCAATTTAAAGTACTATCCCATTCTATTCCATAAATTAGATGTGTATTAGCAATTACATTATTTTCACTGGCACTATTTGCTATTTCAAATGATGCTGCTACCCATACATCTTGATTTCGCTTACTTTGTGCAATATCATTTCCATCATTGCTTGCTTCATATCTCCCAATATAAAAACCTTTATTATTAAGTACACTATTTACCATATTATTATATTCAGTAGTTTCTTCATCCCAAAAAGTTGTATCAGCTGCTGATTTGCCCTCCCACTTAATCGTTGTAAATTTACTACTATCTGTAATTGGCACCCATACAAATTCATTAAAATCTGGCACTTTTCCTGTTTCTTTTCCATTATCATATGTTATGGCGTGGTCTACTATTACTATCCCATTGTTTATTTGATCTGCTGTTATATTAAACCATTCTTCATATGGCATTATTTCTTTTACACTTCCATCTTGTCCTGGCTCACTATATGTTGAATTACTTTCGTTTAATATCGCTGGGGCAAATCCTTTTGGAATTACTATTTGCACATTTTCTTCATCTGTTGTTATTGTTACATTTTCTTTAGCTAATCCATTTTCGTCCACCTTTGGTATATTATCATCTCCATTTGTATGCTCTATAAAATATTTCTCTATTTCATTTAATAACTGTTGTTCTCCTGTTAGACTATTATTATACTTTCCTACTGCATTTTCTGCGTTTCCTATTATATTTCCTTGTCCTGTTAAAGTAGCTAAGGCTACTCCTGCTAATATTAATAACACGATTATTGTTATTATTAGTGCTATTAATGTTATTCCATTTGTTCTTTTTAATTTTGTTTCCATTTACTTTCTCTCCTTCTTTCGTTTTTATTTTTTACATTAACTATCTTATCATATTATTCTCAAAAACTACTAACCCTATTCGGTTATCTTGCATATTTTTTATTTCTCATAAAAATGCTGTTTCTCAAATTGTAGAGTAGTCTTGAAAGATAAATATATATTATTTTGCAGTCCGAGGAAGTTGTACGTCGTACGCATTTACCCTCGAAGCCATGTGAGGCAAAAAATAATATATATTTATCTTTCAAGACGCTACATTTAAAACGCAAAAAAACAAAAGACACACAGACCTAGCCCCCAAAACCTAAGTCTTATATGTCTTAAATAATCTATTATATATTCATTCTTTTTATCTTCACTAATAAATTACATGTGTGTGTGTGTGTGTACAGCCACTAGGTTTTCAGCGTTTCTTTTCATGTCTAAATTTCCTTTCTTTTGTTCTATCTCACATAATCATTATATACTATTGCTATTAATTTGTCTACACTTTATCAAAAATATCTATAATACCTTTATTAAGTTACACACCAGCTTACAGTAGAACAAAAGCACTCCCATTTGCCAGTCTAAATTTTCTGTAAAAGCAATTTATCCAATTCTTTTTCACTTAATCCTGTATACTTTATTATATTCTCTCTCTTTTCATTATTTTTAATCATAGCCATCGCTGCACGCTTTAGTCCTTGTTTTTCTCCAATTGCTTTTCCACGCACCTCGCCTATTCTCTCGCCTTCTTCTTTTCCACGTATTTTTCCTGTTTCATATGCTGAGTTTTCATCTAATATTGCTTTCTCTCTTAATTCTTGTA
>CAMMLS010000020.1 GCA_946497775.1 uncultured Clostridium sp.
TACTTGAATCACTTTTTTTCTATTCTTTTTGTTTCACATCAATTGTAACACTACATTTATTGCAATTAATTAATGTTAATTTCCTTAAAAAAAGCATAATTTGATTTTTATAATCAAATTATGCTTTTTGTTATCTAAATATTATCGTCTCTTAGAGATTCAATAATATTTTCCTTTTTCATTTTTCTACTAGAATATATCATTGTAATAAACACTACTGCATATACAGCAATTATAGAAATAATTATACTATCCCATGGTAATCTGAAAATAAAGTCTACACTATTTGCAAAGCCTCTATTTATTAATAAGCATATAATTACACCTATTGGAACTCCAAATAACAGTGCTTTTGTCCCATAAAATATACATTCTAAATTTAGCATTCTGCCGGAATTGTTTATCTGTCATTCCTATTGATTTTAAATTTGCAAATTCTCTTCTTCTTAAATTAATATTTGTAGAAATAGTATTAAATATATTAGATATACCTATTGCAGAAATTAATGCTATAAATCCATATAGGAATATTTGTATTATTAGTTTTAAATTTTTCTCTTGTATCATGTTTTCTGTTACATTTGACTTGTATATTTCCAAATTAGTATATTTTTCTTGTATAGTATCTATTTGTTCATCAACAGCATTTATATCTTCTGCTTGTATATACATTCTTGTATAAAGTGCATCTGTGTCTTTCTTTAATTTGTCAAATCCGCTTTTCGAAACTATTCCAAAAAGAGTTATTCCATAACTTCCAGCATCTATTCCTAGTGGTTCTTTATCTGTTAATTTTGCAATTTTTAAATTAGATGTATTTTGGTTTTCATCTTCTAATTTTATTTCATCTCCGTTTTTAAATTTTGTAATATTTGTTTCTATACCATAGTCCATTATTAAATTAATTGTATTTATTAAAACAACTTCATCTTCGCTTATATTTTTAATTCCAATTTCATTTAAGTATCTGCTATATTCTTCTTCATTTAAACAAATAATTTGTGCTACTATTTGGTAAGAGTCTGTATCCTTATTGTATTGAGATTCTTTCATGTATTCATCTTCTTCTATTATTTTTTTAATATTATTATCTAACTTATTTGCAGGTATTTCGAATTCTCTATAAAGTGTATGGATTTTAGAAATTCTTTCTACATTGTCCATTTTTAATAATTCATCTGAGGCTAAATTAATTGTATCATTTAAATTTTCATTTCTAGCATATATACTTACATTAAAATCATAATCATATGTTTTATATACAGAATCAAATCCTGAACCTAAGTATCCTACAAAACCACTTACAGAAATATATAAAATAACACTTATAACAAGCGAAATTACTGTGGTTCTATATCTCTTCTTTGCTCTTTTTAAATTCTTTAAAGCAATCGTACCTTCCATTCCAAAAAGTTTGTAAATAAACTTTGGAGTCTTTAATTTTTTTGGTTTTACTTTTACATCGTCTATTTGCCTAATTGCTTCTATTGGAGTAATTTTGCTGGCTCTTCTTGCTGGTATAACAACAGACATGTATATTGTAATTGCAATTAAAATCACTGCTATTGCAATTGCTTCCCATGATACAACAAGCTCTAAATCAAATGTTTTTACTTCGAAAATTGGTTCTAATAATTCGTTTACAATATTTAATGTTATCCCTATTCCTAAAATTCCACATGCAATTCCTATTGGAATTCCAATTAATCCTAAAATTGCTCCTTCATAAATAACAGATTTTCTAATTTGTGATTTAGTCGCTCCTACTGATGAAAGCATTCCAAATTGTTTTTTTCTTTCAGATATAGATATTGCAAAACTGTTGTATATTACCATAATTGATCCAATCATTATTACTAAAATAAGGACTCCGCAAACACTATATATCATAGCATTAAATCCTTCTTCATTATTTACTCCCATATATGCTAAAAGTGATGTGTTATATTGTACTTCATATATTTTTTCTTCTGAACCTAATGTATAATACAATCCAAAATGGTCTGCCAATTCTTCTGTTATTTTGTATATTTCTTTTGCATCTTTCATTATAATTCCTACATTTACAAGACTATTATCATTTAATTGTTCTTTATCTAATATGGTTATTCCGGCAGTATAATAATCTGCTGATGATTCAAATGTTGGTCTTTGTATCATACCTGTTATTTTGTATGTTTTTGTTCCTGTTTGCACAAATTGTATTCCATCTGGATTATTTTCTGTTGGCTCTACATCTATAACATACCCAACATTAAATGTGATAGTGTCTCCTATTTGAGGTTCATTGTCTTTTCCATCGAAAAAAGTATTGCTAAGTGCTATTTCATCTGAATTTTTAGGTAGTTCTCCTTTTAATAATTTCTCTCCCATTTTAAGAATTGCATCTTCTTCGTATCCATCAATTCTTAAATAATTTTCTGTTGAATATTCATTTTCTGCCATATACAAATTAGCTTCAATAAAAGAATCTTTAATTTGATTGTTATTCTCAAAATATTTTAGTTCTGAGTATGGAATTTCTTTAAACTTTGCTTCCCATGCCCCTCCTGTTTCTATTTCGTAATCAATCATAAAAGCTTGGAAACTTACTGCAAGTGTTGTAACTGCACTTATCATTGCACCTGATAAAATTATTCCTATTATTGTAACTAATGTTCTTTTTTTATTTAGCTTTAAATAATTAGCAGTTAATTTTTTTAAAATATTCATCATCTCACCCTCCATTTATTTTGTTTTTTCATCTTTTGAAATTTTTCCATCTTCTATTGTAATAATTCTATCTGCTTCTAATGCAATTTGAGGGTCATGTGTTATCATAATTAATGTTTGATTGTATTTTTTATTTGAAAATTTAAGTAATTCTACTATCTCCTTAGAATTTTTGCTATCTAAGTTACCTGTTGGCTCATCGGCTAATATTATACTAGGATTATTAATTAAACTTCTACCTATTGAAACTCTTTGTTGTTGTCCTCCTGATAATTGATTTGGCAAATGGGCTATCCTATTTTCTAATCCTAGAGTTGTAACTATTTCGTGTAACTTATCTCTGTCAATCTTTTTCCCATCTAGCAGAACTGGAAGTGAAATATTTTCTTCTACATTTAATATTGGAATTAAATTATAGAATTGATAAATAAGTCCAATTTGTCTTCTTCTAAAAATAGCTAAATTATTATTATCCAAAGAATAAATATCTGTTCCATCTATATAGACTTTACCAGAAGTTGGTTTATCTACCCCTCCTAAAATATGAAGTAGTGTAGATTTCCCGTGAACCGGAAGGTCCAATAATAGCCACAAACTCACCTTTCTGAACGCTAAAACTTATATTATCAATAGCATTAACTTTGGTTTCTCCTTTTCCATAAGTTTTAACCAAATTTTCAACTCTCAAAATTTCCATAAAACTCTTACCTCCTATTATTTGTAGCCATTATATGTTACAAAAGTGACATTAAAGTGACTTTAAGAAATAATTAAGAAATACAAAAAGGTACTAATTCCACAAATAGAATTAGTACCTTTTTTTCACTTTAACCCAATAAGCCTAGCCGTTGCATATTCGCTGATTTCCTTATCTTTATCATCAGCAAGCCATCTAAGAGTTTCAACGGGTGTCATAGGATTTTTTGCCACATTTAACCTTACCATTGGCATTTCATCTTTTGCCAAATAATCCAAGGCTTTTTTAGTAGCACTTACGTTAGCCGAAAGTTTAAGTCTTACACCGTAATCTTCATCCATGTAAAGCATGTCTACAATGTCCTTAGTAATCATAACATTGCGGGCAAGCATTTCCCTGACCAAAGGAGAAGTGTCACTTGCAAGAATATGAAAAGCTCTCTTAGTAGCGCAAACATTCGCTGCTACCGCAGCTCTTACCTCTTCCTCCTTATCCTCTGATAAATTCAGCAAAATCATGGTCGAAGTATTAGTGTTCTGAGCTACCAATCTTCTAATGTACTTATCTGCATCCTTACTCAAAATAGCCAAATCACTCTTCTCCGCATCCCATCTCCGGGCAACTTGGATTTTTTGTGTTAAGCTGTAATTTTTATTCGTTTTCATTTGTAAATACCTCCTTAAAATTATTTAATGAGATTATATATAAAACTGCCATTAGCAGTGTACGATAAATATTATAGCATAAATAAAATTATTTTTCAATATTATGTTTACTGTTTTCCTTTGTGTGGTTGATAATTCTATGAATTTACGTTTTCATTCATTTCTATAAAAAAACTAATTCTGAAACCACAATACTCATAAGTTCCACTCTCTACACTAAAAGTACGACGAATTACAGGAAGATAATCTCCATCAAGTTTATAATTTCCTCCCCTCAATGTTGGTTTATTTCCTATTGAAAATCTTTCTTGTGTCCACTCATAAACATTACCTGCTAAATCATAAATATTATTTGCTTTCCAATATTCACTATACCCTGTTACTTGCTTTATATTGTTTTCAGTATTTTCTGTAAAATTACGATAATTTCCCCAGCTACTACTGTCTTGCATATCTTCTATTTCCATTGTCTTGTTATTTCCTGTTGTTTTAGAAAGTATTGTTGCCTTTCCAATTAACCAATTCAATATACTATCACATTCTATTCCATATATTAAATGTAAATTATCTGTTGTGTTTTTATTGCAAGCCTCTATTGCTTGTGAATATGTTATATCCGTCCATACTACTTGATTTCGTTTACTTTGAGCAATTTCATTTTCATTAAAATTTGATTCATATCTTCCAATATAAAAACCTTTAAAAAAATTTACGCTCTCTATCATATCTTGATATTCAGTAGTTGTTGAATCTTCCCAATAGTAATTTTGTGTTTCTTTATCTGCTATTGGATGTTCACCGTCTTGATCTTGACCAGAATAGTATGGCCCATTCCATGCAATTCTGTCAAAATAACTAGGTTCTGGTATCGACACCCATACATATTCATTAAAATCAGATACGTCTCCGGTCAAATTACCACCATCATATGTTATAGCATGGTCCACTACTACTATTCCTTTGTTTATATCTTCTACTGTTATATTATTCCATTGGTCGGCTGGCATTATACTTGCTACACTTCCATCTTGCCCTGGTCCACTTTGAGTTGTTCCTGTTGCTAATATTGCTGGTGCAAATCCGGCTGGGATTGTTATTTGCACATTGCTATTTTCATCTGGTTTTATTGTATAATTTTCTGTTGCTAATCCATCTGCATTTACTTCTGGTGGTGCTGGCGGTTCTACTGGGTCTGGCGGATTACCTTCTCCTTCATTCGTATGCTCTATAAAATATTTCTCTATTTCATTTAATAATTGTTGTTCTTCTATTACACTATTATTATACTGCCCAACTGCATTTTCAGCATTTCCTATTATACTTCCTTCTCCTGTTAAAGTAGCAAGCGCTACTCCTGCTAATATCAATAGTACTATTATTGTTATTATTAGTGCTATTAATGTTATTCCTTTTTTAGTTTTTCTTCTTTCTAACATTTCCCATCCTTCTTTCGTTTTTATTTTTTACTTTATTTATCTTACCATATTATTTCCTAAAACTACTAACCCCATTCGGTTAAATTGCAAATATTTTTATTTCTTATAACAGAGCTATTTTCTTAATAGTAGAGTAGCCGAAAAGAGATAAATATTAAAATTTATGGAGCGACGACGTGTGCCTGTAAGGGTCGTACAAACTCTTAGCCAAATTTTTTGAGGGTGCGAAGGCTTCGGAGAGGCTCGAAAAATTGGGCTTAGAGTTTGTAGACCCTGGAAGGTGTTCCTAGGAGCGTAATAAATTTTAATATTTATCTCTTTTCGGCGGCTCCCCTTAAAACATCTTACCTTAAACCAACTATTCTACAAAAAAGCAAAACAAAAAGACACACAGACCTAGCCTAAAAAACTAAGTCTTATATGTCTCTATTCTATATATTAATTCTTCCTATTTTTACTAATAAATTAGATGTGTGTGTGTGTGTGTACAGCCACAAGGCTTCCAGCCATCATTTTCATTTCAATCATTCCTCTTTCTTTCGTTTTATCTCATGCATATATTATATATATATACCTACTATTTGTCTACTACTTTTTTAAAGATTTTATACACTAGCTCTATATTTTCTGCAGCATACACATTCTATCTAATTCTTCCTTCTATTGTACCATTGCATATTTAGTAAACCGCTACTCTTCCTAGAGTATAATTATCACAATACAAACTATCAAAAGTAAATACTTCAAGCTCCACTTTTCATCGCAAATTTCGACATGTTTCAACTTTAATAAAAAAATGGAAAAGAAAACCGTCTTTTCCATTTTTAAATCACACCCTTAAATATCTGGATTCTAAACTCTGTTCCTTTTCCAATTTCACTTCTAACTTTAATCTCTCCTGCTTGCTTTTCTATTATGCTTTTTGCAAGAGCTAGTCCAATTCCAAAACTCTCTTTACTAGAACCTTTACCTTTATAAAACCTGTTAAATATATAAGGCAAATCTTTTTCGTCAATTCCTTCTCCTTCATCTTTGATAATTATATGAGAGTATAATGTATTTTCTGTGGCTTCTATAAAAATTTTCTTTCCTTCACCAGTATGCTCTATACAATTTTTTACTATATTTGTAATAGCTTCTTTTGTCCAGTTATAGTCTCCTATCATTTTACTGTTTTTTTGTATACTTGTCTCTAATGTCTGGTTTTTTAATTCAAGGGCTATAGCCATTTTCTGCTTAATTTCATTAACTAAGCATTCTAAATCTATTTCTTCTTTTTTAAATTTCACTGCATCAGCATCTAATCTTGACAATTTTAAAAGTACTGTTATTAACCAATTTATTGAATTTAGTTGTTTTGTTATTTCGTGTAAATACTCTCGTTTTAGATTTTCATCAATATTTTGCTCTTTTAAAATATCAATCATTATATTAATAGAAGTAAGTGGTGTTTTTATTTGATGTGATATATCTGAAAGTGCTATTGTTAGTTCATTTTTGTCATTTATCATTATTTCATTTTGTTTTTGTAACATCATTGTTATTTTTACAATCTGATTTTGAAGTTCACTAAGTTCGCCCTCTGTATTCTCTTCTACTTTAAGTGAAAACTTATTATTTTGTAATTCTTTTAAATATGCTGTTATGTTCTTAATTTTTATTTCTCTTAGATATAGATATATTAAAAAAATAATAATTATAGATAAGCAACCTAGCAGTATAATTGCAATATTTATAGTTTTATTTGTTTCTACTAATTTGTCTACCGCTTCAATTCCAACTATGTTTTCTTCACTTATTCCATATAGTTTTAATATTTCTTTTCCTTCTGATATATCTTTTTCACTCATGTTTTTAATTGCATCTATTATATCAGTTTCTGCTTCCGGATTTTCCTTAATTGCTACATTTGCAATTGCTCCTAATGAGTTATATAAAGCATTTTTATATAAAGTAGCCTGATTACTTAAAAATACAATTGCCAATATAATTATAATAAAAACTATAAGCAAACTAATTAGTAAAAACAATTTTATATTATCTTTTTTTAATAAAGCCAATTTAATCACCAACCCTATATCCAATGCCTCTTACAGTTTTTATTATAGTTGGATTTGCAGGGTCATCTTCTATTTTTTCTCTAATTCTTTTTATATATACAGTTAAAGTATTGTCATTTACAAAATTGCCTGCAATGTCCCAAATTTTATCTAATATTTGTTCTCTTGTTATAATGTTTCCTGCATTATTAAAAAGCATTAACAATATTTTGTATTCCAATGCTGTAAGTTCTAATTCTTTTCCATTTTTATATGCAAAACCTCTTTCTGTATTTATACTTACATCTTTTATTTTTATTAAATTGCTTTTCTCTTTCCCTTGATTATATCTTCTTAAAACAGTTTTTATTCTAGAAATAAGCTCTCTTATTCTAAATGGTTTTGTAACATAATCATCTGCACCCAATTCTAATCCATAAACAATGTCTTTTTCCTCATCTTTTGCTGTTAAAAATATAATTGGTATATCTCTTTTTTCTTTTATTTTTTTGCATATTTCAAATCCATTTCCATCTGGCAAGGTAATATCCAAAATTACTAAATTTGTTCTCTCGTCTAGTAATTTAAATGTTTCTTCTTCATTTTTAGCTTTTTGAACATTATAGCCTTCTTGTGTTAAGCTAAAAGCTAAGCTGTTTAATATTAATTCATTATCTTCAACTAGAATAATAGTTGGCACTTTTTTCACATCCTTATGCTTTTTGCTACTATTTATTTCAAAATATAGATCTGTCCCCAGTGGGGTAAAATACCCCATTGGGAAACGTCCCCATGAAAATTACATTGCCATTTGAGATTTAATATATTCTACTTCTTCTTCCATATTAAGCCTCATAAATAGTGGTTCACCTTTTTCAATTACTTTTGTGTTAGATGGGAATTTATCATAATTATATATTGTATCCCAATCTGATAGGTTAGTTCCTAATTGTTTTAACATATTTTCTGCCGTTTCTGGCATGAATGGTTTTAACATTATAGCTATTTTTCTTAGATTTTCGGCTAAATGATACATTACAGATGCTAATTTTTCTGTTTGTTCTTCTTTGGCTAGTACCCATGGTGCTGTTTCATCTATATATTTATTTGTTCTTGATATTAGGTTCCATATTTCTGTTAAGCTGTTACTAAATTGCATATTTTCTAAGTTTTCTTCAACTTTCTTTACTTGTTCGTTTGCAAATTTTTCTAATTCTTCATCATACTCATTTACTATTCCTGCATAGTTTGGTATTACTCCATTAAAATATTTATTAATCATTGAAACTGTTCTGTTTAATAAATTTCCTAAATCATTGCATAAATCGAAATTAAATCTTTCTATAAAGCTTTCTGGTGAAAATACTCCATCTTGTCCAAAAGGTAATTCTCTCAAAAGGAAGTATCTTGTTGCATCTAATCCATATTTATCTATTAACATATCTGGGTATACAACATTTCCTTTTGATTTGCTCATTTTTCCATCTTTCATCATTATAAATCCATGTGCAAATATTTTCTTTGGAAGTGGAAGATCTAATGCCATTAAGAAAATTGGCCAATATATTGCATGAAATCTTACAATATCTTTTCCTACTACATGTACATCTGCTGGCCAGTATTTTTTAAATTGCTCATCATTTTCTGTCATGTATCCTAATGCTGTTATATAGTTTGTTAGAGCATCTAGCCATACATATACAACATGTTTAGGATCTTTTTTAACTTTAATTCCCCATTCAAAAGTTGTTCTAGTTACACAAAGATCTTCTAAACCTGGTTTTATAAAATTATTAATCATTTCATTTCTTCTTGATTCTGGTTGTATAAAATCTGGATTTACTTCGTAAAATTTTAATAATCTATCAGCATATTTTTTCATATTAAAAAAATATGCTTCTTCACTCATTTCTTTAACTTCTCTACCACAATCCGGACATTTTCCATCTATCAACTGACTTTCTGTAAAATATGATTCACAAGGCATACAATACATTCCTTTATATTCACCTTTGTATATATCTCCTGTTTCCATAAATTTGTCAAAAATTTCTTGAACAATTTTTGTATGTCTTGGTTCTGTTGTTCTTATAAAATCATCATAAGATATATTCATTTTATTCCATAATTTTTTTGCATATTCAGCAACTCCATCTACATATTCTTGTGGAGTTTTATTGTTTTCCTTTGCTACTGTTTCAATTTTTTGACCATGCTCATCTAATCCAGTAAGAAAATGCACATCATACCCACGTAATCTTTTATATCTTGCCATTGTATCTGTTGCTACTTCTGTATATGCTGTACCTATATGAAATTTTCCACTTGGATAATAAATTGGTGTTGTTATATAAAAAGTTTTATTCATTTTACTTTCATCTCCTTTAATATACGCTATATTAAACCATATTTTGCACATATTGTAAAGAGTAAGTTTTCGCTTTTTACAAAAAATTCCAAATTATATTTATTTTTAAAAAGAATATTTTTTTTAGTTTAGCACATAATATTATTGCTAGCATAAATTTAATTCTTAGGAGGTCATTATGGCTAGTAATAAGGATAAGAGCATTATGTCTGACGCTTTAAAGGAAGAAATTGCAAAAGAGCTAGGTGTGTACGATACAGTTAAACGTGATGGTGGATGGAGCAATGTATCTTCAAAAACCTGTGGTAAAATTGTAAGTACAGCTATTGAAATTGCAAATAGAAGCGTTGAAAACAAACACAGTTAGTTTTTTTCATGTTTAAAGGGAAGGTTTTCACCTTCCCTTTTTTAATCATATTCCTCTATTGCTCTTACTACAATTCTTTTTAAAGCTCCTGTTGTACATGTAATAAGTGTTACTTCTCTCTCTCCTAATGTGTTCTGCGACAAAACTTCTACTTCTTTTGGAGTTACAGTATCAATAGTATTTACAGTATATGTAACACTTCTATCATATGTATCTGTTAAAATTATTTTATCTCCTATTTCTAATTGTTTTAATTTTCCAAACATTCTGCCATTATTATAATTATGCCCTGTTATACAAAAATTCCCCTCATTATTTATTTCTGGTCCTGTAAGCTTTGTTACAGATTTGTTTAGACTTTCTTTGCTTGTATATCCTAATATATATGTTGTAAGTTCTATTTTAGGTATTTCTAATTTTCCTACAACTTTGTGCCCATCAATACTCTCTGGCATATTCTGATATTCTTTTAAATTATTTACCCTTGTTTGGTTTATTATTTCTGTTTTTGTTAAACTTTCAATTTCATCTTTTGCTGTTTTTACACTTTGTGTTACTTTTGGTAATGATATTTTAATAATTTGAGGCTCACTATTTTTATAGTTTATTTGTAAAATCAGTATTGTTGAAATAAACAGCAATATTATATATGCTATTGTTATAATATTTTTATATTTATTTACTATAATACATTTTATTTTCAATTTTATTTTTCTTTACCATTTCTTATAATAATATATCCAAATACAATAGCTAAAGCTGTTACAACAAAACATAATGCATATTCAAACATTCCTGTTCCTGTTTGTGGAATTTCAGAAATAACATTATTTACTGCATTGTTTTGTAATTCGTTATTTACAGTGTTTTGCAATACATTATTTACTGTATTGTCAACCGCTGCTTTTTCTTCAACTGTTATTTCTATTTGTCTGCTTGTAATTACACTATTACTATTTCCTACATCTACTAATGATAATGTTATTGTATATTTACCTGCTTTATCGAAAGTTGCTGTTACTGGTGTTTTATTTGTAAAAGTTCCTTGCACTGGAAATCCTTCTGATGGTCCCCAATATCCTTCCTTTGCTATATCAATTGGTGTTTGGTTAGTATCATATGCTATTAGTTTAGGTGTGCTTGGTCCTGATATATCTACCTTTATTCTTACATTAGAATGTAATGTTCCGTTACTTCCTACTAATGTAACATTAGTTTGTTTTTCTTCTCCCACAACTACTTTTCCATCATATTCTATTCCAAATGAATATTCATCTGCTGCATATACACATGTTGTAAAAATTATTAATAAACATATTGATAATATTGATAATATTTTCCTACGCATGAAAAACCTCCTCATAATATCTTTTATACATTTATATTAAGAGGAGATTTATTTATGCATATTATTTTAATCTTCTACTTCTTCAAATTGGCTATTATACAATTTCTCATAGAAACCACCTTTGGCAAGTAATTCTTCGTGAGTTCCTTGTTCTACTATGTCTCCTTGATTCATTACTAATATCATATCTGCATCCCTTATTGTTGATAGTCTATGTGCTATTACAAAACTTGTTCTGCCTTTCATTAGGCTTTCCATTGCTTTTTGTATTAATATTTCTGTTCTTGTATCTACTGATGATGTTGCTTCGTCTAATATTAATATTTTAGGGTCTGCTAGGAAGGCTCTTGCTATTGTTAATAATTGTTTTTGCCCTTGTGATATGTTTGTTGATTCCTCGTTTAAAATTGTATTATATCCTTCTGGAAGAGTTCTTACAAAGTGGTCTACTTGTGCTTCTTTTGCTGCTTTTATTACTTCTTCGTCTGTTGCTTCTAATCTACCATAACGAATATTTTCCATTATTGTTTCATTAAAACTCCATGTATCTTGAAGTACCATACCAAATTGACTTCTTAGATCATTTCTTGTAAAGTCTCTTATGTCTGTTCCATCTAATAAAATCGCACCACTTGTTACATCGTAATATCTCATTAAAAGTTTAACTATTGTTGTTTTACCTGCACCTGTTGGTCCTACTATTGCTATTTTTTGACCCTTTTTAACACTTGCTGAAAAATCATTTATAATTATTTTTTCAGGATTGTATCCAAAATGAACATTCTTAAATTCTACATTTCCTTCAATTCCCTCTACTTTTGCAGGATTATTTGTTTCAGGAATTTCTTCTTTTTCATCCAATAATTCAAAAACTCTTTCTGCTGCTGCCATTGTAGATTGAATAACATTTGATAAGTTTGCAATTTGAGATATTGGTTGGTTAAAACTTCTCATATATTGTATAAATGATTGTATATTACCTACTGTTATAGTTCCAGAGCTTGCATAATATCCACCCATTATACATACAATTACATAACCTAAATTACTAACAAAATTCATTATTGGAGGCATTAATCCAGATAGAAATTGAGATTTCCAGCCTGCATTATATAAATTTTTATTGTATTCCTCAAATTGTTCTGTTGATGCTTTTTGTCCATTAAATGCTCTTACTATTGTATGGTTTGTGTACATTTCTTCAATGTGTCCATTTACATTTCCCAAATATTCTTGTTGCTTAATAAAATATTTTTGAGATTTTTTTACAACTCCTGTAATTAATCCTATTGCTACTGGAAGCACAAGAATTGCTATAATAGTCATTTGCCAACTTATAGATAACATCATTACAATTATTCCTATAAGCATTGTAACTGATGTTATTATTTGTGTTATACCTTGGTTTAAACTCTGTGAAACTGTATCTACATCATTTGTAATATATGATAATACCTCACCTTGTGTTTTTCTATCAAAATAGCTTAATGGTAATTTATTTATTTTATGAGATATATCTTTTCTTAGCTTATATGTTACATTCATTGTAACTTTTGTCATTATTAAACCTTGAATGTATGAAAAAGCTGCACTTATTATATATAATACTAATAATGTAAGTAATATATTTTTAATTCCATCAAAGTCTATTCCTAGACCATTTTCGGAAATCATATTCATAATGCCTTCGAATAGTATTGTTGTGGCTTCTCCTAGTATTTTGGGTCCTACTATGCTAAATACAGTTGAAAGTACAGCAAAAATCATTACTATAATTATTGCAATTTTATATCTTCCTAGATATTTTAAAAGTTTTTTTAGTGTTCCTTTAAAGTCTTTTGCCTTTTCGGTAGGAGCTCCCATTCCTCCTCCCATTGGTCCACCACCCATTCTTCTTGGTTTTGGAGAGTTTTTATTTTCCATTATAACTCCTCCTTTGTAAGTTGAGATGATGCTATTTCATAGTATGTTGGGCAATTTTCTAGCAGTTCTTTATGTGTACCTTTTCCTACTATTTTGCCTTGATCTAATACTATAATCTGTTCTGCATTCATTATTGTACTAACTCTTTGTGCTACTATTAAAATTGTAGCTTTACTCATTTTTTCTTTTATTGCCTGTCTTAATTTAGCATCAGTTTTAAAATCTAATGCTGAAAAGCTATCATCAAAAATGTATATTGGCGAATTTTTTGCAATTGCCCTTGCTATTGATAATCTTTGTTTTTGCCCACCAGATACATTTTTTGCATTTTGTGAAATTTCACTTTGATATTTATCCTCTTTTGTTTCTATAAATTCAGTAGCTTGTGCAATTTCTGCACACTCCTTCATAAATTCATCAGATGCTTCTGGATTTCCATATTTAATATTTGATTCTATTGTTCCTGAAAGTAATGTTCCTTTTTGTGGAACATATCCAATTTGTTTTTGAAGTTCACTAATTGGAACATCTTTTACATTAACTCCATTTACTAATACTTCTCCTGTTGTAACATCATTAAATCTTGGTACTAGTTTTATTAATGTAGACTTTCCAGACCCTGTTGATCCTATGAAAGCTGTTGTTTGTCCTGGTTTTGCTACAAAGCTAATGTTTTCTAACACATATTCATCTGCACCTTCGTATTTAAAACTTACATTTTTAAATTCTACATATCCAATTTCGTTTTTGTTAAACTCTTTTGGACTTTCTGGGTCTTTAATGCTTGGTTCTGTATGTAAAACTTCTGAAATACGGTTACCAGAAACAGATGCTCTTGGGAACATTATAAACATCATAGACATCATTAAGAATGACATTATAACTTGCATTGAGTATTGCATAAAAGCCATCATATCTCCTATTTGTAAGTTTGACTCTGCTATTTGTTCAGCTCCTACCCAAACAATTATAAGCATTATTGAGTTCATAACGAATGTCATTGCAGGCATCATAATTGCCATTGCTCTGTTTACAAATAAATTTACTTTTGTTAGTTCTTTATTTACTTTGTCAAATCTTTCTTCTTCAAATTCTTGTGTTCTAAATGCTCTTGATACCATGATTCCACTTAGATTTTCTCTTGAAACTAAGTTTAATTTATCTATTAATTTTTGTATCTTTTTAAATCTTGGCATTGCTAATGCAAAGATTATAAATATAAGTAAAATTATTAATGTACACGCTAAACCTAAAATCCATGTCATATTAGCATTTCTATTAACAATCATTATAATAGCACCTATTCCCATTACTGGCGCTAAGAATACTAATCTAATTCCCATTATAATTAGGTTTTGTATTTGAGTTATATCATTTGTTGTTCTTGTAATTAATGAAGATGTGCTAAATTTTTCAAATTCTGCATCTGAAAAACTTTGTACTTTTTTAAATAAATCGCTTCTTAAATTTTGACCTACTTTTGCAGCAACTCTTGTTGCAATTAAGCTTACAAGAACAGATGCTAATGCAACAATTAAAGTCATACCTAACATTTTAGCTCCTGCTGTTACAATGTAATTAGTTTGTATTTTTGAAATATCCACTCCTAATTCTTCATAAAAAAGCTCTGTAAAAACAACGGCAACTTGTGAAAGCATTGTTTCATCTGTTTGAAGGGCATTTTGTCTTGCTTCTTCTATTTGTTCTGCTGGTAAATTTTGTAGCATTGGTAGCATCTCATAAATTTTATTAAAATCTATTTGTGTATTATCAGAAATAGTAGCTTGCTCATTTCCAGATTGTTCACTCATCTGTGCCATAAGATTTATAAATGTTCTAGTATTTATTTGAAATAAAGTATCTAACTCTTCTATATTGTCTTTGTTATTAAGTACATATATATTTTGATTAGATACGCCTGGATAATCTTCTTGATAATTAGTATCTCCGGCTAAAACCTTAGTATAATTTTCCTCTAAAAGTTTCTTTTCATCATCAGTTGCAAAACACTTAATAAGTTCCATACCATTTTCACTAATTGCATCTGGTGTTGCATGTTCTATACCATTTGCTTGAATTCCCACATTAACAATATCAGACATGTAATTAGGCAAATTCAAATCACATATTGCTTGCGTAAACAATAGTAAAATTGCAATTATAAGCGGAAATATAAATGGTTTTATATATTTTCTTAATTTAAACATATATGTAAAAACTCCTTCCTTTTCATTATAAATTACAATATCGCATTTTAATATTATACTACTCTGTTTAAGAAATAGTCAATATAATGATTTGTAACTTTTTTGTGAACTAGCATAGGCAAATCGCGTTTCACAAAAATAAGCAGACTAAATATTAGTCTGCTTATTTGTTACTATTTTATGATTTTTTCCTTTCCTCCAAAAGCCTTACATAATTTTCAAGAAAGGGCTGTCTATAAATGACCTGTATTTCCTTAGGAGCTTTAATTTTAAGCAAATCTCTAATCTTCCAGAACAATTTTGTAATTTGCAATTTATCCTTTTCTTTAAGCCAATGGAATTTTCCAGGCTCCTTAGATAAATCATTAAGCAATTCAAAAACTACATCTGCAAGATCTTTTTCATCAAAATACATCGGTAACTTTTTACCAATATAATTCAAGAATTCATAGGTCTTTTCATCTTCACCCTCTAAGATAAACTTAGCATAAATGAAGATATCATTTTTCAGCCGCTGCTTTTCCATAAAATAGCCTCCTTTAAGTAAAATATAGCTTACGCTTATATAATTATTATACCATTTATTTGCAGTAGTTTCAACTTTTTGCATTATCCTTGCCTTATGCGTTACTACAAAAGTCCAGCACTATAAATTATTTTCTACACTTTTTCCAAATATAGATCTGTCCCCAATGGGGTATTATACCCCATTTAGAAACGTCCCCATAATAAAAACTGAATATGTATTCAGTTTTTTTAATTAATACTTGTTTTATTCCATATATTAGTGTTATAATTTTCTATATTTATTTTGGAGGTACTTATGAATCAAATGAAAGAAATTAAACCTATATATGAGGTAAGAAAAATTAATAATTTAAGAGAAATGTTAGATAGTAGCACAGAGCTATTTGCTAATAATCCAGCATTCAAATTTAAAAAGGATGGAGAAATTATAACTAAAACTTATACCGAATTTAATGAAGATGTAAAAGCACTTGGAACAGCTCTTTTAAGCTTAGGTCTAAAAGGAGAGCATATCTCAGTTACAGGCGTAAATAGTTATAAATGGTGTATGACTTATTTAGCAGTGGTAAACGGAATTGGTACAATAGTTCCTATGGATAAGGCCATACCAACAATAGAAATAGAAAATATACTTTCACAATCTGCTCCTAAAGCAATTATTTGTGAAACTAAATATGTAGATACACTAAAATCATTACAAGACAAATATGGATTAAAATACATAATTTGTATGGAAGCTACCGAAGATGGAAATGGTGTATTATCATTTGATAAATTATTAGAAAAAGGAAGAAATCTATTAAAAAGTGGAGATACTTCATATTTAAATGCAGAAATAGATAATACTGCACCTAGAATTATGCTATTTACCTCTGGGACTACATCAAAATCAAAAGCAGTTTTACTAACTCATAAAAATCTATGTGCAAATACTATGGCAGTATCTATGGTAGTTAGATATAAACCCGAAGATATTCTACTTTCTGTATTGCCTATACATCATACCTTTGAATGTTTAGTAACCTTTATAACGGGTATATATAATGGTTCATGTATAGCATTTTGTGAGGGATTAAAACACATTGGAAGTAACTTAAAAGAATTTGATATATCAATTTTTGCATGTGTTCCTGCTATATTAGAAAGTATATATTCTCAACTAAAAAAAGCAAAAGCTACCAATGGATATGAAGATTTTTCATTTGTAAAAAAACTATATCCTCATTTTAGATTAGCTATAGTTGGAGCAGCTAGCATAGATAAAAATACAGTAATAGCATTTAACGAAATGGGAATTAGTTGTCAACAAGGATATGGACTTACAGAATCATCACCAGTTATATCTGTCGAAACAGACACTTGCAGATGTCCTGGTTCAATAGGTCTACCACTGCCTGGAATAGAAATAAAAATAGAAAATCCAAATTCAGAGGGCATTGGCGAAATTTGTGCAAAAGGCGATAACATAATGCTTGGATATTACAACAATGAAGAAGCAACAAAAGAAGTACTAGAAGATGGATGGTTACATACAGGTGATTTAGGATATTTAGATGATAATGGTTTCTTATTCATATCTGGACGTAAAAAAACTGTTATAGTTTTAGATAATGGAAAAAATGTATTCCCAGAAGAAGTTGAAGTAATACTTAATACAAATGATGAAATATTAGAATCATTTGTATTTGCTGAAAAAAAGGATACAAGATTAGAACTTCGTGCAGAAATAGTATATGATGAGCAACACATAAGAGAAAAATATGGAAATGTTTCAGAAGAAGAAATATACGAAATAATAGATAATATAATACGCAAAACAAACAAAACATTGCCATTATACAAGTACATACGCAAATTTATAATAACAACAGAACCATTACTTAAAACAACAACTAACAAAATAAAAAGATATGCAGAGCTTGATAAAATAAAAGCAGTAAAATAATAAAAAATACCACATAAATTGAAATTTATGTGGTATTTTTATAAATTCAAGTTCACAATATTTATTAAATTGCCATGTTCTTTTATAATATCTATTAAATCTACCGTCTTTATCCATACTGTTGCAGTATTCTCATTTGGGTGAATGCCTATTATTCCTGGTTCTTCCATAAATTCTTTATCTATATAAAATTTAACCATATTTTTATCATCATTTAATATTCCAAATGGGCTTACTGAACCTGGCATTAATTTCATTATTTCCATTAAATCATTTTCAGATGCAAAACTTAATCTTCTTGTGTTATTTTTCTCTTGAAATTTTTTTAAATCTACTCTTTTTTTTCCTCTTACTGTTATTAAATAATAATTTCTTTTTTTGTCATCTCTTACAAAGAGATTTTTCGCATCTTGCTCAGGATATGGCAATTTTACTTTTGAAATCTCGCTCATACTATATAGTGCTTCATGCTCTGTAATTTCATGCCAAATATTTTTTTCTCTTAAAAAATTATATACATCTTGTTTTTTCATACTATATCCCTCATTTTTTCTACCATTTAAATTTTTACAACTAATATTATTTCATATTTTATCATTTGCTTTTTTATTTTTCAATATTTGTTTTATTGTATTATTTATATTATCTTCAAATCTTTTTCCAAAATATTCAATCCCAGCAGAAGTAGAAAGACCACTCCCTGCACCAATTAAAATATATTCTGCTTTATATACTAGTTCTTTTATGTTTCTAATATCGTTTAATATTTCTTTCATATATTTTGTAGTCCTCCTCTCCATAAACATTAAATATTATTTTATCAAAATATTCTCTGTTTTTGTTTAAAAATCCATCAACAACATTTATTGCTATTTCACTTACATCCCAATCCTTGTGAGTTTGCAGCATTAACTATTGAATCTATTTGTAGAGTAGTTATATCTCCCTGCCATAAACATATTTTATCTTTGTTTTTCAAATTTGTTTCTTTATATGTTTCGCTAATTGTTTTTATATCTTGAACATTTCAAACCCCAAATAAATAATAAACTTATTTTTAAGTTCCTTCTAAATTTAGTCCACTCAGTAACATAAAAAAAGCTTGATATATCAAGCTTTTTTCTATGGTGCCCAGAGGCGGAATCGAACCACCGACACGGGGATTTTCAGTCCCCTGCTCTACCAACTGAGCTATCTGGGCAAATAAAATATAAAAAAAAAATGGCGACCTGGAACGGGCTCGAACCGTCGACCTCTAGCGTGACAGGCTAGCGTTCTAACCAACTGAACTACCAGGCCACAAAAAAATGGTGGGCGCAATAGGGATCGAACCTATGACCTCCTGCTTGTAAGGCAGATGCTCTCCCAGCTGAGCTATGCGCCCATTTCTTTTGACATTGTTTAGTATACTAGATTTTGGATTATATGTCAATAGTTTTTTGTAATTTTTTTGAGAATTTTTTTAACTTAATTTAGTTAATAGTTCTTTTTATACTACCAGACATAAAAAGTCAATACAAATATTCTACAAGATATGTCATAATACGACTAGGTGATGATATGATTAAAGAAAAAAGAAAAATAAAAAATTATACCCAGGAGCAAATGGCTCACAAGTTAGATATTAGCCTTAGACAATATGCCAGAATAGATAAAGAAGAAGATCTACCAAGACGTGATGTTTTACGTGAAATGATAAAAGTTTTAGAACTTAGTGATGCTGAAATTGGTGAATATATACGTGATATAGTAAATAGATAAAAAATCCCAAATGTAAAAGACATTTGGGATTTTTCTATTCATCAATTTTAGTATTTGATCCATATCTTTTTATTTTTTGTGTTGTAGTTTTTTCTAACTCCTTATCCACTATTTTAAATCCTTTAATATGTTTATAATTAGGAATTTTTGAATTAATCTTTTGAATACAATTAGTTATAACATCCATAATCTGCTCTTTTGTTGGCATTTCAACTTTTAGCATTTCTTTTATAGCTTCAATATTCGGGAAAATTTTTGCTTTAACAATTGTATCATTACTCTTTTTATCTTCTACTCCAAGAACAATAGCTTCTGCAATTGCTTCTTCTTCATTTAAATAATATTCAAGCTCTTCTGGATAAATATTCTTTCCATTTGTTGTAACAATAACACTTTTACTTCTTCCAGTTATATATAAATAGCCATTTTCATCTATTTTACCTAAATCCCCTGTGTAAAACCAACCATCTTTTAAAACTTCTTTTGTTGCTTCTTCATTTTTGTAATATCCAAGCATTACATTTGGACCTTTTACAATAATTTCTCCAACACCTTCTTCATTTGGGTTGGCTATTTTATATTCTACGTTTGGTATTGGCAATCCTACTGAATCGTCTTTTCTATAAAAATCATTATTACCTGCAACAAGTGGTGAGCACTCTGTTAAACCATATCCTTGCAAAACTCTCATTCCAAATTTATCTATTGAATATGAAACTTCCGGATTCATTGCAGCAGCTCCAACTATAAATGTATTTAACTTTCCTCCAAAAGTCTTTTTAATTTTCCCTTTAACTATACCTCTTAAAAAGAATGGAATTGCATCTATAATATGTTTTCCTTTGTTAAAATATTTTTCAGGCAATGAACTTCTTAATGTTTTCATAATTTTTTTGTACATATTATCAAGTAATAACGGAACACATAAAATTAGTGTTGGTTTGTATTCTTGCATATTTTGAAGTATATATCTTAAACCTTCACAATGAGCTATACATCCTCCTGAATAAATTACTAATAAATATCCTAATGTACATTCGTAAGTATGATGAATTGGCAATATTGATAATACCTTTGTTTTTGGTGAAACCTTTACAATTCCAGCAACTGACCTTATATTTTCGCATATATTTTTATGTGATAAACATACTGCTTTTGAATTTCCAGTTGTACCAGATGTAAACAAAAGTATTCTCATTTCATCTGGATTAATTTTAATATTCTTAAAATTAATGTCATTATCTGCTACTAACTCTTTTCCTGTTTTTATAAGATTTTCTAGACTGTTTTCTGCTTTTCCCATGTCAATTAACAATAAATCTTTATTATTTACTTTATCCATATTTTCCTTTATTACCTCTATATACTTGTTATCCCCAAAAACAGCTTCACTTTCTGATATATTTAGAAAATTTGCAATATCGTCAATATGCAATTCTTTATCTAATGGCACAACTACACCAACAATAACAGATGCCATATACGCTAAAGACCATTGATAGCTATTTTTGCCAATTACAGCTATTTTCTTATTCTGTAAACCAGCCTTAATCATAGCAGTTCCCAATGCTTCTACATCATTCTTAAATTGCTCATAAGAAATTTCTTTAATTTTTCCATTTTCATCTTTTACCTTAAAAGCAGGCTTTTTAGAAAACTTTTCTGTTGCCTTATATAGCATATCTTTTAAATCTGTAATCTCATAAGTTTTCATATACTTACTTTCTAACTTTTGTACTAATTCTGGCTTATTTTCCATTTAATTCATTTCCTCTCTTATAAATTTTATGTTTTCAATTATTTCAACAACATTTTGTTCATTTATTATTCTTTTATTGATATATCTAAATACACTTTACAAGTGCATTTTTAATTATCTTTATCTATAATATTAATATCAAACAAAATCTGTGCTTCTAAATCTGATGTCAGAATTTTTGCTCTTTATAAAATAGATTCATTATACTTTAATTGTTCCCCATTATAGTATTCATTAAACATTAACTTTCCCTTCATACTTGCTCCTAAATATGATTTTCATAATACAGTTTATCACACTGCTAGTCAAAAAACAAGTGCAAAATTAATAGCGGATAATGAATTTTCGCTACTTATTCGCGCAAATCCATTATCCGCTATTCAGATTAATCTATAAACTCTATCAAGTGGCTTTCCTTATGCATCGCTACCAGAGTCCAGTGCTACAAAAAAGCTGCTGCGGAACCCGTAGGTCGTAGAGTGCATAGCTCTCAGTGCTGCTGTAACGAGAGGCCGCCGGAAAGCTGACTCCGGCATCGTAGTAATCGCCTCCTCTTGGAGCTCTGTAAGTCCCTGTTGAATATTTTTCTTGGGTCCATTCCCATACATTACCTGCTAGTTCATATATATTGTTCGCTTTCCAATATTCACTTGCTCCTGTATTTTGTAGAGTATATGCCTCCCATTGCCCTGTTGCTGCATCTCCTGTGGAATTACCATAATTCCCCCAACTAGTACTGTTGGTTTGTATGTCATCTATTGACATTGTTTTTGTTTCTCCTTTTGTTGATGATGATATTGTTGCATTATCTTTTAACCAGTTTAATGCACTGTCCCATTCTATTCCATATATTAAATGCATATTTGGTGTTGTAGTATTATTTGTACACGCTGCCATTGCGGTTGTTTGTGATACACTTATCCATGGTGATATATTACGCTTACTTTGTGCTATACTTCCTGTTCCTTCACTTGCTTCGTATCGTCCTATATAAAATCCTTTGTATTGTTCTACACTGGCTACCATGTTGGTATATTCTTCTGTTGTAGAATCGTCCCAAAATTTGTTTAGTTTTTCTTCATCTGTTGTTGGTGCATTTGCTATTGGATGTTCTACTGTTACATAACTACTTCCATTCCAGTATGGTGCGTTCCATGCTATTGATTTAAAGTTGTTAGAATCTGGTATTGGCACCCATACGTATTCGTTAAAATCAGATGTTGTTCCACTTGGTTGACCATTATCGTATGTTATGGCATTGTCTACTATTACTATTCCTTTATTTATATCTTCTGTTGTTATATTATTCCATTCTTCATATGGCATTATACTTGCAACACTTCCATTTTGTCCAGGTCCACTTTGGGTTGTTCCAGTTGCTAATATCGCTGGTGCAAATCCGACTGGAATTGTTATTTGTATTTCACTATTAGGGTCTGGTTTTATTGTTACATTTTCAGTAGCTAATCCATCTTCATTTACTGGTGGTGTCGGTGCTGGTGGATCTGTTGGGTCTTCTGGGGGATTGCCTCCTTCTAGGTAATTTTGAAAATATTTC
>CAMMLS010000021.1 GCA_946497775.1 uncultured Clostridium sp.
AAGTTGGTGTTAAATATATCGTTGTTTACTTAAATAAATGCGATATGGTTGATGATCCAGAATTATTAGAATTAGTTGAAATGGAAGTTAGAGACTTATTAACAAGCTATGATTTCCCAGGAGACGAAATTCCAATTATAAAAGGCTCATCTTTAAAAGTACTAGAATGTACATCACAAGATCCAAATGCACCAGAATATGCATGTATGAAAGAATTAATGGATGCAGTAGATAGTTATATTCCAACACCAGAAAGACCAACAGACCAACCATTCTTAATGCCAGTTGAAGACGTATTCTCTATAACAGGTAGAGGAACAGTTGCAACAGGTAGAGTAGAAAGAGGAACAATTAAAGTTGGTGAAGAAGTTGAAATAGTAGGTTTAGCAAAAGAATCTACAAAAACAGTTGTAACAGGTGTAGAAATGTTCAGAAAACTACTTGACCAAGCAGAAGCAGGAGACAACATCGGAGTTCTATTAAGAGGAATTCAAAGAAATGAAATCGAAAGAGGACAAGTTTTAGCAAAACCAGGAACAATACACCCACATACAAAATTCAAAGCAGAAGTTTACGTTCTAACAAAAGAAGAAGGTGGAAGACATACACCATTCTTCAATGGATATAGACCACAATTCTATTTCAGAACAACAGACGTTACAGGTGTAATTGAATTACCTGCTGGAACAGAAATGGTTATGCCAGGAGATAACGTAACAATGGATATTGAACTTATTACTCCAATCGCTATCGAAAAAGGATTAAGATTCGCTATTCGTGAAGGTGGTAGAACAGTAGGTTCTGGTATCGTTTCAGAAATAAAAGAATAATTTTATTTTAAATATTAAGCGAGGCTTTTGATTATAAAGGCTTCGCTTTTTATTTATTTTTACTATTTTAATTTTGAAGAAGGTTTAATAAATAAGTAATATATATTAAATTTGAGGAATTTTATTTTATTTTTCTGAGGACTTGAAAATTCTAGGAAGTGTGATAAAATGTTTTAAATAGAGACAGATTGGACTTGGTATATTCCTATTTATAATAAAAATATATACCTTGAAACATATAAAAATACTATCTGCCCTTATTGTTTGTCACTTCCTAGACATAGAATTATTTGTGAGTATTTGAATAATAACATAAACTTATTAAAAAATAAAAAAATATTGATATTTGCTGCTGAGAGAGGAATAAAAAAGTGGTTAGATAATAGAAATATTAAATATAAAACTGCGGATTTATATGAAAAGGCCGATTTAAAAATAGACATTACTGATATAAATTTAAAAGATAATAGCTATGATGTTGTTTTTTGCAATCATGTTTTAGAACATGTTGATAATTATAGAAAAGCAATAGAAGAATTAAATAGAATAATTGCAACAAATGGAGTTTTAATATGTTCTGTACCAATAGATATCACCTTAAAAGAAACTATGGAAACAAAAAATAAAGAAACAAAAGAAGAAAGGAAAAATAAATAGTATAAATTTATACTAATTGGTCAAAAAGTATTGATTTTTTCTATAAAACACAATACAATATAAAATACAATAAAAGAGAGGAGTGCTTTGCGCATGAATATATTAGTAGATGCCATGGGCGGGGATAATGCACCAGATGCTGTTATTAAAGGAGCAGTTAAAGCAGCAAGAGAAATACAAGATGAAATAACTCTTGTGGGGAATACAGAAATAATTAATAAAAAAGCTAAAGAATTTTTCGATAAAGATACAATTTCAGAGGTCGCAAGTAATATAAAAATATATCATACAACAGAGAGTATTGAAATGGAAGACATTCCAACACATGCTATAAAAACTAAAAAAGATTCATCAATGGTTGTAGGATTTAGATTATTAAAAGAAGGAAAAGGAGATGCTTTTGTTTCTGCTGGAAATTCAGGGGCACTTTTAACGGGAGCCACTTTAATTGTTGGAAGAATTAAAGGAATAGATAGGCCCGCAATTGCACCAATGTTACCTGCTTATAAAAAAGGATTAATGCTTATAGATGCAGGGGCAAACACAAATTGTAAACCACTTAATTTATTGCAATTTGCACAAATGGCTAATTGCTATTTAAAAAATACATATAAAATAGAAAAACCAGCAATAGGATTATTAAATATAGGAACAGAAGAAACAAAAGGGAATGATTTAACAAAAGAAACATATAAATTATTAAAAGAAAAATCAGAAGAATTAGGAATTAACTTTGTAGGTAATGTAGAAGGTAGAGATGCCTTCTCTGGAAACATAGATGCACTAGTAACAGATGGCTTTACTGGAAACGTATTTTTAAAAACAGTTGAAGGTATGGGAAAACTAATAAAAAGATCATTAACAGAAAGCTTAACAGGAAATGTATTATCAACAATAGCGGCAATTCCAGCACTTCCATCAATTAATAAATTCAAAAAAATGATGGACTATAAAGAATATGGCGGAGCACTATTCTTGGGAGTTAAAAAACCAGTAGTAAAGGCACATGGAAGTAGTGATGAAAAGCTATTCCATTATACAATAAAACAAGCAGCAGAGTTTGCTAAAAATGGTGCAGTAGACGTATTAATAAATGAATTTGAAAAAAATAATTAAATAGTTATCAAAATTGCTTGACAATTCTGTCAAACTAATGTATATATATGATAAAAAGAAGAGATAAATAAAAGGAGGTGTTTAAACAACATGGAAACAGATGAAATTTTCGAAAAAGTAAAAGCAATAATTGTTGAACAACTAGGAGTAGCTGAATCAGCAGTTAATATGGAAGCTTCTTTCATAGATGACTTAGGAGCAGATTCACTAGATATAGTTGAATTAATAATGGCATTAGAAGAAGAATTTGATATAGAAATTCCAGATGCTGATGCTGAAAAAGTTGTTGTAGTAGGAGACGTAGTAGAATACATAAAAGAAAATGCCTAATATAAGCAACAAAATATTATTTGTAAGGAATAGAGTTTAGATCTATTCCTTATTTTGTATAAATAAAAAAGAGGTACAAAAGTGGAAATAAAAAAAGATAAAAATGTTTTGCAAAAAATTATACAAATAATACTTATATTAATATTAGTTTTAAGTACAATTTTGATTGGACTACCACAAGAAAATAATATAAGTATCATAAATATATTAATTGCAATAACTGCGATATTATCAATTATAAATAATAGAAAAAACAAATATTTTCCAATAACAATAACAGATATCTTTTTAGGTTTGCTTGCAATTTCATCAATAATTCCACTTATATTAAATAATTACGTGAGCTTAAATAATACAGTAAATTACGCTTTAAGATATACATCAGTTTTTCTTATATATTTTATAATAAGAAAAGAAACAGAAAACGATAATAAATTAGCAGATTATATAATAAATGCAATTATTATAAGTGCTAAGAGAAGGGACATTTTATGATTGCGACAATTTAGAAAATGTCACATTGTCAGAAGGAATTACTTCAATAGGAAATCCAAACAATTATACTAACCGATCAGGAGCTTTTGAAAATTGTACTAATTTAAATAGTATTAAACTACCAAGTACTTTAGAATATATAGGAAAAGATGCATTTAGGGGGTGTACAGGATTAACAAGTATAACAATACCAGATAGTGTAACAAGTATAGAAAGATTTGCATTCAGTAGTTGGACTGCTGATCAAACCATATATTGCGAAGCCGAAACTCAACCATCAGGATGGAATAGCTCATGGAAAAGTGATGAAGTCAAAGTAGAATGGGGATACAAACCAACACCCGAAACATAATAACAATAATCATACATTACAAGCACCAAAACTCAATATGCATTGCATATTGAGTTTTATATTTTTACCATTTCCCAAATATATTTCAAAAAACAATTGAAAAACTATAAATCTAATTGTATAATATAATAGAAAGGGTGGAATAAAATGAGGATTAATAAAAAATATATTATTTTAAGCCTTATGATAATTATGATAATACTAGCACAAACTGTAACATTTGCAGTTAGCCATAATGGAATAGGAATGCTTACACAGGGAGCTATGCAAGCAAATAGAAACGTTTTGAAATCTGAAACTACAATGAATGTTGTTTTAGCACAAGATGATTCTAATCCTATGCAAATTAATGTAACAGGAGAAGATACTACATATAATTTTGTTTCTTTGAAATGGATAGAAGGATATATTGAAGTTGATGATGTCGATATTTTTGATACAGGTGAGGCTCATACCATCGACATAGTTGAAGGACCTACTATTTCAACATCTTTTATAATAGATAGTTATGGACAATATACAGTTTTGGCTAAAAATTCAAATGGAGATGGGTTCTTAGCTAGAATAACAGTAAGAGGTCAAGATGTTCCAACTATTACAGTGACAAAAGATGAGCAAAATCCACTTAAAACTACTATTGTTGCAGAAGATGGAGAAGAAAATATCGTATGGATTAAAGTAGCTAAAAAAGAGAGTAAAGACGAAGAAATAGATTTTAACACACAAGGAGAAGAACTTCCTATTACACCAGCAAAACAAGTTACAGTGGAATATACATTTAGTGAAGATGGTATTTATGCAATAAATGCAAAAGATGCATCTGGAAATAATTTAACAAGAACAGTATATATTTATAAAGAATTTCCAATTACAGTAGAATTATCAGCAGAAGATAAAACAATTTTTATTCATGCAGAAGCAACATTGTCAGATATTGTTGAAATGAGAATTCAAAATACAGAAACACAGGCAGAAGAAAATATTCCAGTAACACAAGGAAGAATTGTTACTACAGATTGGAATTTACAAGAATATGGCTCATATAAGTTATTTGTTAAAGACGAACTAGGATTTACAAAAGAAGTAGCTTTTATATTACAAGAACAAGTTATAGAAAAACCAACAGTTACATTTTCACCAGATGGTAAAACTAACGGAAGTGTTACAGCAACTATAAGCTTTAATGAAGATGATATTACTATAACAAATAATGGAGGAGAAAACACATATACTTTTACACAAAATGATTCTTTTACATTTGAATATGAAAATAGTATTGGAGTAAAAGGGCAAACAGAAGTTATAGTTGATACTATTGTACCAGTAAATATTGAAAAAACTTATAAAATAATGTCAGCTGATAATATAGAATACATAAAGAAGATACCAGTTGATACAACAGGATTGGAATTTTTAAATAACATAGATGTTATAGATGCTGACTATAAATTATACGATAATTTCGGAAATGGAATTTCAAATGCATCTACTCTTGCTACTGCAATGAAGTTAAGAACAGATACGGGAAAAGAATATACACTAATTGTTACAGGAGATACTAATGGAGATGCAAAAGTTACATCAACAGATATTTCACAATTAAAACTACATTTGGTTGAGTCTACACTTTTAACAGGAGAAAGATTGTATGCTGCTGATATGAATATGGATGATAATATTACTTTAACAGACTTATCACAAATGAAAGCAAAAGTTGTTGGAATGTAGAAGTTTTATATAATTTGAGTAGAAAGGAATACAAAATGAGCAAAAACACTGAAAACCTTGCAGTTGTACACACACACACACACAGGTAGTATATTAGAAAAAATAAAAAGAAGAAATATATAGAAGAAAGACATATTAAACTTAGTTTATGTAGCTAAGTTTATATGTCTTTTTGCATTTTTATAAAAAGTCACAAAATAACTAAACACGGTTAGTAGTTTTTAATAAAAATATGTTAATATAGAAATAAGGAGAGGATTACATATGAAAAAAGAGAAAGGAATTACATTAATTGCATTAATAATAACTATAATAGTATTATTAATACTAGCAGGAGTAGCCTTAAATACTCTGTTTGGAGAGGGGAGTATAATAGGAAATGCACAAAATGCAGTAGATGAGTACAATAAAAAAGTAGAAGAAGAGAGGCTAGCATTAGAAGAAATAGAGGAATATTTAAAAAATGATGGAGTAATAGAAACTGGAACTTTACAACTAGTAGACAAAGGAGAAAGCTGGATAAAGGTAAAAGTAGTTGGAGGAAATTATGAGAATTATGAGTTTAGCATAGATAATGGAGAATATGTGCCATCAGTGAACATGGAGTATACATTTAATGATTTAGAAGTTACAACAGTAACAAAGGCATTAGAAGCGGAAGAAGGAAACTCTCACATAATTAAAGCAAAGGCAACTAATAGTAAAACAGGAGAAATAGAAGAATTTAATAATTTAACAGTATCAACAGACGTACTAGTAATATCAGACCAGGTACCATATTTTAAGTATGAAGATAATGGAGAAGGAATAACTATAACAGAACTAGTACCATTTAATGAGATAATTATCGATAAAGAGAAATTTGATGAATGGGATAATTTTTTTAATAACTTACAAGATACAATAGTAATACCAAGTTATATAAATAATAAACCAGTAACAAAAGTAAGTCGTAAGTTTATTAAACAAGTAGCTAATATAGATACTTATAAAGCACCTCAAACAATGAGTATTATAGGTTGGGTAAATGATAAGCTATATATGAATGATGATATAGCAATGTCTGAAATACAGTTAGAAGGTAATGGACAGGGTAGTTTAACATTAAGGAGATATGCACCAGAAGAAAAAGCAAAACTAATTTGTGTAGTAGAAAATCAAATAGGACAAGGGGAAATACAAAAATCTACTAATCCAGCCAACATAAGTTTTGAAATACAGAATGGAATAGTAAAGAATGGAAATGTAAATTTAATTTTACCACCAACATTAGAAGAAATTGTATCTTCAATAGTACCAATAGCTAAACGTGATATAGCATTATCTTCAGGATTTGGACCAGGTGAGGATCCAGATCCAGATCCAGGTCCAGATCCAGATCCAGGTCCAGATCCAGATCCAGTACTTGTACCAATAAAATTAAATTTTAAAATAGCACAAAATAATGAAAGTATAAATAATACCATAATATATATGCTAGGCAAAGGTAATCAAGAAAAAGAAATTTTAAAAGACAAAATAGATATAGATTGGAACATATTTACACAAGTGAAAGTACAAGAATAAATATATAAGTTATAAAAAATACAACTGGAAATATTACTTTTTTCAGTTGTATTTTTATTTAAAAAACATGTAAAAAAATGTCAAAATTTGCGATGAAAAGTGAAGCTTAAAGTATTTACTTTTAAAGAATTGTATAGTAAAATAAAAATATCTTAATTTCTAAAAAGCAACATTAGGAAATGACAAAATTATTCATTGGCGTATCAGCTGATTTAATCAATTAGATTATAAAAAATAATAACAAGAGGTGATTTTTATACTGTGGGACGAGTATTTGCAAAAGTATTGATATTGGGGGCAAATTAAGTTACAATAGGAGGTAGAAAAACAATTGGAACAAGAAGAAAAAATTAATAAACCAAAGAGTGATGTAATATTTAAGAATTTATTTTCAAAAATTGGAAATGAAGATTTACTAAAAGAATTTTTAGAAGAGATACTAAGGATAAAAATAAAGAAAATAGAAATACAAAAAGAAGTAGAAGTAAGTAAAAGTCATGAAAAAGAGAAATGTGGAAGATTAGATTTAAGAGTAAAAATAAATGAAAATGCAATAGTAGTAATAGAAATGCAATTACAAGACAAGTGTAAAATGGATAAAAGAGCAATGTATTATGCAGGTAAAATAATTGGAAACAGTTTAGAAGTAGGACAAACATATAATCAAATAAAAGACATTTATGTAATAAGTATATTAGACTATAACATGCTAGAAACAGAAGAATATAATACAGATACAGTAATAGTAGATAGTAAATACAGAAAATATGTAGTAATAGATGGAATAAAATTCTACTTTATAGAGTTACCAAAGTTTAGAGAACAAGTAAGAAAGCCAAAGACAAAATTAGAAGAATGGTTAACATTTATAGATTATGAGAATAGGGAGATGGTGAAAATGGCAATAGAGAAAAACAAATTAGTAGAAAAAGCACAAAAAGAATATGAGTATTTAACAGGAGATGAAGCGACAAAGAGATGGCAGTTTTTAAGAGAAAAAGCAATATTAGATGAAAGAGCAGCATATATAAATGGAAAAACATGTGGAAAAGAAGAGGGAAAAATAGTTGGAATGCGAGAAGGCAAAAAAATAGCAAAAATAGAAACAGCAAAAGAAATGATTAAGAATAAAGTAAGCCGAGAAATTATTGAAAAATGTACAGGCTTAAATAAAAAAGAACTGGAAAAAATATATGAGCAAATGGAAATGGTAAGATAATAGTAAAATAAATAAAAAGCTAATATCTGTTATTTTAATATAAAAAAAAAAAAAAGTATGGACAAGTAAAATTTGTGTATGTATAATATAAATATAACAAAAAAGGAGCAAGAGATGAGAAAAACAGCTAAAACCCGCACGGTTGTACACACACACACACACAGGTAATATATTATTTAAAATAAAAAGAATAAATATATAAATAAAGACATATAAAACTTAGCTGGAAAGCTAGGTTTATATGTCTTTTTGTTTTGCTTTTGTAATTAAAATTTGCAAAATAACCGAATAAGGTTAGTAGTTTTAGAAAATAATATGATAAGATAAAAATAATAAGGAGAGGATAACATATGAAGAAACAAAGAGGAATAACATTAATAGCATTAATAATAACCATAATAGTGCTACTAATACTAGCGGGAGTAGCATTAAATAGCATATTTGGACAAGGAAGTTTAATAGGGAATGCACAAAATGCAGTAGATGAGTATAACAAAAAAGTAGAAGAAGAAAAATTAGCATTAGAGCAATTAGAAGAATATTTTAAAAATAATGGAGATAGTGAAAGTGCTAAGTTACAACTAGTAGATAAAGGAGAAAGTTGGATAAAGGTAAAAGTTGTAGATGAGAACTACGAAAATTATCAGTTTAGTATAGATAATGGAGAATATGTACAATCAAATGCAGCAGAATATAAATTTAGTAATCTAGAAATAACAAAAGTAACAGGAATAGAAACAATAGCAGAAGAAGGAGCGACACATATAATTAAGGCAAAAGCTACTAATAAAAGTACAGGAGAAATAGAAGAGTTAAATACAATACAAGTAGCAACAGAAGTACTTGTGGAATCAGACCAAGTACAATATTTTAAATATGAAGACAATGGAGAAGGGATAACAATAACAGAATTAGTGCCATTTAGTGAGATAGTAACAGACACAAGCAATTACAGCAATTGGGAAAACTTCTTTAACAATCTACAAGAAACAATAATAGTACCAAGCTATATAGAAGGAAAACCAGTAACCAAAGTAAGCAATAAGTTTATAAAACAAGTAGCCAATATAGATACATTTGTGGAACTAAACAATGGAATAGAATATGTATATTCATTAGATGGACAATTAGAAAGAACAAAAGAACTATCAGAAGTTAAGGATACTATCGAAGAAAATGGAGGAAGAATAAGAACAACGCTTATGAGCGTATCAGGAGGTACTGAAATAAAATATAATGTTATTTCTATTTTAGAAAATCAAATATCATATAATTATATAACAGAATTAGTAACAGATGTTAATTTAAAAATTCAAAATGGAATAGTAAAAAACGGAAATGTAAATTTAATTTTACCACCAACAATAAAGGAAATTATTAATATAACGTACTCTAAATTAAATAACGAGGAACAATTAAACGAAACAATAAGTAAAAACAAATTATTGCTAAAAGCATCAGCCGAGCCTGGGGAACCAGGAGAAGGAGATGAACCAGACGCCCCAGAAGATCTTGTCCGTGATGTAGATGTAATTTTATATAGAGAACTAAACAATGTAAATATAAACAACACAACAATATACTTGTTAGGAAAAAGTAGCAATGAAAAAGAATTATTAAAAGGGCAGATGAGTATAGACTGGAATACATTTACACAGGTGAGAGTACAAGAATAATTATAAAAAATAAGCACAAAATATTTCTAAATATTATGTGCTTATTTTCCACTTTTTTCTAAAATACAATTGAAAAAAAGTGCATAAAGTTATATAATTTACAAAGTGAAAAGAGGTGAAAATTAATGAATTACGAAAAATTAGAAACTGAGCTTGGCTATGTTTTTAATAATAAAGAGCTTTTATCCCAAGCTTTAACACATACTTCTTATGCTTATGAAAATAAAGTTCAGAGTAATGAGAAATTAGAGTTCCTTGGTGATGCAATTTTAGAGGTTACTATTAGTAAATTTCTATATAAAAATTACACAAATTTAACAGAAGGAGAAATGACTAAAGTTAGAGCTGCGGTAGTTTGTGAACAAAGTTTATACGAGGTTGCAAAAAAGCATAATTTTAGTGATTTCTTAAATTTGGGAAAAAGTGAAATTGCAAACCATGGCAAAGAAAGACCAGCAATCTTGGCAGATAGTGTAGAGGCTGTTATTGCAGCTATTTATATAGACTCTAATATGGAAAATGCCGAAAAGTTTATTATAAGTAATTTAAAAGATTCTGTAAAAATTGCAAGTAAACATGTTGGCATGAAAGACTATAAAACAGTATTGCAAGAAAAACTTCAAGTTCATGGTGCAATTAATATAGAATATATTACAATTGATGAATCTGGTCCAGACCATGATAAGACTTTTACAGTTGAACTAAAAGTTAATGGTGAAACAAAAACTTTTGGAAAAGGTAGATCTAAAAAAGAAGCAGAAATGCAAGCTGCTAAAAAAGCTTTAGAAATGTAGTATTAAGGAGGAGTATAAATGCAAAATCAATATATTATACCAATATTTGTACCTCATTTAGGATGTCCAAATGATTGTGTTTTTTGTAACCAAAGAAGTATAAGTGGAAAGACAAAACAAGTAACAAGTGCAGATGTAAAAAAGATAATACATGAATATTTGGAAACTTTTAAAAATGAAGATGCTACAAAAGAAGTCGCTTTTTTTGGAGGAAGTTTTACAGGGATAGAGCCAGAAAAGCAAGAAGAATTATTGCAAGCTGCATATGAATATGTAGAAAATGGAGATATCGACAGTATTCGTATATCAACAAGACCAGATTACATAGATAAAGATATTTTAAAAAGGCTAAAAAAATATAAAGTAAAAACTATTGAGCTTGGTGTTCAATCTAGTAATGACTATATTTTAAGTATTGCAAAAAGAGGACATACTTTTGAAGATGTAAAAAAGGCATCTAAATTAATTAAAAGATATGGATTTAATTTAGGTCATCAAATGATGGTAGGCCTTCCAGATAGTACTAAACTAGATGAATTAAATACAGCAAAAGATTTAGCAAAATTAAAACCAAAAATGATGAGAATTTATCCTGTATTAGTTATAAAAAATACAAAACTTGCAGAAATGTATGAAAGTGGAGAATACATACCAATTTCATTAGAACAAGCCATTGAAACTTGCAAAGAGCTATATTACTTCTTTGAAAAGAAACACATAAATATAATAAGAATGGGACTTCAAAATACGGATTTAATATCAAACCCAGAAAATATAGAAAGTGAAGTCCTAGCAGGGCCATATCACGAAGCTTTTGGACAACTTGTTGAGTCTAGAATTTGGTATGATAGTATAGTAAATAAAATTAAACAGTTTAATGTTAAGGTAAAAGAAGTAGAAATTGAGCTAAACCCAAGAGATGTAAATCATGTTATTGGACACAAGAAAGAAAATGTACAAAAATTAAAGGAATTTTATGATGTGGATATTAAAATTGTACAAAATGAAAAAAAGATGCCAGGAAAGTTTGATTTAAAAGTTTTAAAAACATTTTCAGATTTTTACGAAGAAAATAAGAATGCAGTTAAAAAGTAAAAGAATAAAAATAGTAAAAGTAACCATAATAATTATATGGTTACTTTTTTTAAAAAATATTTTATAAAACGGATTTTATTTAGTGCTAGGATGTGCACTAATGGGGTTTTCAACAGGGCAATTTTTACTGCCAAACCAATTATCAACAGGTGGATTCTCTGGAATTGCTACAATCATATACTACTTATTTAATTTTGATATGGGAATCAGCACAATTTTGTTAAATCTACCATGTTTTATAATAGCATTTACTAAAATTGGGAAAAAATTTGTGTTTAAAGCAATTGCAGGAACTGTGCTACTCGCATTTTTTCTAACAATTTTCGAAAACCTAGGACCACTTACAACAGATAGGTTTTTAGCATGTATTTATGGAGGAATTTTTATGGGACTAGGGACAGCATTTGTTTTAAGAGCAAGTGCTTCTACTGGTGGAAGTGATTTAATTATGAATATAGTTAGATACTTTAAACCAACTGTAAGGTCGAGCACAGTAATAGGAATGATAGATTTTATAATAGTAGTAATAAATGTTCTATTTTTTAGAACAATTGAAATAGGATTATATTCAGCAATTGCGATATTTGTAATGGGAAAAATAATCGATGCCTTTTTCGAAGGGATAAATTTTGCAAAAATGATGTTTATAGTTTCAGATAAACACAGAGAAATTGCAGATATTATTAGTAAAGAAATTGGTAGAGGAGTAACAGCTTTATATGGAAAAGGAATGTATACTAAAACAGATAAAATAGTACTATTATGTGTTACATCAAGAGGAGAAGTGGCTAGAATTAGAGAAATAATAGAAACCATAGATCCAAATGTATTTTTAATAATATCAAATGCAAGAGAAGTGTTTGGAAAGGGATTTAAACAATATAAAGTTGTAAAAAAACAAGATACCAAATAAAAGGTATCTTGTCAGGAGAATAATTAATTTTTAGGATACAGATTGCAATAGCAAATTCTGTAACCAAATTTTACAATGGTTAAAGCAAATGCAGTGAAAATAACAATTCCATACGGCATTAATGAAACTAAATAGGCTAGGTAAGAATTGTTAATAAACATTTTCTCCGCATTTTCAATTTGTTCTTGACTTGCCAGTATAGATGAAGGATAAACACCATGAAGCATATCTTCAACTAAAAAGGCTCTATCAATATGAAAGCCAATAAGTTGTGATGCGACATAGACAAAATATCCACCAACTAATAAAAGCAAAGTACCAATTAACAAATTCCGAAGTCTTCTCATGTTGTAACATCTCCTTTTAAAAATATGTAATATATAATATATTATATCACAGAATCAAATATTTTTCAAAAAAGCAAATAAAACAAAAAAGACTGCAAATATGCAGCCTTTTTTGTTTTTACGAACATCGAATAGCCAAACGTGCCATACGAAGTGCTGAGCTAAATGTTTTAGCAGTAGCAAGAAAACCGGCAGAGTGGCAAAACATGGCAAAAGGTATTTTGGTTTGTTTAACCAAATCTAATCCAGTAAGACCGGCCCAACTTAAAGGGAAAGTCTTTTTAAAGAAGTTAGAACCAATACGCTTAGGGACTGCCATTACTTCGTATCCTTCATTTCTATTAGAAGGATATACAACAAATAAAATTTGTTTTGCCTTCGGGTGTTCAGATGTAAGAAGCCAATCTTTCCAAGGAACAAATTGATTCAGAATTAAAATGTTTTTATAGCTTCTTTCAATAGCTTTTTCAACAATATCTCTTGCACGAAGCTTAGCGATATTTCGGCTTACAACATTATTAAAAATAGTGTTTGCAAATTCCAAAGCTTGAAGAAAGCATTTGTCTTCTAATTCCGGATTAACCTTATCCCAACTTGGATAAAAACTAGCAACCATTGATGAAATTCCCATAATGTGAACAGATAATCCACAAGAAGGTATCTGACCATTATCAGAAGCATCAATTCCTTGAACAAGGTCTTTGTCAATCATTTCGAAAAGGAGAAGAGCATCTTTGTAAGAACAATTATAATGTTCACACAAAATTCTAACACCATATGCTCTCCAAATGAGTCCGAAAGATGAATACAAAATACCATTGTCTCTTCTACCATTGCCAGAAGGCTGATGGTGATCAAAAACCCCATGACCAATGTCATAAATAATTGGATTTAAAGGCAATTTTTTGGGGAGCTCATCTGCAGAAGAAATCCTAGCTAATACCACCTTTTTTAAGAGTAGAATAAGTAATATAGTAGCGAAGACTTCATCAGCATGGAAACACCCACGATGTGTAATAGCATTTGCCATTTTTACATCATTTGTAATTTCAATGTTCATCGTAAAATCCTCCTGCTGTCTCAAATTTAACGTTTACACTAAGGAATACTTAAACGCTTATACATATATTATAGCACAATTTACATAACGTTGTAAAGTGGCAAAAAAACAAAAAATATTCCAAAAAAAGAAAAAATAGTGTATAATGTTTATGGAAAAATTTATTTAGGAGGAATAATTATGAAAAACGAATTAATTATAAGAAAATGTAAAAAATGCGGAGCGATGGTAAAAGTATTAGAAGATTGCAATTGTGATGATTGCGGAATTAAATGCTGTGGAGAAACAATGGAAGTATTAAAACCAAACACAGAAGAATGTGCAGTAGAAAAACATCTTCCAACATACGAAAAAGTAGAAGATGAAATATTTGTAAAAGTAAATCATGTAATGGAAAAAGAACATTACATAGAATGGATTTCACTGGTAAAAGAAAATTTAGAATACACAGTAAAACTATACCCAGAGCAAAATGCAGAAGCAAGATTCAAATACATACCAGGTTCAACAATATATGCTTATTGCAATAAACATGGTTTATGGAAAACAGATGTAGAGTAGAGTGAGGAAAATGGAAATATAGAATTATTATCTAGACTGTTGACAAACTATAAAACGTTGTCAATGGTCTTTTTTTATATTATTTACAAGACATTTTTTTGTCATGAAATTACAAAAATTGACAAATTATATAAAAGATGTTAAAATAAATCATGTAACCACAGGAGGTTTAAATGAGCGATTCACTTTTAAAATTAAGAGATAATTATTATATAAGTACAAAACTAGAAGAAATAGAAAACATTCTAAAAAATACTGATTTATTAAGATTGAAATATACTGATAATAATAATTCATCTCAATTAAGCAGAGAAATAATAAAGAAAATTAAACAAAAAGAAAAATTATTTTTAGCTATAAATATTGAAAATAAATTATTAATTGGAAATGCAATAAAAGATATTAAAAAAATAAAACAACTATGCGAAAAAAATAAAGTTAAATTTGGTATAAAAATTCAAGATAAAATAGTTGTTGCAAACATAGAAAAATATAAAGAAAATAAAGAAATATATGCAAATATCATACATACACTAAATGCCATTTTTTATGAAAATATAGAAGAAAAATATAATTATTTATATGATACTATATGTGATTATTTAGACAATGAATTTATTAAAAAGAATTTATGTGGATTTAAAAATGATAAATGTAAAGTAAAAAAAGATTCAGGAATAGAAATGGGATGTTGTTATCATTGCAAAAATAAATATTTTGGAATGTTATATACAAATAAATTTAATTTATGTGAATATTTAAAAGATAAAAGATGTTCAGCAAAATGTATAACATGTAAGCTATATACATGTAGTGAGCTTCAAAAACAAGGAATTAAATATAATACAAAAAATGTGTTATTAATAAGATACTTTTTTAATCCAATACAAAAATTTGTAATCATATCAAGTCATTTTACTCCAAAAGAAAAAATAATGAAAAAAATATTAAAATATTCATTTGGAAAATAAGGGGGGAAAATTATGAAAGAAAAACCTGAAATAAGATGTGTTACACCGGGGGGATGGGATATTAACAAATGTTGGCCTAGCTGTAATCCTGATTGCAATCCAGAAAATGAGGAATGCTCACCATCATGCTGGCCATATTGCAATCCCGATTGTAATCCAGAAAATGAGGAATGCTCACCATCATGCTGGCCATATTGCAATCCCGATTGTAATCCAGAAAATGAAGGATGTTCACCATCATGTTGGCCATATTGTAATCCTGATGATGGATATGAAAAAGATGATGAATAAAGAAAGAGGATATATATGAATTTATATTTATCAAAAAAATGTAAATACGTAACTGGAAGAGTAAATGCAGCTATTTATGATTTAAAAAATAATAAAATCTATGCTTTAAACTATTTAGGAAGAAGAATAATAGATAAAGTATTAAAAACTAACTGTGACAATTTAACAAAAGAAGAAAAAGAATACATAGACAAATTGATAAACATGAAGTTATTAACAGATATATATGAAGAAGATGAGGAGATTGTATATAAACCTAGATTAAATTTTGCTTGGCTAGAAATAACAGAAATGTGTAATATGTCATGTATTCATTGTTATGGGAAATTTGGAGTACCTAAATGTCCATCTAAAAATAAGTTGAATTTTGAGGACTGGAAAAGAATTATAGATAAAATAAAAAAATTGGGTTGCAATAAAATACAGCTAATTGGTGGTGAACCCATGGTAGATTCTGATTTTTACCGAATTCTAGAGTATGCTTATGAGAAAATAAAAAATATTACTGTTTTTACAAATGCTACACTAATCAATGAAAAAAATGTGAAAGAATTAAAAAAATATAATATTAAAGTAAGAGTTTCATTATATGGACATAATTCTTATGTTCATGATAATATAACAAAACATAAAGGAAGTTTTGATTTAACAAAAAAAGCACTATTATTGCTAAAAAGAGAAAATATTTCAACTTCCATTGCTATAACAATAATGAGGGAGAATGAGCAATATATAAGAGAAATACAAGAATTTGTTAAAGGTATTGGGTATAAATTTAACGGATATGATGTTATTCGACCTTCTTCTGTGAATGAAAAAGAAGAACATTCAGTTAGAAGTAAAAAAACATTGCAAAAGAAATATCAAGTATCTCCTATTTTTTATACTAGTGAAAAAGATTTTTATAGAAATAAACAATTTAATAGTTGTTGGAATGGAAAAATATCAATTACAAGTGAAGGAAATATAATTCCTTGTGTTTTTTCGAGAAATATAATTATAGGAAATGTGAAAAAAGATAATTATAAGACGATAAAAAATAATTTAATAAAGTATTGGAAACTGACAATAGACAGAATAGAAGAATGCAAAGAATGTGAATTTAGATATGCATGTCATGATTGTAGACCATTAGCAATAGGGATAAATGGAAGCTTATATAAGAAAAATCCAAGATGTTGTTATTCACCTAAAAATGGAATTTGGAAAGATATTGAAAATGTAACAAAAGAACTTTCAAAGTAAAAGGAAAGGAAGTAAATTATGCCATTAAAAGGAAAATTAGTAAAATTAATTCCAATGGAAAAGAAGTATTTAATAACATTATTTAATTGGGAAAGCGATATAAGTATTAAATATTTAACAAATGAAAATTCAAAGATTTTAACTCTAAAAGAATTTAAAAAGAAATTTTATGAAAAAACAAATAATAACATTTTTTTACTAATTATGGCATTAAAAAATAATGAAATTATAGGATTTATAAATGGAATAGGATATAATAAAATTGATAGATACATATATATTAATGGATTTATAAAAGATATCAATGAAAATAAAGAAATGTTTAAGGAAAGTTCATTACTCTTTTATAAATATATTTTTGACAATTTTAATGTAAGAAAAATTTATTCAGAATTATATTCTTACAATATTCAGTATGCAAAAACTCTAAGAGAATTAGGTTTTAAAAAGGAATTAAAATTAGAAGATTATAAATTTTTTAATGGAAAATATCATAGTAAGTATGTATTATCTTTGGATAAAGAAACATTTTTAGATGATAGGAGTAAAATATGAATGAAATAACTTTGAATTCTAAGAATATTATTTTAGTACCTTATGACGAGAAGTATTTTGAACAAATATTTGAATGGTTTGCTGAGAATCAAATTAAAGACTTATACTTTGAGGCACCTATCAATTATAACAAAATGAAGTTTTATGAGGGATTTAATAAAAGAATTGAAGAGATATATCACACTTTTTTATTAGTAATAGATGTTAATAGTAGTAGACCAATTGGATTAATATATAGCTATAATTATGAACAAGAGAGTGGAATAATATATATGAATGTTTTTTTACAAGAAAAAGATTATAATGAAAATTTTGAATATAGTAGTATTAAATTATTTTGTAATTATTTATTTACTTATTATCCCATTAGAAAGATTTATTTTAGTACAAATGATAATGAAAAAGTAAGAACTCTTAGCAAAATAGGATTTATAATAGTTGGAAAATTAAAAGAGCATACATTTAATAAAGGAAAATATGTAGATGTATTTTTTTTAGAATTAAATAGAGAAGGTTTTTATAAAGAATAATATGAAAATTAATTTAAAATTTATTTTAGATGAAAATATTATATTAAGTAGAATATTAATAAATGAAATATGGAATGTATATGATAATAAGCAAAAATCTATAAGTAGTGAAATACAAGAAATTATAGCATTAATAAGAAAAGATGAACAATATTTAGATAATTATAAGAGTATAAAAAAAGAATTAGATAAAATTCAGTTAATTTTTTATAAATATAGTAATGAAAGATACTCATTAAGAGAAATATTTAAAAATAAAATACAAAATGGAGATAGAGTATACGAATTATTAGAAATTTATAAAGAAACTCCATTTTTTAAGAATACAATAGAAGAAACGGAAAAATACCTAAAAAAATTAGAAGAGAATTGGAATAGCTATTTATACATGATAGAAAACTATTTAGAAGTGATAACAAAATCGAAGATACATACTGTCAAAGGTAAAATATATGTTATTCCTAGCAAATATAATAGTGGAGAATCTAGATTAGGAACTATTAACGCAGAAATTATATATGGGGGAATGACAAAAGACAAAAAATTAGAGTTAGATATTGTGTTTTTAGTTCATGAATTATTACATAATCCTATATTAAAATATGATAATATAAATAGTATAAATGAAATAGAAAAGTTACATGTAATAGTTCAATATATTTCTGAAAAAGAATTATATTATAGAATAACAAAAATACCATATTTTAAGAATGATAATACACATGAAAAGCATAGAAAATTAATGTTAGAGTTATATCCTTATTGGATAGGATATTTATATAAAGATTCAATAAATAGTTTAGATGATATTAAGAGAGCTTTGAAAAGAGATGGAATGACAATTTACAATCCTAAAAAAATATTTGAGTTCTTTAAGCAAGAAAAAATAGAAACTCCATACGAATTAATTCATATAGATACTTATAAATATAAAGAATTTTACCATGTGCAGAAATAAAGATATAGATTAATGTTATTTAAACTATATCTTTATCTTGAGTATTAAAATAATTATAAAATTTTATCTATACAAAGGATACTTCATACATAACATTTCCACAATTTGCTTATATTCTGTGGATTTTTCTTGTGAAATTTTACATTTATTGTGAATTATTTCTGCTATTATTTTTGCAATTATTTTTACATCTTCTTCTACAAAGCCTCGTGTTGTAATTGCAGGTGTACCTAGCCTTATCCCAGAGGTTACTGTTTTGCTGGTTGTATCGAATGGTATTGCGTTTTTGTTTGTGGTTATTCCAATTAAGTCAAGTGTATTAGCAAGTTCTTTGCCTGTTATTCCATACTGACGTAGGTCTATTAGTACTAAGTGATTATCTGTTCCGTTTGTTATAATGTTTATGTGTTCTGAAATTAGTGTTTTGGCAAGTGATTGTGCATTTTTTATTACTTGATTTTGATATGTTTTAAATTCTTCTTGCATTGCTTCTTTTAGGCAAATGGCTTTTGCTGCAATTATATGTTCTAATGGACCTCCTTGCATTTTAGGAAATACTGCTGAGTCTATTTTTTGTGCCCACTTACTTTTGCACAATATCACTCCTCCGCGTGGACCACGTAATGTTTTGTGTGTTGTAAATGTTACAAAATCGGCATATGGAACAGGTGACATATGCAGGTTTGCGGCAACTAGACCCGCAATGTGTGCCATGTCTACCATTAATAATGCACCTACCTTGTCTGCTATTTCTTTAAATTTGGCGAAATCTATTTTTCTAGGATAGGCTGATGCACCAGCTATTATAAGTTTTGGTTTATTATTTATTGCTAAGTTTAATATTTCGTCATAGTCTATTAAATAGGTTTCTGGGTTTACTTCATAATAGCATGTATTATAAAATCTAGATTGTGCACTTGCTTTTGATAAGTGTGAGATGTGCCCGCCAGAGTTAAGAGACATTGAAAGTACAGTGTCACCTTTTTCTAAACAAGCTATATACACAGCTTCATTTGCTTGTGCACCAGAATGAGGCTGAACATTTGCATGTTCTGCTCCAAATAGCTTACATGCACGGTCGCAAGCTAAATTTTCTACTATGTCTATATTTTGGCAACCAGAATAATATCTTTGTCCAGGATATCCTTCGGCATATTTATTTGTTAAATAACTTCCCATTGCTTGCATAACAGCTTCGCTTGTAAAGTTTTCAGAAGCAATCATTTCAATACATGAGTTTTGTCTATTTTTTTCTGCTATAATTGCATTATATACATCTATATCTGTATTTTTTATTTTATCAAAATTTAACATACATCCTCCATTTATAATCCTAGTTTTGCTATATAGTATTTTATATCTAAATAAGTTACATCATATGGTAGAGAGTCTTTTATATTTCTTAATTTCTCGGTTCCCACTTTTTTTATTGTGTCACAAATTAATTTTTCGTAATTTGTGTTAATTTCTTTTTCTAAATCTATTTCCATTCCTAATTCAAAGCATTTTACTAAATGCCCCTCTATTGTAGAACGAGTTAAATTTCTCTCTTCTGCAATTTTATTAATACTTTTCCCTTCTTTATACAAATTGTATGAAATAATTTTTGTATCTATTTTTTCAGGTTTAGAAGATTTTGGTATATATTTTGTTATATCTATATTGTTTTTATTTAAATAAGATTTTATAACATTAATAAAGTCCATTCCATATTTTTCAAATTTGTTTTGACCAACGCCTGTAATATTTAAAAATTGAATTTCGTCTGTTGGATATTTGCAGCACATTTCTTTTAGTGATATGTCTGAAAATATAACAAATGGTGGAACATTTAAACTATCTGCAATATTTCGCCTTAGAGTGCGTAGAACCTCAAATAAGTCTGTATCATAATTTTCTTCTATATCAGATTTAGTTGTTACTTTTTCTATTTTTCTTTTTATTGCTACTAATTTATTTCCAAATAAAACTTCATTGGAAATTGGTTCTAACATAAGTATAGGGTATTTATCGCCAACAGTTTTTAGGTATCCTTCTGAAATTAGATATGAAATTAAATCTCTTATAGTGTCTTTTGAGTAATCGCTCATTATGCCATATGTTGATAGATTATCAAATCCCATTTGCTTTATTTTTGCCGATTTTGATCCTTTTAGAACATCTGTAACAAGTCCTGAACCAAATCTCTCATGCATTCTTTTTATACAAGATAAAATTTTTTTTGCATCAAGTGTTATATCTGTAATTTGTATTTCACTATTACAGTTGCTACAATATGAGCAATTATCAAAACTTGGGATTTCTCCGAAATACTCTAATATGTATTTTCGTAAGCATTTATCTGTATTACAGTAATCTACAATATCATTTAATTTAGAATATTCTGCCGAATGATTTCCAGATGAAGCACCATGTTCTATTAAAAATTTATTTTTTACAATATCCGCTCTAGAAAATAGCAAAATACATTCTGCTAAATCTCCATCACGCCCTGCACGCCCTGCTTCTTGGTAATAGCTTTCTAGGTCTTTTGGCATATTATAGTGTATTACGTATCTAACATTGGATTTATCAATTCCCATTCCAAAAGCATTTGTTGCTACCATTATATTTGTATTATCATAAACAAAGTCATGCTGATTGTCTTCTCTATCTTTGTCACTCATCCCAGCATGATATCTTGAAACTGCATAACCTAAGTCTAGTAGATTATTATACAAACTATCTACTATTTTTCTGGTTAGGCAATATATTATTCCAGAGGTTTGAGGATTTTTGTTTTTTAAGTAGTCAAATATAAATGCATCTTTATTTTCAGGGGATTGAACTGAAAACAATAGGTTTGGTCTATCAAATCCAGTTGTTAGGACATATGGATTTGATAAATGAAGTAAATTTATTATATCTTCTTTTACTCTTTGCGTTGCAGTAGCTGTAAATGCGGAAACTACTGGCCTTGTTTTTAAATTTGAAATTATTTTTGCTATTTCTACATAGCTTGGTCTAAAATCATGTCCCCATTGAGATACACAGTGAGCTTCATCTACTGCTATCATGGAGATTTCTAAATTATCTAACAATTTCAAAAAGGTTTCCGAACTTAATCTTTCAGGAGCAATATATATTATTTTATACATGCCAAGTCTAGCATTTTCTATGGCTTGTGTATAGTCTTGTGTAGACATACTGCTATTTATAAATGTTGCAGGAATTCCTATTTGGTTTAATGAGTCTACTTGGTCTTTCATAAGGGATATAAGAGGAGAAATTACAATTGTAATTCCAGAAAAAACCATTGCCGGAATTTGATAACAAATGGATTTACCAGCACCAGTTGGCATTATTCCTAAACTATCTCTTCCTTCTATAATTTGGCCAATTATTTCTTCCTGACCAAGTCTAAAATTGTCGTATCCGAAATGTTTTTTTAGTAATGTGTGTATATTATCCATAATTCCTTCTTTCCGCCCCCGTAATTGTTAGAATATTATATAATGGATTTTGGGAAAAGTAAAGGAAAAGGTAGTAAATTTCTAGACCTTCCAAAAAAGAAACTACTTGACAAAAACGTGGAAAATAGGTATAGTATAAAAAGAAATTGAGCAAAATATTTAAGGATTAGCAAATGAACATTGAAAAGTAAATATTTTTGGAGAAAAAGCAATGTAAAATTTGCTAGTTTAAGAATATTAAGAGCAATTTTAAGGAAAAATAATACATAAAAAAGAAGATAAGGTACAAAAGAAAGGAGCGAAGAAAAAATGAAAGAAAAGAAATTAAAACCAAAAATATTAGAAAAAACAAGAAACAAAAAGCGGAATTACGTTAATAGCATTAGTAATAACCATAATAGTG
>CAMMLS010000022.1 GCA_946497775.1 uncultured Clostridium sp.
ATGTATTAGTACCTACATTTAAAGATTTATATCCAGTTCCTGATATTTGTTGAGAACTTTCTTGTTTTTCAGCATAAACTTCAACTTGTGATACATCATTTGGAACTGTTACATAATATGTTGTAGTTCCTGGTTTAAAGTTGTAAAAATCATTTGGTCTTATACCTAACATTTTTAATTGATTATTACTAGATTTAGTAGGAGTTACTGGCTCTTCTGGCTCTTGTGGTTCTTCTTCTGTTGGTTGCTCTTGTTCAGCTTTTTTTATGGTAATACTTTTTGAAGTAGATTGCTCCTCTTCTGTTTCAGTTGTATAATTTGCAACTCGTCCTGATGCTGTTATATTTATTGTTCCTTCTGAGCTTCCTGCAACACATGTTACTGTTACAGAAGATTGTGACATTAAGTCTATATGTGTTGTATTTAAAGTTGCATTTGAAGCTGATAAAGTAGCTTCTGCTGCTTCATTTGAACTTACTGAAACTGTAATACTAAACTGTTCTCCTGGTTCTACTGTTGTTTTAGATGGAGTTATTGTCAATGCTGCTTTTGAAACAGTAGCTAACAATATATTTATAAAAATAATTACTCCCAATATAATTGTACTTTTTAAAATTTTCTTATTCATTATTTGTTAATACTCCTTTACATTTTATAATGATATTTGACTTGTTTTCATTATATGATTTTTAACTTTAACATAATCTAGTGGTGTTATTTGTCCATCTCCACTCGTATCTGCTGCTGAATAGTACTCGCCAGATAATGTTGTGGCTTTCATTATATGATTTTTAACTTTAACATAATCTAGTGGTGTTATTTGTCCATCCCCACTTGTATCTCCTAATTTTATAACTATACATTCTGTATTATCTATTATTACTTTATTACCAGTTGCAAGTTGTTTACTTGTATCTGTTAATACATTTCCATCTTTGTCTTTTATTACTGCATTACTGTTTTTTTCAAGCAAATCACTTATTTTGGCATCTGGCTCACATTTTATTGCTTTATTTTCTATATCTACTGAAATTTCATTATTTTCTGTAATCTGTGGTGTTACTAATTCCAAATACTCTGCTGATACATATCCTACTATTCCATCAAATGTTTTAATTTTATCCCATTGTAATCCATTTGCAGAAGATACATTCTTTTCCAAGCGTATTACAAGTGTTCCTTTTTCAAGTTTTGTAACTATTTGTTTATCTGTTCCTGGTTCACTTCTTACTGAAAGTGGAAGTCTTGATGTTGCAATTCTTACTATATCTCCCTCTATTGAGCCTTGTATATTTGATATATAGTCTGACTCTATGTAGCCTATTGTTCCGTTTTCAAGTCTAACTTTATCCCATGAAATTCCATCTATTGTATATCTACCTTTATCTATTATTGTTACTTTTTGTCCTGTTTGCAATTTAGAAATTATTGTAGTTCCTGATGTTCCTGGTCCGTTTCTTAAACTTGCACTTGTAACTATATATGCTGGTGTTTCACTTGTTATTACCTGACTTGTCAAATCAACAAATTGTGTTGCTATGTATCCTATTCTTCCATCTGATAAGACTACTTTGTCCCAAACATATCCATTTATATTTGTATTTCCTTTTTCTATTCTTAAAAGTATATCTCCTGGATTTACTTTTGCTATTGACTCTGACGAAGTTGTTCTATCTGCTCTTATATTTATGTTTGTGGAATTTACCATTACATTTTCTGTTACTATGTTCACTTCAACTCCTGGCATTGCAGATGTTGCTGCTGGCATGTTTTCGTATACTGGAATTATAAAATTAAGTGAACTACCTAAAAGTCCTAATGAGCTGTATGATTGATATATTTTTCCAGACTCTGACTCTGGTGCTTGTATATTTGCTTGATATTGATGTGTATATAATGAGCCATCTTGTGAGTCTACATTAAATTTTTGTAAATATAATGTATCTTGACCTCTTGCAATATAATTTCTAGCTATGCTTTCAGCTCCACCTTCTATTGCAGCTTCTGGGCTTGTCCAATCTTTTCCTTTTGCATATTCTAATCCTCTTTCTATTGCTCCCGCACCTGTTGAGGCACCTATATTAAAGAAGTTAAATATTCCTTCATATCCAGAAACAGTTCCTGTTACAGATCTACTTGGTCCCCCTCCTGATACTACTATCTCTTGTTTTATTCTTGAAGCAATATGATAAGGGCTTATTTGTTTAGATTTTCCTGCATCTAACATTATCTCGGCAAAACTTTTTGAAGAATAATTAGAGTTGCCATAATATGCTTGTGGCGATGTATTTGCCATAAAAGTTCCGGCTAATATTTTTTCAATTCCTTCTGCTGTATATATGCCTTCTGTATAAGATAATCTTTCAAATTGGAATATTTTATTAGAATATAGAAAATTTCTAGGGTCCATATAATAACTTACTGCTTTTGTAGAAGCACAATACCAATTTGTTCCTTCATATACCTTGTTTGTTCCATCATCGTTTATGCACGAACTTGCTGTACATATCCATTCTCCATCTTTTCCTTGTACTAAATTGGTACCATGGTTAACTGTTTCATTATAAATTACTGAATTCCAGTCTAGTCCTGTATATAAAAGTGTAAAAGTCCATGTTGGATGTTCTGCTTGTAATACCTTTAATAAGCTTTTATATCCTGGATATTTAGATTCATCAATATTATCTGGATTTGTTACCTCTCTATATTGACTTCCATAAGATACAATATTTGTGCACGGTAATATTATAGAAACCAATATAATTAATATTAATATTATTGCTATATTTTTTGCTTTTTTTTGCGTAAAAATAGCACTTTTTAAATACATTTTTTACCTCCATGGAATTTTTTGCGAAATTTGTAAATTTTTATACATTAAAAGTATAACACTCTTGTAAATAATAAGTCAATAGAATAAAAGTGCTTTTTAAAAATGTAAAGTTATTGTAATATTAAGGTCATATTATTGTAAAAAAATAACCACCTGATTTAAATAAATCAAGTGGTTATTTAGGTAAATAATTATTTCATTTGCTTCATAACTTCTTCTGCGAAGTTTTCTTCTCTTTTTTCTAATCCTTCACCTTTTTCAATTCTTGCAAATCTTACTACTTCTCCATTTTCTTGTGCTAATAAATCTTTAACTTTTACATCTGGATTTTTAACAAAAGCTTGGTCTAGTAAGCATATTTCTCCATAGAATTTACCTATTCTACCTTTTACCATTTTTTCAGCTATTTCTGCTGGTTTTCCTTCATTCATAGCTTGTGCTTTTAAGATTTCCATTTCTTTTTCAAGTACATCTGCTGGTACATCTTGTTCACTTAAATATTCTGGTCTTGCTGCTGCTATTTGCATACAAATATCTTTTGCAAGAGTTTCGTCACCTTTTGGCATATCAACTAATACACCAATTTTTCCATCACCATGAATGTAGCTTCCTACTATTCCTGTGCTTTCATATCTTACAAATCTTCTTATTGACATGTTTTCACCTATTGTTGCTATTTTATCTGTTAAAACTTCATTTACTGTTTTACCAGTTACAACAATTGATTCTTGTGCTAATAACTCAGCAACATCAGCTGGGTTCTTTTCTAGAATTTGTTTTGCAACATCTGCAACAAAATCTCTAAATTCTTGGTTTTTAGCAACAAAATCTGTTTCAGCATTAACCTCAACAACTGCTCCAACTTTTTTATCATCAGATACTAGTGCATAAACTAGTCCTTCTGCTGCAATTCTATCAGATTTTTTAGCTGCTTTTGCAATTCCTCTTTCACGTAAAAGCTCCATTGCTTTTTCCATGTCTCCATTAGTTTCTGTTAAAACTTTTTTGCAGTCCATCATACCTGCACCTGTTTTTTCTCTTAAAGATTTAACTTGTTCTGCTGTAATCATAAGTAAATCCCCCTCTATAAATAAAATTATTCTTCTTCGTTTGCTACAACTTCTTCCATACTTGTAGCTTCTTCTGATGCTTCTTCGTTTTCATCAGCTGGCATATCTTGTACAACTTCACCTTGTCTTCCTTCTATAACAGCATTTGCCATAACATCTGCAATTAATTTAACTGCTCTTATAGCATCATCATTACCTGGAATTGGGTAATCAACATCTTCTGGGTTGCAATTTGTATCAATTAATCCAACAACTGGAATGTGTAATTTTCTAGCTTCTAAAATTGCTATTCTTTCTTTTTTAGGATCAACTATGAAAAGTGCACCTGGTAATTTTGTCATTTCTTTAATACCACCTAAGTTTCTTTCTAGCTTTTCCATTTCTTTTTTAAGAAGAATAACTTCTTTTTTAGGTAAAACATCAAATGTACCATCATTTTGCATTTCTTCTAATTTTTTAAGTCTTTCAACTCTTGCTCTAATAGTTTCAAAGTTAGTAAGCATTCCACCTAACCATCTTTGGTCAACATAGAACATATTACATTTTAAAGCTGCTTCTTTCATACATTCTTGTGCTTGTTTTTTAGTTCCAACAAACAAAATGTCTTTACCTTCCTCAGCTTGCTCTTTTATAAAAGCATAAGCCTCATCTAGTTTTTTTGAAGTCTTTTGTAAATCGATAATATGGATACCATTTCTAGCTTGGAAAATATATTCCGCCATTTTAGGATCCCATCTTCTTGTTTGATGTCCAAAATGAACACCTGCTTCTAAAAGTTGTTTCATAGCTACTACTGCCATTTTAAAATTCCTCCCTTTTTGTTACTCTTCCACAAACCTTTAAACTCGCTTAGGCTCACCTACCAAATAGCAAGCACAAACCCAAGCTAGGCTTATGTGTATATTTTTTAACTGTTATAGTATATCAGATTTTTTATGATATTACAAGTGTTTTTTGTAAATTTTACTGTTCTATAAAACAAATTTAAAAATAACATATAGATTTAGCTTTTAAGCTAAATTCCATATGTTATTTCAAAAATAGACTTGGTGACCCCTACGGGAATCGAACCCATGATTCCACCTTGAGAGGGTGGCGTCTTAACCGCTTGACCAAGGGGCCATTATTCACTAACATATATATTTATACCATATTTCCCAAGTGTTCGTCAAGCCTTTTTAAACTTATATCTAATATTTCTTTTAATCTTTTTTCTTGTTTGCTTAAATATAAATAACCAATTAAGCCTTCAAAAGCAGTTGCATACATGTAATCTTGTGGATTTGCATTTTTAGGCAAGTGATGATTTTCAGTATTTCTTGTTCTTTTTACTATGTACTGTTCTTCTTCACTTAATTCGTTAAGCATATCCATAACAACTTTTGCTTGTGCCTGTGCCTTAACATATTTTATTGCCTCTACATGTAATTTGTGTGGTTTAAATCTAGTAGTATTTATTAAATGTGTTCTAATATATAGCTCATAAACACAGTCTCCAACATATGCCCATGTTAGAGGAGAAAGTGTTTTTATGTCTATTTCTGTTTTATCTATTTTAAATAAATCATATAATTCCAAAATTTATTTCACCTTTTCTAAACTAATTTTTCCAATCTTTCCTGTTCTAAAATCATCTAAAATAATAGAAGAAACTTTTTCTAAATCAACTCTTCCGCCAGAAACAAGAGCTCCTCTTTTTTTGCCGATAATTTCCATAAGCTCTGGAATATTGTTTTCTGTTATATTTTCAATATTATCTAATTTATATCTCTGTATAATATTATCCTTGTAATTTATAAATAAGAATTTTAATAAATTATAAGCAATCTCTGTTTTTTCTAGGATGTCATCTTTTATAGTTCCAGTGTAAGCTAAGTTTAGTCCGACCTCTTCGCTTTCAAATTTCGGCCATAAAACCCCTGGTGTATCTAGCATTTCTATATCTTTATCTAGCTTAATCCATTGTTTTTGAACTGTTACTCCTGGTTTATTTCCAACTTTTGCAGAAACCTTTTTAGTTGCTCTATTAATATATGAAGACTTGCCAACATTTGGTATTCCCAAAACAAGTATTCTTATAATTCTTCTAGTTTTACCTTTTGCCATTTCTTTTTGTATTTCGTCTTGCATAATATCCTTAATTGCTTTTATAGAATTATCTATTCCTTTGCCAGAGTTAGAATCTACAATAACAGCTTTTAAATTTTGCTTTTTAAAATACTCCACCCATCTTTGATTTTCTTTTTCATCTGCTAAATCACTTTTGTTTAGTAATATTATTCTTTTTTTGTTTTTTATAATTCCCTCTAAATCTGGATTATGGCTAGATACTGGTATTCTGGCATCTAATACCTCTACTACTACATCTATTAATTTTAAATCTGCTATTATTTGTTTTCTAGTTTTAGCCATGTGCCCGTGGATACCAGTTAATATTTACATTATTTCTCATTATTTTCACTCTCCTGCTTTTCTAGTTCTTCTAACAATAAATCAAAATCTGATTTATATAATTTATCTTGTTTTATTCTATATTTTTCAAACTCTGTTAGTGCTTTATCACAAGCTATTTCGTGTGATATTTTTCCTGCGTCTTTTAATATGTCTCTATCGTCTGATAATAAAAATTTGTCAATTCTAGTAGCCCAGTCTTCCATAGTCATTGGTATATGTCTTCTTGCTCTTGCTTCTGCCAAATCTAAAAATGCACTCACTATCAATTCCAATTGTTCTAGCTCTTCTTTAGATAAATAGTTTTTAGCAATTACAACATCTGTTTCAACTATTTTACCATCTGGTGAATTCTTCCATGATGTAAGTCCCATGTGTTCTTTTTCTGAATCAGCTCTATTGTATATTATTTCTGCTGCTGTTTGATGAGATACTGCATAGTGCATTTTGTTTTGTACTTTCTTAAAAAAATTAATTGTAGTTGGAGATTTTCTGTCATAATCAACACTTGTAGCATAAATATCTGTTATCTTTTGATAAAATCTTCTTTCTGACAATCTTATTTCTCTAATTTCTGCAAGTAATGAATCGTAATAATCCTCATCAAAAAACGCCCCATTTGCCATTCTCTTTTTGTCTATAATATATCCCTTTTTAGAAAATTCTTTTAATATATAAGTTGCCCATCTTCTAAATTGAACAGCCCTTTCAGAATTAACTCTATACCCAATAGAGATAACCATATCAAGATTATAATATTGGACATTTCTCTTTACATCTCTATTGCCTTCTTTTTGAACTAGTAAGAATTTCTTACTAGTTGAATTTTCATCTAATTCGTAAGTATTATATATTTCATTAATATGCATAGTAATATTGTTTCTAGTGGTATCAAAAAGTTCTCCAATCGATTTTTGAGTTAACCACAAATCTCCATCTTCAAATCTAACTTGAATTCCTTTATCATGTGTTTGTCTTTCAAAAATTAAAAATTCCGCACTACTACTTCTAATCATCAAATCCTTTGCCATGCCTTACCTCCTTTACTATTTTTTTTGCATTATCATTCATTATCCTTTTATTGTAATAACAAGTGCATATTTTAGCTCATTCTTTAGGCTTTCTATTATTGAATTTCTAATAAAAGTAAAAATATTGCTATAGCATTCAAAGAACACTTTTCCATCGCTCTCTATACCTATGATATCGCAAAAAGCATCTCCTTCTTCTAAAATATATGAAATATCATTGCAAATATAGCGAGCACCTTCAACTAATTGAAATTTATATACACTTTTTTCATCTGCAATTTCTATTAGTTCTTTATATTTTTTTCCTTTTAATTGTTCTTCCGCTTTAATATATTTTTCTTGCTGACTATGACTTGCTTTTTGTTTCATCTCATTAAGTAATTCAATGATATTATGTTCTAAAACATCTTCTTTGAGTGTTAAAACAAAATAATCTTCATATTCTGATACATCATATATTGATATTTTAAAATTCTTTGTAAATGAATTTTCTAAATTCTCCTTTTTTAAATGATTTTTTCTAAGATAAATTTTAGTTGCTATCCCAATTGTTAAATATTGTCCCATAATTATCACTCCTTTTTTTGACATTTTGCCTATTTTCATGATTTTATCATAACTATTTCTTAAATTTCAACTATTTTTATGAAACTAATCTCATAGTATAAAAAGTGATAAATATGTAATTAATTTTAACATAAAACTAAATTTCCTGCATTATTTTGTTTAATGCTTTTTCAACTTTGGTACTGTTTACAGATTTTGAATTTTTGAATTCTACTATTGCTGATTTTGCGCCATATGTGTTTTTGGTATATTCTATTAAATAACCTTGTCCGCTTCCATATCTGTTTGATTTATCCTTTGTTATTCCTACTTCACTTCTAAAAGCTTTAACAATTGTAGGATTTCCTATAACACTATCTTCCCATCCATGGAAATCTATATGAATATCCATTTTGTATTCATCCATTAATTCTTTTAATTTTTGAGATTCTACGGCTTTAAATTCTCCTGCCTTGAAATCTCTATTCATGTCTATTCCATCTGCTGTGCATCTGCCAAATGCGCCTTCTGTTCCTACTCTCCAATTATTCTTCCCTTCAATTAATCCATCAGGATTTGCAGAAGGAACTATTATCATTTGGTAATCTCCTAAATGTTCTGGATTATTAGAGTAATACTCTATTAAAGTTTTTGCTAAATTTACTAATATTTGTCCATCTTTTGCATACTCATCTTCATATCCGATGCACTTCAAAATCTAAAAAAATTGTTTTTGAATTGTTTCCTAAACCTTTTATAAGGTAGGCTTCTAGATTTCTTCCTTGCACTGATTTCCCATATACAATTTTGGTTGCAGTAACAGTTTGCTTATTTGTTGTTTCTTCTTCTTGTTGATTTTGTTCTGTATTTTTCGTTTTCTGTTTATTTACTTGTTCCACCTTAGAATCTGTGGTTGAATTATCTTGTTCTTCTGAATTTGTTTGTTCATCTAATCGATTTTCATATTTGCTTATTGGAATATTTTCTATTTTTTCAATAACTAAATTACTATTTTTGCTTCGCATTTCTGATATTATGCTACTTGTTTGAATATTCCCAAACAATTTATGTCTATATTTTAGTGCTCCAAAGCCTAATACTAGTATTATTATTACTATTATTACTAGTATTAATTTCTTTTTATTTTTCATATTTCCTCCTTTCATTAATAACTAAGCTTTACAACTACTGTACCATTAATTACTTTTATATAGCCATCATCTGGAAATGCCGGCATTTGGTTGTATTCTTCTGTATTTGTTATACTCATATCTTCTGAGTATTGCCAAATGTTCCAGCCCAGTCCCAGATTATCTTGTAAGAAGACTTGCCATGTCCATGCATTTACATCTGACACATCAAAATTAGTTAATGAAAGCAATTCATCATTTTGAATTGAAAAGTCTAGTTTCCCTGTAACAAGTACAGGCATACCTTTTTCTACTTCTTCATTTTCTTGAATTTTCTCTACTATATTGGTCCCTACCGAATACATTTGTTTATTATATAAGTCTGTTGCTACATATGTCGCATTATTAGATAATATATATGTCCAAATAATTATTGTACAAGTAGAGAAAGATAATATATTTATTATGTTATTAACAGTTTTCTCTTTTATTAATTCATTTTGTTTCAGCAAAAGTATTATTGGCAAATATAATGATACTGCCATAAGCAAATTTATATTTCTAGATTGAGCAATTAATTCAATTGAGCATGTAAAAATAGGATATATTAAAATCATAAGTATTAATGTAATTATTTTGCTTGCAGATTTATATAATTTTCTTTCTAGTATTATTGCTATAAAGTTAATAATAATTAGTACAAATAATACCGCATTTAATATATTTCTAAACCATGATACATTTGTCAAAATTTCATCTGTAAAGTAAAAATTATAAAATGTTATATATGTATTTTTGATTGAAGCAAATATATTTGTAAATGTTTCAGGGCTTAATATTCCACTACCATTACTGTAATTACTAATGTTTAAATTTAATATTTTTGTTATTAGCATTAATCCTACATAATATAAAATCATGCCTATAATTATAATAAATATATTAGCAAAAAATTCTTTATAATTTACTTTCTTTTCTTCTATTAACTTTACAATAAATACTATTGCAAATAAAGCAGTTATATAGCATAAATAAGCTTGATAAAACCCTAATGTTGCAATTATGCAAATAATTGATATTATAATATTTTTTATATTTTTCTCTTTATATAAATAATAAACTGAAAGTACTGCAAATAAAAGTGCTAGACTATATCCAAATGCAGTATATGCATACATAAATGTTAATGAAATTGTTGGAGTAACTGCCATTAATATGCTTATAGCTACTTTAATGTATGTTTTTTTAATCTTTAGAGTTTCTATTAATATTATTGATGCAAATCCTATTGCAATAAGCGATAAAGTGGTTGTTAATATAGAAACAACAATAGTTCCTCTAAACATATCTGAAAATGGAATTAAAAATCTACCAAGCGATATCTCCCAGCCTTTTGCGAGCATTGCTCCATAATGCCAATATCCATCATATGCAAGCAATTCTTTTGAAATAAGTTCAAAATGTGTAAGTAATCCCACAATAAATGTTACTAAAAAAATATTTTTTCTATCTTTTGTAAACCAATTACTAATTGATTTAAATAAATTATCTATTGATATATTTTTTAGCATTTTTATCCCCTCATATTTTTAATAATTTCTATTATTTTATCATTGTTATAACTAAAATTTCAACTATTATTTTAAAATTAATATCATGCAAAAAGAAGCTAATTTTATTTTAAAATTAACTTCTTTTTAGATAAATATAATTTAAATTATAATCTATATTGATTTTTATCGGCTCTTTCATCTAGTTTCCTATCAAATTTTTCATTTTTGTAAAACCAATAAGTATCTTTATCGTCTTTCCCTTCATGTCTATCTTGATTTAATGCTAAATCTATTAATATTCCTACTGATAAAATTAATGCTATACCCGCAACAACTAGGTTTGACATTATATCCATGTCCATTGACGTTCCTGATGATGAAACAAGATTATACGCATATGTTCCAAAATAATATACATTTGCTATAACATAAATAATTCCACCTAGTAATTTTCTTTTTACTATTAATAAAATAGCAAAAAATGTTACAAATAATAGTATCATTTCTATATTAAAGTTCAATGGCTTTATTGGAAAATCTATTGCCATATTATATGTGAATGCAACTATTAATCTAAATACCCAAAACATTCCTATAAATATTGTTAATAGCCAACTACTCATCTTTTTCATATTATACATCTCCTTTGTAATATTCTGATATTTATTTTACACGAATTTACAAAAAAAATCAATAAATGTTTATGCTTATTTATAAAAAAAATACCCCTAAAAAGGGGTATTAAAATTATTCTTCCTCTGTAAAATTAAATTCGTCTTTAAATTTTTCTTTGAATTTTTCAAATACTTTATTTAGTACTTCTTCATCGTCAACACTAACATAAGATTCTTCATCTTCTGAATCTGTATCTTCTACTTTTAATATTACTACTTCTCCTTCTTCTGAATCTTCTTCCTCAGTTGGTAATAATACAACATATTCTTCTTGATCTAATTCAACTAAATCTAGAAATTCAAATTGAACTTCATTTCCATCCTCATCATTTAAAACTATTACATTGTCTAATTCTTCTTCCATTTCTGGAACATTTTTTCCTTCTTCATTCATTGTTTATTTTCTCCTTTCAAATTTATAAATAAAATTGTATTTCTACAATATTATCATCATTTTTTGCTATTCTATTCATTTTTTAAACTTCCCATGTATGTTTCTAGAATATATACTGCGGAAATTGTATCTACTAAACCACGTTTTTTCTTTTTGTTTATGTCAAGAAAATTCATAGTTTTGTGTGCTTCTACCGTTGTAAGTCTTTCATCTACTGTTTTTATATCTATTTTGCCTAGTCTTGATTTTAATTTATGTATAAATTTTTCTGTTACTTCAACCCTTTCAGTCTTAGTGCCATCCATATTAAGTGGCATTCCTACAACAATTGTTTTTACTTCATATTCTTTTACAATTTCTTCTAGTCTTTTTAATAATATTTTATCATTCCCATTATAACTTATTGTTTCTAATCCTTGTGCTGTTATTAATAATGGATCTGTTATTGCAACTCCTACTCTACTATCTCCATAGTCTATTCCTAATATTCTCATAAAGTAGCTCCCTATTTTTCTATTCCTATATAATATTTAACCATTTTTTCTAATAGTTCATCTCTTTCTAATGTTCTTATTTTTTGTCTTGCCTCATTATGATTTGTTATATATGTTGGATCTCCGGATAATATATATCCCACTATTTGGTTTACAGAATTATATCCTTTTTCTTCTAGTGCTTGATACACTTCTTTTAAGAGTTCTTGTGTTTTTTCAGGTTTGTTTTTTTCAACATTAAAGCTCATTGTTTGATCAAAAGACATTACATAACCTCCATTTTATATATAATTTATTTCATTTTCTTTAATGTCTGCATTATCTAAGTACTCTTCTAGTTTTTTAGTAATTCCATCTAATGCTGTACCTTTATAGTATGTTGAAAGTACACAATTAATTTTTGGAATTGCTACTTCTTCTTTTGTTTTTTTGCCTTTTTTCTTAGTCTCAGTGCTACTTAGAACTTTTGGTACTTTGATTTTTTCTACATAGCTTTTTATATCTTTAACAAATGGAAAAACTGAATCTTGTTCTACGCCAGAAAATACAATTACAAATTTAGGTCCCATATATCTTACAAAAACATAATTATTAGATAAACTTGGTTTTATTGCTTTGCTAACTTCTGTTACTATCTTATTTCCTGTTAATCTTCCAAACTTTTCGTTTATTTCAGGTAAATTTGTAATTTTAAACATGAGTACTGTTGAAATTACATATTTATCTATAATTTTTTTACCTTTTCCATATAAATACTCTGCTGATTGTAGTTGTGTAAATAAATCTGTTCTATTAATATTTTCCATTGTACTTTGATAATTTACAGTTTTTAGTATTGCTACTATATTATCTTTTACAACTTCTAAAATAGCTGTATCTAATTCATCAAAAGCATGTTTTTCTCCGCTTTCTATTAACCAATATCCAATGTAAACACTATCTATATAAAGCGGAAAAAACATTGCTGATTTTGCTCTTCCAAATTCTGATTTTTGATATGATAATTTCTCATCATCACTTTCTATTGTTATATATTTAGGTGAAGCATTGGCTATACTGTCCTTAAAAACATCTTCTGTATGCATATTTTTTAATGTATCCCAATGTTTTTCATCGACATTTGTTGCTTTAATTGCATACTCAGCGCCATCAAAAGCTATTATACTTGAATATTTAATATCAAATTTTTCTATTAGTATTTCATTTACTTTCTTAATTTTATCTTCTACTGATGTTTCTTCGCCCACTGCATTCATAAAATCTTGTAAAACATTTAAGCTATTTATTTTCTGATTTATTCCGCTAAATGTTTTAACTTTGTTGTGAATTGACATATTATATACCATTAGTGCTACCACAATAGCTACTAATATTAATATTGCTATTAAAGCCAACTTTTTCACCTCTTGTTCTGTTTAATATTTACTATATTCCAAATCTCTTTTTACCCTTGTTTTCTTTACCGTAATTAGAACTTGCTACTCCATAATTTACTTTATTTAATAGTGGAAATACCATATTAGATAAAGATTTCAAATTTGCCATAAATATTTTAGTATATCCCTTAGTGCTAACATTGCAATCTACTAATGTTTCTAAATATCTAGCATAATTTTCCATTTCAAAAGGAATTGTACAGTATTTTATTTTATCTTTATTAAATAGTTCTGTCATAAATGTCATAGCTGGATCATTATAATATGCCATACCTCCTATTAAAACTTTTGGAGATAAACTTCTTACTTTAAGTTCTTTATTTATAACAATTCTTAAGTTGTCTGGATTTAATAATCCTTTTGATTTTAAATCTCTTAAAAATGCTGTTAATGGCTGAATTGTTAAAATATCCATACTTTGCACTAAATATATTTCCTGTGATGCAGAAAAATATTTAGATGGTGTTTCAAAATCTGCGTCTATTAGTATTAAAGAGTGCTTAGACGCAAGAGTTTGTAATATTGTTTCTATATCATCTTCTGCATCTTCGCTATTTGTTGGCAAAGATGTATAAACTGTTAAAGTTCGGTTTACAGGAACCCCTTGTGCTATTCCATTTCTTAATTTTCTAAAACATTCATACGCAATTTTTCTTAAATTTTCTTCATTTTTTGTATAAATGTAATATGCGTTCTTATTTCTAGTTAAATCTAATATTGCAGTATCTATTCCGCTTTCAGAAAATAGAGCTGCTAAATTATTTACTAAAAATGATGTTCCATTTTTTGGTGCACCTACAAAGCTTACAATTTTTCTATCCTTAGTTATTAAATTAGATAAATTGTCTTGTGGTCTTTGTATTTGGTTAACTAAAAAATCATCTTCGTGTTCTGTTTCATATGATCTTATAGGTGTTGTTTCGTGTTGTTCTTCTATTTCATCAATGATATTTTCTTTTTCTTCATCATTAGATAAATTAAATAAATCTACAACTTCCTCTGGCTCAGCTGGTTCATCTGATAGTCCGAATAAGTCAACTGGTTCATCTGATGATTCTTCTACTACTGGTGCTTCTACAACTTTTTTAGGTCTTCCTCTACCTTTTTTAGGTGCTGCTTGTTTTGCTGCTAATTCTGCTTGTTCCTCAGGCGTAAGAACTTTTTTAGGTCTTCCTCTTTTCTTTTTAGGTGGCTCTTGTATAATTTCTGGCTCAACCGTTTTTTCTACTTCTACTGGTTCTATTTGAGGTTCTTCAGTTTTTACTATTTCGTCAATTCTATTTTCAACACTATCTTGTTCTTCCTCATTATCTAAATTAAACAAGTCTAATTTTTCATCTTGTTTTAAATTTCTAACTGCCTCTTCTACTGTTGGAATGTTATCTCCCATTTTCTTGATATTTTTGCTATTAAAAGCATTTGGGACAATAAAGTTTTTACTAGTACTTTGCTCTGCTTTATTATTTTCTAATATATCTAAATTCATATCCTCTATCTGAGGTTCCCTTTTTGCTTTTAGCTTAGGTTCTTTTTTCTTCTTTTCCTTTTTATCTTTCTTTCTTGGTTTTTCTATTTCGTCATCCATATTTCCAAGAGGAGTATATGAAGAACGTGGATTAGCAGATACTGCTTTTTTCTTTTTATTTCCACTAAAAGTCATAAGTTCTTGATATTTAGGTGACTCCGCCTCTAATACTGCTTTTACATTCAAAGGTAAAAATCTTATAATAACTTTCAATTGTTGGTCTGTATATTGAGATGCAATATTATTAAAACTATCCACATATCTTTCTGTATTCTTACCTAATTTTTTATAATGAGTTATAATGTTTTGTATTTCAACCTCATTAACATTTTCTTCGCTTTCTGCTTGATAATTAGCATCATCTGATTCTATTTTGTAATATATTTTTGCATCCTTTTTTGTTCTTGGTTTGTTTATTAATCTACAAACCTCATCAATATTTCTATCTGCACCTAAAATTGTATTATATATACCTATGCTAAATAATTTTAATAAAATTGAATCTCCCTTTGCACGTCTATCTGTTGCAATTAAAATTATTGGTATATCTGTTCCTTCTGTATTTGATGATTCATCACTAATACTATCTAATTTTTCAAATAAAAATCTATCTATTGTATCATAATTATTATTTGCAAATGGTTCTAAATCTTCACTAATAACTATTCTATCATATGATTTGTCTTTTTGTATTTCTTTTAATATTGCATTAAAGTAATAAACATTTTTATATGATATTATCTCTTTATAATTTTTTTGGTATTGCTTAACAATTGCTTCCGAAATACCTTCATTACTTACTGCAAATAAAACCTTCATTCGTTAACCCCTCCAACCTTTTACTACTATTGCAAAAATAAGTGGTAGTACTTGGCAAATTATAAGAATAGTTACAAATGCAATTAACATATTAAATCCCTTGTCTCTTACATCCATCTTTCTTATTCCTATAACATATTGATAAATAGCACCTATTGCTATACCCACAAAACAAAATGGAATACTATATATTCTAACTTTATCTAAAACAAACGCAGTTAATCCATATGTATCTGATCCATATCTTTCAACATAATCTTGTAGTTCCTGCTCTGCTTTATCTTTCATTTCTTGCAATTCCCCAGTTGCTGTTTCTGTTTGTTGTAGTGTATTTATACTATTATCAGTTGTTGCATAAACTGCTCCCATTGATAGCATTATTAACATAATAATGCAACCTACTAGCACTTTTTTCATATTCTTCCTCCCTTTTTATTTGGTCAATTTCAATATTTAATACATTATATATCATACAATAAACAAAGTAAAATATCAAGCAATATTGTAAAAAAGTTGTATCTTTTTTTGAGTATTTTTTATTTTATAGAAAAAATACTCAAAAAACTTAAAAAGCATATAAACCTAGCTATAAAACTAGGTTTAACTGCATGCAATAACTCCTTTCAAAGCAAGGCACTTATTGAACATAAATGTACTATTTGTGACCATATCAATTGACCATTTATCACTTGCATATATTGTAGATATGTTTTCACAGGGATCGAACATCCAAGACATATCTGTTACATTTGCTGTATTTAAATTTCATTAATTATCTTATCTAAACTAGAAAAGTCAATGAAATCCACTTTTTTATTATATGTTTCTATCATGGCTATATTTTCAGCTGTTTGTTTTTCTTTTGGTAAATTTTTAACTGTATTATAAAGTAATTTCATCATAGTTTTATGGGCAAACTTTAACTTTGAATAGTCTATTCCACCTCTTAAATGGATTATTTTTGCTTTTTCAAAAACTTCTTTTGGTATTTGGCTTTTTATATTATTTCTTATATTATTTTTATTTGTTTCATCTGTTGGATCTGCAAGGCCAACTGTTGCAATAATAATAATATTTTTGCTTGAAATGTTAGTTAATTTTTTCATCGTTTTTGACAATCCCAATACCCCACCGGCATACAATCCTCCTAAATAAATAATGTTATCATAATCATTTATTTCTTTCACCTTTTCGAAAGAAATTACTTCTATATTAGTTCTTTTTGAAAGTTCTTCTGCATAATTTTTTGTTGTTCCATAGTGAGATCCATATATTATAATATTGCTCATACAACCTCCATTTTATCTTTATTTTTTAAATACTAGAATTGCTTTTGCTGTACCTGTAATTGACATAGTAACTAATTCATATCCATTTTGTAACATTTCATTAGCTTTTTCTTCTACTTTCTGCGCCATATCGTCTGCTTTGGGTGAATATTGGATTACAATAGTTTTATACATTTTATACCTCCTAACTTTTCTTATATAAATTATTTATTATTCTCATTTTTTGAAATATATATTGCTAATAATATTATTCCTGTTAAATTAATTCCTATTGATAACCCCAGTAATAAACCTGAACTAAATTCACTAAATGGTGTTGTTTCATTGCCACAAGAGAAAGTATAGACTAAATACAATACATTTCCTAATATTATCATCAATATTCCAGTTTTTCCTTTATTCATAAATCATTCTCTCTTTCAAATTGTAATTTTATTGCTTTCTTGTTTTTAATTTACCAATAATGCAATCAGTAACACAAAAAATAATGTCTAAAAAAATTCCAAGCATTATACCAAATATAATTTCTTCATTTTTTTCGCCCTGTGCTACTTCTAATATCCTACATAAAAATACCACAATAATTGGAATAATTATATAAAATAAATATTTTAAATAGTTTTTCATAAATATCCCTTTCTGCAAAATACTAACATCCCCTGATACTTAATTATCAAAAGTAGGTGTATCATACGATATTTTTCCATCTGCACTTATTTTAAATTTTACTCTTATTGTATCAGATTTATCATCTGACAAAATAAATTCATATTCTCCGCTCACTTAATGTTCCATATAATTTAGTCCAATTAAATTTTCTTCCTTCTATCAAATAGTTCTCTTCTTCATTTATTTCGGGCAAATTATTTAAAGGCTCTTCTGTACTTTCGCTTGAAATATTAGAAACTTTATCTAATTCTTTCCATATATATTCTGCCCCTGTTCCGAGTATATCCAGCAATAGAGTTGCTTGTATTTTCTCCAATTTGCTCTCCAATGCCAGTGTAATTTTCATTTTTAGTTCTTTTATTAATTATATAACTATGTGAGTAATTATATGGTAGCTCATTTGTATCTTTTATGTTTAGTGTTATACCACTATTTGATAATTCTGAAATAGTAATAGTTACATTGTCTTTTGAATTATAGCAAAATCTTAATATATCATCTGGTATCGTTATATCACTTTTTTCTTTTATAATCTCAATTTTCCCAACATTTCCAAGTTGTGCAGGATAACTCTCCATTACATATCCATCAAAATATACTAGAATTTCTTGTTCTTTTTTAAATTCAATATCTTCAAAATTGTTTATCCCTATACTATATAAACTTGTTCCATTTTCTATTTCCATAGCCAATAAATTGTTCTCGTTTACTTTGACTACTACTGCTTTTATTGTTGATCTCATATTATTGTCTTCTTCAATTCCAGCAAGCCCTTTATCTATATTTGCTGAAAAATATTTGCTACTCATTATAAAAACATATCCCCATAAAGCTAAAACAATAATAAAAATTGCAATTGTTATTATCATAAATACTTTCTTTTTATTCATAATCTTACCTCCCGATTATTATTTTTATAATCTTATCATAAATTTTATAAAAAGGAAATAAATTCTTATATTTATTCTTAAAACTTGAATATTCTCCAATCGTATATTATAATAAGAAAAAATTAAGAAAAAAGTCACTTTTTTGTCACTTTTTATTAGTAAAATATGTATAAAGAATAGAGGTGCATATTTATGTGGAAAGTAATTAGAAGATTAATTTTATTAGTTTTAATAATAGCAATTTGTATTACAGGGTATGTGGGTTTTTCTGGTTATTCAATGTATAAAGAAGCTGTATCTAGTACAAGCTTAGAAAATAAAATAAATGAAATTCAATCTCAAGAAGATTATATAAAGTTAAAAGATATTCCAAAAATTTATCAAGATGCAGTAGTAGCCGTAGAAGACCACAGGTTTAGAGAGCATGACGGTATAGACTATATAGCAACAGCAAGAGCAGTTGTTGCGAATCTATTAGATGGTGAGCTATCACAAGGTGGAAGTACAATAACTCAGCAATTGGCAAAGAACTTGTATTTTACCCAAGAGAAAAGATTCACTAGAAAAGTAGCAGAATTATTTGTAGCGTTTGACTTAGAAAAAGACTATTCAAAAGATGATATTTTAGAATTATACATAAACACAATATATTACGGACAAGGCTATTATGGATTAGTTGAAGCCTGTGATGGATTTTATAAAAAATATCCTAGCGAGCTTACAGATTACGAAGCAACATACCTAGCCGGAATACCAAACGCCCCAAGCATTTACTCATCCACAAGGCACACAGAACTTGCAAAACAAAGACACAAACAAGTACTAAACGCCATGGTAAAATACGGCTACTTAGCCCAAGAAGAAGCAGATAAAATATATAATGAAAAATGAATAATTTGAAATCACTATTCATTATTCACTATTCATTATTTTATATTAACTCCCACAATTCCACCAATCATTCCAGCCAATGTGGCTGCTGCAATTAGTATGATTGTATTTAGGTTAACCATAAATCCTGTTGTAATTATGCTTGAAAGTAAATAAAGTATTAGTATATAAATAAGTCCAATTGCTCCTCCGTTTATAATTCCTCTTTTATTTATTTTTATAGTGCTAATAGAACTTCCTATTAATATACTAATTGCAGTTATAAAAGCTATAACTGGAAATATTGTGCTTTCTGGGGTGTTAGTGTATGTAAGTACAACTGAAAATATAAATACAGAAATTAATGTTAGTATAAATGATATTGCTATACCTTTTATAATTACCATTCCAGATCTTGGAGCACTTTCTACCATTTTATTAATCATAAAAAAACATACCTCCTTTTTTTATTTTATGTAAGAAGGTATGTTTTATTCATGGTTTACCCGAAAAAGCCTCTTTTTTTAACTGGTGGCTGTTCATTCATTGTTTGAGCAAGTCTTGTTAACAAATCTCTTTGCTCAGATGTAAGTTTTTTAGGTACTTGAACAATTACTGTAAATATAAAATCTCCTCTTTGGCTTCCGTTTACACTCTTGAACCCTTTATTTCTTATAATAAATCTTGTACCTGTTTGAGTTCCAGCTGGGATTTTGTATTTTTCTTCTCCTCCATCTACCATTGGTATTTTAAGTTCCGCACCTAGTGTTGCTTGTGTAAAGGTAATTGGAATTTCGCAGTATACTCCATCTCCTTTTCTAGAATAAATACTGTGTCTTTTAATATGAACTACAATATATAGGTCTCCCTTTGGTCCACCTTGTGTTCCTGGTTCTCCTTCATTTCTTAGTACCACTGTTTGACCATCATCTATTCCTGCTGGAATTGTAACTTTTATTTTAGTTTGCTTTTTAATTTTTCCTTTTCCTCTACATTCTGGACATGGCTCTTTTATAATTTTACCTGTTCCGCCACAAGCTGAACATGTTTTAGCAGTCTTCATTTGACCAAATATAGTTGTTACCACTTGTTCTATTTTTCCACTTCCATGACACATTGAACAAGTTTCTGGATGTGTTCCTGGTCTTGATTTTTCTCCATGGCATGTATTACATGTTTCATATCTATATATTACAATTTCTTTTTGTACTCCTAAGAATGATTCTTCAAATGTTATTTCTAAATTATATTTTAAGTCTGGTCCTTTTTTTGGTCCATTGTTGTTTCTTTGTGAACCTCCTCCAAAGTCGAATCCAAATCCTTTAAATATATTTGAGAAAATATCATCATCAAATCCATAGCTTGTAGAGTATGTATATGAACCATTTTGTCCGTTGAAGCCATTAAATCCGCCAAAGCCTGATGAAGGTCCTTCATGTCCAAATTGGTCATACATTTGTCTTTTTTGTTTATCAGATAATGTTTCATATGCTTCGTTTACTTCTTTAAATTTGGCTTCTGCTTCTTTTTTGTTGTCTGGGTTTGCATCTGGATGATATTTTTTGGCAAGTTTTCTATATGCTTTTTTTAGTTCATCATCTGTTGCATTCCTGTCTACTCCAAGTACTTCATAATAATCTCTTTTTTCAGCCATTGTTTCCTCCAAATTTTATATTATTGGGGTAAGGACGTAATTTGTGATTACGTCCTTACCATTTATTGCTCATTTTATTTATTCTCGTCTTTATTTCCGTCATCTTCTACTTTGTAATCTGCATCGTAAACATTTCCATTATTTGTTGTATCGTTTGTAGCTCCTTGTGCAGCTCCTGTTGCTCCTGCATTTGGATTTACTTGACTATATAGTTTTTCAGATATTTCGTAGAATACTGTTGTTAATTTTTCTGTTGCTTGTTTAATATTTTCTACATTGTCACCTTCTAGGGCTTTTTTAACATTATCTATTTCTGTTTCTACTTTTGCTTTTTCTTCACCACTTATTTTGTCTCCTAGTTGTTCTAGTGTTTTTTGGCTATTATATACTAAGCTTTCTGCATTATTTCTAGCTTCAATTTCTTCTTTCTTTTTCTTATCTTCGCTAGCATGTGCTTCTGCATCTTTTACAGCTTTGTTTATATCTTCTTCTGTTAAGTTTGTACTTGCTGTTATAGATACTTGTTGACTATTTCCTGTTGCCATGTCTTTTGCAGATACGTGTACTATACCATTTGCGTCTATATCAAATGTTACTTCTA
>CAMMLS010000023.1 GCA_946497775.1 uncultured Clostridium sp.
GGAAAAAGTGATGGAGAAAAAATTCGGTATGAAACGTGGAATAAAAAATGGCAAAATAGTAACTGCAAAAGCAATGATGAAGAATAATATTAGTATAGAGATTATAGAAAAATGTACAGGACTGAATAGAAAAGAATTTTGTAAAGAAGTGTAGACAAAGGTAGATGTTTTATACAAAATGTCAAGAAAATAAAAAAATGGATTTTATCAAGCAAATACCGTGTATTGTGCAAAATTCTTTGTGTTTCCCTAAAAATACCTAGAATTTTTATTTTATATATGTTACAATTACTAATTAGAGGTAATAATGTATGAGTGAACAAGTTTATGTTATTGATAAGATGAAATCGTTTAATTCTAAGCATATTTTTGATTGTGGGCAGTGCTTTAGATGGAATGAAAATGAAGATGGAAGCTATACTGGTGTGTTTAAGGATAATGTTTTAAATGTTAGAGAAACGGATAATAAAATTATATTTTCTGGTATTTGTAATGGAGATATTAAGGATATTTGCAGTGATTATTTTGATTTAGATACTGATTATGAAGAAATTAAAAAAGTACTTGCTAAGATTGATGATAATGTTAAGGAAAGTATTAAGTATGGTGAGGGTATTAGGATTTTGAAGCAAGATTTGTGGGAGACTATTATTTCTTTTATAATTTCTGCTAATAATAATATTCCTCGTATTAAGAAAATTATTGAAAGAATTTCTGAAAGGTATGGCAGTCCTATTGAGTGGAATGGACATGTTTATTATACTTTCCCAACAGTGGAAGAACTAAGTAAGGCTTCTGTACAGGCTTTAAGAGACTTAGGCTTGGGGTTTAGAGATAAGAGAGTTCATGATACTACTCAGCTTATTTTAAATAAAGAGGTCGATTTAGAAAAATTAAAAGCAATCACTTCTTCTAATGTATTAAGAGAAGAGTTAAATAAGCTTCCTGGTGTTGGGGATAAAGTTGCAGATTGCATTATGCTTTTTTCTATGAAGAGATTTGATGTTTTCCCAGTAGATGTATGGGTTAGAAGAGTTATGAATGAACTTTATATTAAAAGTGAAGATGAAAGTAAAATTGATAAAAAGCAAATTAGAAGTTTGGCAGAGAAAAAGTATGGCTCTTTGGCTGGTATTGCACAGCAATATTTGTTTTATTGGAAAAGAGAAGAAAATAAGAGTGCATAATATTTGAGTGTTAAAGGAGAAAAAATGGGACTTAGATTTATTTATGGAACGGCAGGTACAGGAAAAACTGCCTACTGTTTTAATGAGATAAAAAATAGAATAAATGATGGAAATAAAATATATATAATAACACCAGAACAATTCTCTTTTACCGCTGAAAAAAAGCTTTTAGAATTAATACCAAATGGTGCTGCTATTAATGCAGAGGTTCTTACTTTTAATAGAATGGCATATAGAGTTTTTTTAGAAGTTGGAGGAGCTTCTAAAATAATACTTACAGACTGTGGTAATTCTATATTGCTTTACGATATTTTAGAGAGTAAAAAACAAGATATTAAATTTTTAAGCAAGTCAGATAAAAATATAGAACTTGTTGGAAGGATTTTTACTGAGCTTAAAAAGCATAATATTACTATTGAAAAATTACAAGATGCCATTGATAATACCAAAGATATTTATTTAAAAACAAAGTTAACCGATATATATATTTTATTTAAAGAATATGAAGAAAGAATTTCTAATAATTACATAGATTCAAATGATATTCTAACAGAGCTTGCAGGAAAACTAGATAAAAGTACAATGTTTGATGATTCTGTTATATACATAGATGAATTTGCAGGTTTTACTGAGCAAGAATATGTTTTAATAAAAAAATTATTAAAAAAAGCAAAACAGATTAATGTAACAATATGTACAGATTGGCTAGAAAATAATAATTCGCAAGAAAATGATATATATTATCAAAATAAAAAAACTGCACAAAAGATTTTAAAATTAGCAGAAAATGAAGAAATAGAAAATCCGATAATTTTAAAGGAAAAACATAGATTTAAAAATCTAGAACTCAAACATTTAGAAGAAAATATATATAGTAATAAATATAAAAAATTTAATGAGAATGTAAATAATATTAAAATGTTCTTATCAATGAATCCATATTCGGAAATAGAATATGTTGCAAAAGAAATTATTAAACTGGTTAGAGATAATAATTACAGATATAAAGATATAGCAATAATAACAAAACAAATAGAAAATTATTCTGCAATAACAAAAGCTATTTTTGAAAAATATGAAATACCAGTATTTATAGATGAAAAAAAGGATTTAAGTCAAAATTATTTAATAAAATATATTTTAGCAGTTTTTGAAATTTTTTCAAAAAATTTCGCATATGAAGCAATGTTTAATTATATAAAAACTGGACTTTTAGATATTCCAGATGAGGATATATTTAAACTTGAAAATTATTGCATAAAATGGGGAATAAAAGGGAGCAAATGGTATAAGGAAGATTGGACATATGGAAATCTTGGAAGTGAAGAGTTAACTTTTTTAAATAATTTAAGACAAAAAATAATTCTACCACTTTTAAATTTAAAAGAAGAAATGAGCAAAAATAAGACAGTAGAAAGCATTTCAAAAGATTTATATAACTTTATACAGGAAAATGAGATTCTATCTAAACTAAAAGAAAAAATAGAACATCTTCAAGAACTAGGACAATTAGAGCTTGCAAAAGAGTATGAAACAGGCATAAATGTATTGGTGCAAGTACTAGATGAACTTGTAATGATATTTAAAAATAAAAAAGTATCATTTGAAAAATATAGAGAACTTATAAAAATAGGTTTGCAAAATAAAGGTTTGGGAGCAATTCCAGCAACGCAAGATCAAGTAATATTAGGGGATATAGATAGATCAAGGAGTCATAATGTAAAAGCAGTATTTATAATTGGAATTAATGATGGAATTTTTCCAAGTGTTAATAAAGATGAAGGCTTTTTAAATGACCAAGATAGAGAGAACTTAAAAAAATTAGGCTTAGAACTTGCAAAAACAACAACAGATAGACTATATGAAGAGCAATTTAATATATATAAAGCATTAACTGTACCAGAAGAAAAATTATATTTATCATATACATCAACAGATTCAGAAGGGCGAGCAATTAGACCATCTATTTTAATAACCAAAATTAAAAAAATATATCCTTATCTTCAAGAAAAAAGTGATATAATAAAAAAAGAAACTTTTATTGGATTACCAGATGAAACTTTTGATGAATTATTAATGAACATGTACAATGTATCTAATGGTGAAAAGATTAATCCAATTTGGCAAGAAGTGTATAAATGGTATGAACAAAATGACGAATGGAAACTTAAACTTCAAGAAGCATTAAAAGGATTAGAATATACTAATTTGCCAGATAAAATAGATAATGAAGTAATTGAAAAACTATATGGAAACAAAATGCAAACAAGTGTATCAAGACTAGAACAATATAGAACATGCCCTTTTTCGTTTCACCTAAAATATGGTTTAAACTTAAAAGAAGAAGAAACATTTGAAATAAAACCAATAGATACAGGTTCATTTATGCACGAAATTATAGATGAATTTTTTGAAATGACAAAAAATAACGACATAGATATTAAAAAAATTTCTAACGAAGAAATAGAAAGTATGATTCATGAAATAGTAATATCAAAAATAGCAATGCCTAGAAATGCAATGTTTACAAGCTCTAATAAGTTTAAGATTCTACTTAAAAAATTAGAAAAAGTGCTTATTCAATCAATAAAATATATTGTATTAAATTTAGCAAATAGCAAATTTCAAATTTTAGGAAATGAAGTAGAATTTAAATCAGGTGGGAAATATCCTCCGATTGAGCTAAATTTAGAAAATGGTAGAAAAATAGAAATAACAGGAAAAATTGACAGAATAGATATTGCAGAAGATGAAAAGCGGAAAATATATAAGAATAGTTGATTATAAATCTAGTGTTAAAAATATAGAATTAAATGAAGTAATGTTCGGAATACAATTACAATTAATAACATATTTAGATGAAGTAGTAACAAAAGGAGGCTTTTTACCAGCAGGTGCATTATATTTTAATTTAATAGATCCAATAATATCATTATCTGGAACTAAAACGCCAGAAGAAATAGAAAAAGAAATACAAAAAAATTTCAAAATGAAAGGAATTGTTTTAGCAGATATTGATATAGTAAAAATGATGGATACCAAATTAGAAAAAGGATATTCGGAAACTATTCCTGTATATATAGATAAAGAAGGCAATGTAAGTAAAAATCTGTCTAGTGCAATTTCAAAAGAAGACTTTACGAATTTACAAAAGAAAGTGCGAAATATTATAAAAGAAATATCAAAAGAAATATATAGCGGAGATATAAGTATAAAACCATATTACAATAAAGATAAAAAAACTCCGTGTGAATTTTGTAAATATAAGACTATATGTAATTTTAATACAAAACAAAAAGGGAATAATTACAATTATATAAAATATTTAGAAAAAAGCGAAGTGCTAGAAAAAATAAAGAAAGAGGCTATGCAAGATGTTTAATAATTGGGAAGAACTAGAGGAAGAGTGCAAAAACTGTACGAAATGTAAATTAAGTAAAGCAAGAAATAATGTGGTATTCGGCACTGGAAACAAAAAAGCAGATTTAATGTTTATAGGAGAAGGCCCAGGAGCAGATGAAGATATGCAAGGAATACCATTTGTAGGAAGAGCAGGTAAATTAATGAATATGGCATTTAAAGGACTCGGAATAAATAGAGAAGAAGTATACATAGCAAATGTAGTAAAATGCAGACCTCCCAATAATAGAAATCCAGAGGATGATGAAGCCAGTGCTTGCCTAGATTATTTAAGAAACCAAGTTATCTTAGTAAAACCCAAAATTATAGTTTTACTTGGAAGTGTTGCTCTTAGAAATATACTAGGAAAAGAATATTCAATAACATCTGCAAGGGGAAAATGGGTAGAAAAAAACGGTATATTATATATGCCAACATTTCATCCAGCTGCACTTTTAAGAGATGAAAGCAAGAAGATACTATTTTGGAGAGATTTAAAATTAGTATTAAATAAAATGAAAGAAATATAAAAACAGGTAAATTGGAGGAAAGATAAATGGAAAACATAGAAACAATAAAAAAAGAAGCACAGTATTGCTTGAATTGTAAATCAAAGCCATGCCAAAAAGGATGCCCATTAGGTAATGACATACCAGGATTTATATCAAAAATAAGAGAAGAAAAATATGAAGAGGCATTTGATATATTGCAAGAGACAACAGTACTTCCAGCTATTTGTGGAGAGATATGTCCACATACAAAACAATGCCAGGGACATTGTATAAGAGGTATAAAAGGAGAACCAGTACAAATAGGAAAGCTAGAAGCTTTTGTTGGCGAATATGCAAACAAAAATAATTTAAAAATAAAAAGATTAGAAGATGATAAAAAACAAAAAGTAGCGATAATTGGTTCAGGACCAGCTGGTTTAACTGCTGGAACATACTTGGCTCAAAGAGGATATAAAGTAACAATATATGAAAGAGAAAGAAAACCAGGAGGAATTTTAAGCTACGGAATACCAGAATTCAGATTAAAAAGGGAAACAATACAAGAAACAGTAGAAAAAATAACGGATTTAGGGATTGAAATAAAAACAAATACAGAAATAGGAAAAGATATAAATTTATCAGATATAAAAAAAGAAAATGATGTAATATTCTTCTCAATAGGTTCAAATGTATCATCAAAAATGAAAATACAAGGAGAAGATTTGGAAAATGTATTTGGAGGAAATGAACTTTTGCAAAAATCTAATCATCCAGATTATACAGGTAAAAATGTGGCTGTAATAGGTGGAGGTAATGTAGCAATGGATGTTGCCAGAACAGTAAAAAGATTAGGAGCCAAAAGTGTAACTGTAATATATAGAAGAGCAGAAGAACAAATGCCAGCAGAAGACAAGGAAGTAGAATATGCAAAAAAAGAAGGAATACAATTTTTATTTAAAACTAAACCTGTTAGAATTTTAGGAGATAAAAGAGTAGAAAAAATTGAATGTATTAAAACAGAATTAGTGCAAAGTGAAGAAGGAAAAAGACCATATCCAGTTGACATTGAAGGAAGTAATTATGAAATTGAAATGGACTATGTAATAATGGCAATTGGTTCGCGGATTAGATAAAAAGCTTGTGCAAGAACTTGGAATAGAGTTAAACGACAGAAATTACATAAAAATAGATGAAAATTACATGACGAATATATCAGGCATATTTGCAGGAGGAGATGCAATTGGAGAAATAGCAACAGTAGCTTGGGCAAGTAAAAGTGGAAGAAATGCAGCAATTAAAATGGAAAAATGGCTAATTGAAAATAATTAAATAAATAAAAGAGAAAATTACAAATAAAATTGCAATTTTCTCTTTTTGTATGCTAGAAAATATTCCGGCATAATAGGTGATTACTTGTAATGGACAAAGATGAAATGTAAATTTTTCCCGTCTTCCATATCTGGAATATTATGAGGGTTAACAATTTCAACAACATATCCATTTTTCCTTAATTCGTTTACAATTGCTACTGGAACCCGATAAAAAAATTCTCCTTTCTTATTTGGATTTGAACATTTGCCTAATGTGTTACAAATTGTGTTATAAAATTTTTTGTCATCTCCATTTAACATTGTAAACTCACCTCCTAAATTAAGAATATAAATATTTTACAGCAAAATCAGGTAAAAATCAATAAAATAAAAGTTTAGATTTGGCAAAATTATTTATCATGTAACAAAAATGTAACAAAAACTTAATATAACTGAAACACTAAAGATATTAAATATATTGTATAATAAAGATAAGTTTCAAATGATAAAAAGGAGAAAAAATGGGTATAAAGGCGATACTAAAAAAAGAAGGAATTGAAGATATTCAGCCACTTGATACATTAACAATAAATAAAATTGCCACAAGAATTTCTAAAAAATTATCAGATGCTTTTTCAGGACACGATTTAACAGAAAGCGATTTATTTATAGAATTATCAAGGTTAAAAATGTATACAGCAAAAATGCCAAATGATTTATCAGGGGCTAAATTTCTTTGCTTGAATAACTCAATTTACTTCAAAAGAGGAGTAGAATTTAGTACAATAGAAGAATTTGCAACACATGAGTGTATACATTATTTACAACAATTGAAAGATGAAAAAGGAAATGTATTAAGACTTCGGCTTATATAACTTTGCAGAAGGTGGTATAAAAGGAATGGCTATAAATGAAGCCGCAGTGCAACTAATGGCTGAAAAAGCAAATAATAATAAGCCAGACAAAGTGAAGTATTATGATTTGTTTTTAGATACAATAAGTCCAAACTATTACCCATTGCAATGCGTATTAGTAAATGAACTAGCATATTTTACAGGAAGCTATGCCTTATTTCATAGTACATTATTGCGGTGATGATATTTTCAAAGACACAGTAGATAGTAAATTTGGTAAAAAATCATATAACACAATAAGAGATGCACTAGATATACTAATGCAAAAAGAAGCAACACTTAATATGCTAACAAATAGACTGCAAGAAGAGAATAGTCAAAGAAAAGCAAAAAAAATAAATCAAGAAATAGAAAAAAGTAAAAACTCAATAGCAGATTTATTCTTAAAAATACAAAATTATATAATAGAAAAAGGATTCAACCAAGAATTTGAGCAAGTTAAGAATATGGATGATTTGCTTAAATTTAAGAAAAGACTATATAAATTTAAAGATGTAATAGGATATACAGTAGATTATAATTTCTATAACGATTTTTATATTCAAACTATGAGTGAGTTTGAGAAAAAGAAAGATTACATAGAACAATATGGTGAAATTGTAGATGGAAATCTAGAAAAACCAAGACTAGATTTAACCGTAGCAGAACCTAAAATGTCGCTAATTAAGAGAATAATGATTAAAATTGGAATCCTTGCAAAAGCAGAAAAACAAAATATAGTAGAAAACGAGCAAAAATAGCGAGGAAATACATACCTCGCTTTGATAATAAGGAGATCAACTATGAAAAAAATTACAAAAATCATTCCACTAATGATAATAATAATGTTACTTATGACAATAAGTGTATTTGCAACAGATTTTTCTATTAATGCAAATTTAGAAAAATTAGATAAAGAATATATACTTAGAATCTCATTAGGAGACCTGGCAAATAAAGGCACCGGAATAACAGGATTTATATGTGATTTAGAATATGATAAAGAAGTATTTGAGACTGTAAAATTAGAAGATATAACAGCAAAAAATGGTTGGGAAGACCTTACATACAATCCAGATAACGGAGCAATATTAGTTTTAAGAATTAACTCTACAAATCAAATAGGTGAAGATATATTAGAAATAAAATTACACGAGAAAGAAAACGCAAAATCAGGAAATACAGAAATTAAAATTACAGATATTCAGGCTACAAATTCTGAAAATGATTTAGAAGCAGATGATACAGTAGTTAACTTAAAAATAGCGGGAGAATGGTCAATATTTAAAACTATTTTAATAATAATTCTTGTTATAATAATTATATTGTTTATACTTAGATTAATTGTAAGAACACAAGTGAAAAGGAGGAGAAGAAGATAATGAAAAGTAAAGGAATTCTTTTAAAAATACCTTGTATAGCATTAGCTGGATTGATAGCATTATCAGGACATGCATTAGCAGCAGACATAAGACAAGAAACTATGAATAAATTGCAAGAATCAAATGCCAATTCAATTTTAGTTGATAAAGTCTTAGGCTATGGATCGTTTTACGATTTAAGATTATACCAGTATTTAGAACCAGATGATGTTGGCTCAACAAATGCTGAATGGGCTTTGACAGCTGGACAGTTGCTAGAATTAAATACAGGAGTAGAATATTCTGCAAAACATATAGATTATGCAACAGCATATAATTCAACAAATGAAGGAACAACAAATGCACACAACAGAAATCTAGGACAAGGTGGAAATATGCAAGTTGCACTTGGATATTTAGCTAGCGGACGAGGTGCTGTAACTGAAAATAATTTTGCATGGGATAGAAATTTAAATAAAATTTCATTAAGTAAATTAAATGGAATGGATACCATAGGCAGATTAGAAAGCTATAAGATGTTTAACCAAGTATATAAAATGACATATTCTCTTCCAACAGGAAAGGTAACATATGCATTTAATAGCCCAGGATTTTATGAGAATTCATCACAAGAAATATCTGCATATAATGGATTACAATTCTATAATGGTGGACAAGTAGAAGAAAACCGTGCAGCAATAAAAGAACATATTATAAAATATGGTGCAGTTGCAGCACAAATATATAGAACAGATGGAAACTTTATATATAGATCTGGTGGAACAATAGAGTCACATAAAGAATATGATAATGAAGGAAGTAGCTATTCTTGGAAAACCAAAAATTATACAAAGACATCAATTGTAAGTTATTATAGTGATGATGCGAATAAAACACCTAATGAAGATGTAGTTATAATCGGTTGGGATGATGATTATCAGGTTCCAGGAGCACCAGGAAGAGGAGCATATATAGTATTAGATTTTAATAAATTCTATACACAATTTTATGCAAATTATACAACAAGAGGTTGGAGAGGAACAAAACTTTATGAAGATGGTATAAATTGGTATGTAAGCAACCTACAAACAGTAGATACACAATACTATTATGTATCATATTATGATTATTACATAGAGTCAAATGTATATGGAATAAAAGAATTTTCAACTGCAAAACCAATAAAAACTCCATATCAATATGATATGCTTGGAATGTCAACAGTAATAGAAACAGAAACATCTTCAAGCTATGCATATGGCGCAAATGTATTTGCAAGAAATACAACAGTACCAGAAAAATTAGATTCAATAAGTGTAGCATCAAGTGTACCATTAAAATATGAAGTATATGTTAATACAAAAGATGGAGACTTAACTAGTGAAAAATTAGTAAAAGTAGCAGAAACAGAAGAATTAGACCCTGGATATAATACAATTTATTTTGATGATACAATAATGCTAACAGGTAAGAAATTTGCAGTAGTTGTAAAATATATAACAACAGATTCAACATTGTATACTGCAAAAATAGGAGTACAATCTCCAACAATGAAATACTATCAAGTAGAAGGAGAAGATACAAAAGAAGTAATAAAGAGTATACCATATTGGGAAAATGCAACATCAGCACAAGGAAGAAGCTTTACAGGTACATCATTAGATAACTGGACAGACTTATATAATAATGCAGAAACAAAAAATATGAGTGTATGTATAAAAGCATTTACATCAGAAGTACCTGGATATCAAATTCCAACAGAAAGTATAGAAATAAAACAATTATCTGAACTAGGATTACCAGAAGAAATTGGTGAAAGCATACAAATATTAAAAGGAGACCAATCTCAATTAGTAATCGAGGTTACACCGGAAGATGCAGCAAATAAAGAAGTTTCATGGTCATCAAGCAACAGAAATGTTGTAACAGTAGAAAACGATGGAACAATAAATGCAGTAGGAGCAGGAGTTGCAACAATAACAGCAAAACTAAAAAATGCACCAGCAATATCTGCAACGTGCGTAATAGATGTTAGAGTTCCAATAGAAAGCTTTGTACTAAATAAAGACAATGTAACAATACTAGCAGGTGAAACAAATGTGCTAGCAGGAATAATAGGACCAGAAGATGCAACAACAACTAAGATAGAATGGTCAAGCAGTAACAAAGAAGTAGTAAAAGTTACAGAAGATGGACTTTTGATAGGACTAAAAAAAGGAACAGCAATAGTAACTGCAATAATTAGAGATGAGGCTGGACTTCATACAGCAACATGTAAAGTAACAGTACCAGAATCTTTAATAGTTGATGTTATAGATGTATCATTAAATAAAACATCTTTAACATTGGAAAAAGGAACAAGAGAGACTTTGAAAGCTACTGTATTTCCATCAGATGCAACAAACACAGCAGTAGTATGGACAAGTAGTAACAAGAATGTAGCAATAGTAAATGCAAATGGTAGAGTAACTGGATTATCTGCTGGAACGGCAACAATAACAGTAACAACGGTAAGTGGAGGAGAAACTGCAACTTGTCAAGTAACTGTTACAGAAGAACCAGCAGTAACACCAACAGGAATTAGTTTAAATCAATCATCAATGTCATTAGAAAAAGATGCTAAAGGTCAATTAACAGCCACTGTAACACCAAGTAATGCAGATGACAAAACAGTAATTTGGGATAGTAGCAACTTAAATGTTGTAGAAGTAGACTCAAATGGTAGAGTAACAGCAATAGATGTAGGTACAGCAACAATAACAGCAACAACCGCAGATGGAAAACATTCAGCTAAATGTACAGTAACAGTAACCAAACCAGTAATAAGAGTAACCGGAATTACGATAAATAAAACAGCATTAACATTAGATAAAGATCAAACAACACAAATAATTGCAGGAACACAACCAGCAAATGCAGACAATACAACAATAATATGGGAATCTAACAATCCAGATGTTGTAACAGTTGATTCAAATGGAACAGTTAAAGCAGTAGGATATGGAGTTGCAACAATAACTGCAACAACAGCAGATGGTGGATATTCAAAAACATGTGTTGTAACAGTACCAGAGAACATACCAGTTACAGGAATAGAACTAAGTAGTGAAAAAATTACAGTTACAAAAGGTAGAACCGCAGAACTAAAAGTAACAATATTACCAGAAACTGCTACAAATAAAGATTATACATTCGAAATTTCAGATGAAAGCATAATAACATTACAAGGAAATGGAGTAAAAGGATTAAAAGCAGAAACTGCAACTATTACATTTACAACGGTAGATGGAGAATTTTCAAAAACTTGTACAGTAACAGTAGTAGAGCCAGAAACAGAATTAACAATAACAAGTGATGTATACCAAATAAGTCAAGATAATATTATTTATGAAATTACTCCAAATACAACGGTAGAGCAATTTAAGGCAAATATAACTACAAATGCAACAACAGTGATATTAAAAGATAAAGATGGAACCGAACTTACAGATACAGATATTATAGGTACAGAAGCAATATTAGAATTATCACTAGAAGTTGAACAAGATAATCCAACAGAACCAATAAAGACAACATTAGAAGAAACTTTCAAAATTCAAATAAATTTTGATATAAATGGAGACGGAAAACTATCACTTACAGATTTATCAATTTTAAAACAATATATAATGGGTGAAGTAGAATTAGATGGATTATTTGCAAAAGTGGCAGACTTAAATGGAGATGGAAAAATCACACTTACAGACTTGTCTTTAATAAAACAACAAATTGTGGACGAAGATGTAGAAGAGGGGGTTGAAGAATAATGAAAAAAACAATTGCAATTTTATTAATATTATTAATATCAATTACATTTTCAACCTTACCATCTTATGCACTTGGATTTACAATTAGTATGACCCCAGACAAAAACGTTTCATCAGCAGGTAGTGAAGTTACAATAACAATTTCTACAAATAATCTTAATATTGGCGGAGAAGGAATGAGCGTATTTTCATGTTTTCTAGAATATGACAAGTCAGTATTTGAAGAAATAACATTTGAAGATATAAAAGGACTAAATAATTGGTCTGTATCATACAACAATGAAACAGGAAAAATACTTTTAGATAATTCTAATTTTATTACAACAGATTCAGACTTATGTACAATAACATTTAAATTAAAATCTGATTTAGAAATAGAAAATACAGAAATAAAAATTACATCACCACAAACATCAAATAACCAAATAGACATAATAGGAACAGATGGGGCAGTAACAATATATGTAAAACAATTAACATCAGATATATATGAAATTGATGAAAGCAATACAATAACAGGTGTACCACCAAATTCATCAGTAGATGAAATAAAAGAAAACCTAAATGGTGGAGGAGAATTAGTAATATTAGATAAAGATGGAAATCAGATTACATCAGGAGAAGTAGGAACAGGCTCAACAGTAAAAACAGAGTCTGGTGAAGAATATACTATAATAGTAAAAGGAGATATAAATGGAGACGGAAAAGTAACAACGACAGATTTATCTCAACTAAAACTACATGTAGTAGAATCTACGCTACTTAAAGATCCGTATCTTAAAGCCGGAGACATAAATTCAGATGGAAATGTATCAATAACAGATGTGGCACAACTAAAATTAGCCATTGTGGGAAGCATTGAACTATAATGAAACTGTAACAAAATTGAAACAAAAACGTAACAAAAAAGTAATATAAAGCAAGGCAAACCATGTACCCGTTGGTTTGCCTTTAAAATACGTGAAAAATAATTGTAACACAAAAAAAACTATCTTGATTTTTAGTTTAATTGTAATATAATATAAATAAGTATAGAAAGGGGCAATAATGCACAAAAGTAATAAAACTATAAAGCTAAAATTATTTATATGCTTCATTATTTGTATGTCGTTTGCTCCGTACACTTTTGCAAGCACAGGATTAACAGAAGAACAGCATATACCACAAGGTAAAAACAACTTATTAAAACTAGATACTGTATTAACAGATAAAATATTACTTTCAAATGAAAAGTATGATTTAAGAAATAGTATAGAAATAAGCATTAAAGATCAAAAAACAACATCAGCATGTTGGGCATTTGCTACAAATACAGTATTAGAAACAAATTTAGAGCTTAGAAATAACGAAAGATATGATTTTTCGGAAAGACATGTGGTATATTCAACATCAAAAACATTCACGGATGGAATAAATAGTTTAGGACATAATAAAGAACCAGCAGGAGGGGGAAATGAACTTATAGCGATGGCTTACTACACCAGTGGTAGAGGCCCAATTCTAGAAGAAGAAATGCCTTTTGATGTTAGTGAACAAAGAATATCGTTATCAGAAATTAAAAATAAGACTGTGCAGAAAAAGATTACTGATTATATTATATTTCCAAACGTTTTAAAAATAAAAGACGAGGATTCGAATATAATATATACAGATAATACAAAAAGTAAAAAATATACAGAAATGGAAGTAAACTTAATACGAAATAGCATTAAACAGCACATAATAAACTATGGAGCAGTTGTAACTATGACAGTGGCAGGAAGTGCATATTATGATTATTACAATTATGATTTAGATTATCCAGCATTTTACTCAGATAATCCAGATTATGTTCCAAATCATCAAGTGGCTATAATTGGTTGGGATGATAACTATCCAGTTGAAAACTTTAATGAAAAAAACAGACCAAGCAAACCAGGAGCATATTTGGTATTAAATTCATATGGAACAAATAATTATAAATATGGTTGCTATTATATATCATATGAAGATTGTTTTGTAGAATGTGGAGCAGTTGGAGTTCTTAATATTGAAGATATTGATTATACTAACATATATCAGTATGATCCATTAGGATTATCTAGTAATGTATGCATAGAAAATCAAGAAATTCTATATGGGGCGAATGTCTTTACTAAGAATAAAACATCAGTAGAAGTACTAAATGAGGTAAGTATAGCATCAACAGTTGACCAGAAAATAGAATTATATGTTAATCCATTAGATGGAGAACTTTCAGCAAATAAGTTACAAAAAGTAGAAATAGAGCAAGATACAATAAGAAATGGATATACAACAATAAAATTAAAAACACCAATTGAGCTTACAGGAGAAAAATTTGTAATAGCAGTAAAATATATAAGCAATAATCAAACAGCATATATAGGCATAGAAGTTCCAAATACAGCGTTTTGGTTAACTGCAACGAGTAATGAAGGAGAAAGTTTCTATTCAGAAGATGGAAATACATGGGCAGATTTAAAAAGCGAGAACATTAATAATGCTAATATATGTATAAAAGCTTTTACAAAAACAATAGGTTATAATATTATATCTGACTCTTATAAAATAGAGGAGGATTTAATATATAGAGTGTCACCAAACACACAATTAGATGTATTTAAAAATAATATTCAATCAAGTGGTAACATAAAAATACTAAGAAATGACATAGAATTGCAGGGAAGTGACATAATAACAACATCTACTACAATACAAGTTGATGATTACAAAACTTATAAAGTTATTGTATGTGGAGATATTACAGGTACAGGGGAAATTACAACAACAGATATATCAAAGCTAAAACTTCATTTAGTTGGTACAGAATCACTAGATGAAATAGGAAGGATTGCAGCTGATATGAATTATTCTGGTGATGTAACATTAACTGACTTGTCGCAAATGAAATCGGCCATAGTAGGGCTAATAAAATTATAGGAGAAGAGAAAAATGAAAAAAACATTGGTTACTTTTATTATTACAGTACTTATTTTAATGGTATGTATAACAACAGTTCAAGCTTTAAGCTTTGGAGTAAAAATAACACCAAGTGCAACAGATGTTAAAAAAGGTGAAAGCGTTACATTAGTTGTAGGAGTAAATAATTTAGATGTAGGAGCAAATGGATTAAATACTTTTTTAGCAACAATAGAATATGATAAAAATGTATTTAATACATTAACAACTGATAATGTAAAATCATTAAATGGTTGGGATTCTCCAACATTTAATCCAGACAATGGAATGATACTAACAGCAAAAGGTTCTTTTGTAAATTCTGAAAGCGATATACTAGAAATTACATTAACAACAAAACAAACAGCACCTACTGGAAGTACGACAGTAACATTTAAAGATATAGAAGCATCAAATAGCCAAACAGATATAAATGCTGGCAATGCATCATATCTATTAAATATAACAGACCAAACATCTGGCGGAGATGACAACACAGATACAACAAAACCAAATATAACTGTAAGATATGATGATGTTTCAAATGGTGTAAGAGTTACATTAATATCAGATAAACCATTAAAAGCAGTAGCTGGTTGGACATTATCATCAGATAAAATGCAATTATCAAGAGTATACACAACAAGTTATAGTGGAACAATGCAAGTAGAAGATGAAGATGGAAATAAAAGTGATCCAGTAACAATAAATGTTGTAATTGATAATAATGGTGGAGATGACAATAAAGATACAACAAAACCAACAGGAACTGTAAAATACTCAAAAGATTCAACAAATAAAGTAACAGTTACAGTAACAGCAAGTGAAGAAGTGCAACCAGTAACAGGATGGACATTATCAGCAGATAAAAAAGTATTAACAAGGGTATTTACAGAAAATTATACAGGAACAATAACATTAACAGACTTAGCAGGAAATAAGAGTGATCCATTGGACATAAAAGTAGACATATCTAATCCAAATGGCGGAACAGATTCAAACAACAACAACGATAATAATAATAATAATTCTGGAACAGCAACAGATAATTTACCACAAGCTGGATTAGAAACATATATAATACCTGCAATTGCTGTAATAGCAATAGTAGGAACAATAGCATTTGTTAGATATAAATCAATGGAATATTAAAAAATAAAAAATACAATTAAATGAAAAATTTAATTGTATTTTTTATTTTGCAACTTTTTAAATAATGAATAGGGTGTTAAATATGAGAGGTGATATATATGAGTAAAAATATATTAAAAATAATAATTATAATAATTGCTATATTAATAATTATAGCAGGTATTGTATATTTAATTGACAAAGATCGAATGCAAAGAGGCGAAGAGGTATTATTTAGTACATGGGGGGAAAAATATGCACCAATAGTAGAAACAAACCAAAATGAAATTAATACTAATTATGAAAATACCGAAAAATATTCTAAAACAATAGAAAATTTAAAAATAGAATTAACAATTCCAAATGATTGGAATTATGAAGAAATGCAAAAAAATGAAGAAAACGATTTTTATAAATATGCTTTAAAACTATATAAAAACAACTCAGAACAATATGCAGTATTATATTTATATAATAATCCATTTGGTGTATGTGGTACAGCAAGAACAGTAGAAGACATAACTTTAAATAATGGTAAAGAAGCAACAATAGGATATTACGACGGAAGCAAAATATGGAGTGATATATCATTTTATAATACAAATAAAAATATAGCAGTTATAAACTACAACCTAACAGAATCAGAATCACAAGAAGTAATAGAGATTATAAAAACAATAAGTATAGCAGAAGAAATATAATGAAATAAGAAAATCTAGCTTGCTAACTCATTAAATAAATGATATTCTAATAACAAATATTATATATTTTAGGAGGAAATTAATATGGAAGCTAATTTTTTTACAGATTCATTAGATAAACAAAACTATGACGAAATAATAGACATGATAGATAAATTGTATTTAGATTTATACAAAAAAATGCTAGATTACAAAAATGTATCATATAAAAATGAAGAAAATAATTTTGAATATTTAGATGTATTAGTAAGAATGGCTTACCCACAATTTTCACAAAGTTTAATTCATATTTCAGTTTTAAGAGCTCAACCAAATCATACATATTTAGAAATTATAAATGAATTTTTGTCTACATATATAAATTTAAAAAATATGTATAAAGATGCCGAATTTGAAAAAAAGTACAAAGAATGTAACCCTAATGATGGTGAAGATATTCTAGATTAAGTTGTATTAAGTACTACACATTTAAATTCATTTTGAAAAAGCACTGAAGCTTATTGGCTTCAGTGCTTTTTACGTAAATGTCTATACATTTCAAATTTATTGTATTATATTATAAAAAAGAGTATTAATCAAATATTTTGATTAATACTCTTCAGTATATACAAAAATGGTCGAGGTGGACGCTTGGGTATAGCCTCTATCCTTAGAAACAAGCCATATTCAAAAATATTTGTCAAGCAGTTTGTAAGCAGTTACACATAAGTAGTTGAGGAAGGCTAACAAAGGCTTATATATACTTAAAGAAAGCTGAAAAAGGCTGAGAAAGTATAAAATATGAATAAAAATTTTATAACAAAAACAATAGATTTTTTATAATAACCTCCATAATATTAGTTATAAAAATTTATTGTGAAATATAATAAAAAAGAATTTGACAACAGATTTTATAATTTGTTGTCTTTTTTTGTGCCTATTTTTCTGAAGGGAGAAAAGTTGATATGCAAAAAGAAATAATAAAGAAAATATCATTTTATTTATATAATTACAATAATATAGATGATTTAATTAGCGAAAGACGAACAAATATTATTGATGCAATAGATGTAACGAATAGAGCTTGGCTAAAAAGTAAAATTTCAAAAGGAAATACTTTAGAGGATCAAATTATAAAACTAAATAATGATAGTTTGATATTAGAATATAAAAGATGGCAGGTATTTATAAAAAAGGTACTTGCTTTTTTATATAAGCACTCCCCTATTACCCATAAATTTTTGGTTTTAAAATATTTTAAAAAATTTAAAGACGAAGATATTTTAAAAAGCTTAAAAATTGATTCTAAAGCCTTAATTTCTATTAAGAGTATTTATTAGCATTAATATACGAAAATGCTCAAAAAAGGGATTTGATTTGAAAAGGAGGTGCTAAATATGTTTTGGACAGGATTAATTATAGGAATTTTTATAGGAGCTAATGTTAGCCTATTATTATATGCTTGTATTATAGCAGGAAAGGAAAGTGATAAGAGAAGTGGATACAGAGAATGAAGTAAATAGAATTGGTTATTTTGCTGTTATTCCTGCTACTGTGTTATTCAATAACAGTTTAAAGCCTAACGAAAAATTATTGTATGCTTTAATTACTGCTCTTTCTAATAAAGAAGGATATTGCTATGCAAGTAATAAATATTTAGGAGAGAAATTGGGAGTTGATCCTAAGACAATTACAAGTTGGTTAGCAGATTTAAGAAAATTTAATTATATAATGGTCGATCTTATTAGAAATGAAAATAAAGAAATAATACAAAGAAAAATTTATCCTCACGATGTACCCTACCCATTAAATAATGTGTACCCCTCTCCATCAAAAAATGTAGAGGCTACCCATCAAATATCGGAAGATAATAATATAAATAATAAAAATATAAATACACACACAGTTACAAAGAAAAAATATTCAGAGAATGTATATTTATATGATTTTGAATATAAAGAATTAATTAATATATATGGAGAAAATAAAACTCACAAATGTATAGAAGAATTATCATTATATAAAAAATCTAAAGGAGTTGAATATAAAAGCGATTTTGCAACTATAAAAAGATGGGTAATTGCAAGAGTTGAAGAACTTGAACAAAGGCAGGAAAAACAGAACAATAAGAAAAGAAAAAGTAAATGTAATTTTGAACAGAGAGAATATCCACCTGAATTTTTTGAAGGTTTATATGAGAATATCCCTTCTCCCACTTCAAATGAATCAGAAGAAAGTGAGATGGATTTAGATATGTAACACAACAATTAGTTGTGATTTTTTTATTTGGAGGTAATGTAAATGGAAATAATAAAAAATAAATTTAGAGATAAAATTTTTGGAGATGAAGTTGAATATATCGTTATAAAAAATAAAGAAGAAAGAATACTTATATTTCAATATAATAATAAAATTAATATTATAAATATCAATACAGTTAAAGATCTTTTAGAGAATTTAATTGAATGTAAATTACTATCAGAATTCTTAAAAAAAACTATTGAAGAACAAGATGTTTATATTGAAGAACTTGAAACAGAAATAGATTTAGATCTATATAATGGAGATTTGGAGGAATAAATATGAGAGTAAAAAAGATACTAAGCTATGTAAAACTAAAAGTTAAAGAATATCCTAAGATTGATTCTATTATTGAAGGATTAGAATTAAGTAAAGAAACTCAAAGTAATAGAGATATAAACTCTTTTATCAAAAGCAAAAATGAAATAAATAGAACTACTGAAATACAAGCTGTAAAAAATATAAGTATAGACAAAAAAATTGAAGAATATAGAAAGTGGCAAAAACTAATTCAAGATGAGCTTAAAGAATTGAAAATTAAAGATAATGATGTTTATAAAATTGTGTTTTTCAAATTCACAGGATATAGTTTTGATAAAATAAAAGATGAATTATATTTAGGAGAACGCACAGTTATAAATCTATATAATGATTTTATAATAGAAATTACACTATTAGCTATAAAAAATGGATTAATACATATATAAAAATAAAAAAATATGATATAATGGTCATTAGATAAATAGTAAGTTATCTTCAAGATTAAATTGTAAAATGAAAGGTAAAAAGGGTGATGTTTATGAAAAGAGGATTGAAAATATTGTTTATTATTGTAGGAATTGTAGTTATTTTAGGGATTATATTTTTTGCAGTAGATTATAATAGAGTACAGAAACAAGAAAAACCTATTTTCTGTATACAAAATCCAGCAGGAGTTATTAAGGATGGAGGAACAATAGAGTACTTTGGATTAGGATATAAAGTAATTGATTTTCATACATTAGCAGGATTTGATGATATTAAAATTGGAACTTGGCTTATGGATTATAATGACTTTGAAAAAGAAATGAAAGAATATGAAAAAAAGTTTGAAGAAGAGTTACAAAAAGATAATAGAAATCAAGAAAGTAATATTAATAATAAAGTTACCACAATAGATATACAAACAACTGGTTTAAGTTCTGAAACATCAATAAAAAAATACACTTTAAATCAAGAGGAGATATATGAAATTTTTAATATTATTGATAATTTAACTTTTTCCAATGAAACGTGTGATGGACTTCCAACTTATTATATTAAATATAATAGTGAGGAAGAAGATAGTTTTGTTACTTATGGAATTGAGATATTTGATGATGAGTATCATGTTACTTCAGCAAGTAATGGCGAAGCAATATTATCTAACGAACAAAAAGAACAATTAGATGAGATAATAGACAAAATTGGAGATTAAAGAATTTAACAATAAATAGACTAACTATATGAATGTCAATAGTTTTTAGAAAAAATTTTAAAAAA
>CAMMLS010000024.1 GCA_946497775.1 uncultured Clostridium sp.
TTATATTTCCTTGTCCTGTTAAAGTAGCTAAGGCTACTCCTGCTAGTATTAATAGTACTATTATCGTTATAATTAATGCTATTAATGTTATTCCGTTTGTTCTTTTCATATACATTTCACTCCTTCTTCTGTTTTATTCATCTTACCATATTATTCCCAAAAACTACTAACCTCATTCGGTTATCTTGCAATATTTTTTTATTTTCCAAAAAAGTAGTCATTGCCATTATCGTAGAGTAGCCGAAGAGATAGATATATTAAAATTTATGTAGCGACGACGTGTGCCTGTAAGGGTCGTACAAACTCTTAGCCAAATTTTTTGAGGGTGCGAAGGCTTCGGAGAGGCTCGAAAAATTGGGCTTAGAGTTTGTCGAGCCTGGAAGGTGTTCCTAGGAGCATAATAAATTTTAATATATCTATCTCTTCGGCGGCCCACTTTAAAACATCTACACTTAAAATAAGCTACTTTACAAAATAACCAAAACAAAAAGACATACAGACCTAGCCACAAAAACTAAGTCTTATATGTCTTATATTTATATATTCATTTTTTTTATCTTAATTAATAAATTAGATGTGTGTGTGTGTGTGTGTACAGCCATGCTAATTACAGCCATTTTCTCTTTCATTTCTTTTCAACCTCTCTTTTATTTGTAACTCCTTTAAACATTATATACAAAACAACAATTTTTGTCTACAATTTTATAAAATCTTGTTTCACCTCAATTGTAATTATGAATTTATTTACATTTTTTTACAAATCTAAACTGTTTAAATTTAACAAAAACTCTTGAATACCAATTACAAGAATTCCGTCTTCATTTCTCCATAGTTTTATATTATCCTTCACAACAATAATTTTTTTAAAAGAATCTTTAATTCTAACCAATGAATTTTTTTCTTGATTCATTTTTTTCTCATCTGGTATCGAGAATGCTGATTGAATATAGTACCTTTTATTTCCTTGATTACACACAAAATCAACTTCTAGTTGTTTTCTCATACTTTTTCCATTATTTATAACAGAATGCTCAACAACCCCTACATCTACATTTAACCCTCTGGCTAATAATTCATTATAAATAATATTTTCCATAATATGGTTTTCCTCTTGTTGCCTAAAATTTAATCTAGCATTTCTAAGTCCTATATCTGAAAAATAATATTTAGATGGAGTTGAAATATACCTTTTTCCTTTAATATCGTATCTTTGCACTTTATTTATCATAAATGCTTCCATTAAATAATTAATATATAAACTAATTGTCTTATCAGATACTCCTTTTATTCCATTACTCTCAAATGTATTTGCTATTTTCGATGGATTAGTTAATGAACCAACAGATGATGCTAACATATTTACAATAGCTTCTAATACATTATCTTTTTGAAGATGATTTCTATCAATTATGTCTGCTAAATATACCTTTTCAAATAGATCGTTTAGGTATTTACTTTTTTGTTCATCATTTTTTTTAGACAATATTAAAGGTAATCCTCCATAAGTAAAAAATTCCTTCCATGCATCTTCTACACTACCTTCAAAAGCACTTGCAAATTCTGAAAAAGTTAATGGATAAACTCTAACCTCATCTCCACGTCCTCTAAATTCTGTTAATATATCTGTTGATAAAAACTTAGAATTGCTACCTGTAACATAAATATCTAGATTAGAAATTCTATTTAATCCATTTAATACCTTCTCAAATCCATTTACAAACTGAACCTCATCTAAAAAAACATAATACATATCATTATCTTTAATTTTTTCCCTTATGTATGTTCCTAAATTTTTTGGATTATATAAATCTTCAAATTGCTCATTATCTAATTCTATTTTTATAATTCTAGATTTATCTATTCCAATAGATAGTAAATAGTTATAATAAATATTAAACAATAAATACGATTTACCGCATCTTCTTATTCCTGTTATAACTTTTATCATATCATTTTCTTTACGTTCTATTAATTTATTTAAATATAAATCTCTTTTTATCTCCTTCATACTTTCTCCTTTTTACGATTTTTTGTATATATATGCATTTTTTCGTAATTTTATTATATTCTTTTTTTATACGCGTGTCAATTATATTTTACGAATTTGTTCATATATTTGTTTTTTTTCGTAATACATTATTATTATATTACAAAATCAAATTATTATTCATTCAAGCATTGTTTTAACCTAATATATTGAATGTGTTTAAATGTAATTTTTTATTTTCTCCCATTTTTGCCTATTTAAGCAAAAGAAAAAAATGTAGGTCAAAACAAAAACAAAAAGACACATAAACCTAGCCCTAAAAGCTAAGTCCATATGCCTCATACAATCTATATATTTCTCCTATTTATTTTCTCTAATAAACTACCTGTGTGTGTGTATATCCGACTATTTCACACCAATTTTTCAGCCAAACTCAATTCTTCCTGTGTTAAATAAAAATCCCCACCTTTGCTCACAATCAAATTATGCAAGTTTTCAATCCTCCTAGCACTTTTAATAGTATTTTCTAGTGGAACCACCTTATTTATCTCAGTCTCTAACTTTTTAAACTCCTTCTTCATTTCCTCTAAATCCTTATTCTCATAAGCCTTCTCCCAATTATTAATATACTTATCCAAATTTTCTATCGACCTTATCTGCTCTGTAAGCATATCCTCCAAATTATTATTAATACTATCTAAAATAGCATTTTTTCCTTTTTTAATTAAATTAGCAGTAGAAGAATTAATAAGATTATTCTTTTTAGCTAAATCTATTGTACTTTCCAAAATATTAGAAGTAGTATCTATTATTCCTCCATTTTTTATAGCATTTTCCACCTGCGTAATATTTTCAAATTTACCTGTAAAAACCCCTGCCACACTTTTACCAAAGTCTACCACCGAATCAGTAATTGTTTTTATTCCTTCCTTTAAACCTTGCTCAATTAACACATCCTTTACTTGTATAATTTGATCTTCAATTAAGTCTGGCAAAATTAATCTAAGTCCAATATCAATACCACTATTTACAGCTTTTCCAATACCTGTTTCAAAAAAACTTTTTTGACTTTCAAGTGTAACCTCATTTTGTTTTTCTAATTCTAAATTATTTACTACATTATTTTCTAATAATAAATTTTCCATAAAAATCACCCTTCTATTTTATTTATAATATTTAAATAATCTTTTTTTATTTTTCTAAATTCTTTTCTACATTTTAAATTTTTATTAATTAATAAATTATAATTAATATTAAAATTAATTTTTCCTATTATTTTATAATCGCAAAAAATATTTTTTAATAATTCAATATTAATAGAATAAATATTAAATTTATTAAAAATAATATTAATTTTTTCTTTTTTTATATTCCATTCTTTTTCATAAATATTTAAAATTCTTTTTGCTTTTTTTATTTCTATTAAATTTGGTTCAATTAAAAAAATATTTAAAAAATTATTTTTTATTATTTTTTTATTTTGATTAATTAAACACTCTAATGAAATATCTATAAAAATATAATCATATTTATTTTGTAAATTATTAAAAAAATCTTGAAAGTTTTCTTTTTCAAACATTTTATTATTTATTAATTCAGAAATAGATATTATATGTATTTTTTTATTATATTTAATTATAAAATTACTAATATTTTTTATATTTTTTGTTTCTTTGTTTTTTAAACCTAATATAGTGTGAATACAATTATTTAAAATATCTAAATCAATTATTAATATTTTTTTATTTTTAAAACTCATTGCTAAATTAATTGTAAAAATACTTTTTCCTACTCCATTGCTTCCACTTATTGTAATTATCTTATTATTACTTTTTAATTTATTTTTATTTTTTAATTTTGTATTTTTAAATTTAATATTTTTATTTATTTTATTTTTAATTTTATTATTTTTTATTTTTTCTTTTTTAATTAAAAAATTTTCTTTAATTAAATTATTTATTAATTCTATATTTTTATTTTCTTTTTTTACATTATTAATTATTTTTTCAAATTCTATTTCATTATTATAAAAAATATTATAGATTCCATTTGTTTTTAAAAATATTTCTAAATTCTCTTTTTTATTTTCTAAAAAAATAATTATTTCTATTTCTTTATTGTATTTTTTTATTTCTAAAATAAAATCTTTAATATTATAATCTCCTGGTAATATTTCGCTTAATATTAAAATATCTATTTTTTCTTTTTTTAATATTTCTAAAACCCCATCTTGATATTGAATATCATTATAATTAATTTCAAATTCATTTGTTTGTTTTAATTTTTCGTTTAATTTTGGATTTGCAATTGCAGTTAAAATTTTTTTCATATTTACCTCTTTTATATAATTTCTTTTTCAAAATCTGCTGATTCTATTTTTGTTAATATATGACTATCACCTACAAACATTAAACACTCTCCCCTTTTTAATGATTTTATTTCAATTTTTTCTTTTTCTGTTAAATTAGTATATTTTTCTAGTATTAAAATATTTTCTTCTTCTAATGAAAATATATTTTTTATACTTGAATTATTTAAAATACTTTTTCCATATGTTCCATTTTCTAAACTAAATAAATCTTCTACATCTTGTGTTATTGCGACAGCACTTCCTCCATATTTTCTTATTGTTTTAAATATTTTATATATAAAACTTGCAACATCTTTATTGGATGTAACCCCTATTAATCTCCATATTTCATCTAAATAAATTGCTTTTTTTATATTTCTATCTTTTTTTATTTTGTCCCAAAATAATTCTGTAAAAATATACATTCCATATTTTAAATTATCTTCTCCTAATTCATAGACATCTGCAATTATTAATTTATTATCTAATTTTATGTTTGTATAATTGTTTAAAAATTTAAGTGAGCCTTTTACAAATGGTATTAATCTTGTTTGTAATTTTTTTGTTTTTTTATCCTTTCCTAATAAATTATATAAATCTTCTAATATTGGCATATCTTTTGGTTCTTTAAATATTGGCTTTATATTTATTTTATTGCTTTCATTTTTGTATAAAGTATTGTCATCAAATGTTATGTTTTTAATTTTATAGCACTCAATAATTTTTTCTTCTAAAATTGCCATTTCTTCTTCGTTTGCATTAGTATATATTAATTTAAAAAATCCCATTAATTTATTTAATTTTGTTGCCAAATATCCTTGTCCTTCTTCTATACTTTCTTCTCTTATATCAAAAATATTTATAAATGTTTCAGATGTTGGGCCAAGTTTAATTATACTGCCTTCTAATTCTTTGCATAAATTTCCATATTCTCTATCTGGATCTATAACATATTGATCTAATCCTAAAATTCTATATCTTAATATCATTAGTTTAATAAAATAAGATTTTCCGTGCTCCACTTGTTCCAAATACACACATGTTTGCATTTTTATATTTTTCTTTTTCAAATCTATCTATAAATACTAATGAATTATCATATATATTTGTTCCTATAAAAATTCCATTATCATCAAAGATGGATGATGAAATAAATGGATATGTACTTACTAAACTACTTGTTAATATGTTTCTTTTGGCTGTTATTTTTAAATCTTCATTATTTATCATATATGGCATACAGCTATTGAATAATTGTTCTTGTCTAAAATTTGCTTTTTTAGTTTGTAATCCATTACTTTGACATATTCCCTCTATTTTATTTATTAAATAATTTAATTCTTTTATATTATTTGAATGAATATTTATATAAATATATAAAAAATATAATTCCTCGTTATTTACTTGAATTTCTTTTCTTATATATTTGGCATCATTATATGTAAATGCTGCTATATCCATATCTTGTCTATTTTCGTTAATTGATTTTAAATCTACTCCCACATTTCCAATATGGTATGTTAAATCTCTTATTGTTTTATATGTATCTTGTTTTTCATAAAATATTGAAATATTAATATTACAATTTGTATCCATTAATTTTTTTAAAATTAAATCTGTATATTTTCTATAATAATTAGATATTATAAGTCCACTATAATATACATTATCTATTTCTATATATTTTGGATTTGTAATATTTATATATGAAGGTGATATTATATCTTTTACAGAAAAACACCCCTCATAAAATTCTATTTTTTCTTTTTTATTTTTTTTCATACTTTATCTCCTATTTTATATTATAAAATTTATACAATATTTCTATTGTTTCATTTTTGTTTTCCACTTCTTGTACATTATTTTCACATCTGTATAAACATTCTTTTATTTTAAAAAATTGTTCATTTAAATTATTTATTATTATTTTTTCTTTTTCTAAATTATATTTTTCTTTATTATTTATTGGGGAATTTTTTATTAGAATATAAAAATTTTTAGAAGATACTTTTTTATTATTATTTAATTCCTGAATATAATTAATATATTTTTCACTCAATTTTTTTATTTTTTCGTTTTCATTTTCTTTTTTTCTAATATTGGAAATATTTTTAGATAAATCTTTTTTAGTACTTTGAATTAAAATTTGAATATTAAAATCACAAGTTTTTAAAAATAGTTTATAAGAATTTAAAATTGCCTCTTTTTCTAAATTAGATTTTAAATTATAATTTATTGGTGTTACTTTTAGAATTTTTATATAAGAAAAGTCTTTAAGTAATATAATACCATTGTCCAAAATCTTTATGAAAGGCAACCACTTTTGCAAAGAATTTGTTTTTGTTTTTTTCATTGTAGTCTCCTTTTTGAATTTAAATTATTTTTATTATAATATTTTTTTATTTTTTAGTCAACAAATTTCGTATTACAATTTTCGACATTTTCTTTTTTATCTAATAATTCTAAAATATTTTCTTCTACCATTTCTTTTATTTTTTTATTATTTAATAAATGTTTTTTATTTCCATATAATTTAATTGTTATTATTTTTTTTATTTTCATTATTTTTATAAATTTTTCTATATTAATGCATTCTATTTCTGATAAATAATTTATACCAGGATATAATTTATAATTTGGTTTTGTAAATTCTTTTTCAAATAATTTTTTAGAATTATTTTCCCATATATTTTTATAATTATATTCTAAATCTACACCTCTTATATTTGAATTCCATAATTCTAAAATTTGATTATATTCTTCCCATATATTTTTATATTTTTTATTTAATAATATTTCTTTTTCTCTTAATACTAGTCCTACTCCATCCGGATTTACCATTGGTATAAAATATATAGTATTTTTATTTAATATTTTTTCTATTTCATACCCTTTATATAATTCTTTTTTTATGTTTTTTTGTATTATTTCTTCTATAATACTTAAAATACATGAAGATAAAATTGATTCATTTGCTTTTTCTGCTGTTTTTATTAATATTTTATTTTTTCCATTCCCTATTTTTATTGTATATATTTTTCTTTTTAAATTTGTGAAACCTATATTAATTATTATTAAATCTTTATATAAATAATTTAAAAAATTTAAATCGTTTATTAAATTATTGTAAGAATATTTTTTATTTAATTTTATTATATTATCCAAAAAATCACCTGTTTAATTGTATTTTTTAAATTAGTAAAAAATAACAGTATATTAAAAATATTTTTTCACATAATATAATCGTAAGGTTTTTATTAGTTAAACGAAGAGTAATATTAGATTTATATTTTATTTTAAGTTTAATATTATTCGAGCAAAGATTTATAATAGTTCTTTTATTTCGGATTATTATATGTCGGAGTTATGGTTATAATGTTTGTATGTAAGCTATATATTATGTGGTTAAATTATAGGTATTATAGCCTAGTTAAGATTACATTTATATCTAAGTAAGTTGTTTTTTATATTTAATTAACAATTTATGGAGTGATTATTAGTAGTCCCTCTGGGATGAATTTAGTTACTTTTGGTGTATTTGTAGTCGAGCGAATGATTAATATATGTGGTTTATTGATTATTTATATAGCAATATATATTAGTTGAGAAAATTATGTGTATTAGTTTTAGCAGCAATTAATATTAGCTTTATAAAGCATAATAGCTAGTAGGGAATTCCTACTAGCTATTATGCTTTTATTTTAGACATCTAAATTTTTAACATATTTTGCATTTTTTTCTATAAATTCTCTTCTTGGTCCAATTTCGTCTCCCATTAAAACTGTAAATGTTTCGTCTGCTTTTATTGCATCATCCATTTTAACTTGGACTAAAATTCTTGTTTCTGGGTTCATTGTTGTTTCCCATAATTGTTCTGGGTTCATTTCTCCTAAACCTTTATATCTTTGTATATTTATTCCATCTCTTCCTATTTCTTCTAGTTTTTGTGTTAATTCATCGTCTGAATAACAGTATACATCTTGCATTCCTCTTTTAGATAGTTTATATAATGGTGGTTGTGCTAAATACACATTTCCGTTTTCTATAAGTGGTCTCATGTAACGGAAGAAAAATGTTAACAATAGTGTTCTTATGTGTGCACCATCTACATCGGCATCTGCCATTATTATTACTTTTCCATATCTTATTTTGTTTATGTCAAAGTCATTTCCAATTCCTGCACCTACTGCTAATATTACTGGTTGTAATTTATCGTTATTATATATTTTGTCTGCTCTTGATTTTTCAACATTTAGCATTTTTCCCCATAGTGGTAATATTGCTTGGAATCTTCTGTCTCTTCCTTGTTTTGCACTTCCTCCTGCTGAATCTCCCTCTACTATGTAAACTTCGCATTTTTTTGCATCTTTTTCGCTGCAATCTGCTAGTTTTCCTGGAAGTGTTGAACTTTCTAGTGCATTTTTTCTTCTTACAAGTTCACGCGCTTTTCTTGCTGCTTCTCTAGCTCTTGATGCGCTAATACATTTTTCAAGTATTGCCTTTGCTATATTAGGATTTTCTTCTAAGAATGCAGATAAGGTTTCATTCATTGTAGATTGTACTATTCCTGTTATTTCACTATTTCCAAGTTTTGTTTTTGTTTGTCCTTCAAATTGTGGCTCTTTTACTTTAACAGAAATAACTGCTGTTATACCTTCTCTTATATCTTCTCCTTGAAGATTTCCATCTTTTTCTTTTAATATATTATGAGATTTAGCATAATCATTAAATACTTTTGTTAAAGAACGTTTAAATCCTTCTAGATGTGTTCCCCCTTCTATTGTATTTATGTTATTTACAAAAGAATATATATTTTCTGAATAAGATGTTGTATATTGTATTGCTATTTCTAGTGGAAAATCTCCACCTTTTTCTATATATATTGGTTTATCATTTATTTTTTCTTTGTTTTTGTTTAAAAATTCAACAAATGAAATTAATCCTCCTTCAAAATGAAATGTTGCAGATTTTGGAGTTTCTTCTCTTAGATCTTCTATTGAAATTTTTAGTCCTTTTGTTAAAAATGCCATTTCTCTAAATCTATTTTCTAATACTTCGTATTGATATTCAAGTGTTTCAAATATTGTATCATCTGCTAGGAATCTAACTTTTGTTCCTGTTTTTTCTGATGAACCTATTTTTTGAAGAGGCATAACTGTTTTTCCTCTTTCAAATTTCATTTGATATATTCCACCATCTCTTTGAATTGTAACTTCAACCCATTGTGATAGAGCATTTACAACAGATGCACCAACACCATGAAGTCCACCAGATACTTTATATCCACTGTCTCCACCAAATTTTCCACCTGCATGTAGAACTGTGTATACTGTTTCTGCTGCTGATATTCCTGTTTTTGCGTGTTTTCCAACAGGAATTCCTCTTCCATCATCTTCTACACATATAATATTTCCTGGCTCTATTGTTACTTTTATATGTGTACAGTATCCAGCTAATGCTTCGTCAACACTATTATCCACAATTTCATATACTAAATGATGAAGCCCTCTTATTGAAACACTTCCTATGTACATACCTGGTCTTTTTCTTACAGCTTCTAATCCCTCTAATACTTGAATTTGGTCAGCCCCATACTCATGTTCAAATTTGTCCATAAAATCCTCCTATTATAAATTGTTAATTCTATTTCCAATAGTTGATGATAAAATATTTGAAATATATCCTACTGTTTTATTATTTTTATTAATTAAAATTAGAGATTTTGGTTTACCACCTGAAATATCAGTAACTTTTTCTGATAAATTTTCTAAAATATAATCATAACTATTTGATTTTTTTAAAGTATTTATATCAAAAATTCCAATTATATCATTATTATTTAAAATATAATCTTTTCCTATATGCAAATACATAATATCACAAATCCTTTATAAAATCAAAATTATATAATTTTTCCGTTTTGTACATTATATAGTTTTGATTTTATCCCTTTAAAAAAGTTTTTATCTGTACAAGTTATAATAACCTGGTTATTGTTTATATTTTCTAATAAATTAATTCTTCTTTCGTTGTCCAGTTCAGACATAAAATCATCTAGTAATAATATTGGATATTCCCCTACTTCATCATATATTATTTGAAGTTCAGAAATTTTTAAAGAAAGAATTGCAGTTCTATGTTGTCCTTGTGAACCATATGCACTAATTAAATTATTATTAATATTTATATAAAAGTCATCTCTATGAACACCATAACTTGTAATTCCTTTTATAATATCTATTTTTCTATTTTTTCTTAGATTTTCTATATATTCTTGTTTATTTTTACATTCGAAATTATAAGCTATTTCTATTTTTTCATTATTATTTGTTATTTTTGAATGTACATTCTGAATTTTTTCAGATATTTTTTCTATGAATTCTTTTCTATATGAATATATCTTCATACCTAGTTCTGCAAGCTTCATATCCCAAATATCTAGCATATCCTCTGCTCTATTTTCTAATTTTATTTGTTTTAAATAAGTATTTCTTTGGTTCATAGCATTAGTATATTCGCTTAATGCAAACATATATAAAGGTCTTAGCTGGCTAATCATAATATTTAGAAATTTTCTTCTATTTGAAGGGCTTCCTTTTAAAATATTTATATCGTCTGGCGTAAATAAAACAACATAAATTTTTCCTAATATCTCGCTTAATTTTTTTAGTGGTATATCATTTATTTTTACTCTTTTTTTATCGCTTATTTCTATATTAATTTTTCCTTCTCTATCTGAATTCTCGTAATTAATATCTATTAATGCACTATTTTTGCCAAATTGTATTAATTCACTATCTTTATTTGTTCTAAAAGATTTTCCAATTGCACTCATAAAAATTGCTTCTATTATATTGGTTTTACCTTGTGCATTATTTCCATAAAAAATATTAATTCCACTATCTAATTTTAAATCAAGATTATCATAATTTCTAAAATCTTTTAATTTTATTTGTTTTACAATCATTTATATTATTCCTTTAATCTAATTGGAAGAATCATATATATATAATCCCCATTTTCTTCCACAGATTGTATAATAGCTGGGGAAATGCTTGTCCCAAAATCTAAAAATACTTCTGGATCTTCTATTGATTTTAATGCATCTAAAAAATATTTCGGGTTGAATCCTATTTCTAAATTTTTTCCTTCTGTTGATAAATATATTTCTTCTTTTGCGTCACCTGTTTGATTTGTACATGAAATAATTAATTTACCTATATCAACAGATAATTTTACTGGATATTTTTTTTCTTTTTCTATACTAGATGATGATATTAAACTAATTCTTTCAAAACAATTTTGAAGAGCCTCTTTATTTACTCTTATTCTTGTTTCCCATGTTGTTGGTATTGCATTTCTATAATTTAAAAATTCTCCATCTAATAACCTTGTTACTATTTTACAATTACTCATTTCGAATAATGCTTGATTTTTTGATATTCCTATTTTAATAGTGTCAAAAGAATCGTTTAATATTTTATTTACTTCGTTTAAGGTTTTCCCTGGTATTACTGCACTAAAATCATTGTATTTAGTATTTAAGTACATGCTTTTCCATGCTAATCTAAACCCATCTACTGCAACTACGTTTAATTTATTATCTTTTACTTCGAATAAACATCCTGTAAATATTGGTCTGTTTTCTTCTAAGCTTACTGCAAATATTGTTTTTCTTATCATATTCTTTAATGCATTTTGTTCTATTTCTATTGAGTTATCCACATTTATTTTTGGTAACTCTGGAAATTCTTCTGGATTCATTGTTGCAAGTTTGTATAAAGAACCTTCACATTCTATAACAAGTAAATTATTTTCATTTAATGTAATACTTATATCTGTATTTGGTAATCTTCTTATTATTTCACTAAACATTATAGCATTAACTACTGTTGCTCCTTGCTCTTTTATATTACATTCCATTATATATTCTATTCCAATTTCTAAATCGTAAGTTGTTAGTTTTAAATCATTATCATTTGTTTGAATAAGAATACCTTCTAATATAGGCATTGTTGTTTTTGAAGATACTCCTTTTACTACGGAATTAATACCTTTAAGTAATTTTTCTTTTTCACAAATAATTTTCATTTTTTCAAAAACTCCTTTTTTAATAATAAATAAATAATATTAGTAGTAATAGTAGTAGGTGTTGTGGAATGTGTGGAAAACTACTTTATCTTTTTATACGCGTAGGGATTAAGTTGTTTATAAAATTGTTAATAATTCATATGAGTTATACACAGTTTTTTGAATAAGATGTGTATAACATGGTTATTAACAAACAATATACAGGTTATTCACACCCATGTTGTGGGTAACTAATCAATTAATTCCGTAAGAAGAATTTGATTAATTTTTTTAAAAATTTGTTCCTACAAACGTATATTTTGAAAAAGTCTTATTAATTTATTTATATCAATAAAAATTAAGATGTAAGATTCTTTTTCACATTATCCACAATTAATTTTGTGTTTGGATTTGTTTTCATTTCTTTATCAATTTTTTTATAAGCATGCATTACTGTTGTATGATCTCTTTTCCCAAACTCATCCCCTATCTTAGGAAATGAAGCACTTGCTACACTTCTACACAAGTACATTGCAATTTGTCTTGGAAAAACAATATCATTAGATTTTTTCGAAGACTTTAAATCTTTAACATCTATTCCAAAATATTTAGAGACTACTTCTTGAATATATTCAATTGAAATTACTCGTTCTTTTTTTGAAACAATATCATAAATTGACTCTTCTGCCATTTCTTTTGTTATAGGGATATTAGATAAAGAAGCATGTGCTACTATTTTATTTAGAGCACCTTCCAATTCTCTAATATTTGAATCTATTCTACTTGCTATATTAGATAAAATTTCATCATCTATAATAATATTATCTAAATCAGCTTTTTTCCTTAGTATTGCTAAACGGGTTTCATAATCTGGTGCAGAAATATCAGCTATTAATCCCCATTCAAATCTTGACTTTAAACGTTCTTCAAGTAGTTGAATATCTCTTGGTGGTTTGTCACTAGATATTACAATTTGTTTGCCATTTTCTTGAAGAGTATTAAAAGTGTGAAAAAATTCTTCTTGTACAGCATCTTTTTTTGCTATAAACTGAATATCGTCTATAAGAAGAACATCTACTGTTCTGTATTTATTTCTAAATTTTTCATTTGTATTATCTTTAATTGCATTAACAAATTCATTTGTAAATGTTTCAGAAGTAACATATAATACTTTTAAATTTTTGTAAGTTTTTAGTATTTCATTACCTATTGCATGCATTAAGTGAGTTTTTCCAAGTCCTGCTCCTCCATATAAAAATAATGGATTATAAGAAGCTCCTGGTGCTTCTGTTACAGCTAATGCAGCAGCGTGGGCCAATCTATTGTTGTTACCTACAACAAATGAATTAAAAGTATACCTAGGGTTTAAAGATGAGTTAGAATAAACAAGTCTATTTTCAATAGGAGTATTTTGTATGCTTGGCTTTTCTACTGAGTTGTCATTTTGTTCTTTGCTTACTACAAAAGAAATATTATAAGATTTGTTGGTTAAATAAGCAAATGTTTTTTGTAATAAACTTGCATACTGTGTTTGCATAAGGTCTTGGATAAACTTAGTTTCACTTCTAAATACGATTTCATTATCAGAAAAACTTACATAAGATAAATCTCTAATCCATAAATCGTATGTTAGCTCAGTCATATCACTTCTTAAAAGTTCTTTTGCTTTAATTAAAAGTTCTTCTTTTTCCATCTGCATTATAAAATTCAGCCCCTTTAAGTATATTTATAAGTCAAGGGAAAAAACAAAAGTTATCCACAGAGTTATCCACACATGTTGATAAACCGGCATTTTTTTGATTATTTTGTCCACTTTGTACTATCCTTAAATGACAAAAAAAGCCAGTATGTCGCTAAATAAGCCTTATTTCCCTATTATTACGTTATAATATCAAAAATTAAAAGTATAGTCAATATAAAAAAAAAATTACTTTAAAAAAATGCAAAAAGTATTGACAAATAGCGAAAAGGCATGTATAATTTTAATACTTATGATTTAGGTTAAAAACAATAGCTGTTTAAATATATTAGGAGGTGCAAAATGAAAAGAACATATCAACCAAAAAAGAGACAAAGACAAAAAGAACATGGTTTTTTAAAAAGAATGAAGACAAGAGCTGGAAGAAAAGTATTAAAAGCTAGAAGAGATAAAGGTAGAAAAAAATTATGTGCTTAATAAAATGTTAGAGGCTGCAAGTTAAGTAGCCTTTTTTCTTTAAAAGCTAAAAATAGAGTGAAGTAATATGAAAACAAAAATGTTAAAGAAAAATTATGAATTCCAAAGAGTATTTGCTAAGAAAAATTACTATGGTGGAAAATATTTAGAGATGTTTGTAATAAATAATAAACAAAATGTTAATTATCTTGGAATTGCTGTCAGCAAAAAAATAGCAAACAGTGTAAAAAGAAATAAAATTAAAAGATTAATTAGAGAAAATTACAGACAAATAGAAAACAAAATCATAGAAGGAAATAGTTATGTAATATTATGGAAGAAAAAAGCAAGTGTAGAAGAAGCTAATTACTATAATATTAAAGAAGATATTAATAAAATTTTTAAAAAAGCAAAACTAATAAAAGAGGAATAATGAAGAAGTTATTTATAAAAATAATAAAACTATATCAAAAAGGAATATCTCCATGGCTGGGGAGTAAAGGAATTCATTGTAAGTATTATCCTACATGTTCTGAATATTCTAAACAGGCTATTGAAAAATATGGACTATGTAGGGGAATAATGCTTTCTATTAAGAGAATATTAAAATGTAATCCATTTTCAAAGGGTGGATATGACCCATTAAAATAATAAAACGGAGGAAAAATTATATGTTTGCTTTTTTTGCTAATATGTTTGGTTACTTATTAAATTTTATATATGAAATAGTAAAAAACTATGGATTGGCAATAATATTTTTTAGTATAATAATAAAAATTGTATTATTACCAATATCTATAAAACAACAAAAAACAATGAAGAAATCTGTAAAAATTCAGGAAAAGATGAAAGAACTACAATTTAAATACAAGAACAATCCTGAAATGCTAAATAAAGAAACAATGGCTTTATATAAAAGTGAAAATATGAGCCCATTTAGTGGATGCTTTAGTTCAATTATACAATTAATTTTGTTATTATCTGTATTTTTCTTGGTACAAAGTCCATTAACTTATATGAGAAAAGTAGATACAGCGGTTATAGATGATTATAAAACTAAAATTGAACAACAAGGTGAAAGTGTAGGGGGATTAAATTATCCTGAAATAAAAGTAATAAAAGAATATGGTGAACAAGATGAGAACGTATACATAAATATGGAATTTTTAGGTTTAGATTTAAGTATGGTTCCATTATCTGATTCAACAGATTTTAGAGCATTTATAATACCAGCATTGTATGTTATTTCTTCACTTATTTCAATGAGATTATCATTAAATATGAATAAGAAGAAGAAAAAGGAAAATGGTGAGAGTGATCAGAATAATGAAATGGATGCAATTGCAGAGGCAAATAAGAATATGATGTATATTATGCCTGTTATGTCTTTATCTATTTCTTTAATTGCTCCACTAGGTCTTGCTTTATATTGGTTAGTAAATAATTTATTAATGATAGTAGAAAAATTAGCAATGAATAAATTTTTAAAAACAGAGGGTGAGAAAGATGCCTAAAACTATGATATTTGAAGGAAAAACTTCAACAGAAGCAATTGAAAAGGGATTAAAGGAATTTAAAGTATCAAAAGATAAAGTAGATATAAAAATAATAGAAGAAGATAAAAGAAGCTTTTTTAGCATTTTAACACCAAGAATTGTAAAAGTAGAAATGACATTAAAAGAAGATAAAAAACAAGTTCACAAAGATAGAGAAAACATTAAAATAGAAGAAAATGAAAGACACGAAGCTGAGAAAATAGTTGAGAATTTTGTAAAAGAATTTATAGAAAAATTACAAAATGAAGAATTAACATATGAAGTAAAATCAAAAGATGAATATATTGAAGTTATTTTAAATGGTAAAAATATAAGCTATTTAATAGGGTATAGGGGAGAAACATTAAATGCAATTCAGACAATCCTAAATTCTGTTTTAAAGAATAAAATGAAAACAGCTCTTAGAGTAACATTAGACATATGCGGATATAAAGATGAAAGAAAGAAAACATTAGAAGATCTAGCAGTTAGAGTGGCAAATTCAGTTATTAAAACAGGAAAAAGTGTAACATTGGACCCTATGAGACCATATGAAAGAAAAATAATACATTCAAAGTTACAAGAAAACTCAAAAATAAGAACACATAGTGTGGGGGAAGAGCCATACAGAAAAATTGTAATATCTTTAAAAAAATAAAAAAGTGTAATTAGGCAGGAGCTTTTCCTGCCTAATTTTTGGGAGTGAGAAAAATGAAAACAATTGCAGCAATATCAACATCACCAGGAGTTGGAGGAATTGGAATAGTAAGAATGAGTGGTGAAGATACTTTTAAAATAATAGAAAAGATTTTCAAACCAAAAGGAACTACTGAAATTAAGCCATATACAATGAAATATGGACATATAATAGATCCAAAAACTCAAAAAATTATAGATGAAGTATTAGTATCATATTTTTGTGCACCTAAAAGTTATACAACAGAAAATATGTGCGAAATAAATTCACATGGTTCATTTGTAGTTATGAGAAAAATTTTGGAACTATGTTTAGAAAATGGGGCCGTACTTGCAGAGCCACGGTGAATTTACTAAAAAAGCATTCTTAAATGGCAGAATAGATTTATCACAGGCAGAAGCCGTAATAGAATTAATTAACTCAAAAACAGAAAAAGAAGCAGAGGCATCTATAAATCAATTAGAAGGATATTTAAAAAAAGAGATTGACAATATTAAAGCTGTAATATTAGAAATAATGACAGATATAGAAGCTTCGATAGATTATCCAGAATATGATATAGAAGAAGTAACAAATTCAAAAGCTTTGTCTAAGCTTGATGAAATTGAGCTAAAACTTGAAAAACTAGAAAAATCTTTTAAAAATGGAAAAATTATAAGAGAAGGAATAAAAACTGCAATAATAGGAACACCTAATGCAGGAAAATCTTCACTTTTAAATGCTATATTAAAAGAGGATAGAGCAATAGTTACAGAATTTGAAGGAACTACAAGAGACACAATAGAGGAATTTATAACAATAAATGGAATCCCTCTTAAAATAATAGATACAGCAGGAATAAGAGATGCACAAGATGAAGTCGAAAAAATAGGAATTAAAAAATCAAAAGAAATAGCGCAAAACAGCGATTTAGTAATAGCTATTTTTGATAGTACTAAAAAATTAACTCAAAAAGATAAAGAAATACTAGAAATTATAAAGAATAAAAAATCTATAATAATTATTAATAAAATAGATTTAGGAAAAGTGGAAATAGAAAAAGAGTATTTAAAAAAATATGGAAAAAGCATTATAGAAATATCTGCATTAAACAAACAAGGAATAGATGTTTTATATAATGAAATAAGCAAGATATTTGATTTAAATGATGTTAACTTAAATGATGGAATAACAATTACAAATATAAGACATTTAGAATTAATTAAAAAAGCTAAAAACTATGCAATAAAAGCAAAAGAAACAATAAAAAACAATATGCCAATAGATATTATAGCAATAGATATAAAAGAAATAATAGAAAGCTTAAATACAATTACAGGTGAAAATGCAACAGAAGACATAATTAATGAAATTTTTAAGAAATTTTGTCTGGGAAAATAAAAAAATATTCTAGTAGTATAAAGGAAAACAAAAGAAAACTTGTCAAATAGGTTGGTGGAACAGGCTTTTCTGTTCTTTAAAAAACGGGAAAAATAGGAGATGTATAATAAATGAAATATAATGCAGGAGAATATGATGTTGCAGTAATAGGAGCAGGACATGCTGGATGCGAAGCTGCGCTTGCAGCAGCAAGGCTAGGAATGAAAACAGTTCTTTTTTCTATAAGCTTAGAAGCAGTTGCTAATATGCCATGTAATCCAAACATTGGAGGAACTTCAAAAGGACATTTAGTAAGAGAAATAGACAGTTTAGGTGGAGAAATGGGGAAAAACATAGATAAGTCTTTTATTCAGTCTAGAATGTTAAATACTTCAAAAGGGCCTGCTGTTCACTCTTTAAGAGCACAAGCAGATAGAAAAAAATATCAAAGAGAAATGAAACATACACTAGAACTTCAAGAAAACCTGGATATAAAACAAGCTGAAATAGTAAACATTGAAGTAGAAGAGGGAAAAGTAAAATCAATAGAAACAAATATTGGAGCTATTTATAATGTAAAAACAGTTATTTTAGCAACAGGAACTTATTTAAAAGGAAAGATATTTATTGGAGAAGTATCTTTTGAAAGTGGGCCAGATGGTGTGTTTCCAGCAAACAAATTATCTGAATGTTTAAAAAAATTAGGAATTAAGATAGTTAGATTTAAAACAGGAACACCAGCAAGAGTAAATAGAAGAAGTATAGATTTCTCTAAAATGGAAATACAAAATGGAGATGAAAAAATAGTTGCATTTTCATTTGAAAACGAAATAAAACCGCAAAAACAAGAGCCTTGCTATTTAACATATACAAATGCAAAAACACATCAAATAATTAGAGAAAATCTTCATAGATCTCCATTATACGGAGGAGAAATAGAAGGAACAGGACCAAGATATTGCCCATCTATTGAAGATAAAGTAGTAAGATTTGCAGATAAAGAAAGACATCAAATTTTTATAGAACCAATGGGATTAGATACAGAAGAGATGTATGTACAAGGAATGAGTTCATCTCTTCCAGAGGATGTGCAAATTGCAATGTATAGAACTTTACCAGGTTTAGAACATGTTGAATTTACAAGGCCTGCATATGCAATAGAATATGATTGCATAGAGCCTTCACAATTAAAATTATCTCTTGAACTTAAAAATATAGATGGAATGTTTTTCGCAGGACAAATAAATGGAACATCAGGATATGAAGAGGCAGCAGCACAGGGGATAATTGCTGGAATAAATGCAGTGCAAAAAATAAAAGGTAAAGAACCTTTAATTTTAGATAGGTCAGATGCATATATAGGTGTTTTAATTGATGATATAGTAACAAAAGGAACAAACGAACCATATAGAATGATGACTTCAAGAGCAGAATATAGATTATTATTAAGACAAGACAATGCGGATTTAAGGCTTACAGAAAAAGGTTATAAAGTAGGACTTATCTCTGAAAAAAGATATGAAGAATTTAAGAAAAAGAAAGCAAACATTGAAAAGGAAATAGAAAGGTTAAATAAAACAACAATAAAACCAACAGAAAAGGTAAATGAGTTTCTAAAAGAGATTGGAACATCTAAAATAGAAGTTGGTGTTAAGCTTGCTGAACTTTTAAAAAGGCCTGAACTTACATATGAAAAATTAGCACAAATAGACGAAAATAGACCAGATTTGAAAAGTGCAGAAAAGGAACAAGTAGAAATACAAATAAAATATGAAGGATATATTAAATTACAAGAAAAACAAGTAGAAGAATTCAAAAAATTAGAGAAAAAACTGTTACCGGAAAATATGGATTATAATAAAGTCAAAGGAATAAGCTTAGAAGCAAGACAAAAATTAAATGATTATAAACCAGCCTCAGTAGGACAAGCATCAAGAATATCAGGTGTTTCGCCAGCAGATATATCTGTACTTTTAATATATTTAGAACAACATAAAAATTAAGAAAAAAGTTTTTATAATAGCTTAAAAAGGAGAATACAAATGGATTTAATAAATTTTACGAGTAAAATACAAGAAGAATGCAAAAAGATAAATGTAAACTTAGAAGCAGAACAAATAGAGCAATTTTATACATATATGCAAGAGTTAATAGAATGGAATAATAAAATTAATTTAACTGCTATAATAGAGCCAGAAGAAATTATAAAAAAGCATTTTATAGATTGTTTAAGCATTATAAAATATATAAAAGATGATAATAAAATAATAGATGTAGGAACAGGAGCTGGATTCCCTGGAATACCAATTAAAATTGCAAATAAATCGCTTAATATAACATTATTAGATTCATTAAATAAAAGAATTAGTTTTTTAAATGAAATTATAACAAAATTAAAATTAAGTAATATTGAAACTGTACATGCAAGAGCAGAAGAATATGCTGCAAATGGGAAAAGAGAAAAATATGATATTGCAGTATCAAGAGCAGTAGCAAATCTTCCAACCCTGCTTGAATACTTAATGCCATATGTTAAAGTAAATGGAATTTGTATATGCATGAAAGGACCAAAGGCGCAAGCAGAGCTTGAAGAGAGCAAAAAAGCAATAGAAATTTTAGGTGGAAGATTAGAAAAAATAGAAAATATTAAAATAGACGAAAATATGGATAGAAACATAATAATAATAAGAAAAATTAAAAATACTCCAAACACATATCCTAGAAAAGCCGGAAAACCTGGCAGGGAACCAATAAAATAGAATTATACCATGGGTAGAAAAATATAATATTTTTTGCAATTGTAGTGTTACAATTGATGTGAAACAAAAAGAATAGAAAAAAAGTGATTCAA
>CAMMLS010000025.1 GCA_946497775.1 uncultured Clostridium sp.
TCTTAAAAATTTTTATCAAAAAACTATTGACAATTAATAGTTAGTCTCCTTATTTAAAATTTATTTTATACTACTTTGCTTAAATTATTCAAATATTTTGATTAAAATAAAAAAGAAGCAAATATACTTCTTTTCTATTCGGATTATTTATTTATTTTTCCGGTTGATGGTAAAATCGTACCTGGGTTAAATTCTATTTGTGTTAATACTTCTTTACTGTTGCTATTTATATTAATCTCAATTGGATCATTTAATTTATTATATCCATCTGATACTATCTCATGTGTTAAAATATAAACCCTATTTGCTTCTTCCTTTTTATCTCCATATTCTCCATATTTTAAATTTGTTAAGTCTATTTTCCCTTCTTCATCTGACATTACAATTAAGTCATTACCTTCTTCATTTTTTATTGTTATATAGTCTCCATTTTCATCTTGATAATGTATCATGAATCCATTCCCCGGTATTGGTGTTCCACTTGGTGTTTGTATTTTCATATGTAATTCTCCAATATATTCTACATTGTTAATTTGTATATTACAAGGTTGTGATTCATTTCCTTTTTCATCTACTGCTATAAAAGTGTATTCTCCATTTTCTGTTGCTTCATAATCTATTGTAACAATATTTAATGGATTTTCTATTATTTTTTCTGTTTTATCTGGCATTATAATTTTAGTAATGTTCCCATTTTCTACTTTTGCAGTTATTGTTATAGTTACTGTTGTTTGTAGTTTCTGCCCCACAGCATTCGTTGTAGCACTAATTGTTGGTAAATCTATTTTGTTGGAAAGTTTTTCCTGTAACATTTTATCTAATTCGTTTATCAGTTCCTCCTCTCTTTGTGCTGTATTATTATACTTCCCAACTGCATTTTCGGCATTTCCTATTATATTTCCTTGTCCTGTTAAAGTAGCTAAAGCAACTCCTGCTAATATTAATAACACTATTATTGTTATTATCAACGCTATTAATGTTATTCCATTATTCTTTTCTTTTGGTAGAACTTTTTTCTTAGTTTCCTTTTTTTTCATTTTTTCATTTTCCTTTCTTTTGTTTTTATATTCGATGACAATCTACGAATATATTATATAAAATTATTTTACTTTTTTCAATCAAATTATTCAAATTATGTTTATTTTGTGTTATAATTTATTATTATATTTATCACTAATTTTAAGTGATATTATTTGAATATGGAGGTATATAATCAAACTGCTAATTTTTTTGCTGAAAGGAGTGAGCTTATGAGAGATAGAATTAATGAAGAAATCCGCCAGAAATTGGCACATGAGCTTGAAGTGCAAAAACAAATGGAAGAAGAAAACGAAATTGATTTGGCATGGGCAAAACCTTATGCTTATATCTTAGCAATTTTGGTTGTTATAGCAGCAATAATATATGTATATTGATTATATAAACTTCCATAAAAATAACCACATTCATATGTGGTTATTTTTTATACATAATTACAAAGTATTGATTCTAATCCTATATTTAAGTCTATTTTTCCGAAGTTTGCTATTTATATCTAAGTTTATTAATTCTTCTAAAATTTTTCTCAATTGCTGTTCCGTAAAATATCCTGCTTGATTTTTGTATTTTGTTATTAGAAATGTTTGGTTTGGTTTCAAATTCAAAACCTTAACTATATCTGTATTTTCTTTTTGTGCTATTTTTACTAAATATAATTTTTTAAAGTGATTATATAATGTTATTAGTATTTTTTGTACTGGTTCTTTATTATATATTAAATTTTTTAAAACTTCCAAAGCTTCTTTTATTTTTTTTCTGCCTAAATTATCTGTTAAATCAAAAATTACTGATTCTATTTTTGGTATTGCTAACAAATCTACTGCTTTTTTGTCTATTTTGCCTCCTGCTCCTGCATATTCTATTAATTTTCTAATTTCATTAATTAATTCTTGAAGTGATGTTCCACAAGTTTCTATTATATATTTTATAGTATCATTATCAATTTCTACTTTATATGCATTACAAATATTTTTTAGCTGAGCTACCAATTCTGCTGGCTTTAATTCTGTATATTCTTTAACAGTTCCAAATTTTTCTATTGTTTTATATAAAGTATTTGTTTTTTCTACGGTTTCCTCTACTATTAATAAGATTATAGAATCTAATTCTTTATTATTTTCCTCTATATAGCTTGCTAGCTTTTGTGCTATTTCTGTATTTTTATTCTTTTTTGTTTTTAATTCTTTTTGTAGTAAATTGCATTTATTTACTATTATAAGTTTTTTAGGATATCCAAAAGATGGAGTTTCTATTTCTGCAATTAAATTTTCCAAAGTATTTTGCTCTATTGCAACATAATTAATACCTTGCACTATTTCTCCAAATTGTTTTTTTACTGCTTTTATTTCTCTTTCTATTAAATATGTATTCTCTCCATAAATTAATCTGAGATTATCCATTTTGAATTCTCCTTAATTTAAAGTTTTTTTGAAAACTTTGATGAATGAGCATGACATATTGCAATAGCCATACTATCTGTTATATCATCTAGTTTTGGCAATTTTTCTGAATTTAATATCATTTTTACCATTCTCTGTACCTGCATTTTATCTGCTCTTCCATAGCCTGTTACTGCTTGTTTTATTTGAAGAGGAGTATATTCATATGTTGCTATTCCTTTTATTCTTGCTGTTACTAATATTACTCCTCTTGCTTGTGCTACATTTATTGCTGTTTTAGCATTATTATTAAAAAAAAGCTCTTCTATTGACATTGCATCTGGTTTATATTCTTTTATTATTTGCTCTAAATCTCTATATATTTTTTCTAATCTAAGTGGAAACGAAACTCCGAGCATTTGTTGTAATAGCTCCTGATGTTATAAGTGTAAATTTGTTTCCAATATAATCTATAATACTATATCCAGTTATTGCAAATCCCGGGTCTATTCCTAGTATTCTCATCTTATACTTCCTTTTTATTTGTTATTATTCTTAGTATTTCTGCAACACTCCATGCTTGTGCAATTGTACCTTTTGGTAAAAATGGTGCTTTTGAATCATATATTTCAGATATGCTTCCTATTCCACCATTATTATAAAATTCTTTTTTAAATACCTTCTCTACTTCTTGCATAAATTTTAAATATTCTTCTTTCAGTTCTAATTTTTCTTTTTTGTTTTTTACATCTTTTATTTGATTTACTAAACTATTATTATATAGACCTAAAAGCCAAGGCCATGTAATTCCTTGATGATAACTCATATCTCTCCTAAATGCATTTCCTTCATATGTTTCTACATATCCTTCTTCACCTTTTGCAAGCGTTTTTAGTCCATATTTATTAAGTAGTTTTGATTTTACTGTTTTTAGCATTTCTTTTGCTATTTCACCATTTGGTTCAATTATTGGATATGATAGTGATATTGCAAATAATTGGTTTGGTCTTATTTTGTTGTCTCCAATTACATCATATAGACATTTTCTTTTTTTGTTATAGAATTTTTCTATAAAAGATTTACGTGTTTTTTCTGCCATTTCTGAATATATATTTGCATCTGTTTTTTCTCCATATTTAGTACATAATGTTTCTAGTATCTTTAATGCATTATACCATAAAGCATTTATTTCTACTGCTTTTCCATTCCTTGGAGTTACGGCAAAATCATCATATTTTGCATCCATCCATGTGTTTTGTGTTTTATCTGTACCACTTACTACTAAATTATCTTCATCTAGGTAAATATTGTTATCATCTAAATCTATTCCATTTTTATATGATGCTATAATTCTTTTTAATATATCGTATAATTCTTTTTTTACAAATATATAGTCTCCTGTGTAATCTATATATTTTTTTACTTGTTCAAATAAAAGAAGTGAGCTATCTACACTATTGTACAAAGGTCTATTATCAAATCCAGAATATCCATTTGGCACTAGTCCAAATTTAATGTTTCTTGTAAATGTTAATATTACTTCTTTTGCTATTTCAAATCTTCTAGTTTTAAGTAATAAACCTTCATATGAAATAAGAGCATCTCTTCCCCAATCTAGGAACCATGGATAACCTGCAATTATTGTATGTAGTCCAAAACTTGGTCTATACACTACAAAATTATCTGTACTTATTACCAAATCTTTTATAAATTCTTTTTCTTGTTTTTCTTCTTTGGTGTCTTTAGGGTTTTTCCATGCCAAATTGCTTTCATATACAATGTTTTCTAGTCTATCTATTTCAGATTGTATAATTTCATTAACATTTAGTTCTTCTATATTATCTTCCATTGAGCATATTATTGAAATTTCTTTTTCTTCTTTTGGTTTTAATTCTATTTCATAGGTTCCAGCAACTGCATGATTTTCTTCTGGAAAAAATCCTCTTTTTTCTTCCTCTATATAATACATATTGTTAAATGTGTTATTTTTGTATTCTATATAATTTCCATCACTAGATTGTATATATATTGGACTTTCTCCAATATTATCTACAACTATTTTTACTTTCCTTCCTTTAAGTTCTTGTCTTAAATTATAAGTTTTACCTGTATTCATGCAATGAAAATCTCTAAAGTTAATTATTGGAGTTATGTTTATTTTAGCGCTATTTGTGCCATTTTTTATTTTGTATAATATACAAACTGTATTTTTCCCATATTGCATACAAATTGTTTTTTTAATATTTACATCTTCAACTTTATATTTAAATACTGGCATATACTTTTTTTCAAATGTTTCTTGTAATTTAAATCCTTCTGATATGTAATTTTTGCATACATTCGTATATAATACATGTTTTGTACCATTTATTTCTATGCTTTCATCTAATTTTGAAAGTATTAAATAACGTCTTGCAGGTGGTGTAAGTGCTGCAATTAAAAGTCCGTGATATTTTCTAGTATTCGCACCAATTATAGTAGAAGATGCATATCCTCCTATACCATTTGTTATTATCCATTCTTTTTCTAAACATTCTTTTAAAGATAATTCTTTCTTCAAATATTTCATTTATGTTCCTCCAATGTTTATTCCTTTGTATTAATGTTTTGCTCTTTTTGCAGTTTTCCTTGTTTTTTGTTTTTTATCTGCTAGTCTTTCTGGCTTTTCTTTTGACTCTTTTTTTGCCTTAGGTTCTTTTTGCTTTTTAGGAAGTTTTTCTGCTACTTTTTCTTGTTCATCTCTTTTTTGGTTTACTCTATATAGTGAACCTGTTTCTTCATATATTTTTATGTTTTCTAATCTAGTTTCATCACTAGATTTAATATCTTGTATTCTTTCTTGGTATTTTGTAGCAAATTTGCTTTTTGTTTTTGGTCTATTTTTGTTTTCAATTTTTTTGTTTACTTTTTTTACATTTTTTTGAATCTTTTCTTTTTTCTTTTCTTGTTTCTTTTGATCTTTTAATTTTGAGTTAAGTAATATATATTTTGTATCATATTGTTGGTCTTTAAATTTAAGATCTGTACGAATTAGTTCCATTATTGCAACAGCTACTGTATCTGCATCATGTCTTATTTTTTCTCCTTCGATTCTAGACATGTGTTTATGTATTACATTTACTCCTAAACTAGAAACTTTTGCTAAATCTATTTCTACTAAATCTGATCCTTGTTTGTTATACTTTCTAATATATTCAGGTACAACCTCACCTGTATCACATATACAGTAATCTATTATTTTTCCCCCTGCATGGTCTATTATAGCTTGTATATGTTCAGAAATTGAATAATTATCTGTTTGTCCAGGTTCTGTCATTATGTTGCTTACATATATTTTAAAAGCTTTACTTTCTTTAATTGTTTTTGCTACATTTTTTACTAATAAATTAGGTATTACATTTGTATATAAGCTTCCTGGTCCTATAACAATTGCATCTGCTTCTGCTATTGCTTCTAATACACCTGGTGCTGGCTTACAGTTTGAAGGTGTTATATAAATTCTATTAATTTTTGTTACTTTTTCATAGGCTACTTCTGGTATTTTATCTTTTTCTCTAACTACTGTTCCATCTTCTAGTTCTGCACATATTGTAATTTCATCTGCTGTAACTGGCAAAACTTTTCCTGTTATGTTTAAAACTCTATTTGAGTTTTCTATACTATCTGTTATGTTATTAAATATTTCATTCATTGCAGATAAATAAATATCTCCAAAAGAAAGATTTCTTAGTCTATCATTTTTTAATTTATAGTTCATTAAATATTCCATCATTTCAGAGTCTGTTGCTAATGCTGAAATTCCACTTTTAATGTCATCAAAAGGCAATAAATTCAATTGTGCTCTTGAATCTGTTGGAGCTTTTCCATAATCTGAAACTGTTACAATTGCAGTTATATTATTTGTATAGTTTTTTAATCCTTTTATTATTGTATCGGTTCCTTCTCCTCCACCAATTACTACTATTTTAGGTCCTTCTTCATACACTTTTTTGTTAAATATTAAAGATTGTATGTTTACTTGTGCTTTTTTTCTATTTTCTTCGTTTCCTTGGTCATTAGCTTCTATAACAAGCTCTAATGTTCTTTTTTGTATGTATATTAAGCCTAATATTGCACATGTAAATCCTAGTACAAACATAGCTATTATTTTAATAACGCCTTCTATTGAAATTTCTTTTAATACTAATATTTCAGATATTCCATAGCATACTAATACAATTCCTATTAAAATTAGGAACATCCATCTTTTTATTTTTGTACTTCCTTTAAACCATCCAAAAAAACCTTTCATTTTATATTTATTCCTCCCCAACAATTTGTATTTCTGGTTCTATATTAACATTAAATTTTTTATATACCTCTTCTTTTATGTATTTTATTAGGTCTAGAATATCTTTTGAAGTAGCGTTTCCATTATTTACTACAAAACCTGCATGTTTGGTAGATACTTCTGCTCCTCCTATTTTATATCCTTTTAATCCACATTCATCAATTAGTTTTGCGGTTATAAAACCCTCTCCTCGTTTAAAAGTACTTCCCGCGCTTGGTTTATCTATTGGCTGCTTTTCATTTCTAGATAATATATTTTCTTTCATTTTATTTTCTATTTCTTTAATATTACCTTTTGGTAATTCTATCACGGTTCTAAGAATAATTCCATTAATTTTCGAAAAAATACTATTTCTATATACAAATTTATGCTCACTATTGCTTATTGTTTTTATATCTCCATTAAAATCTATAAATGTAGTTTCTTTTACAATTTCTCTAATTTCTGAACCATATGCTCCGGCATTCATTTTTATGGCCCCACCAACGGTTCCTGGTATTCCAACTGCAAATTCTAATCCTGTTGCATTATGTTCTTTTGCAATTTTAGATAGTTTTATAATAGGTACTCCACAACCGGCAGTTATCAATATTTTATTTTCTTTTTCTTCTATATTGATTTCTTTTAAATTAGGTTGTAAAGTAATTCCTCTTATTCCTTTATCTGTTACTAATAAATTTGTTCCATTTCCTACTATATTTAAGTTTATATTATTTTGTTTTGCATATTCTAATATTTCTTTTAATTCTATCTCATTATCTATTTTAATAAAAATATCTGCAGGTCCGCCTGTTTTAAATGAAGTATGTTTACTCATTGGTTCATCTTTTAAAATATTTGCATATTTAAATTTTGATTTTAAATCTTTATATACATAGTCTTTATCTAGCATCTATTTCCTCCATTTTAGAATATACCAAAAATTTCTCCTTTTTCATCCACTCCAATATTTTCTGCTGCTGGAACCTTTGGAAGTCCTGGCATGGTAAATATCTTTCCGGCTAAAACTACAACAAATCCTGCTCCACTTCTTAATACAACATCTCTTACAGTTATTTTAAATGGATCTTTGATAACTAATTTCTTAGGGTCATCAGATAATGAATATTGAGTTTTTGCAATACATATTGGAAGATTTTTATAACCTAACTTTTCTATTTTTTCTATTCCTTTTAATGCTTCATTACTATATTCTACTCCGCTTGCTCCATAAATTTTAGTTGTTAATTTTTCAATTTTGGTTTTTATATCATCTTCTAAATTATATACATATTTAAGTTCATTATTATTCTCGCATAATTTAATTACCTTTTCTGCTAAATCTTTTGCTCCATTTCCGCCTTTTTCCCAAGACTCAATTAAACTTAATTCTACTCCTACTTTTTCTAATTCATGTCTTAAAGTTTCTATTTCCATATTGGTATCTTGTAGATATTTATTAATTCCAACTATTACTGGTATATTATATTTATTCTTAATGTTATCTATATGTTTTAAAAGATTTGGTATTCCATTTTTTAGTGCTTCTATATTTTCTTTTTCGAGTTCTTCCTTAGTTGCTCCTCCATGATATTTAAGCGCTTTAATTGTTGCGACACACACAACTCCATCAGGATTTATATTGCTCTTTCTACATTTTATATCAAAGAATTTTTCTGCTCCTAAATCAGCTCCAAATCCTGCTTCTGTTACAACATAATCTGCTAATTTCATTGCCATATTAGTTGCTACTACACTATTACATCCATGTGCAATATTTGCAAATGGGCCACCATGAACTATTGCTGGTGTATTTTCTAATGTTTGAACTAAATTTGGATTAAAAGCATCTTTTAAAAGTGCTGTCATTGCACCTTCTACTTTTAAGTCTTTTGCTCTTACAGGCTCTTCTTTATCGTTATATCCTATTATTATATTGGAAATTCTTTCTTTCAAATCGTTTAAATCTTTTGCCAAGCAAAAAATTGCCATTATTTCTGATGCAACAGATATATCAAATCCATCTTCCCTTGGAATCATATTTTTTTCTTGATTTAAGTTTATTTCTATTTTTCTTAATGCTCTATCATTTAAGTCTACACATCTTTTCCATACAACTTTTTTTATATTTAATTGGTTTCCAAAGAAAATATGATTATCTATCATTGCGGCAAGTAAATTATTTGCAGATGTAATTGCATGTATGTCACCTGTGAAATGCAAGTTTATTTCATCCATTGGAACAATTTGAGAATAGCCTCCACCTGTTGCTCCTCCTTTTATTCCAAAAACAGGACCCAGTGATGGTTCTCTTAATGCTAATATTGATTTTTTTCCTATCTTTCTTAGTCCATCTGCTAATCCAATGGCCATAGTAGTTTTTCCTTCTCCAAGTGGAGTTGGATTTATAGATGTCATTAATATTAATTTCCCATTTTTATTGTTTCCTATTTCTTCTAATATTTTATTAGAAATTTTTGCTTTATACTTTCCATATGACTCTAAATATTCTTCCTTTATTCCCAAGTTTTCAGCAATTTCGTTGATTTTTTTTATATTTGCTTTTCTTGCTATTTCAATGTCTTTCATTAGCAATCCCTCCTTAAACGATAAAGCCAACTGCTATTCCTATTAAAGCTCCTACAAATACTTCTACTGGTGTATGTCCTAGCACTTCAACAAGTTTTTCTTGTACTGTTTCTGTTGCTAAACCTGGTGTATTTACTAATTTATTTAGTATTTTAGCTTGTTTTCCAGCAGCTCTTCTAACACCTGCTGCATCATACATAACTATTAGTGACATTATTACAGCTAGACCAAAAATAGCAGAGTCAAATCCCATATCTCTTCCTATTAATGTACTTAAAGCACATACTACTGCTGAATGAGAACTTGGCATTCCACCTGCCCCAAGTATTCTTTTAAAGTTAAATTTCTTTTCTTTAACCAAATCCCAAATTGTTTTAAATATTTGTATTGCAAGCCATATAAACATTGGCACTATTATGTATTTGTTATATGATAATTCTTGTATACCTGGCATTATAATTTTCCCCTTTTTTTATTTTTATTATTCTTTAAACAAATTAATTTTATATAATATATTTTTTATCAATTACTATGCTAATTCATCTTGTTGAACAAATTTTTCTTCTGAAATACCATCATCTTTTTTTATTAATATATTTATTCTTTTTTCTGCACTTTCTAATATTTCATTACATTGTTTAGAAAGATTAATTCCTTCTTCAAATTTTTTCACAGAATCTTCAAGATTTAGTGTACCTTTTTCTAATTCTTGTACAACTTCTTGTAATTTTTGTATAGTATCTTCAAAAGACATCTCACTTTTTGCCATAAAATTACCTCCTATTTATTTTTCTTCTACTGTTCCGTTTTTTATATCTACTTCGTACCACATAAGTACTTCTGTTGTGTTTTTATCAACTACACTTACAGAATATTTTCCATCTTCTGTTTTTTCGTCAATTTTAAAATTAACGCTTTCATCTGCTCCCCATTTATTTTTTACTAATTCTATTGCTTTTTCATCATCTGCCATTTCTTCTTTTTGATTTTCCGTTACTTCATTTTCTGTTGAAGTATTAGGTGTTTGTATTTCGTTATTATTTACTTCATTTTCAGAGACTTTATTTTCTATTTTGTTTTCTACTTCATTTTTATTCATTTCGTTGTTTATCCAATTTATCGCATTGTCTACTGCTTCATTCATAGAGTTGTTATTATTTTGTTCATTATTATTTATATTATCTGATTTAGTAAATACTATCACAGCCCCAACAACAATTAGCGCTATTACTAATACAATAAGTAATATTTTTGTACTTTTATCCATTTTCATCTCTCCTATTTCCTAAAATCTTATAATATTCTTGCATTTTTAATACCATCATTAAATTTTAAAGTTATTTCATCATCTTTATTTAATAAATGCGAACTATTAATTATTTTACCCTCTTTTTCAGTTAGACAGTATCCTCTTGTTAATGTTTTTAACGGACTTAATGTATCTAATTTAGCTATTATTTCTGCACTTTGACTTCTTACATCTTTGAATTTTATATTTATTGCATTTTCTAAATTTTTTATTATATTGTCTAGTAGAATATATTGTTCATTTATTCTCTGTGTAGGATTTGTAAATATTGGAGATTGTTTTGTTTTTTCATAAAGAAGTCTCATATATTCTATTTTTTTCTTTAATGCTAATTTTGCTCTACTATTATATGTATTTATTTTTTCTTTTACTTCTTTTATGTCTGCAACAGCTAGTTCAGCAGCAGCAGAAGGTGTTGGTGCTCTTAGGTCTGCTACAAAATCTGCTATTGTAAAATCTGTTTCATGTCCTACTGCTGATATAATCGGTATTTCAGATTTGTAAATTGCATGAGCTACAACTTCTTCATTAAATGGCCATAAATCTTCTAGCGATCCTCCACCTCTTGCTATTATTAATACATCTGCTAATTTATTTTCATTCATAAAACTAATTGCATCTGCTATTTTTTCGCCCGCTCCTTCTCCTTGAACAGGCACTGGATATAATCTTATATGCACATTTGGATTTCTTCTTGTAGAAACATTTATTATATCTCTTATTACTGCACCCGTTTTAGATGTTAATACACCAATTGTTTGTGGCATAAATGGAATTTTCTTTTTATGTTTAGCATCAAAATATCCCTCTTTTTCCAATTTTCTTTTTAGCTCTTCATATGCTTGATATAAGCTTCCTATTCCGTCTTCTTTCATTGCTTTACAATAAATTTGATATACTCCATCTCTTTCATATACAGCAACTGTTCCTAAAATTAATACTTTCATTCCATCTTTTGGTATAAAATTCAATGTGCTATTTGCATTTTTAAACATTATACATTTAATTAAGCTCGTTCCATCCTTTAATGTAAAATACATATGTCCTGTATAATGATGTTTAAAATTAGAAATTTCGCCTTTTACATATACATTGTTTAAAAATTCATCACCATCGATTTTATCTTTTATGTATTTATTTAATTGAGTAACTGATAATGGTTCTGGCTTCATTTATTCACCTCTTTATTTTTCTTCTGCTACTACACTTGCTAAAACACCATTTATAAATGCTGGGGCTGTTTCTTCTGAATACTTTTTAGCTAAGTCAACGACTTCATTTATCGCCACTTTGAATGGTGTCTCTGTATATTTTATTTCATATATAGCAAGTTTTAATAATGCTATATTAATTTTAGAAATTCTATCCAATTTCCAATCTTTTTTTAAGTTACTTGAAATTATATTCTCTAATTCATCTTTTTTTAGACTTATCCCTGAAATAGATTTTTTTATGTATTCGATAGTAGCATTATCTGTTATTTCATTATTTTCCAAAAACATATTTATATGTTCATCTGTTATGTCTTTTTGCACTTCGATTTCGTATAATGCTTTAAAAAGCATTTCTCTTGCTTCTGATCTTTTCATTTATTTTCCCCTTTTAATAGTCTATAATTTTAAACACGGGACGAAGCTAAGCCCCGCCCCTTATGTTTATTACATTTTATCTATAATATTTTTTAGTTTATCTTTTACTGTATCTTTATTATATTGAACATAATTTCCTACAAATATTCCTATTACTATAAGTATTATTCCTATTATTAATCTATATAGCTGTGTGCACATTATTAGTACAGCAATTAGTCCACCTATTATAGCTCCTTTGTATTGATCCCAAAATTGTTTCATGTTATCCATAATAAATTTACCTCTTATTCTTCAATATTAATTTTTTCAGGAGCAATATTTTTAATTCTGATATTAACTTCTTTTACATCTAAACCAGAAGTTGTTTTTATTGCTTCTTTTACTTTTGTTTGTAAATTACTAGATAAATCTTTAATAACTGCATCTGGGTGTACAAATAAAGTTATATATACAGTTAAATTATTTTCTTTATCTAAATACACTCTGCTACTAACATTTTCTGCACCATCAAATCCTTTTGCAACTGATGCTATTAAACTTTCTAATGTATCTTTTGATATTAATAATTTTCCTTCTTTATTTTCTAAAAGAATTCCCTCTTTTGGTTTATCTCTATCTTTGTCGCTTCCATCAAAGAAAATACATTTAATTGCTAATAATATAATTACAATAGAAATTCCTAATATTATATTAGATGTTAAAGAATCATTAAGTGCACTTACAACAACTTCATGTATAAAATCTGGGCTCAACCATCCAAATATTAATAAACATGTTATTATAGATAATATTAATAATAAATTTGAAAATACTACTAGACTTATTTTTTCTATTAATTTCATATTAGTTGATTCATTCCTTTCTTGGTCTTCAAAAAGTAATTAGTCTTGATTGTTAGTTCCTACTACACCTTCTGTTTCTGTATTAACACCTTGAACATGAACATTTACTTCTATAACTTTTAATCCTGTCATTGTTTCTACTGCTTTTTTTACTCTATTTTGAATTTCAAAAGCTACATCTGGAATTCTTGTACCATATTCAACAATAATGTTTACATCAATTTTTGTTTCTTTATCTCCTACTTCAACTTTTATTCCTTTTGACATGTTTTTCTTTCCGCTTAAAACTTCTGTTATACCACCAGCAAATCCTCCTGCCATGCTATAAACTCCTGGTACTTCTGATACAGCTACACCTGCTATAACAGCAACAACATCATCAGCTATTTTTATACCATTTTCGTCTCTTACTTCTTCTTCATGTAATTCAACATTTTCATTTAAATTTTCATTCTCCATAATATTTTCCTCCTAAATAATTATTAACTTAATTTTTACTCTATTAGTATATCAATATCTGACAATTTTTACAACTCTTTTTCTAAAAAAATTGGATATTTTTTATACTTTTATTCTTATAAATTGTTTCCTCTTAAAAAATCTCCGAAGCTCATGCGCTTACTATTTTCTGGTTGTAATTCTAAAATAGATAATGTTCCATCCTTTGTTTTTATAAATAATCCTATTTTATCTTTTGCATAAATTATTTCTCCTGGTTTGAAATTATCTGCATTTTTTAAATAATCCATTGATTTTTCTATTATTTTAGCTTTCCAAATTTTAACTTTTTTCTCATTTATTATTGTATAAGCTCCCATAATTGGGTTTAATCCTCTTATTAAATTTTTAATTTGCACACTATTTTGATTTTCCCAATCTATTTTTGCCATTTCCTTTGTAAGCATTGGAGCCATTGAAAATTCTCCTTCTTGTTTTATTCTTGGGGCTGTGCCTTCTTCAATTTGCTTTATAGTTTCAACTAATAATTGTCCTCCAATTTTAGATAATCTATTCCAAAGTTCTCCGGTTGTTTCATCTTCTCCTATTTGAACAGATTTTTTTAAAATCATATCGCCTGTATCCATACCCTCATCCATGTACATTGTAGTAATTCCGGTCTCTTTATCTCCATTTAAAACAGCCCATTGTATAGGTGCTGCCCCTCTATACTTAGGAAGTAAAGAGCCATGTACATTTATACATCCTTTACTTGGAATATCTAAAAGTTCTTTTGGCAAAATTTTTCCATATGCTACAACACATATATATTCTGGATTCATCGATTTAATTTTATTAATAAATTCGGAATTATTTCTTACTTTTTCTGGCTGTAATATTAATAAATTTTTACTAGTTGCATATTCTTTTACAGGCGATGCCACAAGCTTCATTCCTCTTCCTTTTGGTCTATCCGGGTTTGTAACAACTGCCATAATATTATGACCAGATTCATATAAGCATTTAAGTGATTCTTGTGCAAAATCTGGTGTGCCCATAAAAATTATATTTGCCATAAACTCACTCTCCTTTATTTTCCTTGTTCTTCTGGTTGAATTATTTCAAGTGTACCTGGTAAAATTTTATCTATAAATACTTCTCCATTTAAATGGTCTATTTCGTGTGCTATCGCTTGTGCTAAAAGTCCTTTACCTGTAAGTTTAATTTTTTCTCCATTTATATTTAAAGCTTCAATTGTTATTTGCTCTGGTCTTTCAACTTTTGCAAATTTATTTGGAAAGCTTAGGCATCCTTCTTCCACTGTTTGAGTTCCTTTTTGTTTTTTTATAACAGGATTAATAAGTACAATTACTCCTTTGTCATCATATAAATCTATAACAACAATTCTTTTTAAGACTCCAACTTGTGGTGCCGCTAATCCTAAGCCATCATATTTATGCATTGTTTCTACCATATCGTCTACAAGTATCTTTATCTTTTCATCTATTGTATCTACTTCTCTTGCCTTTTTCTTTAAAATTTCGTCTCCTTCTTGTCTTATTGTTCTTATTGCCATTATTTATTCCTCCTATTACATCATATTATTTGGATTTACATCTACAATTAATCTAACATCTCTGTAATTTTTTTTGTAGTATTTTTCTATAATATTATTAATTAAATTTATAATATTATTATTAAATCTGCATTTTAGCAAAATTCTCCATCTATATTTATTCTTAATTTTATCAATTGGTGCTGGAACTGGCTCGTATATTATTACATTGTTTTTTATAGGACTAAACTCTTTTTTTAGTTCAGCATAGATATATTTAGATACTTTAATTACATCTGCCTCTATTTTTGCATTTATGCTAAATTGTATTATATCGCAAAAAGGTGGATAATTCAAGCTTTTTCGCATCATAATCTCTGATTTATAAAACAAATCGTAATTCTGCATTTTTGCATATTCAATACTATAATTATCTTTATTATATGTTTGTACAACTACTTTCCCTGGCAAATTTTCTCTTCCAGCTCTTCCTGCAACTTGTGTTAAGATTTGGAAGGTCCTTTCTCCTGCTCTATAATCTTCTATATTAAGACTCGAATCTGCTGCAATTACTCCAACTAATGTAACATTTGGAAAATGATGTCCTTTTACAACCATTTGTGTTCCTATTAAAATATCTATATTTTCATTTTTAAATTTTTCTAAAATTTGTTCATGTGAATTTTTTTTAGTTACTGTATCAACATCCATTCTAATCGTACTTACATCTGGAAACATTTTTTTAACTTCTTCTTCCAATTTTTGTGTACCGGCCCCAAAATATCGCACATTTTTGCTATGACACACCGGGCATTCTGTTATATTATTTGTTTCAAATCCACAATAATGACACTTTAATTTGTTTTTATTTTTATGATATGTTAATGTAATATTACAGTTCTTACATTTAGCAGTAAAACCGCAATCTCTGCACATAACAAAAGTCGAAAAACCTCTTCTATTTAAAAATAAAATCGTTTGTCTTTTATTTTTAATATTTTCTTCAATATAATCTCTTAATTTTTCGCTAATCATTGATTTATTTCCTTTTGCCAGTTCTTCTCTTAAATCTACAATTTCAACACTTGGCAAATTAGAATTATTTGCTCTTTTTGTAAGCGTTAACAATTCAATTTTATTTATTTCGGTATTATAAAAAGTATTAACATCTGGTGTAGCACTTCCAAGTAGCAATGGAGCATTATTATTTTTACATATATATCTTGCAATATCTTTTGCATTATATTTAGGTGTCATATCAGATTTATATGACATGTCATGTTCTTCATCAATAATTAAAATACCGACATTTTGCACTGGTGCAAAAATAGCAGACCTTGCTCCAATAACAATTTTACTCTCACCTTTTTTTATTTTCTGAAAAGCATCATATCTTTCCCCAATTGATAATTTACTATGTAAAACAGAAATGCAATTTCCAAATCTAGCTAAGAATCTATTTACCATTTGAGGAGTAAGTGAAATCTCTGGTACTAGCATAATGGCATTTTTCCCTTTTTTTAAAGCACTGTCAATTAACTGTAAATAAATTTCAGTTTTACCAGAACCAGTAACCCCATACAAAAGAAACTCCCCAAACTCTTCGTTTTGTATTTTTTCATTTACTCTATCAAAAGCAAAACATTGCTCATCAGTTAATTCTAACTTAGAATCACGCTCAACCTCCTTAAAAGCAAAAGGATTTCTTTCAATATTTTCTTCCACTAACTGAACATATCCATTTTTCTCCAAAGTTTTAATAATTGCTCTACTGCAATCTGCATAAACTTCCAAATCTGAAATAAAAACACCATCATTTTCTTTCAAAAACTCTAAAACCCTAATCTGTTTCGGGCTCTTAATACTTCCATTTTCAATATCATCATCAATCTCGTCGGTTTCTTTATTCAAATAAACAAAATTTCCTGTTTTATCTTTAACCCTATTTTTAGCAATATTAGAAGTAGTTCCAGGTGGCAACATTAGCTTAATACAATCAAAAATATTACAAAAATACATTCTAGACATAAGTTTAGCAAGAGTCATTCTCTCCTCTGTTAATCCATCTTTTTCAATATTATGAATATATTTCTTAGCAAACTCTGAACTCTCCTTAATATCAAAAACAAATCCCTCTTTAAAACTTTTAGAGTTTCCAAAAGGAATACTAACCCTATCTCCAATTTTCACTCTATCTTCAAGTTCCACAGGAACTAAATAATCAAAAACTCTATTCAAAACCTTAGCTGTACTGTTCACAATAACTCCTACAACCAATTAATCTCACCGCCTATAATGAAACTATTGTATCATTTTTATATTAACATAGTCAATATTCAAAAATGGTACTTTGGCAAAATAACTTTAAATTATATAGAATACAAAAATAAAACGAAAAATAGGACATTCACACTTTTTTTAATAAAAGAATATTATATACCATACTAAGGAAATTACAAAACAAATCTTTACAAGGAGGTATGTTACACTATGGGAAATTGCTGTAATGATGAAATTCTTTGGTTCATTATCCTATTCTTACTTCTTTTCTGTGGCTGTGGTAACAGAGGATGTTGTTGTAACTAGGAAATAACCTGAACTGCTTATCTTGTTTAAAGCTTATGTACTTACAATTAGAAAGGGGGGGTTTACAATGCCAGAGAATAGAAGTTGCGGAGGATGCGGTTTCGGATTTGGAGATGACTGCATTTGGATAATAATCGTTCTTATTTTAATATGCTGCTGTTGCGGTGGTAACAGAGGATGCTGCTAATGAATATAAAATAAGAAAAACCAGAAGAATCTATAATGATTCTTCTGGTTTATTTATTATATTTTTAACTTAAATTTTTCTAAAAACACCTGCTACCTTACCTAAAATCTTGCAATCAGGAACAATAATAGGCTCCATAGTACTATTTTCAGGTTGCAAACGAATATAATTCTTTTCCTTATAGAAAGTCTTAACAGTTGCTTCATCTTCAATTAACGCAACTACAATCTCTCCATTATTAGCTGTATTTTGCTTTTTAACCAAAATATAATCTCCATCTAGAATACCAGCCTCAATCATACTTTCTCCTCTAACAGTAAGCATAAAACTCTCACTATTACCAACAAAATCAATTGGAATTGGAAAAGTATCTGTAATATTCTCAACTGCAAGAATAGGTGCACCAGCTGTAATCTTACCAACAACAGGAACATCAACCAATTCTTTACCCGAATAAACTGGTTTATCAGTTTGCTTATTTTCAATCAATCCGCCCTTTAATAATTTTAGAGTTCTTCCCTTTTGTTGTTCCTTCTTAATATATCCTTTCTCCTGTAATTTAGCCAAATACCCATGAACAGTAGCAGTAGACTTTAAACCAACCGCTTTTCCAATTTCTCTAACAGAAGGTGGATAACCATTAGCCATAATTTGCTTTTCTATAAACTTAACAATAGCTTTTTCTCTTTTATTTAACTCATTTGGATCTTTTTTTCTTCCCATGTAAATCACTCCTAAAATTATTTTTTCTAACTATATCACAAAAAAAATCAAAAGTCAAACAAAAGTTTTATTTTTTGTCCTAGAGTATGAAAGAAATGTGATAATGTCTTAGGTAAAGAAATGAGAAAATGTCCCAACTAAAAAATATTTGTTCTCTTAAATGATATAATTAAAAACATCATTTAAAACTAAGGAGGACAATATGAGAAAGGTGGAACTCTCGTTGAAAGAAAATCAAAAATTTGTTATATCTTTTTATTTCTACCTTACCATTTCTTAATTCTCCATTTATAAAGATAACATTTCCTATTTTTAATTCCTGCAATATTTTATCTGCTATTTCATTATATCCATAGGCTTCTATTATGCATTTATTTTCTAATCTTATTTTTATTGTACAAATAGATATGTATTTACTATTATACATAAATTTAAATTCTAGTTCTTCTATTTTTCCTATTATAAATACTTCATTCATCTTTATTTCCTCTTATATTATATTTAAAAAGCACAATATGTATATTCAAATTTATCTACTAATACATATTGTACATAAATCTTTGTTTACCTATTTTAGGAAGGAACAAACCCCTTTAATATCTAATATTTCATTGTATATATTCCTTAAAATATATAATCTAGAATAATATTAGAGCTGCTGCGAAACCCGTTTGTTGTTGTTCGTATTGCTCTCATTGTTGTTGTTACGATTAGCTGCCGGATTGTTGTCTCCATCATTGTTGTAATTGCCTCCTCTATTAGCTCTGTTAGTCCCTTATGGTTTGTCCCTATTTATATAAAATAACTTCTTGGTTAAATTATATACATTAGCCATTTTTATATATCCTATATGTCCTGTTAAGTACTTTTGTGCTTCTTTTGAACTTAGCTCTTTATTTTTTATTGCATATTTTAAATATTTTATTTTTTTCTTTAAATTCCTTTTACCTCTGTCTCTTATTTTTAGTCTGTATTCATTTATTTTATAGCCACAAAAATTTACCCCTTGTTTATTTTTAAATATTTGTGTTTTTTTATTTAATTCCAAATATAAATTTTCTGCTAAAAATTGTTTAATTTTATTTAATTTGTCCTTTGCTTCTTCTTTTGTTTTTAGCAAACATATTGCATCATCCATGTACCTATAATAATATTTTACTTTTAGATTATGCTTTACATATTGATCTAGTCCATTTAAATATATATTTGCAAATACTTGTGATGTATAGTTTCCTATTGGTATTCCTGTTTTTCCTTCTGTGGAATATAGTATTTCTTTTGTTAGCCACACTAAATTTTCATCTTTTATTTTCCTTAGTAATATATTATATAAAATATTTTTATTTATATTTTGAAAATATTTTGCTATATCCATTTTTAGTATATAATAATTCCCCCATTTTTTCTGGCAATACTTCATTCCTGTTTGTACATCTTTTGCTGCTTTGTGCATTCCTTTATTTTTTATACACGCATATGATGTATTTATAAATTGTTTTACAAAATATTCTTGCATAAAACTATCTACATACCATCTATGTACTATTCTATCTATATACCTTGATGCCTCTATTTTTCTTTCTTTTGGTATTGTTATATAAAATACTTTATATCCTCCGATGTTTATAGGTTTTATTTTTTAATTCTTCATATAACCAATGTATGTATTCTTCTTTTTTTAAATTGAATAATATTATTTCTGCTTTATTGCTTTTGCATTTGCAGCTTTTATAATGTGCTTTCATTAAATTTTCATATGTTAAATATTTATAGTACTTATTTCGTATTGTTTTTGCCATATAGTTTTATTAGTCCTCCTAATATTTTACCTATTTCTGATATATGATTTATTGCAACATTAAATTTCTTTTCATCTATCCATCTGTTTTTTAGCATTACTCTTAATAATATTCTTTGTATATTTAATTCTGCATCTATTTTATTTAGGTAATATAAACGATATCTAGTTTCTAATTTATTTATATAAAGTATACTTTTTAGCCCTTCATACATTATAGTTTTGTATTCATTTCCTATATTAAACTTTTCTGTTCGTGGTAGTTTTAGTATAACATTTATCATATATTCTATATACAAATTATATTTTGGTATTAGCATTAAACCCTTTTCTATTTTATTCATCTTTTACCTCTAAATCTGTACAAGCTTTTAATATTGCTTCTGCTACTTCTATATTTTTTATTATTCTATTTTTGCTATACCAACATTCATCACAATTTAAGCACTCTCTTTTCTCATTAGTTTTTCTGCCTTCTATTCTTACTATCTCTTTATATTGTTCATTATTATTTTTATTATAATCATAGACCACTAATGCAAATTTATGTTCATTTATAAATTTT
>CAMMLS010000026.1 GCA_946497775.1 uncultured Clostridium sp.
AAAGACCTGAAACCTAGTTGTTTCAAGTCTTTCAAGAATATTTTTCTTTTGGTCGAGGTGACAGGGATCGAACCTGCGGCCTCATGGTCCCAAACCACGCGCGCTACCAACTGCGCCACACCTCGTTTACTGACTAATATAATATAACATATTTTTATTCTAATTTCAAGTGCTTTGTTATATTTTTTTTAATTTTTAAAATATATAATTAATCAAGAAATGGCTGAAATTGCTTATTTTACATTAAAAGGCTTTTCTTTTATAAAAAAATATTGTATAATATTATGAAATTGTAAAAGCTTGAAAGGAAGATGATTTATAATGCCTTATAATTTTAACGAGATAGAAAAAAAGTGGCAAGAATACTGGGAAAAAAATAAAACATTCTATACAGATGTATGGGATTTTTCAAAACCTAAGTTTTATGCATTGGACATGTTCCCATATCCATCAGGACAAGGACTACATGTAGGACATCCAGAAGGATATACAGCAACAGATATTTTATCAAGAATGAAAAGAATGCAAGGATTTAATGTGCTTCATCCTATGGGGTGGGATGCATTTGGGCTTCCAGCAGAACAATATGCTATAAAAACAGGAAACCATCCAGCAGGGTTTACACAAGCGAATATTGAAACATTTAAAAAACAATTAAAAATGTTAGGACTATCGTTTGATTGGGACAAAGAAATTTCAACATGTGATCCAAATTATTACAAATGGACACAATGGATTTTCAAACAATTATACAAAGATGGATTAGCAAAATTAGTTGACATGCCAGTTAACTGGTGTGAAGAACTAGGAACAGTTCTAGCAAATGACGAAGTAATAAATGGAAGAAGTGAAAGAGGAAATTACCCAGTAGTACGTAAAAATATGAAACAATGGGTATTAGATATTCCTAAATATGCAGAAATATTATTAAAAGGATTAGATGATATTGATTGGCCAGAATCAACAAAAGAAATACAAAGAAATTGGATTGGAAAATCAATAGGAGCAGAAGTAAACTTTAAAATTGCAGGAAAAGAGGACTTAGAATTCACAGTATTTACAACCAGAGTAGATACCTTATTTGGAGCTACATATTGTGTATTTGCACCAGAACATGAATATGTAAAATTAATTACAACACCAGAGCAAAAACAAGATGTAGATAATTACATAAAACAAGCAGCATCAAAATCTGATTTAGAAAGAACAGAATTAAATAAAGAAAAAACAGGAGTATTTACAGGAAGCTATGCAATTAACCCTGCAAATGGAAAGCAAATACCAATTTGGATATCAGATTATGTATTAGCAAGCTATGGAACAGGTGCAATTATGGCTGTTCCAGCTCATGACGAAAGAGACTATGAATTTGCTAAAAAATTTAATTTAGATATAATTCCAGTATTAGAAGGTGGAGATGTTTCAAAAGAAGCATTTGTTGGAGATGGACTTCATATTAACTCTGAATTCTTAAATGGACTAAACAAAGAGGACGCAATAAATAAAATGATATCTTGGGTAGAAGACAAAGGTGTAGGGCATAAAAAAGTAAATTACAAATTAAGAGAATGGATATTTGCTAGACAAAGATATTGGGGAGAACCAATTCCAATTGTATATGTAGACGATGAGATGAAGGTATTAGCAGATGAAGAATTACCACTTATTCTTCCAGAGCTAGAAGATTATAGCCCAAGTAAAACAGGATCATCACCACTTGAAAAGGCAACAGATTGGGTAAATACAACAGTAGACGGAAAGCCAGCCAAAAGAGAAACAAGCACAATGCCAGGCTCAGCAGGTTCAAGTTGGTATTTTCTAAGATATATTGACCCAAGAAATAATGATGAATTAGCAAACAAAAAACTTCTTGAATATTGGCTTCCAGTAGACTTATATGTAGGTGGACCAGAACACGCAGTTGGACACTTATTATATTCTAGATTTTGGAATAACTATTTATATAATAAAGGAATAGTGCCAGTAAAAGAACCATTTGCAAAACTACGTCATCAAGGAATGATTTTAGGTTCAAATGGTGAAAAAATGAGTAAATCAAAAGGAAATGTTATAAACCCAGATGATATGGTAAAACAATATGGAGCAGATGCTTTAAGAGTATATGAAATGTTTATGGGACCAATAGATGCTGCAAAGCCATGGGACCCAAATGGAATTGAAGGATCTAAAAAGTTCCTAGATAGAGTTTGGAGATTATATACAGAATCTGGGAAATTAAAAGATGAGACAAATAAAAACTTAGAAAAAACATATCATTACACAGTAAAAAAAGTAACAAAAGACTACGAAAATATGGACTTTAATACAGCAATATCTCAAATGATGATATTTATAAATAATGTTTACAAAGAAGAAATATTCCCAAAAGAATATGCAAAAGAATTCCTAAAACTATTAAACCCAGTTGCACCACATATCACAGAAGAATTATGGAATGTTGCATTAGGCAACACTGGAAGTATTGCATACGAAAAATGGCCAGAATATGATGAGACAAAAACAATAGATGACGAAATAGAAGTTCCAGTACAAATTAATGGAAAAGTGAAAGCAACTGTAAAAATAGCATTAGACGAAAAAGAAGAAAATGTAAAAGAAATAGTACATGGAAATGAAACAATAATAAATGCTATAAAAGATAAAAACATTGTAAAAGAAATTTATGTAAAAAATAAAATATACAATATAGTTGCAAAATAAATGAAAAAAGGATTAACATTTTTGTTAATCCTTTTTTTATTTACTATTTTTGTAACATAAATGTAAAATATAAATATAGGCAATTTTATTTACATATTTTTTGTTTATGCTATAATATTTATGAAAAGTTAACGAAATTTAATTAGAAATAAAACATATGAATATATATTGCGGAGGTAAAAAATGCCAAAAGAAAGATTTGGAGCTATATTTATGAATGGGAAAATGGTAGATATAGATGATGTATCTCTATTAGAACTTAGGAATATATCAGATGAACTAAAGAAACAAGAATCTGACGTTAGAAAAAAACTAGGAGAATTATTAAAAAAATAGGAGAAAACAATGGAAGGAACTAATCAAGATAAAAAAATATACGAATTGCTAAAAAAATTAGCCGATTTAGAGTGTAATCATGCAAAAGTAGAAGCAATTACATTTGCTAAAAAAGGATCTTTACTAGTTGCTGGTAAAGCAAATGATATGGCAAATTGTATAGCAGAAAATGCAAGAGAATATGGTAAAAAAATAGAATTTGTAAACGAAACAGGGAAAATAAAAAGTGCAATAGAGGCAAATATAATTAGAAATTATGTTTTATCACTAGAAAATGTGAATAAACAGTTCGATATAAAATATAAAATGATTCTAGAACAAAAAATGAGACTACAAAATAAAGAAGTAGAAACTGAGATGATTCAAAATTATATTGCCAGAAAAAGGGACGAAGCCAAAGAATTACCAGAATATGCAAGAGAAAAAGAGCTACAAGTACAAGCTAAATTTGCTATAGACGATGGTGATTATGAGAGACTTGAAAATATTAATAAAGAATTAAAAGATATAAGTAAAATAAATAAAGCTACAAAATATGAAGTACAGGCAAAACATTTAAGAGCAGAAAGAGCAAGAATTGAAGAAGCTATAAATAAATGTGAAGAAGAATTGAAAAATTGTTTAGTAGAAAGAAAACAAGCAATAGAGCTTATTGCAGGTAAAAAAGAGAATTTATTAAAAACCGCAGACCAAAAATATTTGCTTGTTTTACAAAATACAAATTGGATTCAAAAAACATGGGGAAAAATATTGAATAAATTAAATGGAAACAAAAGATATACAGAAAATGTAACTAATGTGCTTTCTAAAAAGGTTAGAGATATTAATTATAAGTCAATACCAGCACTAAAAGAAAAGCTGCAAAAAGAAACATCACAAATTATAGATAAAACTAATGAAGTTGCACAGAGTATAACAATGGAACCAGTAAAAACAAATGATTCAAAATTAATTAAAGGTGCTAAATATACTATCAAAGGTATTAATAAAGTATCAGATGAAACTAGATTTGTACTAAAAAAAGGAAAAGACAAAATGAGGAAAGGTTCTAAAAAAGCACAAAGAACTAGTAAAATTCTTTGGAATAGTGCTAAGCAAACATATAGTTCTACAATTGAAAAATATAGAAGTGCTAGAATGTGGACTATTAATAGATTAGAACAAAGAATCGCTAAACTGGAAAATGAGAAGGAAAAACGAAAAGTAGAAAAGGCTGCTGAGCAAAGATAGAAATGGGGAGTAGATTTATGAAAAACACTGAACACCTTGTGGCAGTACACACACACACACACAGGTAATTTATTAGTAAAAATAAAAAGGATTAATATATAGATAAGAAGACATATAAGACTTAGCTTAGTACTAGGTCTATATGCCTTTTTGTTATGATTTTTTAGGACGTTTTAAAGGCGGCTTTCAAAATGGATAAATAATAAAAGAACTTTAGGGAGGAAGAAATAGTGAAAAGAGAGAAAGGAATAACATTAATCGCATTAGTAATTACAATAATAGTATTACTAATTTTAGCAGGAATAGCATTGAATACAATAGTAGGAGAGAATGGAATCTTTAATACAAGCGCTATAGCAGTAGAAGAATATAAAAAGAGCCAAGTAAAAGAAAAAATAGAATATAATATACTAGAAAAACTGGCAGAAAAGAAGGCCCCAGTTACAATGAATGAGATAATTGATAAGTTAATTGAAAAAGGGATAACAACAGAGGCCAATAGTGATAGAGAAGGAGGAATATTAATAACAGAAGAAGAATATGTGGCAACAATAATAGATAAAGGAAATGGAGCTTATGAGGTAATAATTGGAAATGAAGCCAAGATAAGTTTAAGTACTAGTATAGAACCAGATATATTAACAGATAAAACAAACATAAAAATAAAGGGATGTTTATTAAAAAAAGGAATAAAAGAATTGATATTGCCAAATGGAGAGAAAAAAGAATATGAAGTAGGAGTAATAAAAATAGAGGAGAGTTACGAAGTAACAGAAAATGGGAAATACACAATAGTACTAGTAGGAAATGATGGCCAAAAGATAGACAAGGAAGTAGAGATAACAAATATAGTAGAAGGAGCTATAACTATAAATCCAAGTACAAACAAATGGACAAAAGAAAATATAAAAATAGAAGTAATATATCCAGAAGGAACAGAAAGTTTAATAAGAGAAATAAGTATAGATGGGGGGAAAAACTGGCAAGAGTATAAAGAACCAATCGAAATAACAGAAAACACAACAATAAAAGCAAGATTAAAAAATGATATAGGAGAAATAAAAACAGCAACATTAGAAATAACCAACATAGAAAAAACACCACCAATAGTAGTAGCAAAACAAGAAAGTGTAACGATAACATCAGGAGAATCATACGAAACAAGTAGTTATTTTGAAATAAATCAAAACGGAAATGCTCCAATAATAAGTACGAAATATAGTGTGGACAATACAAGTAGCTTAGGAGTAGGAACACATACAATAACATGTACCGTAACAAAGGAAAATGGGATGACAGCAAGTGCAAGTATAACAGTAATAGTAAATAAGCTAGAATATGCAAAAGTAAGTTACACTACTCCTGGAACATATACATGGACAGTACCAGCAGGAGTAACAAGAGTAAAAGTAACAGTAGCAGGAGCTGGGGGTGGTGGACATGCCACGACAAAAAGACTTGGTTCATCAGGTACATCAAAAGGATTTGCAACAAAAAACACTGGTGGTAGTGGAGAGCAGCTTTCTAAAATTTTGACAGTACAAAATAATCAAACTGTTCAAATTGTTGTAGGTGGAGGAGGAGTTTCTGCGATAGGTAAAGATAGTGTAGGATCATCTGGGGGAAGTAGTTCAATTTTGGAAATCACCGCAAAAGGTGGTGGAAGGGCGGCTTATAATACTAATGGTGTTTCAGCTGGTAATGGACAAGGAGGGGCAGGAGGAACTGTAAAAAAAGTTTCAAGTAGTACCTTCTCTAAAATTTCTGGCGGAAACGGCTGGGTATATATCGAATACGGTGGAGATATATAAAAAATAAATGGAATCCAACTAGGATTCCATTTATTTTTGCCTCACATGGCTTTGCGGAAAATAGCGTACGATGTACAACTTCATTGGACTGCAAAATAATATCTATTAATCTTGAATGAAGGCTTCTTTTAAAAGTAAAAAAAGCACCAGCAACAACTACTTACACTCCTCAAACAACTTATGCATTTCCGGATAATTTTTCTTTAAATTAATCGGTCTAAGCTCTGGTGTAGTAAAACAATGTTTTGTTTCTCCTGTTAAAACCAATGATCCAGTTGCTTTGTTATATATTTCATACTTCATATTAAGTCTAACTCCATTATAATCTTTAAAAGCACAATGTATTACAATGGTATCTCCAAAAGAAACATGTGTCTTATATTCACAAGAAACTCCAAGTACAGGTATAAGTATCCCCTTGTTTTCAAGCATATCATATGGAACATTCATTTTTTTCATAAACTCTATTCTAGCTTCTTCCATAAATCTTATATAATTAGAATGGTGAACAATTCCCATTCTGTCTGTTTCATAATAATTAATATTTCTTTCCATTGTAAATTTCATAACATACCTCCTAAGTCACATTATATATCATAAAACATAGAGCAAAAGATGTCAAGCTATTGTAATTAACCTGAAAATTGTGTATAATACATATTAGTAAAATAAAGGAGAGTTACAATATGTTTGAAAAATTAGAAGATGTAGAAAAAAGATATGAAGAGCTTAATGCCAAGATTAGTGACCCAGAGGTTATTGCAAGACAAAATGAGTGGAAACAATTAATGAAAGAACATAGTGATATTTCAGAAGTTGTTGAAAAATATAGAGAATATAAAAAAGTTTTAAAAGATCTAGAAGAAGCAAAACAAATGCTAAATGATAAGGAATTAAAAGAATTAGCAGAGGCAGAGATGCTAGAAGCAAAGGAGAAATTGCCAAAATTAGAAGAAGAACTAAAAATGCTATTAATTCCAAAAGATCCAAATGACGATAAAAACATTATATGCGAAATTAGAGCTGGCGCAGGAGGAGAAGAAGCAGCACTTTTTGCAGGTACTTTGTTTAGAATGTACTCAATGTATGCAGAAAGAAAACATTGGAAAGTTGAAATTTTAAATGAAAATGAAACAGGACTTGGAGGATATAAAGAAATCACTTTTATGATAACAGGTAAAGGAGCATATAGCAGATTAAAATTTGAAAGTGGCGTTCATAGAGTACAAAGAGTTCCAGATACTGAGTCAAGTGGAAGAATACATACTTCTACTGCAACAGTTGCAGTTTTACCAGAGGTTGAAGATGTAGAAGTTGAAATTAATCCTTCGGATATAAAAATGGAAGTATATAGAGCCTCAGGAGCGGGTGGCCAACACGTAAATAAGACTTCATCAGCTGTAAGATTAATTCACGAACCAACAGGTATAGTTGCAGAGTGTCAAACAGAAAGGTCACAAGTACAAAATAGAGAATATGCTATGAGAATGCTTAGAACAAAGCTATATGAAATAAAACAAAAAGAGCAAGATGAAGAATTAGCAAAGGCTAGAAAAAGTCAAGTTGGAACAGGAGATAGAAGCGAAAAAATAAGAACATATAATTACCCACAAGGAAGAATAACAGACCACAGAATTGGTCTTAGCATTTATCAAGTAGAAGATTTCTTAAATGGAAATCTAGACGAAATGATAGATAGCTTAATTGCAACAGATAGAGCAGAAAAATTAAAAGGTAATGAAGAATAATAAAAAAGCATAATTGGTAAATAATTATAAGTAATACCAATTATGCTTTTTTTATTTATAGTAGGAAGGAGCGGTTTTTTTGAAAAGATTATTTACATCAGAAAGTGTAACAGAAGGTCATCCAGATAAAATTTGTGATTATATTTCAGATAGTATTTTAGATGCATTTCTAGAAAAAGATAAAAACGCAAGAGTAGCATGTGAAGCAGTAGTATGCAAAAATCAAGTTTTTATAACTGGGCAAATTACATCTTCTGCAAGTATAAATATCGAAAAAATAACAAGGCAAGCTATTAAAGAAATAGGATATGACAATAAAAATATAGGATTTGATTACAAGACATGTAAAATAGATACAAATATAACTAAACAATCCACAGATATTGCACTAGGTGTAGATATGTCATTAGAACAAAAACAAGGAGATGCTATTTTTTCAGAAGGTGCAGGAGACCAAGGAATGATGTTTGGATTTGCTTGTGATGAAACAGAAGAACTAATGCCACTACCAATTTCTATTTCTCATAAAATTACTAAAAGGCTTGCAGATATAAGAAAAAATAAGGAAGTTAGCTACCTATTGCCAGATGGAAAAGCACAAGTAACTGTTGAATATGAAAATGAATTACCAAAAAGAATAGATACAATTGTTATATCTGCACAACATAAAAATAAAGTAAGTTTAGAACAATTAAAACAAGATATTTTAAGTTTGGTAATACAAAAAGTCGCACCTTTAAATTTGCTAGATAACAAAACAAAATTTTTTATTAATCCAACAGGAATGTTTGTAATAGGAGGACCACTTGGAGATAGTGGATTAACTGGAAGAAAAATTATGGTAGACACATATGGTAGTTACAGCAGACATGGTGGAGGAGCTTTTTCTGGGAAAGATGCTACAAAAGTAGATAGGTCGGCAGCATATATGGCAAGATTTATTGCGAAAAATATTGTTGCAAATGGGCTGAGCCAAAAATGTGAAATTCAGTTATCATATGCCATAGGAGTTGCACAGCCAATTTCAATTTATGTAGATACTTTTAAAACTGGTATAATTCCAGATGAAAAGATTGCACAAATTATAAAGAATAAATTTAACTTAACACCAAGAGGTATTATAGAATATTTAAATTTAGAAAAGCCAATTTATAAACAAACAACTAATTATGGACATTTTGGAAAACCATATCTTCCATGGGAGCAGATTATTAAATTATAGCTAAATAAAGAATAAATTTTATATAAAAAGAATAGTATTATACAAATTGTTTTATTAGGAGGCATTTGTTTGGAAGAGTTAATGCAAACTACTCTCCTAGGATTATTTTTTGGAACGTTTGGTACAACAATAGGAGGAATTATAGGAGTTACTTTTAAGAACCCCTCAAATAAGGTTTTGAGCTTTATATTACAATTTGCAGCAGGACTAATGCTTGCAATAATTTGCTTTGATTTAATTCCAGAGGCATTAGAGGTTTCTAATTTATCTAGTACATTCATAGGCATTTTTGTTGGGGTTGCTGCTATGATTGTATGTGATAATTTTGTTAAGCAGATTTATTCTAAAAAAGGTAAATATAAAAATAATAGCAATTCTTTATTAAAAACAGGAATAATAGTAGGAATAGGTTTAGCAATTCATAATTTCCCAGAGGGCCTAGCAATTGGTTCTGGTTTTGAATCTTCTATTAAACTAGGATTTTCTCTTGCATTGGCAATAGCTCTTCATGATATACCAGAGGGGATTTCCATGTCTGTACCTATGAAAAATGGTGGTATGTCAAAATGGAAAGCTATTTTTTTAACATTGCTTTCAGGAGTTACAACAGGAATAGGGGCTTTTTTTGGCGCAATTGTGGGAGGAATTTCAGAGACTATAATAGGAATATGCCTAGCATTTGCAGCAGGAGCAATGCTGTACATAGTTTCGGGAGAATTAATTCCGGAGTCGAATAAAATATATAAAGGAAGAATGGGAAGCTTGGGGAATATACTTGGGTTTGTAGTAGGAATATTGGCAACGCAGATATAATTTTTGCTGGGGACGTTTCCAAATGGGGTAAAATACCCCACTGGGGACACATCTATATTTTAAAAAATGTGTAGACAAATGGGAATGTTTTGTATATAATGTTTTCGGCTACTCTACAAAACAAAATTATTCACTATTCGTTATTCATTAATTTGAATAAGTATCCGTATAGGGTTAGTAGTTTTTGGAGATAATGTGATGAGATAGAAAATGTAAAAAACAAATGAAAGAGGGAATGAAGAAATGCAAGAAAAGAAATTAAAATCAAAAATATTAGAAAGCACAAGAAGCCAAAAGCGGAATTACACTAATAGCATTAGTAATAACAATAATAGTGCTATTAATACTAGCAGGAGTAGCACTAGCTACTTTAACAGGGCAAGGAAATATAATAGGAAACGCGGAAAATGCAGTAGGAAAGTACAACAATAGTGTAGCAAGTGAACAACAATTCTTAAATGAAATAGAGAAATACTTTCAAAACTACCTAGAAGAAGGAAACGGAGACAACCCACCAACTCCACCAGAACCAGTAGATGAAAATGGATTAGCTACTGAAAATACAACAATAACAACTGATGAAGAAAATATACAAATAGTAATACCAAAAGGATTTGCACCAGTTATACTAACCGGGAGCAATTCAACATATAGCTTACCAGGACAAGATGGAAGCGTAAAAGAAATAATGCCATATGAACAGTGGAGTAGTATAACAGCTGAACAAATAAATCAAGGAATAGTAATAGTAGATCACGCTGTAACATATACAGAAGGAGTACCAGATTTCAATGAATATGTATGGATATCGATACCAAATTGTAAAGAGAATTTTAAGAGAACGGAATGGACGACTTTATTAGGCTATGACGAGAATGGAGAATTAGGCAGTGGAGGAAGAAAACATTTATTAGCAGAAATGGAGACAGTAAATAGATTTTGGGAAGAAACAACAACACAAGAATATCAGAACATGATAGATAGCGTTGAATATTATAAAGGATTCTACATTGGTAGATATGAAGCAAGTGAAGATACTGAAAATATTGCTCAAAGTAAACGTGCTAGATTGCCATGGGGTGGTATATCACAACAAGAGATAATAACGGCATGCAAAAATAATAATGATAAAACTGAAAATATGCATTTAATGTATGGGATAGAATATGACAGCGTATTAAATTGGCTAATTGGAAAAGCAATAATATCATCGCCAGTAAAAGGAGAACAAAAAACAATGGAATTAGCAGACATACAAACTGATAGTGGAAGTTGGGGAAATTATGCTACTTCGAAAGGAGATGCAGGTATTAATAACGGAAAACCACAAAATACGGGAGCAAGCGAATACTGGAAAGCGAACAATATATACGATTTAGCTGGAAACGTATGCGAATGGACCCAAGAAAAATATTCAACAGATACTGGTAGAGTTTTGAGAAATGGTTATTATTTTGGGAAAGGAACTGAAAAGTCAGCGGCAAATCGTTATGTCAAAAACCATGACATAACAGCAGATAATTTTGGGTTTCGTGCCAGCTTTTTTGTAGCACTGGATGCTGGTAGCGATGCATAAGTAAATCGTATAGTAAAACTAGTCAAAAATTCTCAAATTAATTTGAGCAATTTTGGCTAGTTTTTCCTTTGCCTGCATATTTGTGTTTGTTCCATAATTCACTTCTTAAATAAAATTTACCTGTTCGCTTGTTTTTCTGGTTGATTTATTGTAGACTATATTATAAATAATTTTAGGAAGTGATTTTGTGCATAGGATTATGTTTGTTTGTACTGGTAATATTTGTAGAAGTGCTATGGCTGAGAAGCTGCTAGCTAAGAGGATTAAGGAAGATAATTTGGATTTGGAAGTTTTTTCTTGTGGTACTTATGCTGAGAATGGGGATTATCCTACTTTTGAGGCAATTGAGGCTATGGAGGAGTATGGTATAGATTTGAGAGGGCATAGAGCTACTAATATTAGGTTTTCTAATATAGAGAATATGGATATTGTGCTTTGTGCTACTAGGAGTCATAAGAGTATGGTGCTTGCTATGTATCCTAATTTAGAGGGAAAGGTGTTTACAATGAAGGAGTTTGTTGGAGATACTGATAATGGGATTGATATTAGCGACCCATGGGGCTGTAATTTGGCTGTTTATAGAAAGTGTGCGGCTGAGCTTAATGAGATAATTGAAAAATTAATTAAAAAAATATTGACAAAATAACAAATTAGTTATAAAATAGAACAAAAGTTTGTAAGAAGAGGTATAAAAATGATAGATATTTTAGAGGGGCTAAATGATAAACAATATGAAGCAGTAGTAAATACAGAAGGGCCATGTTTGGTTATTGCAGGAGCAGGAAGTGGAAAAACAAAGGTTTTAACACATAAAATTGCAAATTTAATTGAAAAAGGTGTTAAGCCATGGAATATTTTGGCTATTACTTTTACAAATAAAGCAGCAAATGAAATGAAGGATAGAGTGGAAAAACTAATTGGGGATGATTTTAGCAAAGATATGTGGATTGGTACTTTCCATTCTATTTGTGTTAGAATTTTAAGAAGAACTATTGATAAAATAGGTTTTGATAAATCTTTTATAATTTTCGATACATCAGATCAAAGGTCTGTTATTAAAACTTGTTTAAAAGAATTAGAAATAGATGATAAATTATTTTCAGATAGAGGTGTACAAGCTGAAATTAGTAATGCTAAGAATGAAATGCTAGAACCAGCAGAGTATGCAAGAAAATATTCTGGCGATTTTAGAAAAGATAAAATTGCAGAAATTTATTCTCTTTACCAAAAGAAATTAAAAGCAAATAATGCAATAGATTTTGATGATATTATTAATTACACAATTAAAGTTCTTACTGAAAGCCCAGAAGATTTAGAGTATTATTCAGATAAGTTCCACTATATATTAGTAGATGAGTATCAAGATACAAATAAAGCTCAATTTACATTAATAACAATGCTTGCTTCAAGATATGGGAACATAACAGTGGTTGGAGATAATGACCAAGGTATATATAGTTTTAGGGGAGCAGATATAAGTAATATTTTAAATTTTGAAAAAGATTTCCCAGGAACACGTATTATTAAATTAGAGCAAAATTATAGATGTACTCAAAATATACTAGATGTTGCAAATGCTGTTATTAAAAATAATGAAACAAAATACGAAAAAAAGCTTTGGACTCAAAATGAAAAAGGTCAAAAAGTTCAAATGCATAAAGCCGATAATGAGTATGATGAAGCTACATATATAGTAGAAAAAATAAACGAACTAAAAAGAGAAGAATATTATAAAAATTCAGATTTTGCAGTGTTATATAGAATGAACACGCAATCACGTAGTATAGAAGATATTTTAAGAAGAGAAGATATTCCATATAAAATAGTTGGAGGTTTAAAATTCTATGAAAGAAAAGAAATAAAAGATGCAATGGCATATTTAAGATTAATACAAAATAAATCAGACAATTTAAGTTTAAGAAGAATTATAAATGAACCTAAAAGGGGTATAGGCAAAACTAGCTTAGATACAATTGAGGAAATTTCAAATGAAAATGGAATTTCTATGTATGAAGTTATAAAAAGAGCTAATGAGTTTGAGTTAAATAGAGTATTTGCAAATTCAAGAGAGTTTGTTGAAACAATAGAAGATTTAGCTAAAAGAAAAGATGAATTAAGTATTTCTGAGTTAATAACAGAAACCATGAAAAAAACAGGTTATATAAAAGCACTAGAAGCGGAAGATACATTAGAGGCAGAAAATAGAATAGAAAACTTAAACGAATTATTAACAGTGGCAATTGAATTTGAAGAAGAAAATGCAGAAAATGGTTTGGCAGAATTTTTAGAGGGAATTACATTATCTAGTGATTTAGATAATATGGAAGACACAGAGGATACAATAACATTAATGACATTACATAGCGCTAAAGGTCTAGAATTTCCGGTAGTATTTTTAGTAGGAATGGAAGAAGGCATTTTTCCAGGCTATAAATCAATAGGAGAACAAAAAGAACTAGAAGAAGAAAGACGTTTATGCTATGTTGGAATTACAAGAGCAAAAGAACATTTATATTTAACATGTGCTAAACAAAGAACTGTTTTTGGGTCAACAAGTTGCAATGCAGTATCGAGATTTTTAAAAGAAATACCACAAGAAATGGTAGAAGGATACGAAGAAGTAGTAGATGGAAAAAGAAATAATTTGTTTGAAGATACAAATTCAAATTGGAGTTATGGAAATAAAAGTAATGTAGTTTCATATTCTGCTCCTTCAAGTGCTATAAGAAAAACTCCGACAACTGGATTTGCTTTTAGAACGGCAGATAGCTTTTTAAATAGTTTAGGTAAATCTGCTGCAAAAACTGTTGATTTATCATCTTATGAAGCTGGTAAAAGAGTATACCATAAGAAATTTGGAGAGGGTATTATAAATTATACTGAACCAGAAGGCGATGATTTAAAAGTGGATATAACTTTCGAAAAAGCTGGGCATAAGAGATTAATGGCCAAATATGCAGGATTAGAAATTTTATAATATTAAATAAAAATATGTATAAATTTACCATATATTGTGAATAATATTAACATCTATACAAAGAAAGGATGATGTTAATATGGCAGATTTAAACCAAGTTGAATTACAAAATTTGAGACATTTAATTGGTGCACATGATACTTCATATCAAAAGCTTAATAATTATGCAAATAGTTGCACAGATGAGCAAGTTAAGCAAATGTTTACAAAAGCTGCACAAGATGCTTTAAATGGTAAACAAAAATTACTAACATTTTTAAATTAGGAGGTAAATATGGACGATAAGTATATGGTAAATGACATTTTAGAAGCTGTTAAAGGTGATTTAACAACAATGCAAGGTGTTATAAACGAATGTGAAAACATTGGACTTAGACAAACAATTCAGCAAATGAGAAATAGCTCAGAATCTTTTCAATATGAATTATTCAAAATGGCACAATCTAAAGGCTTTTATACACCAGCTGCAAAAGCAACACCAACAGAAATTAATGATGTAAAAGCAGAGGTTTCTAAATAACAAGATAAAACAAAGATACAATTGTTAAAAAGTAATAAGCAATTGTATCTTTATTTTTATGGTAAAAATGCTTACGGATATAGTACTTTCAAAATAACCAAATGAGAAAAAGAAAGAAAAAGGGAGTAAAAAAGACGATAAAACAAAACATAGGAGTATAACTTGAAAAATAAAGAATATCTGGGAAATATAAACAGGAATTAGAATTGTTAAATAATAAAACTTGATATAAAATAAGGTCAATATAAAGAGAAGGGTGTGTTGAAAATTAGTAGGTTAAAAAGTATAGCAACAAAACTTAGAACCTCTGTAAAGCTTATATCCCTAGTAGGAATTGCTAGTGTATTAATAATAGGAGCAGTATCTCTTATATATAAACCAACATACAGCGTGACATTAAATGGAGAATTTATTGGATACATAGAGAATAAAAGTGAGTTACAAAAGAAAATAAACGAGTACATAAAATATGGTTCTGAGGATAATGTAGCATTTGTTGAAATAGAAGAATTACCAGAGTATCATCTATGTTTATTAAAAAAGGATGTTGTAACAAATGATAACGAAATTTTTGAAATGGTTAAATCATTAGGAACAACTTATTATAGATATTATGCAGTTTTAGAATCAACTGAACCAAAAGCATATGTTGCAACATACGAAGAAGCAGAAAAGATAATAGAGGAATTAAAAAATAAATCAAGTGCTAACCAAGAAAAATTAACATATGTAGAAGTATATGAAACAGAATTAAAAGATTTTACAACAGTTGAAAATGCAGTGGCTTCATTATATGTTAAACCAGAAGTTAAGAAAAAAGCAGTTACTACAACAAGAATTTCAACTTCTTCTAAAATATCAAATGAATATAAAAATATAGGAATTACATTAATAAGACCTATTTCTGGAACAATAACATCTAGATTTGGTTCAAGAAGTTCAGTTAGAGTTGGTGCACATACAGGATTAGATATTGCTGCACCAAAAGGAACATCAATAAAAGCAGCAGCAGGTGGAACAGTAATACATGCTGGCTGGAAAGGCTCACTTGGAAACTTAGTTATAATTTCACATGGAAATGGAGTTCAAACATATTATGGACATTGTAGTAAAATATTAGTGTCTGCTGGACAACAAGTTTCACAGGGAGATATTATAGCAAAGGTTGGGTCAACAGGAAACTCAACTGGTCCACACTTACATTTAGAAGTAAGAGTAAATGGAGTGGCATTAAATCCACAAAATTATGTATATTAAAATAAAAAATGAACCCAAATTGTTAAACTTTTTTGTCTAACAATTTGGGTTCACTTCATTATTGAACTTCTTTTTATTTACTTCTAAATCCTGTACTACAAGCAAAAATTGCATTTTTCTTTAAAACTAATTTTCCATACTCGATAATTTTATTTTTATATGCATTTGAATTTGAAACAAGTCTACCAAATTCAGATATAGATGAGCTAAAGCTTTTTATAAAATTAGCATCTTCTTTTATTTTTTCTATTATTAAATAATATTTTGAACCATATAAATATAATTTAGATATGCCAATATTTTTATTAATTAAATCAAAAAAATGTGGAGTTAGTGAAATGCCATAATCATAAAAGTTATCAAATGATGAAAATTCAAAAATTGCACATGATGTTGGCTCAATAGTATGTACTTTTCTCTTAACCTTTATTTTCTTTTTGGGTGCATTATTAATTTTTTCATTTTCTGGTAGTACTCTTGTAACTGTTAATATAAAACTTCCGTTAGACATTGCTAAAGCTTCAATCATAATTTTGCAGTCTTTGGTAACAAAACCAATTTCTTTTTCCGCCTGATCTAGCATATCTAAAAAAAGAGATTGAGAATCAATTGGGTTAGACATAAATTCGTGAAAATCAATATTCTTTTCAGCTAAATCGTTTATGTCTAATATTATTCTAATTTTATTCTCGCCGAAGCTTTTCAATTTTCATTTAAAGTTGCCTCCTTAGAATGGTATAAATATATTATACTATGAATGTACAAAAAATTAAACAATCAATTTTTGGTAATTTTTAATATAGTAATATAGTATAGTATATTTTAATAGATTAAAAAAGGTACTATATAATATAGCATAAAAAAATAAAAAAGACAACTGTAACAAAAATGTAATGAAAATGTAAAAAAACAAAAATAAATCGCCTAAACTAGTTATAGTATGATTTTCATAAAAATGAAGGATTTTATTTCAACTTATTAATATTGACTTTAACATTAAAAAAAATTATTATATATAATAAGGATAAATGTGTATATGGAGAGTATAAAATGAAAAAAGAAATTATAATTGTTTTTGTTACAGTTATAGCTGTAATTCTAATTTTAGGAACCACTGTAACAGCTGCGTTTGGGCAAGGACAAGCTTTGTTTTCAGCTTTAAAAACAGCTTTTTTGAACATACAACAATCTGAATTAAGAGCGGAAGAACCAAGTACAGAAGAGGAAGAACCTATTTTAATTCCAGAAATTACAATAGGTAAAATTATATTAGAAAGTGATAATATGCCAGAACATGTTAATCAAATAGTAACAATACCAGTTACAACAAAAGATATTCCAAATGAGTCAGTCATAAATGTAAAATTAATAAAAGACGGAATTGATGTTCCACAAGAAGATTTTACAATAGAAGGAAACACTGTTACTGATAATGTATCAACAATAAAATTAAATCTTGGTGAAAATACTACAAAAGGTGATTATTTAGTTGAGTTAAGCTACGAGTATCTAGTAGGACAAGACGCAGTAGAAGTTTTAAAACAACAAGCATCATTTACAGTAGATACAATTAAAATTAAACAAATAATAATAGAACAACCAGCAATATCAATGGAAAAAAATGAAACAACAATTATTACATATAAAGTAGTGCCAGATTTATTTACAGATGCAGATTTAAAATTTATAAGTGAAAATGAAGATGTTGCAATTATTACAGAAGGAGGACTTATAACAGCAGTAGGAAGAGGAGAGACAAATATAAAAATAACATCATTAGATGGGAATGTTGAGGCAACTTGTTCAGTTACTGTTTTAGAACCATCAATTGAAATAAAAGAGGTAACCTCAGTTCCAGAACAAGTGTTGCAAGGTGAAGAAGGAACATTCAATGTAAAAATTGCCGCAGAAGATTTTCAAAATGAAAAACGTTTGGATGTTATAATTTACAAGCATCAACAAGATATTACAGGTATGTTTGAAGTAGAAGGGAATATTATTCAAAATAATGAAGCTAATCTAATATTAAAACCTAAAACGGAATTGGCAACATCAGGAGAATACACAATTGTTGTAACATATGATGGAAAACCAATTGATTCAGAAAATATGGAAAAACAGTCTGCAATAATCAAAATACATGGTAAAACACCAATTACAGGATTTGAAGTAGAACGAGATACTGTAAAAATGACAGTAGGTGAAGAAAGACAAATAAATACTATAATTACACCAGAAGATGCACAAAATAAGAAACTAATCTATGAATCAGATAATCCAGATGTTGCATCAGTAGATGAAAATGGATTAGTAGAATCTTTGGCATTAGGAACTGCGAAAATAACTATTACTTCTGATGAAGATGCAACATTAGAAAAAGTTGTAGAAGTTAGAGTTATGGAATTAATAGGAACAGAAGAATATAATATAGATTTAGAAAATAGAGTAATTAAAAATATTCCTGAAAATACAACAGTAGAATTTTTGCTTCAAAATTTACAAATTGGTTCAGACAATTATAGAATAGAAAACAACTCAGGAGAAACTCTAACAGAAGCAGCATTAGTAGGAACAGGTTCATTGTTAAAAATTAATGAAAGTGAAATATTTAATATAGTAGTAACAGGAGATACAAATGGTGATGGAAAAATATCAATAACAGATTTATCTAAATTAAAACTTCATATAGTAAAACTTGAAATATTAGAAAATTTCCCGCTTATGGGAGCAGATATAAATCAAGATGGAGAAACAACATTAACAGATTTATCTAGAATGAAAGAATACTTAGTTGGGATGTAAATATAAAAGGAGAGTTCGTTAATATGAAAAACGCTGAAAACCGCATAGGTGTACACACACACACACACAAGTAATTTGTTAAAGAAAATAAACAGGAGAAATATATAGATATATGAGACATATAAACTTAGCATGATGGCTAGGTTTATATGTCTTTTGTTTTGCTTGATATAGAGTATTTGTCTCTAGTATAACCGCTGAAGTGATAGACTGATTAAAATTTATTACGCTCCTCGGCACGCCTGCATGGTCTACAAACTCTAATAGAACATCAAACGAGCCTCTTGAAAGAACGCACCCTCATTCAATGTTAATAAGAGTTTGTACGACCGCTCTGGCTACATTCGTCGCTCCATAAATTTTAATCAGTTTATCACCCCAGCTTCTCTACTAATAATAACTAGAGTAATTATTAATTAAATAGAATAGGTGGTTTTAGAAGAAAACATTAAAAAGTATAAAGAATGGAGTGATATAAGTATGAAAAAAGTAAGAGGAATAACATTAATAGCATTAGTTATAACAATTATAATACTACTATTGTTAGCAGGAGTGGTATTAAATTATATAACCACAGGAAATATATTTGGAATGGCAGGAATAAGTGTAGAAGAATATAAAAAAAGTCAAATAAAAGAGAATATAGAAGTAAGCATACAGGATACCCAGCTAGAAAAAAGAAGAGAAGTAACATTAGATGAAATAATAGATGGATTAATAGATAAAGGAATAAC
>CAMMLS010000027.1 GCA_946497775.1 uncultured Clostridium sp.
TCTGCTATTGCTCTTGTTATGGCTTGTCTTATCCACCATGTTGCATAAGTACTAAATTTGAACCCTTTTGTGTAATCAAATTTTTCTACTGCCTTTATTAATCCCATGTTTCCTTCTTGAATTAAATCTAAAAATAACATTCCTCTTCCTACATATTTTTTAGCTATACTTACAACTAACCTTAGGTTTGATTCTGCTAATTTTTGTTTTGCTTCTTCATCATTTTTAAGAATTCTTTTTGAAAGTTCTAGTTCTTCCTCGTATGTTAATAATGGAATTTTTCCTATTTCTCTTAGATATACTCTTACTGGGTCATCTGCATTAGGTCCTTCATAGTTTAATATATTGGGATCATCTAGCTTTATTTCTTCCACTTCTTCTAAGTCTTCTATATCTGGCTCGATAAAGTCATCCTTTAGAACATCTACGCCTAATTCTTCAAAAGCATCAAAAACCTTGTCTATTTGTTCTGGGTTTGCATCTACTAATTCATTTGCTAGTTCTCCATATGTTATTTGACCTTTTTCCTTAGCTTTATTTAGTATTGCTTCAACACCACTTTTTGTTTCTTCTTCTGTTCTATGTTTTTTTGATTCTTTTTTTTCTTTCTCTTTTTCTTCAATTTCTATTTCTTTTTTTACTTTTTCTAATTCTTCTGTTTTTTTAGTTTTTACTTTTAATGATTCTTCTGATGTTTTTGTTGTTTTTGCTTTTTTTTCTTTTATTTCTTCATTTTCTTTTTTTGTTCCCATTATATCCCTCCACTATAGTTTTTTTAATTTTGCTAGTCTTACAATAATTCCGCTTAATTTATTTTCTAATTCTGTACTTTCATCTTTACTTAGATTATCAGACTCTAACTTTTTTATAATTTCTTCTTTTTGAGTTATTAATTTTTCTCTTTCTATTGGTAATAATATGTCTGTTATGCCTTTGTTTATGTCTGTAATTTCTAAATTTTCTGCCATAATCCCAGTCACATAATTAACATCGCTCTCTTCTAATAAATCCAAAATATTGTTTATATTACTATTTCCATTTTTAAATTCTTCATACAATTTTGTGACTATATTTCTATTTCTTTGGTTTTTTATATCTTCTGGTAAAATTTTGTCATGTACTGCTGCATATGTTTCTTCTGGATTATTTATTAAAAGCCATATTAATATTTTTTCTCTTCTTATAGTTCCAGAGTCTTGAATTTCTGTTTTTGCTTCTTGCTGTTTTCTTATAGTTGTTCTTGCTTCTAACTCTTTTTTTCCTTTTAAATTTGCATATAAGATTTTATTTATTTGTGCATATATAGCTTCTTTTGAAATATTATATTCTTTTGCTATTTTTTCTATATACACTTCTTTTTCAAGTTGACTTGTCACTTTTGATAATATTTTTGCTATTTCATTTAAGAATTTTATTTTGTCATTTACATTATCCAAATTTAATGAATTTTTTAGAATTTTAATTTTGAATTCTACTAATGATATGGCTTCATTTACAAGCATATTAAATCTTCCGCTTCCATATTTTATTACATATTCATCTGGATCTTTTGCACCTTCCATTTGCAATATTCTAAGGTCACATCCCATATTATTTAAAATTTCAAGTCCTCTAAGTGTTGCTGCTTGTCCAGCCCCATCTGAATCGTACCCTATTATTACTTTTTCTCCATATCTTGTAAGCAATCTTCCTTGTGCTTCTGTTAAAGCGGTTCCTAGTGATGCTACTGCATTGTCTATTCCCCTTTGATGTAATGATATTGCATCCATATATCCCTCTACTATGATGATATCTTTATTTTGACTGTTTTTTGCAATATTTAATCCAAATAAATTTCTTCCTTTACTATATACAAGTCCCTCAGGAGAGTTAATGTATTTAGGCAATGTATTATCTAGTACTCTTCCTCCAAATGCAATTGTTCGATTTTTTACATCTTGAATTGGAAACATTAATCTCTTTCTAAATCTGTCTACCATTTGTCCATTTTGATTTTTACATATTAGATTTGAAGCTAACATTTCTTCTTCATTAAAGCCTTGTTCTTTTAGAAAATTGTATAGCTCGTTGTAGTTGCAAGAATATCCTATTAAAAATTTTTTTAATGTTTTATTGTCTAACTTTCTTTTTTTTACATATTCTTGTGCGGGTTTTGAATTTGGATTATATAGATTTTCGTGATAAAATTTTGCTGCTAGCTCGTTTAGTTTATAAAGTCTACTTTTTAGTTCTAATATTTTATTGTCCTCTGTACTATCTAATGTAGGAAGTGAAATATTTGCTCTTTCTGCAAGAAGTTGTAAGGTTTCTATAAAATTTATATTTTCAATTTTACTTACAAAATGTATTACATTTCCTCCAACTCCACATCCAAAGCAATGAAAAATTTGTCTATCCGGAGAAACAGAAAAAGAAGGAGATTTCTCTTTATGGAATGGACATAATCCAAAAAAGTTTCTACCACTTCTTTTTAACACTACATATTGTGATATTATATCTACTATATCATTAGAACTCCTTATTTCTTCAATTAATTCATCACTGTATCGTGTCATATCCCTTAACCTTTCTTAACGTATACTATTCGACAGATACTACCAAAATCCTTCTTTATGTTAAGTTTTATTTAGTGCTCAATTTCCCTTTTTTCTCTAGTTGCTTTTTATTTTTGATTTCTATTGCAAAAAAAAATTTTTTATTATAAAATTACATATAATTATGGAGGTGTTTGTATGGAACCAAATTCAATGGATGAATTTATATTAAACCAACTTCAACATCTTTCACTAGAAGACTTTGATAAATTAGTAAATAATATTACAAAAGAAGAACTTAAATAATTTGAAAGGACTTAAATTATGAATAAGATTAAAAAAATGGATGAATTTGAAAATATATTAGAGTATTTTTATTATCTAAAAAATTCATTAGATGATTTAAATCAGAAAAAAAATCGCAGTGTATCTGCTGATACTAAAAAGTTCTATCAAGAGCAAATAGATGCTGTAATAAAAATGCGTTCTTCTATTCGTGATGTTGTTCTTGCGAAAAAAGAACAAATTATTCACGAAAAAATGGCAACAATTAAACAAGACCAAATTAAAAATTTTATTAAAACTAAAAAGAAAGAAAAAGAACAATTATCTGCTAAGAAATTAAATTTAGAATTAGAAATTGCACTATACAAATCTATTCATGATTTAGACGCTGATTTTTTTGCTCCAATTGCCAAATATGCTCATGAATACGACTGCTCAGATTTTTTTATAACTGATGATAGTTTTTGCAAATCATATTTAATAAAAAATTCACATGGTGAATTAGAAGAATATCCGGCTACAATTATTTTATCTCAGTATTTAGATAGTAACATAGATTTAGTAGATAAATTTACAAAAAGACATGAATTAAAGGAAGAATTCCTATCAGAATATGTTTCAAATTTAAAAAATACATATCCTGATTATTCTGATAAGAAATTAAAAAAATTGGCTCATGATAATTTAGTATCACATAGTCCAGAATTTTTAGAGAAATTAGAAAGCAAATATCCTATATCTGATCAAGAATTTAAGGAATTATCTAAGGCATATTCGGATTTTAAGGCTGATTATAAATATCTAGAAAAAAAAGATATTATAAAAATGGAAAATGAACTTAAAAATTTAAAATCAGAATTTGATATTATTTCTAAAATACCTGATGGAAAAGATTTAGAAAAGTATTTATTAGAAAAATTTAATAATAGTCAAAAGCAATTAAAACTAGTAAAATCTGCATCTGAAACTTTAAAAAATGATTCTAATATAGAAAAATACATGAAGAAAAATAATTTATTAAATAATACTGAACTTTCATCAGAAACAAAAACTGAATATATAGAAAAATTGTCTGCTCAAAATGATTTATTAAATAAAATAATTGATGTAGAATTAGAAAATAAAAAATTCAATGATGCATTGCAAGAATATGAAAACAAATTAGATAAATTAAAGCATTCAAAATCTGAACTTGCTAATATTTATACTACTGAAAATGTAATTAATAATGTAGCCGAAATTGTAGAAGATTATACTGAAAATTTTGTAAATCCATTAGAGCAAGTCAAGAAAGAATTTGAAGAATACAAAAAAAGTAATGAGGAAGCATTAATACCTTATAAAAAGCCTACTTTTTTAGGAAAAATAATTGGATTTTTCAATGGCAAAAACAAACTTCAAAATGAATTTAACGAAAAATGCATAATGTATAAATCTAAAATAAATGTTTTAACACAAAAATCCAGAATGAATAGACCTGATTATAATTTCGATGATAAGCACATACTTGCAAAATCAATAGGTCAAGATATGAAAGATTATTTTTTAAAAAATCCAGATGCCAATGACCATGAGGCATGTACAAAAGTGCTTAAAAAGTATAAAGAATCATTAAATAAAAATATAACTTCTTTTAAAAGCAATTATTCAGAATTGATAGATAATTTAAAGGCATGCTCTTCTTATGATGAAATATCTAATTGTTTATTAGAGGAAATTAACAATGTGCAAAAACACATAGATGCTAATAAATCTAGAATAAACATATTAAATGAAAATAAAAGAATAGCATGTGATGAATACAATCAAAATTCAACAAGACCTATTCAACCTATATCAACACTTACATATTTAGAAAAGGTAAGTACAGAACATAGAATTCAATTAGATAAATTATCAAATTATAAGGGTGAAAATTTAGATGCACTACAATACAAAATACAAGTAGAAAAACTTTTAGAATCAGATGGAAGTTTTATATCTGAACAAGAAAAGCAAGAATTAAATAGTACTGCTGTTAAAAAGGCAAAACAAATTTTAAATAAAGCAATTGACAATTATAAACAAATCTCAAAAGAAGATACATTGGGAAAAGATAGTAAAGTAAATAGTTTTGCAAAACATATAGCTGATGATGAATTAGTAATATAATTTTTTATTTAATATATATTATTTATTGCTTTTTAAAAACAATAAATAATATATATTTTTTTACTCAAATTTAATTCACCTCTATTTATTATATTCATTATTGTTTTTTTTGACATTTTCTTTTATTTATCACCATATTTTTACAATTTTCATATGATTGTATGAGGTGATAAATATGTTTCAGAATTAATAAACTTAAAGAAAACATGGTAATTTTATAATAAAAAGGAAACTAAAATTTTCCTTTTTATTTTTTTAAATTATTAAATTATATATTGCATTAGTTAACATACATATTATCATTCCACAAATCAAAGGTATTAAAAATGCAAGAAAAGTCCATTTTAAACTTCCGGTTTCTTTTTTTATTGTAATTAAAGTAGTACTGCAAGGAAAATGTAATAATGAAAAAATCATAACATTTATAGCTGTTAACATAGTCCATCCATTAGATATTAATATTTCACCTATACTTTCTATATTTTCTATGTTTATTAGTTCCCCATTTGCCAAATAACTCATTAAAATAAGAGGTAACACAATTTCATTAGCAGGAAGTCCTAATAAAAATGCTGTTAGTATATAACCATCTAATCCCATAATTTTTCCTAGTGGGTCTAAAAAATTAGCTACATATGTAAGCAAATTAGTATCTGCTATAAAAACATTAGACATTAGCCATATAACAATTCCGGCAGGTGCTGCAACACTAAGAGCTCTTCCGAGCACAAATATTGTTTTATCAAATATAGATCTTGTTATTACTTTTAAAAGTTGAGGTTTTCTGTATGGTGGAAGTTCTAATACAAAAGAAGTACTCTCCCCTTTTAGTAATGTTTTAGACAATAATTTTGAAATAATCAAAGTAATTATAATTCCGATTAAAATAACTGCAAGAACTACTAATGTAGAAATTATAGATGAATATTTACTTGACACTAAGCTACCTATAAAAATTGCAGAAATAGTAATCAAAATTGGAAATCTCCCATTACAAGGTACAAAACAATTAGTAATCATTGCAATAATTTTTTCTCTTGTGGAATTTATAATTCTACATCCAATTACACCTACTGCATTACATCCGAAGCCCATACACATAGTTAGTGCTTGTTTTCCTGTTGTTCCAACTTTTTTAAATACATTATCTAAGTTAAATGCTATTCTTGGCAAATAGCCTAGATCTTCTAATAAAACAAACAGTGGGAAAAAAATTGCCATTGGAGGGAGCATTACAGAAATTACCCATGTAGCAGTTCTAAACATGCCTGCTATAAATACTCCACTTACCCATTCTGGTACATTCCATTCCATACATAAATTTATTAGTTTATTTTCTATTGCTGTAAAAAAATTAGAAAGAATTTCTGATGGATAATTGGCGCCTGTTATAGTTAACCAAAAAATAATTCCCAAAAAAAGAAGCATAATTGGTATTCCAAATATTTTAGATGTAAGTATTTTATCTATTTTTCTATCTCTTTCATTATAATTACTATTTTTTAAAATTATTACTTTTTTGCATATTTCTTCTGATTCTTTCATTATTGCTGAAACAATGGATGTTGTAAAATCTTCCTTTAAATTTTTTAATTCTTGCTTTGCAATAATTATATTCGTTTCTGATATTTTAATATTAAACTTTTCTTTAATTTTATTTACTATTTTTTTATTTCCTTCTAGCAATTTTATACTAATCCATCTAGTTCTTTTATTATCTACTTGTTTTTCTATTTCTTTTTGGAGTTTTTCAATTGCGTTTTCCACATTTTCTTCATAATGTGTGAATTTTGGTTCGATCTTTATCTCGTTTTTGCATACTTTTTCTATTATTTTTGTAAGTTCTTTTAATGTTTTCTTCTTTCTTGCAATTACTCCTACAACCGGAATTCCTAACTCATCTTCTAAAATATCTAATTTTATTTTGATACCTTTTTTAGCCGCTTCATCTAATAAGTTTACACATAAAACTATCTTATCTGTCATTTCTGAAATTTGCTTTACTAAATTTAAGTTCCTCTCCAGTCTTGTTGCATCTACTACTATTACGGTACAATCATTCCCTTCAAAACATATGTAATCTCTTGCTATTTCCTCTTCTTCTGAATCTGACATTATAGAATATGTTCCTGGTAAATCTATTATTTGATATAAGTTTGAATTATACACATATTCTCCACTTGTATTTGTAACTGTTTTTCCGAGCCCAGTTTCCTGTATGTTGATGCATTCCAGTTAAACTATTAAAAACCGTACTTTTCCCAACATTTGGGTTTCCGTGCCAGAACTATTTTATAAGTTGCCATTAATATCACCTCAAACTATTAGATAATATAATATATGACAATAATTTCTTTTTGTGTTATAATGAAAAGAGAAGATTTTGGAGATGATATTATGAAATATGAACTTTCATATAAACGTGGTATTGAAGCATTAAAGGGGAATCATATTTTTCTTGCAGAAAATATATTTAAGGATTTAATTAAGAAAAATCATAATGACTTAAGTGCTAGATTTGCTTTGGCTAATCTTTATTTAAAAATAGAAGAGCCATACAAAGCCCGTGCTGTTTTTAGTCAGATTGTTGAAAATACTTCTAATAGAATAAATTATTGTATTGAGCTTGGTAAAGATTTTATAGACAAAAATGATTTTGGTCAAGCATCTGACTTGTTAGAAAAAGCAACCGCATTACTTACTCCAAATCTTGATGCTAGAAGTTATTTAAAAAAGCTGTATAACTATACTGGTGAAAAAGATAAATTACCAAAATTACTAGATGAAGAGGCTGTAATTAATGATTTATATTTTCGCTCTCAATTTGATATTGGTAATTTAAGAAGTGGTTCTTATAGCAAAGAGGAAGCAAAAAAATATTTAAATGAATTTCTTGTGCCCCACTTGCCTCATTTAACTAATAATATTAATTATTACGAATTTATAAGAAAAAATTTTGATGATTTAGACTTTACTATTTTGCCAAGTGGCAAACCATCTTTTAAACAATTGATTTCTGATGATGTTCCATATAAGCCAAAAACGAATTCTAAAAGGACAGTATATCCAGAAGAATTGAGTATTTCTAATCGTTGCAGATATTTACTAGATAAAAAACCTACACGTGGATATAAGGGAAAAGATAAATTTACAGGATATTTAATTTTCGAATATGGCACAATTGGCGTTTCAGTACTAGAAAAATTATTTGTACATACTAAAAATAATAAAATTAGAGAGTCTTCCGAAAATGCAACATATGTATTTCCAACACATATGACGCTTAGTCTTTCACAATATTCCAAATCTGATATAATATCAATGATGAAAACACAGCCATATATTCAAAGAGTTGTTCATACTTCTAATTATTATTCGAATTTGGATAAAAAAATTAAGCAAGTTCAATTATCAAATTTAGCCCATAATCAGGTTTCTCCTTCACATAAAAAAGAGTTGAAAGATCTACACAAAGTTATTAATAAAAAGAAAATCGAAGATTTCGAAAGATAAAAAATAAAGCCCATTGTAAATTGGGGCTTTATTTTTTTATTACAATTTGTTTTGCATCTTCATTTCTTATTGCTATTACACTTCCTCTAACCTCATAGGCTCTTGGATTTCCAGAAGGGCTTTTTAATATTGCTTTAATCTTTGTCCCTTTTACAATTCCTAAATCCATCATCCTTCTTTTTATATTATTTTCGCAATTTATATTTTCAATTTCTGCAATTTTATTTATTTTTAAATTATTTAATGTGTCCATCTTGTTCCTCCATAATGCTTGTTTATATTATTATATGTTTTTTATAAACATATGTGAATTTTGTATAATTTTGTCTAATAAAGTATTGATATTTTAAATATGTTAATATAAAATATTTTTATAAAATATTTAGGAAAGAGGTTTTTAAGTTATGGAAAAAAAACGTGGATTTGAAGTAGTAAAAGGATATGAGAATAGCAATATAAGCTTACCAGTAAGGAAAACAAAATATTCAGCAGGATATGATTTTGAAGCAGCAGAAGATGTAGTTATTCCAGCATTTAAACCAGGTACAAAACCAGTTCTAGTTAAAACAGGTGTAAAATCTTATTTTGGAGAAAATGAAGTTTTGATATTAGCAAATAGAAGCTCTAACCCAATGAAAAAAGGGCTAGTTCTTGCAAATAGCATTGGTGTAATAGATGCCGATTATTATGGCAACCCAGATAATGATGGTCATATTATGTTTGCTTTTTATAATTTTGGTGATTCTGATATTAAAATATCAAAAGGAGATGCTATAGGGCAAGGTGTTTTTTATAATTTTTTAACAGCTGATAATGACACTGCAAATGGTTCACGCGTAGGTGGTTTTGGCTCTACAAATAAATAAATTTTATGTAGATTTTGTTAATTTTCCCTTTGACTTATGGTAATTTTTGTAGTATAATATTAATAGTGTGATGAATAAATATTGTACTTTGAAAGGAGTTGCTATTATGTTCAATGTTGGAGATAAAATTGTTTACCCAATGCACGGAGCAGGAACTATTGTATCAATAGATGAAAAAAATATTTTAGGAGAAACAGAATCTTATTACACTTTGGAAATGCCTGGGGCTGTAAAAGTTATGGTACCTACATCAAAGGCTAAGGATATAGGTGTAAGAAGTATTATAGATAAAGAGTCTGCTGGTAAAGTTTTTAAAATTTTAGAAAACGATAGTACAGAAATGTCTATGAACTGGAATAAACGATACAGAGATAACATGGAAAAAATGAAAAGTGGAGATATTTACGAAGTAGCAGATGTTGTTAGAAATTTAAGTTTTAAGCAAAAAGAAAAGGGATTATCAACAGGTGAGAAAAAGATGTTATTAAATGCAAGACAAATCTTAATAAGTGAATTAGTTTTAGCAGAACACGCATCACAAGATGAAGTTGAAAGTTTAGTTGATAACACTTTACTTACTTCTTTCTCAGAATATCAACATACAGATAAAGCAGAAGGAAATGTTGTAAAAAAATTTATTCCTTTTGATAGTACATTAGATTAAAAATATAGTATAAAAAAATCACTTCTTAAAAAGAAGTGATTTTTTTATACTCTTAAATGACTCTTCCTATCAAATCATATTCTTTAACTGATGTTATAACACAATTTAAAAAAGTTCCTATTTCTGCATATTTACTATTTTTAATATATACCAATCCATCCATATCTGGGACGTCCATTTTAGTTCTTCCTATAATATATTTGTCAGTTATTTTTTCTACCAAAACTTCATATTCTTTACCAATATGTTCTTTTAATTTCTCTTCTGAAATTTTTTGTTGTAAAGTCATAATTAAGTTCCATCTTTTATTTTTTACTTTTTCTGGTATCTGATTTTTTAACTTTTCTGCTGGTGTTCCATCCTCTTTTGAATATTCAAATACTCCTAATTTATTAAATTTAGTTTTTCCTACAAAATTAATAAGCTTTTCAAAATCTTCTTCCGTTTCTCCTGGAAAACCTACTATAAGTGATGTTCTAAAAATAGCATCTGGTATTTCTTGTTTTATTCTTTTTATTAAATCTTTAATTTGCTTACCTGTACTTTTTCTATTCATTCTTTTTAGTACAGTATCTGATATATGTTGAATTGGAATATCGAAATATTTACAGATTTTTTCGTTATTTTTAATAGTCTCAATTAATTCTTCTGTAATGCTTTCTGGATATGCATACAAAAATCTTATCCATTTAAATTTATCAAACTCACATAGTTTTTTAAGAAGCTCCGCAAGCATTGGCTTTCCATAAATATCAATTCCATACTTAGTGGTATCTTGTGCAATAACAATTACTTCCTTAATACCTTTTTCATTTAAATGCTTTGCTTCTTCTAAAATATCTTCCATTTTTCTACTTACATAAGGGCCTCTAATATATGGAATAGCACAATATGTACATCTATTACTACATCCTTCTGCAATTTTTAAATAAGCAGTAGCACTACCAGTAGTTAAAAATCTATCCTCATACCTAAGGGCACAAGAATTAATATTTCTATTAATCAATTCCTGCATAATCTTTCCAAAATTATTATACTCATCAATTGTAATAAACAAATCAACCTCTGGCAGGCTTTCTTGTAGCTCCTCTTTATATCTTTGCACCAAACAACCAGTTACTATTAAAAACTTACAATTTCCATTTTTCTTATACTCTGCCATTTCTAAAATAGTATTAATTGCCTCTTGCTTAGCACTTTCAATAAAACCACACGTATTAATTAAAATAACATCTGCATCTTTTTCATTATTTACAATTTCTAAACCATTATTCTTAGTCAAGCCAATCATCATTTCCGTGTCCACTAAATTCTTAGAACACCCTAATGAAACAAAACCTATTTTCATAATTCTCTCCTTGTTATGTATTTAAAACTCTAAACTATATTTTACTACATTTTTTCGCTTTTTTCTACATGTAAAGGAAAAAACATGCCACTAATGCAAAAAATAAGCCTTGAATTATCAAAGCTTATTTTTGTCACATCAAAGTATTACTTTTACATTTTCCAAAACAATAGCAGGAACCTTTTGCAATCCTATTTCCCGTGCAAACACTATTTCTGTAAAACCATTGAAAAGGTAATGATTTTTATTTACAATTACTGGTTTTTGCAAAAATCCATAGGTTTCATAAAACCTTTTTATCTGGTTATACTTTATTCCCTTGAATTTTTCTTTAAAAAATAGTTCTACAACAACAGTGGAAAGCACAATATCTGTTACCCAATTTTTAGGCAGTTCATAAAGTTTTTTTCTTCTCATAGTTTCGTGATACTCATTCACATTTCTTTTTAAAATGCGCCTTTCCTTTCTATCACTTAACAAATGAAATTCCTTATATTGAGCACATGTCATATTAGACTTTTCACTATTGCATTTTGAACATGCAGGAACCATATTATCCGGAATTGTAGGTCCTCCTAAATCTAATGGATACATATGGTCAAGGGTAAGCTTTCCTTTTGAAATTGTTTTTCCGCAATAAAAGCACTTAGTAGTCCCACCAATTTTGTATGCTAAATCATACATCATTTTTTTAAATGGAACAGTTCCCCTAATTATTAAATTCCCATTTTCTACTCGTGCAAAGTTCTCCCGTGATGCCCCCTTAAAATAAAATTTCTCAGGCAATACAATATTCATTGTAACCCCTCCTAAATTAAGATTACTTATACTATATTATGAATATGTAATTATGTCAAGGTGTAACTTTGTGAAGTTGTAACTCTATTCTTTTCCAATTAGTTTATCTATATCTATCAATGCCTGCAACAATTCCTCATATTCTTCCTCTGTTATATTTTCTGTATATCCATTTTCATAATTTTCTATCTCTTTTTTAATATCTAACAACTTATATCTCTGCTCTGCACTTTTTCCCCTATCTAAAAGATAAACAGGAGTATAGGTAACTTTTGTTAATTTAGTCTCCCCAGTTTCTGAATCTTTTGTGATTTCTATATCTAATATCATTTCTATATTAGAATTCGTATATTCTCTTGAAGAAATAAAATTACCTGTTGAATATGCAATAAAAATATTTTGCCCTTCACTATTTTCTCTTACTTCCATTGGTTGTATTGATGCAGGATGTGTTCCTAATATAAAATCTGCTCCATTTTCAAATAAGAAATCAGCAAGTTCCTTTTGCTCATTATTTTGCACTGATGAATCTACATCCCCCCAATGCATTAAAACAAAAGTAAATTCTGCTCCTTGTTCTTTTGACTTTTGAATATCTGATACTATTTTTTCTTTTTGTATTAAATTTAGAGAATAAGGTGCTTCCTCTAAATTCTTTTCATCACTAGTAATTCCATATGTATAAGCTAGAAATGCTATTTTTATTCCTCTTACATCTTTAATTAAAATTTTAGAGCTATCTTCTTCTGTTTTGTATGTTCCTACATTTTCTAATCCAGCCTCTTGTATTTTATTAATAGTAGACTCTATTCCCCTAAATCCATAATCTAGGCTATGGTTATTTGCAGTATTTACTATATCTATTCCTAAATTTTTCATTGAATCTAAAAGTGTAAGTGGAGCATTATATTTAAGTCTGCCACTGTATTCTTCTCCATCTACAAAATTAGTTTCTAAACTAGCAAGTGTAATATCTGCATTTTCTACATATTGTTTTACATCGCTAAACATATTAGAAAACTCATATGTTCCACTTTCTTTATTATATGCCGCTTCTAGAATCCCTTCTTCACACAAAATATCCCCGGTTGATACAATATTTATAACTTTATTTGGAAATTCTATATCTAACATTTCTACATTTTCATAATCTTCATCTACAAATAAATTGTAAATTATATTATTAATTTCTTCTTGTTTTTTAGCAATTTCTTGTTTATGCTGAACATTTTTTATTCCAAGCACTATTACACAAATTATTATTACTATTATTGAACATATTGCAACTATTGAAGCTATTCTTGAAGGACTTTGTAGTACAACTGCTCTCCTAGTTCTTAGATTTCTTCTAAATCCTGGCATTTTATTTTCCTTTCATTATTACATAAATAATTGGATTAGTATTAATATAATTGCACCTGGAACTCCTAGTATTCCAACTAGTATTGCTGACCACCATTCAAGTGGAAGTATAAATCCAAAATTTGCTCCTATCCAGTTAATACCAAATATTATTAAACCTCCAATTAATCCATTTATTACTAATTTAATAATTAATTTTACTGGTAATGCTAGTATTTTAAGTATAATGTAAAGTACAATTAATGCACCTATAAATGGTAATATTACTGATAATTCCATTTTTCTTTCCTCCTTTTAAATATTATTATTACTAAACATATGCTTTCTTGTAATTTCAAGCAAGTTTAATTTTGTAAATTCTAAAATTTGTATTTTAGATCTATCTTTTTTTATGTTTTGTTTTAATAATTCAATTATTTTTTTCTTGTTTTCATCTAATGTCATATCTATATAATCAATAATTATTATTCCGTCAATATCTCTTAATCTTAGTTGTTTTGCAATTTCTTCTGTTGCTTCTTTATTTACGGTATAGATTGTTTGCTCTTGATTTTCTTTGCCTGTATATTTACATGAATTAACATCAATAGCAGTTAGTGCCTCTGTTTTATCTATTGTTATAAATCCACCACATTTAAGCCAAATTTTCCTTTGAGACATTCTTTCTATTTGTACATTTAAACTATATTTTGAAAGTGAATTTTCTACTTTTTCAATTTTTATATCTTTTTTTGGTATTTGTGCAAGTATTTCCTTAACTTCCTCATATTCTTCATCTGTATCAACTGTTATTTTTTCTATGTTTTGTCCAATTGTATCTTTAATAATTTTTGATACAATATCATCACTTTTATATAACAATTTTATTTCATTATTTTTAGAATTATTTTTTATTTTCTCCCAAATTTCTACGAGTAACTTTGTTTCTGCTTCTAATTCCTTGGTATCTATATTTTCTGCTGCTGTTCTAATAATTGCTCCTGAACCTTTTGGCAGTCTTTCTTTAACAAATTGTTTAAGCCTTTCTTTTTTTGTTTCATCCTCTATTTTCTGTGAAATTGTTATAAAATCTGCATCTGGCATATATGCTATATATTTTCCAGGCAAATTGATATGTGTAGATACTCTTGCACCTTTTTTGTGATTTGCATCTTTTTTTACTTGTACAATGACATTCATTCCAACCTTTGCAATTTGTTTTATGTCCTTTACTTCATTTCTAGTACTTTTAGTTTGGTCTTCTTTTGGCATTAAATCTTTTGCCTGAATAAAAGTATTTTTACCCTCTCCAATATCAACAAAAGCAGCTTGCATTCCAGGAACAATATTCCTAATTTTGCCATTGTATATATTTCCTTCTAATCTGTTGTAACTGCTTTTATCCTCATAATATTCTGCTAGCTTTCCATCTTCTAATAGCATTATTAATTTTGTATCATCATCTTTTTTGCTTATAATTATTTCTTGCATTATATCCTATCCTTAATTATATTTATTCATGGCAGACTCTATACCATCTTTCAAAATAGTTTTAACTGCCTCTTTTGCTTTAACAATTCCATCTTCAAGCTGTACATAATCCTCATCAGTAATATGACCTATAACATGCTCAATTAACTCCACATCCTCTGCTGGTTTTCCAATTCCAACTCTAATTCTTGCAAAATCTTCTGTTTTTAAAGAAAAAACAACAGATTTAAGTCCATTATGAGAACCTGCACTTCCTCTTCTTTTTATGCGAATATTACCAGGTTCTATATCAATATCATCAGATATAACTAAAATGTCACTGTTTTCTAACTTATAAAACTGTTTAAACTGAATAATACTCTCTCCACTTAAATTCATAAAAGTCTGTGGCTTTAACAACATGACTTTTTCATTTTCAATAATACCAGTTCCATAAATTCCATTAAATTTTGTCCTATTCATTTCAATATCAAATTCACTTGCTAATTTATTAATGACATCAAATCCCATATTATGCCTAGTTTTAGAATAATCTGCTTCTGGGTTTCCAAGTCCTACAATTAAAAACATATTATACCTCTTTTCATTTCTAATATTTTATATTGTTTTATAGTTTTTTGCAATATTTTTTGTTATTTTTACCAAAAATTAAAGTACGGTAGAAAAAATATTTATTCATTCTACCGCACATTAATTTTTTGATTTGATAATTAAAATTTATTATGGTGTTGGCAAATCTGGGTTTTCTGGATTCGGATTTTCTGGTTCTTCTGGCACAACTGGTGCCGGTGTTATTGTCAATGTAGCTTCCGCACTAGCAGACAGTCCTGTTTCTTTTGTTACAGTACATATTACACTAGTTGTCCCCGGCTCTGTTCTTCCTTCTGAACTATATACTATACTCACAATTTCTGCAATTCCATTTTGATATATTTGAAAATAATCCTTTCTCCTGCAATTGTTATAGTTTCTTTAATTATTTCGCTGCTTAATACTTCATTTCCAACTTTATCTACTGCTTTCATTTGTAAAGTGTGACTTGTTCCTTGGGTTAATCCTGTAAATGTATAACTTGTTTCTAACAGATTTGTATTTGTTTTCCATTCTCCATTGTCTATTCTATAATAATATGCTCCTATTCCACTACTTGCACTATTTTCAGACTCTTCTTGGTCAATTGTACTTCCATTAACTGTTATGCTATTACTTGTTGATATAGCACTTGGCGTAAACACTTTTGGTGGCAAATTATCTATATTGCTTATTACTATTCCCTTACTTGCTGTTTTTCCGTTAATATTCTCTATTGTAAATATATATACTCCATTTGAAGTTATCTCACATGTTTCTACTATTTCCTTTGTCACTGATACATATGTTTTACTAACTCCTGCTGTTGATGTGAAACTTTTTATTCCATTATCTGCTTTTCCGACTATCGTTACTACTACTTTTTTTGTTAATCCTGTTGTATCCGGTGTAGCACTTATACTTATTCCGGTATTATCTACATTTCCATCATTTTTTATATATTCAATTATTTCATTTAAAGTTTCTTGTTCAGCTATAACTTTATTATTATACTCTCCCATTGTTGTTTCTGCATTTGTTATAATACTACCTTTACCTGTTAAAGTTACCAGTGCAACACCTGCTAAAATTAGCATTACTATTATTGTTATTATCAGTGCTATTAATGTTAGTCCTCCATCTCTTCTCACAATTTATTCCTCCCTAAGTTTATCTATCTACGTTATTGTAGAGTAGTCCAAATAGATTAATATATATTAATCCATTTGGACGGCTACCCTAAAAAAGCAAAACAAAAAGACATATAAACCTAGCTAAAAAACTAAGTCTTATATGTCTTATATTTTAAATATTAATTCTTTTTATTTTCACTAATATCCATAAATCTGTCTCCACTTGGGGTAAAATGCCCAGTAAGAAACTTTCACATTTCCATCTATATCTTCTGTTTGCACATCTTATCTAGTTCTTCCTCTTTTACTCCTGTGTATTTTTCAATTATTTCCAACTTTACTTTGTTTTTAAGCATAGTCATTGCTATTTCCATTTTTTCAATAGTTCTACCGCGTTCTTCTCCTCTTTTTACACCTGTTGCATATGCTGAATTCTCATCTAGTATTGCTTTCTCTCTTAATTCTTGTAATCTTCTTGTTGCTGCATCTCCTGTTAAGTATTCATAATCCTTTTGTGCT
>CAMMLS010000028.1 GCA_946497775.1 uncultured Clostridium sp.
TACTTGAATCACTTTTTTTCTATTCTTTTTGTTTCACATCAATTGTAACACTACACAAAGTCGGAATTTGTCTAAAATAGAAATAAATATAAAGAGAAGAATCAAAATTAATTCTTCTCTTTATATTTATTTTAATGGAATAGTAATTGTAAAAGTAGTCCCTTTTCCGGTTTCAGATTCAAAATTTATATCTCCATCAAAATGTGCTCTAATTGAAGAATAAGACATAAATAATCCAAGTCCGGTTCCATTTTTACCTTTTGTTGTAATCATTTCTTTAAATAATTTATCTTTTACTTTATTTGGTAAGCCACCAGCATTATCTATAATGTTTATATATAAATAATTGTTGCTTTGATTTATAGATAATATTATTTCCATATCTGGTTTTCCATTATATGCTTGTATAGCATTAGAAATCATATTATTAATTACTTGAACTAATATATTTACGTTTCCTTTTAGTGCAAAATCTAATGGAACTTTTATATCTGTTTTTAAGTAAACAAGTGCATTTTTTAGTTCGTGCCTCATTAAAATTGTTACTTTTTTAATAAGCTCGTCAATTGTAAAAGAATTATTTTCATCCTCTGATAAAACTACTGCTTGACCTTTAACTGTTGTTATAATATCAGACATATATGCAGTATGTGTCTTAATTTTTTCTGTCCAGTCTTTCATTTCTTTTGCTATTTGATGATGATCATCAAAATTAACATTTGGGTCTTCAATAGATGTATCATATTCGTTTATTAAATCATTTAAACCTTCTGCAGCTCCACTTATAGACATTATTGGAGTCTTTAAGTTATGTGCTATACCACCAATTAATTGACCAAGTGAAGCTAAACGTTCTCTTTCCATTAGTATTTGTTGATTATTATGAATTTGATCTAATAAATCAGCAGTAGTTTTTTGAATATGATTATATTGCTCTTTCAAATCTGATATTTCATCAAGTGATGTAATATATAATTTTGAATTAACAACAGAATCGCTCGTTTCACTAATTTCTTGTAATGAATGAGAAACAGATTTAATATCATTTGAAAGTTCCTTCGCAAAAGCATAAATTATTAATGTACATAGCGAAGTTAGCGATATAAGTACAACTATTATATTAAATAAAGAATCATTTTCTGAAATTAAGTAATATGCACCAATATAATATGTTTCATTTCCTACTTGCACAGGATACATAGTACCTTGTCCAGCAGTTCCATAATAATCATATATATGGTTATTATTGCTTGTTGCTATTTCAGCAGTATATTTTTTAAAGAAATCACTTAAATTACCTGTTTGGTATATAAAATTAAAGTTTTTATCTGTAATAAATAAAATGTGATTTTCTGAATATAAATTAACTGTATTTAATAAAGCAATTAATTCAGTTTCATTATCTATCACTTTATTTCTGGTATCGTTTTTAAATTGTGTATTATAATAATTCATTAATAATTCTGAATTGTTTTTTTCATATATTGAAGATACAGTTAAATATGTAAATACAATGCAAACTGCTATTATTGGAATTATTTGAGTAAGTAATCTTTCAGTTATTCCTAAATGTCTAGCATTGCAATCACTAGTATTTTCGAGTTCAATAAGTATTTTTGTAAATACTTTTCTAACATATGTATTAGCAATTGATATTGTTATAGTAGATAGAATGAATATAACTAAAACTAATTTAAAATCAGAAGAAGTTAAATATGATGTTTGCATAAACAATACCAATAAAGAACAAACTAGTGGTACAATTATAAAAACTAAAAGTAATTTATTAGGCAAGCTTAAACATATTTTTTTAATTCTTGATATCTTATTTTTTAAATCTTTATTTCTTGTTTTTTTATATTCTATAAGATATTCTCTATACTTATTTAAATCTCTTAAAAATATTAAAAGTATAGTAGAAACGATAATAATTAAGGCACTAGTTGCTAATAATATTTGTTGATAATAATATAGACCTCCTGACACTTCTTTATCAAATTGTGTATTTATTGTTCCTTCACCATAGTTTAAAAGGCTAGGAATTATAAAATAAAACACAAGACATGCAATAGCAATCGCTACAATATAAGTTGAAATTACTTTTTCTTTTACATGAATTTTTTTAGTATCTTGCATATAAACCTCCTTTTAAAATTACATTTCTAAATCAGATATAAAATTTGTAGATTTAAAAAATCTAATTAAATAATCTTCATCGATTGTGCTCCATTTAAATCCTACACTTTTTAAATATTGATTTGTAATATTATTATTTACAGTAATTCCTGAATCGTAATTAATTCCTCTTTTACTGTTTATATCATTTATTATATATTTTAGCATTTTTTCATTTTGAGGCTTATTTAATTCATTCATAAAATCATCATATGAAGTAAATTTACAATTAATATTAAAAATATTATAAACATTTAAAAGTACAGAAATATTTATTAACTTATTAGAAAAAATATGGAATATTTTATTTTTCAAATTTGGAATACATAATAATTTAATTATTGCATCTGAGACATCATCAATTGGAGAAAATTCCAAGTTTTGATTTCGCAGATTCTCTGGCAAATAACCAATTTTAGCAAGTGCTAGAAGTCTTGTATAATAAGCATTATCAAATTTATTCTTTTGGAAAATTCCATCGCTATATCTTCCCATTAAATTGCCAAGTCTAAATATATTAGCATTTAAACCATTATGTTCAGCTTCAATAATCATTCTCTCTGCTTCAAATTTACTACGAATATATACATTATCTTCATAATTTTGACCTATGTATAAATCATTTTCTGTAAAATCATATTGAATATCGTTATCAACTAAAAAGTTTCCACAAACATTAGTAGTAGACATATGATTAAAAGTAATTTGGGTACCTTCTATAAATTTAATTAAATTCTTTACAGTATCAATATTTTCTTTTTTAAAATTATTGTAATTGCCATAATGTTTAGTATTAGCTGCACAATTAATCACACAATCTATATTATTTTTTAAATTTAAATATGTATTATCATCTAATCCAAAATTATTTTTTGTAAGGTCTGAATTTATTATATAAATTTTATTTTTATAAATTTCATAATAATTATCATTAAAATAATAAGAAATCAAATTTTTAAGTCTAGTTTCAGGAGTTTGTTTGTATTTTTCTCTTATTAAACAATAAATATTACAATTTGTATTTCTTAACAAATTATTTAAAATATGAATACCTAAAAATCCAGTTGCACCCGCAAGAAGAATATTTTTATATTCAAAATTAATATTAATTAAATCAGAATTTGGTGGCAAAGTAATATATGGTTTAACAATGTTTTTATCCACGCATTTTAAGCTATTATTTTTATTAATAATTTGATTAGCAAGTTCTCTAACAGTAGGATATTTATAAAAATCTTGTATTCCAATTTTAATATTCATATTAAATAGTTTTGAACTTATAGTTAAAATACTTAAAGAATCTGCATTTGCAATTGTAAATAAATCATCAAGCACTCCGATTTTGTTATTTTCTAAAACTTCTTGACAAACAGATAGAATATTTTTTTCCAAATCACTTTTAGGAGTTGTAAATTCAGTAGCCTCAATCTCTGGAATAGGAAGTTTTTTTCTATCTAATTTCCCGTTAGGAGTAAGAGGAAACTTATCAAGCACAACTATCTTAGGAATCATATAATATGGCAATTTTTCTCTTAAATTAGTATAAATATCTTGAACATTTATTTCACCATTTTTATTAACAATGTATGCAACAAGTAATTGCTTTCCATTGCTTAAAGTTTGAATTATTACAATAGTATCATCAACACTTGAATTTTCTAAAATAGAATTTTCAATTTCTTTAAGTTCGATTCTAAAACCATGTAATTTAACTTGATTATCAGTTCTTTCAATAAATTCTAAGTTGCCAGAAAAATCAAATTTTACCATATCTCCGGTTTTGTATAATTTATATTTTCCACCAAAAGGATTTCTTAAAAATCTTTCGTTTGTAATATCTGGTTTATTTAAATATCCATCTGAAACACCAGGACCAGAAACATATAATTCTCCTTCACATTCAATTGGTAATAACATTTGATTATTATCTAAACAATAACATTTACAATTATTAATAGGACTTCCTATTAGAATTTTTTCATCATTAGCAGTAAGCTCATAATATGTAGAGCAAACACTATTTTCAGTAGGCCCATACTCATTTATTACTCTAACATTAGGCAATTTAGAAAAATGTTCTTTAATAAGAGATATAGAAAATCCTTCACCGGCAATTGTTATTACACGAAGAGATTTTAGGCTATTTAATTTTTCTTTAAGTAGTACTTTATACAAACTAGGAACTACTAAAAAGTGAGTAATGTTATTGCTTTCAAGCTCATCTCCTATAATATTTACATCCATTTTAGAAATTGCAGGAATTACTAGCTCGGCTCCTGAAATTAATGGAGTAAAAATATCTTCAACAGAACTATCAAAAGAAAATGAAGGAATTTGTAATACTCTATCATTATTATCAAAATTATAAAGATTTTTTCTCCAAATTAAAGTATTAACAATATTTTTATGTTTTATAGTTACTCCTTTAGGATTGCCTGTTGTACCAGATGTGTATATAATATATGCTAAATCATCACATGAAGAATTATTTATATTTTCTGTTTTAATACTATAATCAATATCATCTAAAATAATAGTATATTTTGCATTATATTTATTATGGTATTTTTTGGTTGTTACAATAATTTGAGAAGAACTATCATTTAAAATATATTCAATTCTTTTTTGTGGGTAATATGGATCAACCGGTATATATGCATTTCCAGATTTTAAAATACCAATTAAACCAGCTATTAAAAAATCAGATTTATCACATATAATTGCAATTTTACTTTTCTTTATATTTTTATTTTTAATCTCTTTTGCAATAATATTAGACAGATTATTTAACTCTTTATATGTAATAACATTATTTTTAAATTTAACAGCAATAGAATCTGGGTTCTCTTTTGCCGTATTTTCAAACAAATCTACAATAGTAAGGGATTTATCATAATCAAAACTAGTTTGATTATAATCATTTAATAATCTATTTTTTTCTTCATTATCTATAATATCAATAAAACCAATCTTTGAAGAAGGATTTTTTATAATATTAGATATTATTGTAAGTAAGCGTCTGTGCAAATATTCAATTTCATTTTCAGAAAATAAATCGATTAAATAATCATATGAAATTGAATAAAAACCACTATCGTTTATATCAGTTACATTTATAACAAGTTCGTCTTGACTGTAACCATTAAAATTCCAGTCAACTCTATAATCCACAAGACCTTCTGCATTTTTATTAGGCCTCATGTTTTGGAATGAAAAAACAATATTATATGATTTATTATTTAAAGAAGAATTTTGTTTTCTTAAATCAGACAAAATATCCATATATGGGCATTTTGAATTTTTAAATAAGCTTACAGTTTCAGCTGAAATTTCTTTTAATAAATCAATAATAGAAATGTTTGGATTATTATTAATCCTCATATTAATCATGTTAATAAACATACCCATAATATGTTTCTCTTTACCAACTCTATTTAATATAGGTGTTGTTATAGTAATATCATTTTGCATAGTAGCTCTATATAAATAAATATCTAATGACGTCATAAACAATGTATAAGGGGAAATATTATTATTATGGCAGAAATCATTTATACTATTAGTAGTTTTTTTAGATAGATTAAATAATTTTCTGTTAGCAATAAAAGATGAATTAGGACGACTATTTAAACTAATTGGATTATATCCATTTAATTTATTAATCCAAAATTCTTTATTTTTAGAGTAAGTATCTGAGTTTAAATATTTTTGTTCACGATTAATAAAATCTAAATAAGAACCGGTATTTAGAGGAATATTTGAATTATAAGCTAAATTAGAATAATTAATAGCAATATTATCAATAATTAAGCCCAAAGACCAAGCATCGGCGACAATATGATGAAACTTGCCAATTAAGCATATTTCACGATTTGGAAGTTTAAGCATAACAAAATCAAAAAGTCTATGGTTTTGTAAAATAAATTTAGACTCATAAAAACTTTTGCAAAATTCTTGAATTTCTTTATCTGTTTTACAAGTAAAATCTAAAACCTCTATTTCAAAAGGTTTAAAATCGTCAAAAAACTGCATAATAGTCCCATTATTATCCACTAAAATGGTACGTAGTGCATCATTATTTTTAACAATTAAATTAGTTGCTTTTATTAATAAATCAATATTTATATCATCTTTAAAATACATAGAACCAATAATATTATTAATAGGCTCCTGAGTGAACTTTTCGGAAATCCATATAGTTTGTTGAGGTTTGGTTAATTCATAATATTTTTTTGCTTCCATTATAAATCCCCTTTTTTATACGATGAATTTTTATATTATTCTATAATAAACTAATAAGAAAATCAACAAGAAATAGACAAAAAAACACAACATAAAATATATTATTATAAAAAACAAGAAAAAATACAAAAATTAGTAAATTATAAAACCTAAAATTTTATGATTAAATAGGCATAAAAGGGGTAAACTTTAAATGGTGATGATAATTGTATAGATATGATAGAAGAGTTATAAAAATAAAAAAAATATTTATGAGTTTATTACTATTTGCATCAATAAGTATTGGAAGTATAGCCGTATTTGAAACATATTTGGCAAATAATAGAATACAACAGGAACAAAATTCAGAACCATTAATTCAAAGAGTATCACAAGAAATGCAAATAGAAACAAATAAAGAAAGCCAAGATATTAGTAATGTTATAGAAGAAACACTCCAAACGGTAGTTGGAATATCAAAAATAAGAAATAGCGGAACATCAATATTTACAACAGACAGTGCAGACAAACTAGGACTCGGAACAGGGGTAATAATAGCAGAAGATGGATATATTCTAACAAATGAACATGTATCAGGAGGAAAGTACAGTAGTTGTTATGTAACATTAGAAAATGGAAACACATATAACGGGAGCGTAATATGGTCAGATGCAGATTTGGATGTAGCAATAGTAAAAATAAATATAAAAGGGTTAACACCTATAAAATTAGGAGACTCAGACACAGTAAGGATAGCTGAGCAAGTATACGCAATAGGCAATCCGATAGGTGTGGAATTTCAAAGAACTGTAACAGGAGGAATAATAAGCGGAATAGATAGAACAATAAGACTAGAAGAAGAGGATAGAAGTGTATACATGGAAGATTTAATTCAAACAGATGCAACAATAAATCCTGGGAATAGTGGTGGACCGCTTATAAATAGTAAAGGAGAAATGTTAGGAATAAATTCAGTCAAAATAACATCAGCAGAAGGGATTGGTTTTAGTATACCAATAAACATAATTAAACCTGTAATAGAACAAATAACTCAAACAGGAAAATTCGAAGAAGCATATCTAGGAATATTTGCCTATGACCAAGAAGTAATACCATATTTAGAAAATGGAGTAAATTTTGAAAAAGGAATATATATAGCACAAATAGATTTGCAAGGACCAGCAAGAAACAGTGGGATAAAAATAGGAGATATAATAATGCAAATAGATAGTCAAACAATAAACAAAATGAGTGAACTAAGAGAATATATATACACAAAAAAACCAAATGATAAGGTAATGCTAACAATACTAAGAAATAACAAACAAATGCAAATAGAAATAAAATTAGGGGAAAAGTAGAAATGAAGCTAGGTAAATAATAATTATATTATTTATCTAGTTTTATAGGAATATTTTGAAAAAAATTCCATATAATATAGAAGATGGCATAAATATAAAATAAAAGTATTGACAACATAAAAAAATGGGGGTATAATAAATAATATCCAAAACATCGCGGGGTGGAGCAGTTGGCAGCTCGTCGGGCTCATAACCCGAAGGTCGTAAGTTCGAGTCTTACCCCCGCAACCAAGTGAACACAAAGGTTTCAGAGATTTAACTGAAACCTTATTTTTATACTCAGGCGAAATTTAGGCGAAACCTAGGCGAAAAACTAAAACAAGTTTTGTAAAATTTCGCTTGCTTTTTTATCTTCTTCTGGAATTTCACTTAAATAATAATTAGCAGCAGTCGAAGGAAGATGGCCAAGTCTTTTGGCTACACTAACAACATCTAAACCTTGATTAACTAAAATACTTTCATTTAAAGCTCTTAAATCTTTTAAGTTTATATTTCTTAAATTATTATCAGATAAAAACTTTTTAAATTCTCTTGAATAAGTATCGGGGTGCATATTAAATAAAAATGTTTTTTTGTCTGGTTTTCCTAAATAATTATAATATTCTTTAACTATATTTATATAATTATCAGGTATATAAAATAATCGAGATTTTCCTGTTTTTATATCTTTTAATTGTGTACCACCAACAACAGTTACTTTATTACGATTTAAATCAATAGTTTTTTTATTAAAATCTATGTCATTAAATGTAAGAGCCATAACTTCTCCTCGTCTTGCTCCTGTATATAAAGAAGTATAAATTGCAACTTTTAGCTCTATATTATCTAGTTTTTCTAATTTATTTATAAGTAAATTTAATTCATCATAACTATACAAAACAATTTTCTTTTTTTCTTTATTTAAATTTTTAGGAATTGTTACTTTATCTGCAACATTATTTTGAATATAATCCCATTCAACAGCTTTATTTAAAATTGATGAAATTAGCTTTATATTGTTTTTTGTTGTTTTAGACGATAAATTATATTCTTCAACTAGTTTATTAGCAAATTCTTGAATATGTAGCCTTTTAATGCTATGTAATTTCATTGCTCCAAAATCTGATAAAATATATTTATTAAGTCTGGACATATAATCTCTAACTGTTGTTGGAGAGAGATTAGGTTTTGCATATTTGTCAATAAATATTTGTGCAAATTCAACAAATGTTATAGACTGATTTTTGTAATAATTTCCTCTTTCAACTTCTGATACAAATAAAGCTAATAATCTAGAAGCCTCAGAAGGACTATTCGCTTTTATATTCTTACTATATTTTTCTCCTTCGTACTGATATTCAAGTCGCCATATACCTGGTCTAACTTCTCTTTTATATCCAGCCATGATATCCTCCTAAAACAAATTTTCGCATATTAATTTTAAAAATTAATGCTAACTAGTAGCATTTCTTCATCTGTAAGTATATAACCATATTTATTTATATAAAATTGTATACATTTAGCCATGAATTGCGTTGTTACGTTAAAATAATCAGCTAATGATAAAATGCTTGTCTTGCCGTTCTAAAATTGCTCTACGTAAATTCTCATAGGGAATTAGTGTGTTGTAAGCCCACTTTTTTGCTTTGTATTCCTGCTTAGAAATAAGTTGCAAATTTTTACAGTAAGGAGAATAAGTAGCATCATAATAATAATGTCCTAATTCTTCTGCAAGAACACATTTTTCTTCTATATAAGTGCCTAAATTATCATAGTCAAGTGCAATAGCATTTATTTTATCTATATTTATATAAATACCATTAGCATCTTTAATGTGCCAATTATATATATCTATTTTTTCTTTTTTGACTAAATTATATAAATTTTCTAAATTCATTTTTTTCTCCTTTGTTTAGTAATAATACTATTATTGTTGGATTTATCACTAATGCCTATTTTATAAATAATGGCAATTAATATAAAGAAAATAACAGTAAAGAAAATATACAATTTAAACATAGATGAATGATGTTCTCTTTTTAATTTTTCTATTTCTAGTTGATTTTTGCTAATTGTTTCGCGTAAATTATTTATAAGAGTATCATTTTTCTCAATTTGATTTTCTAAAAATTGTACTCTTCTAGCATTGTCTGATAATGTTTCCGAAGAGTCAACACTCGAAGAAGTTATATTACTAGGTTCTAAATTTTCAAATGCTGATTCAAAAGGGCAAATTCCATTTATATGTTGATGTGCAGAATAACCATGATGATAATGATATTTACCAGTATAGTAATCATAATGTCCACCACTTGAATCCGTTCTACCTGAATGAGCTAAACTAATAGAAGTAAAAATACATAATAATATAATAATTATTAGAAGGATAGTCTTTCTCATTTATTTTTCCTCCTTATTCTTCTTATTATCTTTTAATATTACTTCTAATAATCCTTTTATCTGTTCTCTTTGTGTATCTGTAATAGGTTTATATTCATTCATGTTAAAACCTATTTTTGCTAATCCTAATGGATCTTCTTGTTCTTTTTCGGGGTTACGAATGTTGGATTTGCCTAACAAGTAATCTGTACTTACATTAAAGTATTCAGCAAGCTTAACTACTGTTTCTGTACTCATATCTCTCTTTTCATTTTCGTAAAATCCAACAGCAGCAACGGACACTCCTAAAATTTTTGCTATATCACTTTGAAATAATCCTTTTTCTTCTCTTAAAAATTTTAATCTATTCATACAAATTCTCCTTTGCTTTACAAGAAAATTATACAACAAAATGTAATACTTGTAAAGTTTTTTTCTTAGAAAGACAAGTGATACAACAAAATGTATAATATTTTTTAAAAAAAGTATTGACAAACAACAAAATGTAATATAAAATACATACAACAAAACGTTAAACGAAATGAGGTGAAAAGATGAAAAAATATAGTTTAAAAGAATTAAGAGAAAACAATAATCTAACGCAAAAAGAAGTCTCTGAAAGGCTTGGGGTAAATAAAAATTACATTTCAATGTTAGAAAATGGAACAAGAAATCCAAGCGACAAAATGAAGAATGAATTAGCTAAAATTTATAAATGTTCTGTTGTAGATATTTTTTTATCCATTCAGACAACAAAACGTTTAACGGAGACAAAAGAAGCAAATTAGGAGGGAGGAATTTGAAAGAACAACTATTAACAACAAAAGAAGTAGCTAATTATTTTAAAGTAAAAGAGACAACAGTAACACAAAAATTTATAAAAATGGGACTGAAATATATTCCAATAGGAAAAAGAGATTATAGATATAGCCCAAAAGATGTAGAAGAATTTGCAGAGCATTTAAAAGAATTAGCACAATATAAGTTAATAAAAACAATTTCTATAAAAAGAAAAACAAGAAGTAAGAAAATTAAATTTGATCTAGAAAAAAGAAGAATTAATTTAGAGCAGATGAAAGTAGTTTGAAAGGAAGTGATGCAAATGAAAATGAGTTACAAAACAAAATATGAGCTATTAAAAATAGCACTATTAGGAATAACAACAATTAGTATATATGCAACAATGTTTATTGATTATTTTATAAAGTAGAAAGGGGTGAGGAATATGTTTATATGCAAAAGAGAAGTGGACAAGTTAAATGCAAGAAATGTAGAGTTGGCGAGACAGTTAAGAGATGTAAAGCAAGAAAATAAAGAACTTAAAGAAATTCGCAAAACAGAAGTAAGAAATAATACTCTTATTTTAAAAGTAAATACAGCACAGTCAAAATTAATAAATGAAATAGAAAAAGAATTAAGTTCGAATGCTTATGGAAATGAAAAAGCAAAAATAGACAAAATAAAAGAGTTAGTTCACGACTACCAATCAAATAAACTAACTCAAATAAAAAATAAAAATTTTATATAAATTCATATTTACTTTATTGTAGCACGATTTAGGTAAATATGCAAGAAAGTGAGACAAAATAAAATGCTAGAAAACAGAATGGTAATAGATTCCGAATGGGAATGGCAAGAGGAAAAGAAAAATAATGATGAAATATATGCAATGCAAGAAGATCTTGCATGGGAAGGAAGAGAAGATGAGTAATCAAGAGTTAATAGTAGTTAAACAGTTGCCAATTATAGAAGAACAATTAAAAAGTGTAAGTAAAGTTATTGATGAAAAAGTAAAAAAAGCAACTAGTTTAATTTGTACAGAAGAAACAGTAAAAACAATAAAAGAATTAAGAGCAGAATTAAATAAAGAATTTAAGGAGTTGGAGACACAAAGAAAAACTGTAAAAGCAGAAGTTTTAAAACCATACAATGACTTTGAAGATTCATATAAGAAATATATTTCGGATAAGTTTAAAAATGCAGATTTAATTTTAAAAGGAAGAATAGAAGTTGTTGAAAATGAAATAAAAAAACAAAAAGAACAAGAAATAAAAGATTATTTTGAAGAATATAAAAAAGCAAATAATATTGATTTTATTAAATATGAACAAGCTAACATAAATGTAACATTAACGGCAAGTATGAAAAGCTTAAAAGAACAAGCGAAAACTTTTATAGATAAAATAGTAGATGATTTAAAGTTAATAGAAACACAAGAGTGTAAAGATGAAATATTTGTTGAATATAAGCAAACCTTAAATATTAGTAGAGCAATACAAGATGTTGCAAATAGACATAAGTTATTGGAAGAAGAAAAAAGAAAACAAGAAGAACAAAAAATAGTACATATTGAAATGAATGAAAAACACGAAATTGCCAAAGAAAGCTACGAACAATTAGAAAATATATTTAACAAGCCATTAGAAGAACCAAAAGTAGAAGAAAAGCGAGAAGAAATATTAACACTTAGATTTACAGTAAAAGCAACAAGAACTAAACTAAAAGAATTAAAGAATTTTTTAGAAAATGGAGGATATGATTATGAGTAATTTAGTAACAAATAAACCTAAATTTAGTGTAGCGATACAAAGTGATACATATAAAAATTTAATTAATCAAACTTTAGGAGATAAAGATAGAGCAACAAGATTTATTGCAAGTATTAGCAGTGCTGTAGCAACAAATGCTGATTTACAACAATGTGACGCAGGGACAATATTAAGTGGCGCTTTATTAGGAGAAAGTCTTAATTTGAGTCCAAGCCCACAGTTAGGACAATATTATTTAGTTCCGTTTAACACGAAAACAGGACAAAAAGATGAAAATGGTTTAGATATATATGTAAAAAAAGCTCAATTCCAATTAGGCTATAAAGGATATATACAATTAGCAATTAGGAGTGGACAATATAAGAAATTAAATGTATTAGCAATAAAAAGAGGCGAGTTAGTTAAATACGATCCATTAACAGAAGAAATAGAAGTAAATCTTATAGAAGATGAAGAAGAAAGAGAAAGTGCAGAAACGATAGGATATTATGCAATGTTTGAATATACAAATGGATTCAGAAAATCTTTATATTGGTCAAAATCTAAAATGCAAAAACACGCATTAAAATATTCAAAAGGCTATGCAGCACATAAGGGTTATACTTTTTGGGAAAAAGATTTTGATGGTATGGCATTTAAAACAATGTTAAGACAGTTAATTTCAAAGTGGGGAATTATGAGTATTGATATGCAACAAGCGGTAGAAAAAGATATGACCGCAATAAACACAGATGGAACATATGAATATGTAGATAATGAAGAAATAATTATAGAACAAGGAGAACCTGAAAATATAGAAGTACAAAACGAAGAAAATATAAAAGAAGTGAGCATGAATGAATTATAAGATAATAAGTAGTTGCAGTAGCGGTAATGCAGTAATAATAAAAGATATTATATTAATAGATTGCGGAGTTGCATTTAAAAAACTAGAAAAAGATTATAAGAAATTAAAATTAGTGCTGTTAACTCATATACATACGGACCATTTTAATAAAGGAACTATAAAAAAGTTAGCCAAAGAAAGACCAACATTAAGATTTGCTTGTTGTGAATGGCTATTAGAATCTTTATTAGAATGTGGAGTAAATAGAAAAAATATAGATGTACTAAAAATTGGCACAAAATACGATTACAAGCTATTTAAAATTGTACCAATAAAACTATACCATGATGTACCTCAATGTGGGTATAGAGTATTATTTGACGGTTATAAAGTTATATATGCAACAGATACAAAAACATTAGAAGGTATTAGTGCTAAAAATTATGACTTATATCTTATTGAAGCAAATTACGATGAAGATGAGATACAAGAACGAATAAAGCAAAAGCAGCAAGAATGTAAATATGTATATGAATTTAGAGCAAAAGATAATCATTTGAGCAAGCAACAAGCAAGTGAATTTTTATTAAATAATATGGGAGAAAATTCAGAATATGTATTTATGCATGAACATGTTGAGAGGTTGTAGTTATGGAAAGTACAGCAATGATAAGTGATATAGGAATAGACTATAAAACAAATAAAGCAAAAATAACTTTTTTATTTGACAACAAAGAGGTATTAGCACAAGCAGAAGAACTACAAGATAAAAAACTAAATGTACAAGCTAAAAAATGGTATAAGAAGCGTTCTAATAATGCTAATGCATATTTATGGGTGCTAATCGAAAAACTGTCAGACAAACTAAATATGAGCCGATTAGAAGTATATAAGAAACATATTTTAGAAGCAGGAAGTTATCAAGAATTACAAATGCCAGAAGAAGCAATGGAAAAGTTTAATCAGATATGGAGCAGCAATGGATTAGGTTGGTTTTGTAAAAAAGGTGTAAATGAATATGGAGAAATTGTTTTATATGCTTTTTATGGAAGCTCCACTTATGACACAAAAGAAATGTCACGATTACTAAATAGTGTTATACAAGATTGTAAAGAGCAAGGAATAGAAACAAAAACAGATTCAGAAATAAAAAGTTTGTTAGAAAGTTGGAATGAAAAATGAAAAAAGAATTTTGCATTATGCCAGAAGATGAATTTTGGAGTACACAAAGATTTGAAGGAAGTCACAGACATGAAGTGTTTGGAGGAACAGCTAGAAGAAAGTTGAGTATAGAAGATGGACTAATAATATTTTTGACTTCTGAAATGCACGATATGAGTGATAAAGGTATACATTTTAACAAAGAATTTAGAGATTATTCTCATAAAGTTGGACAAAAAGCTTGGATGCAATATTATAACAAAACAAAAGAAGATTTTATAAAAAGATATGGTAAGAGCTATTTGTAAAAAATAAATGCGGTGGCGGAATAGACATATTTAACAATATGGTAAAACTATTTAATAATGGATATTTAACAACCCCATTTCTTAACATTATTGAATAGTAATAGTAGACGTAGTGAAACGAAGACGAGTTCCTTAAATGTGCTACCAGCTAATTGATGAATTAGTGGAATACTCCTATCGTAGCTGATTCATATAGAGTGCAAATCTCTATCCGCATTACGAATAATATTATAATGAAATTAACACCAAGGCTAGGCTAAAATCTAGCCTTGAATAATACTAAAAGGAGAAAAGAAAGTGGGAAAAAAAGATAGTTTTGTGTTGTATACAGACCAGAAAGCAGTAATAGATAAATTATCTAATGAGCAAGCTGGAAAATTAATAAAAGCAATTTATACATATATAGAAACAGAAAAATTGCCTAAGTTAGATATGACATTAGATTTAGTAATTACTCCTTTTATTACAACAATAGATAGAGATAAAAAGAAATACGAAGAAATAAGCAAAATAAGAGCAAATGCAAGCAAAAGTAAACAAAAAAAACAAAAGATAACAAATAATAACAAATGCAACGATAGTGATAATGATAGTGATAGTGATAGTGATAATGATAGTGACAACAATAATAATGATGTTGTAAGCGACAGTTGTGTTGACGGTTTACAAGAAGTTGTTGCGTTTTATGAAAAAAACATTGGAATGTTAACGCCTTTTGGATTAGAAGTTCTAAATGATTATGTAAAAGATATGTCTAGTGAATTAATAATTTTTGCCATGAAAAAAGCAGTAGAAGCCAATAAACGAACAATCCAATACATAAAAGGCATATTAAATAATTGGCATAAAAAAGGCATAAAAACACTAATAGAAGCAGAAAAAGAAGACGAAGAATTTAAAAGAAGTACGCAAAAGCAAGCCAAAACTGAAACTAAACCACAAAAATATACTGATGAAGAGTTTAACAAGCTGTTTGCGAATTTAAGAGAGGAGGGCAATAACAAATGAATACAGTAACAGCAATAACAAGACAATTAAGTTTTGATGATATACAAGATAAAAAGAGAAAAAGATATGAGCAAATACTAAATAGATTAGACAAGCCTAAAACAGCAAAAGAGATAGCAGTAGAGTTATTTGAATTAGGATTTATACCAAGTACAGAGAGAAATTACACAGCACCAAGGCTAACAGAATTAGAAAAAATGGGACTTGTTAAAGTGATAGACAAAAAGAAATGTGAGTATACAGGGAAAAAGGTTGCAGTTTATAAAAGAACGCAGAATGGATTTGAAGCAATAAATATGCAACATATACCACAGATATAGGAGGAAATATGTTTGATTTTTTTGAAGGATTAATAGAGAAGTTGGGAGTTAGATTAGTAAATAATTTTACAGATAAATTAATAGATTTTATAGAAAATGTAAAAAAAGATAATAATACCGATAAAAATTGCACACAAATAGGAGCAAGTGGATATAACACACAAATAGGAGCAAGTGGATATAACACACAAATAGGAGCAAGTGGAGATTA
>CAMMLS010000029.1 GCA_946497775.1 uncultured Clostridium sp.
AATATACTACGATTTTTTTATAAAACTTTGTTTCACATCATTGACATATATACAAAAAATATCTGAAAAGTAAAAAAATACTATTGACATATGTATACAAAATGTGTTAATATATATTCGTTGACATTGATGTTAGCGAATACATGGAGAGGTGGTCGAGTTGGTTTAAGGCACCAGTCTTGAAAATTGGCGTAGGTTTACCCCTACCGTGGGTTCGAATCCCACCCTCTCCGCCAAATAATATGAGATGTTAAAAATAACATCTCATATTTAAAAAGGAGAAATACCCAAGTGGTGAAGGGGACAGTTTGCTAAACTGTTAGGTCTCGTAAGGGGCGCGAGGGTTCGAACCCCTCTTTCTCCGCCATAAAAGAGTAGTTAATTTTGAAATTAATTACTCTTTTTTTGTATTTATTTAAAAATTATACTGGTAGAATATTCTATGAAGAACAAAACTGGGAATTATACTTGTAGACTAAATTATATAAGAAAAAAATAAAACATGTTGCAAAAAAATGTCAAATAGTATATAATGTGGGCATAAGATAAAAAAATACCAAGGAGGATTAATTATGGAAGAGAAAAACACAAAAAAAGAGAAAAAAGAAATAAAAATTAATTTATGGACATTTTATGTACTAGTAGCATCAGTTATAATATTATTAGCAGCAACAGTACTTGGCTGGATGCAAGTAGCAAAACAAAATCAAAATGAACCTCAAAATAAGTTACCTGAAAATTCAATAACAACATCAGCAAATGAGATAGAATAAGGAAGGTCTTTTTTAAGTTAATTTAAGTAAACCGACTAGTTTTTTAAAACTAGTCGGTTTTTATATATAAATTCCTTTGTTTGTCTATAACCTAAAATATATAATTCTTCAATTTTAGAACAATCCAAAAGAGAAACATGAGGTGTTTGTATATCTATTAAATAATCTGCACCATTTAATTCATAATTAGATAGTTCATGACAAATTAAATCAAATGATGTAGTTAGGACATCTAAAATATTGTTACACTCCTTACTAGATGGATTTTCTTTAAAAATAATACTAAAAACAGTATTACAATTACTTTCTTTTAAAATCTTCCATGGTACGTTTTCTCGAATCCCACCATCTGCTAGAACGTAATTTCTTATTCTTACAGGAGAAAATATTCCAGGATAACTACAACTTGATCTTACTGCTTTTGCAATATCGATATTATTTAAATAAATAATATTATCGGAAAAATCCTTCCTTTTATTTTCAGATGTAAAAACTATTAAATTTCCTGTATTTAAATCTACACTTGGTATAAATAATGGAACTTTTATATCAGATATATTATATATTCCTTTTTTTTCAGCTACCTGCCTTACCTTTTTTTCGATTATCCTTCCGCTATTTAATCCATCTACCCTTACTTTATTATTAAACAATCTGCAAATTAAAAGTTTTAATAGGTTACTTAATTCAAAATACTTTATACTTCCACAATATTCCTTAAAAATATCTAGCATTTCCTTTGCTGAATATCCCATTGCATACATTGTAGCTACTATACTCCCGAGATGATGTACCTGCAATATAATCGAATTTTATACCTTCCTCTGTTAACGCTTCTATTGCTCCTATATGTGCCGCCCCTTTTATGCCTCCTCCTGCTAAACATAAGCCTTTTGTTTTCAATATAATCACTCCTTACTTTATATTATGAAAAAAGCTAGTACTAAATGACAAATTAAAGAATAGATGTGGATAATTCTATACAAAAAAATATAAACAATTAGACATTGTGGATAACTTTTCTGTAAGACGAAAAATGCTTGAGAGTAAGATTGCATAAAATTTACTAAAAACATATAAAGCTATAAAATAAAAAATATTATATTTATATGCCATAATAATTTTAAAAAGTTTAAAGTATAAAATTACTCTGTTGATAACTTTTATTTAAGGTAAATAAAATAAAAAATGAAGCATAATTTTATTGAAATAAGCACACAAATAATATATAATAAATAAAAACTAAATAGAAAAGAGGAGAAAATAAATGATAGACAAGAGAAAAGTTGTATTAGTAGGAGCAGGTATGGTTGGTATGAGTATGGCATATTCATTAGTAAACAGAGGAGGAATAAATGAGCTTGTACTAATAGATATAAACAAAGAAAAAACAATAGGAGAAGCAATGGATTTAGCACATGGAGTTCCATTTGCACCAGGGAAAATAGAAATATATGCAGGGGAATATGATGATTGCCAAGATGCAGATATAGTTGTTATTACAGCAGGAGTTCCACAAAAGCAAGGTGGAGAAACTAGATTAGAACTTGCAAAAACCAATACAAAAATAATGAAAGATATCACAGAAAATGTTGTTAAAAGTGGATTTAATGGAATATTTATAGTTGCAAGTAACCCAGTAGATTTAATGAGCCATGTTGTTCAAAAGGTATCTGGATTTCCAAAATCAAAAGTAATAGGCTCAGGCACATTATTAGATACAGCAAGACTACGCTATATAATAGGACAAAAATTAGATATATCAAGTAAAAATATACATGCATATGTAATGGGAGAACATGGAGATTCATCATTTGTGCCATGGTCACAAGCTTTTGCCGGATGCAAAGGACTTATGGAAATGTATAAAGAGCATGGTAAAAAAACAGAAGAATTAGAAGCAGTTCATCAAGAAGTTATAAATGCAGCATATGAAATAATAGAAAAGAAAAAAGCAACATATTATGGAATAGGAATAGCACTTAGCAGATTAATAAGTGCAATATTAGACGATGAAAATACAATATTAACAGTTTCAACACTTCAAGAAGGCGAATATGGACAAAGTGGAATGTATATAGGAGTACCTGCTATAATAGATAGAACAGGTGTAAAGGAAATACTTAAATTAAATTTAAACAAATCAGAACAATCAAAATTTGATAAAAGTGCAAAATTATTAAAACAAATTATGGATGAAGAAATTAATGAATTATTAACTAAATAAAAAAATATGGTTGCTTTTTAGTAACCATATTTTTTAAATACCCTAAATATCCACAAGTATTGTAAAAACTGTGGATATATAGTATAATAATTGATGCAAATAGGAAGTGGAGATGATTAAAAATGCAGAGAAAAAGAATTGTAACAGGCGATAGACCAACAGGAAAATTGCATATTGGACATTATTTTGGATCTTTAAAAAAAAGAGTAGAAATGCAAAATAGTGGAGAGTATGATATATATATATTAGTAGCTGATGTTCAAGCATTAACAGATAATTTTAACAATCCAGAAAAAGTTAGAAAAAATGTAAGAGAGCTTGTGATGGATTATTTAGCAGCAGGAATAGACCCAGAAAAAACGACAATATATATTCAATCAATGATACCAGAAACAGCAGAATTGACTGTTTATTATTCAAATTTAGTAACAATTGCACGTCTTCAAAGAAATCCAACCGTAAAAACTGAAATTGCTCAAAAAAAGGACTTATTTGGAGAAAGTGTTACATATGGTTTTTTAGGTTACCCAGTTAGTCAGGCGGCAGACATAACAACTTTTCAAGGAGATTTAGTACCAGCAGGAGAAGATCAAGAACCATTGATAGAACAATGTAGAGAAATAGTAAGAAAATTTAATAGTATTTATGGAAATGTTTTGGTAGAGCCTAAGATTGTACTATCAAATGGAAAAAGAATAAAAGGATTAGATGGTAATGAAAAAATGGGAAAATCTCTTGGAAATGCAATATACTTATCAGATTCAGAAGAAGAGATAACAAAAAAAGTAATGAGTGCTGTAACAGATCCAAATAGGATAAAAAAAGATGATTTAGGAAATCCTGATATATGTATGGTATCGTATTACCATAAATTATTTTCAACTAAAGAAGAAGCAGAAAAGGTTTGCCAAGAATGTAGAGAAGGAAAAAGAGGATGTGTTGCTTGTAAAAAACAATTAGCAAGAAATATTACAGAATATTTAAGACCAATTAGAGAAAAAAGAGAATACTACGAAAAACATCCAGAAATTATTGATAATATATTAAGAGAAGGTACAGAAAAAGCTAGAAAAGAAGCAAAGGAAACTATGAAAAAAGTAAAAAAGGCTATGAAATTAGACTATTTTGAATAAAATAATTGCAATTGGAGGTAAACAATGTTTGTTGACTATACAAAAATAACAATAAAATCGGGCAATGGTGGAAATGGAGCAAAAACATTTAGAAGAGAAAAATATGTAGCCGCAGGAGGACCAGATGGAGGAGACGGTGGAAAAGGCGGAAACATATATTTTGTAGTAGATCCAGATTCAAATACATTAATAGATTTTAGATATAACAAAAAATACAAAGCAGAAGATGGAAAAAACGGAAGTGGTGGAAACTGCTATGGAAAAAGTGGAGAAGATTTATATATTGGAGTACCAAAAGGAACAGTAGTAAAAGATGCACAAACCGGAAAAATATTAGCAGATTTATCAGAAGAAGGGCAAAAAGAACTAATATTAGAAGGTGGAAGAGGAGGAAAAGGAAACTCGCATTTTGCAACATCTACAAGACAAGCACCAAACTTTGCACAAGAAGGAGAAAAAGGGATAGAAAAGGAAGTAATATTAGAACTAAAATTATTAGCAGATGTAGGACTGCTTGGCTATCCTAATGTTGGAAAATCTACAATACTTTCAATGGTAACATCTGCGAAACCTAAAATTGCAAATTATGAATTTACAACATTAGTTCCAAATTTAGGAGTAGTAAAAACAGAATATGGAGAAAGTTTTGTAATAGCAGATATACCTGGAATAATTGAAGGAGCTAGTGAAGGAATAGGCTTAGGATTACAATTTCTAAGACATATAGAAAGAACTAGATTATTATTGCACATAATAGATGTATCAGGTACAAGCAACAGAAGTCCAGTTAATGACTATTATGCTATAAATAAAGAACTTAAAAAATACAGTGAAAAACTAAGTACAAGAAAACAAATAATAGTAGCAAACAAAATAGATATAATGCAAGATGATACCGGATTTAAAGAACTTGAAAAATTAGCAAAAGAAAATAATATAGAAATGTTTAAAATATCAGCAGCAACAGGAGAAGGACTAAAAGAGTTAATAAATAGAGTGGCAAATGTTCTTAAAGAATTGCCAAAAGAAGAAATAATTGAAGCCGATGAAAAAGTAGTATATACTTTAAAAGAAGATAAAGATACATTCGATGTAAGAATAGAAAACGGAATATATATAGTAGATGGACCAGCAATAGAAAAATTACTTGGAAAAGTTAATATGGAAGATAATGAATCATTATTTTATTTCCAAAAACAAATAAAAGCATTAGGTGTAGAAGAAAGATTAAAACAAATGGGAATTAAAGAAGGAGATACTGTTAAATTTATAATTTGGGAATTTGAATGGTATAATTAAAAAGCTTCTAAAAAATTAAGAAGCACATCTTTAAAGGTGTGCTTTATTAATTTTGTATAAAAAAGCTATAAAAAAGTTAATTGATTTGATATAATAAGTAAATACAAAAAAGAGGTGAAATATATGAAATTTGTTCACATAGCAGATTTGCATTTAGATGCACCATTTACAGTTTTAAATGCAAATAATAGATTAGGTGAAAAAAGAAGAGAAGAGCAATTAAAAATATTCGAAAAAGTAATAAATTATATTAAGACAAATAAAATAGAATTTTTATTTATATCTGGGGATCTTTACGAAAATGAATATGTAAGAGAAAAAACAATAGAATATATAAATAATTTATTTAAGCAAATAGAAAATACAGAAATATTTATATCACCAGGGAATCATGATCCATATTTAAAAAATTCGTATTATAGAACATATAATTGGAACACAAATGTACATATATTTGATAATGAAATAAAAAAATATTCATATGAAAATATAGATATATATGGATTTGGGTTTAATGATTTTTATATTCAAAACTCAAATATAGAAAATATAAAAATAGAAGATAAAGAAAAATGTAATATTTTAGTAGTACATGGAAGCTTAGATACAAGCCAAAATCAAGAAAAAGCATATAATCCGATGTCATATAAAAAACTTCAAGATTTAGGTTTTGATTATATAGCATTAGGACATGTCCATACAACTAATTACACAAAAGAAGAAAAAATTGTATACCCTGGTTCTCTTGTAGCACTAGGCTTTGATGAAATAGGAGACCATGGTATGATAGTGCGGAGATATAAAAAAGGATAGTATAGAAACAGAATTTATTATTTTAGATAATAATAAATTTATAGAAGAAAAAATAGACATAACAGGAATGGAAAAAATAGAAGAAATAATAGAAAATATAAATAACTTAAAAATAGAAGAAAATAATTTTTATAAAATTATCTTAACAGGAAATAGAAAATTTAATATAGAATTATCGAAAATAAATAAAGAAATAATAGTAGAAAATATTATAAAAATAAAAGATGAAACAAGATTAGATTATGACTTAGAAAAAATAGCAAATGAAAATAGTATAAAGGGGTATTTTATAAAAGAATTATTAGAAAAACAAAAGAATTCTGAAAATAAAGAGGAAATACAAAAAGCAATTGAAATAGGATTAGAAATATTATAGAAAAAGAGGTGAAAAAATGAAAATAAATAGCCTAAAAATAAATGGATTTGGAAATTTAAAAAATAAAGAGTTAAATTTAGAAAATGGAATTAATTTAATACATGGTAAAAACGAATCACGGAAAATCTACATTATTAAAATTTATTTATTGTATGTTATATGGTGCATCTAAAAATAAAAATGGAAAAGAAATTTCAGATTATGAAAGATATATTCCATGGGATGGAAGTGAGTATTCTGGAAAAATAAATTATGAATTAGATAATAAAAAAAATTATGAAGTATTTAGAGAATTTGGAAAAAAGAATCCAAAAATATATAATGAAAAATTAGAAGATATATCTAAAAAATTTAATATAAATAAAACAAAAGGAATAGAATTTTTTTACGAACAAACAAGAATAGATGAAGACTTATTTAAAAGCACAGTATTAGTAGAACAAGGAGAAAGTAAATTAGATAAAACAAGGCAACATACATTAATACAAAAAATAACAAATTTAATTTCCACTGGAAATGATAATATATCTTACAAAAAAGCAGTAGAAAAATTAAATAAAAAATTAATAGAAGAAGTGGGAACAGAAAGAACAATAGGAAGACCAATAAATATTATAGAAGAAAAAATTGAAAATTTAGAAAAAGAAAAAATAAATATAGAAAATAATAAAAGAGAAATTTTAATTTTGGAAAAAGAAAAAAATAAATTAAAAGATGAAATAATAATACAAGAAAATAAAATTAATTTAATTAAAAAAATAAAATTAATAAAAGAAAAAGAAAAAATTGAAACAGAAAAAATAAATATAAATTTAAAATTAAAAAATGAATTAGAAGAAAATATAAATAAAATTAAAAAAGAATTAGAAAATAAAAAAACAGAAAAAATAGGAATTAAAAAAATTAAATATTTAATTTTTTTATTAATAAGTATAATTCTTTTTATATTATTTTTTATTTTAAAAAATGATATTATACTTACGCTTGCAGTTTTACTAATTGTAGGAATTATAGGCTCTTTAACAATAGATATAATAAATAAAAATAAATTACAGAAAAAAATAAATGAAGAAATAAAACAAAAGAAATCACAAATAAAATTAATAGAAGAAAATAAAGAAAAAATAGAAAAAACAATTAAAGAAATAAATAATGAAAAAAAAGAAAAAGAAAATATAGAAAAAATAAATTTAAAAAATGAATTTAATAAAATAACAATTTATGAAATAGAAAATTTATCAAATAAAAAATATGAAGAAATTTTAATGGAATTAGAAAAAGAAGAAAATAAATTTACTAATTTAAAATTAAAAGAAGGAACATTAAATATAGAAAAAAATAAATTAGAAATAAATAATGAAGATTTTGAAAAAATAGATAATAAATTAAAGGAAATGAATAATGAAAAAGAAAAAATTAAATCACTTGAAAATTCTATTAAAATTGCAAAAGAAGCATTAGAAATTGCATATGAAAAAGCAAAACAAAATATAACACCAAAATTTTCTGCAAAATTATCTGAATGTATAAGTGAGATTTCCACAGAAAAGTACCAAAATGTGAATTTTGGAGATGAAAAAGGAATAACAATTGAACTTAAAAACGGCAATTACGTTCCAGTGGAAAATTTAAGTACAGGAACAATTGACCAAATGTATTTAGCACTTAGAATTAATTCAATAGCAGAAATAGTTGAGGAAAGACTCCCCATAATATTAGATGAGGCATTTGCCTATTATGATGACGAAAGAATGGAAAACATAATAAATTATTTATATAATAAATATAGGCAGAATCAAATATTAATATTTACATGTAGTAATAGAGAAGAGGAAATATTAAAAAAATTACATATCGAATTTAATAAAGTAGAAATATAAAGTGGGAGGTTATTATGATAAAAATATATAACACAAATTTAGAAACACAAAAAACAGAAAGAGTAGATACAATTCAAAAAGGTTGTTGGATAAATTTAGTTAATCCAACAGAAAAAGAGATACAAAGAGTATGTGAGGAAGTAAAAATAGAAGAAGCATTTATAAGATATCCACTTGACTATGAAGAGCAAGCCAGAATTGACCAAGAAGATGATGCAGTATTGTTTGTAATAGATGTACCAACAGTAGAATATAACAATGAAAACAAAGAATATACAACAATGCCACTAGGTATGATAGTTGTAAGAGACGATTATTTTATAACAATATGCTTAAAAAAAAGTAAGGTTATAGAAAGTTTTGAGGCGGGAATAATTAAAAATTTATATACTTATAAAAAAACAAGATTTATCTTACAAATATTATATTATAATTCATCACATTTTTTGAATTTATTAAAGCAAATAAATAAAGAAACAGAAATAGCAGAAAATGTACTACAAAAATCAATGAAAAACAAAGAATTAATAAAATTATTAACATTAGAAAAGGGTCTTGTATATTTTACAACATCACTAAGATCAAATGAAGCAGTAATGGAAAAAACTCTAAGAGGGAAAATAGTAAAAATGTATGAAGAAGACGAAGATATACTAGAAGATGCCATAGTAGAAAATAAACAAGCCTTAGAAATGAGCAAAGTATATAGTAATATTTTAAACGGAACAATGGATGCATATGGTTCAATAATATCAAACAATCTAAACTCAGTAATGAAGTATTTAACATCAGTTACAATTGTTTTATCAATTCCAACAATGATTGGAAGCTTTTGGGGAATGAATGTTGGATTACCATTTACAGATAATCCATTTGCATTTGGTTTGATAATAACATTTTCAATTATAGTATCTATAATAGTTGCAGTTTTATTAAAAAAGAAAGGTATGTTTTAATAAAAGATAAATAATAAGCAGAGAAATAAAAAAAGATATTTGAAATTTATTCAAAATATCTTTTTTATTTTTGTACTATTCTAAATATCACCGTGCTAAAATTTTATTAGTTGTATCCAATGCAGAAGTTAACTTATTATACAATGCTTTAGAAATACTGGTATCTCCTGCCTCATATGCTGCAATCGATTTTTTTATATCTAATATTTTAAATCTTTCATCAGCACCTGAACCTCTATTATCTACATATGTTGGTGTATAAGACACATCGTCTATTGTAATTTCACCAGTATCTCCATGTTTAGTTATTTTTATATTAAGTATTATAGAATGGTTAGTATATTGTTTAGTTTGACCTGAAATAAAATTACCAAGTGAATAAATTAAAAATCCATCTTTTGTTGTACCATCTTCAAGTGTTATAGTTCTTCTCTCCATTGGTTCTAAAACATGAGGATGACTTCCTAAAATTAAATCTGCACCATTTTCAAATAAGAAGTCTGCTAGCTGTTCTTGTTCTGTTGTGGATTTTAATCTATATTCATTTCCCCAATGCATATTAACTGAAATTAAGTCAACATCTAATTTTTTTGCTTTTTCTAAATCTGCTTTAATTTTATCTTTGTCAATTAAATTAACACAGTATTCTTTTCCACTTGGCACAGGAATTCCGTTTGTGCCATAAGTATAAGCTAAAAATGCAATTTTAATTCCATTAACATCTTTTACTAAAATTTCTTCACTGCTTTCTTGTGATGAATATGTTCCAATATGGGAAATTTCGTTTTGGTCTAATATTTCTATGGTACGTGTTAAACCACTATAACCTTTATCTAAGCTATGATTATTAGAAGTAGAAAGAACATCAAATCCAATAGCTTTTAAATTTTGTGCAAGTTCGTCTGGGGTATTAAAGGTTGGGTAACCACTATAACCTCTATCAGAGCCTGCAAATGTTGTTTCTAGATTACCAATAGTTAAATCTGCTTTGCTTAGTTCGTCAGCTACATTTGCAAAAACATGAGAAAAATCATAAGTTTTAGTTGTAGAATTATAAGCATCTTTATAATTCGTATCATGACACATAATATCTCCAACTACTGCCAAGGAAATTGTAATATCTTTTGGTTTTTCTTCAACTGGCTGTTTTTGGTTATCAATTACATTTTGTAATTCATTTAAATTAAGTTGTACTGTTGAATTACCAATAATCATATCCTTAGCAGGGGTATATCCAAATTTAAAAAATAAAAAAAGCATAAATATAATTGCAATTACTGTCATAATTCTATTAAATCTTTTTTCAGGGGAAAGACGAACCTTTCTATCTTTTGACATAATAGCCTCCCAAAATATATTATTGTATATAAATTATCATATAAATATAAAAAATGCAAGATATATGTTAAAGCCTTAAAAATACTTGACATTTTGGGCAAAACATAATAAGATAATAAGAAGTAAAAAATAAGGGAAGATGGTTATTATGTGGGGTACAATATTTAGTTTAATCGGAGCATTAATTGCAATGTCAGGAGTAATTTTAGTATATGATGCACGCTCTATAACTTCAAGAGTATTTGGATTTGGAGATCAAAATGAAGCAACACTTGGAATGAAAATGATAGGCTTTGTATTTTGCATAATAGGAGCACTTATTATATATTTTGTAAACTAAAATATGGAGGTATTAAAATTGATAAATGCAATAGGAGTAACGCTTAGATATGGAAAAAGAGTTTTATTTGAAGATGTTAATATTAAATTTTCAAAGGGAAATTGTTATGGATTAATAGGGGCAAATGGAGCAGGAAAGTCAACATTTCTTAAAATTTTAGCAGGAGAAATAGAACCTAGCAAAGGTGAAGTAACAATGGATAAAGGTGAAAGATTATCTATGCTTAAACAAGATCACTTTGCATATGAAGAATACACTGTAATAGATACAGTTATAATGGGAAATGAAGAATTATATAAAATAAAAAATGAAAAAGATGCAATTTATGCAAAACCAGATTTTTCAGAAGAGGATGGGATGAAAGCTGCTAAATTAGAAGAAAGATTTGCAGAACTAGATGGCTGGAATGCAGAATCTGATGCAGCAATTTTACTTAATAATCTTGGAATAGATACAGAAAAGCACTATAAATATATGAAAGAATTAGAAGCAAAAGAAAAGGTAAAAGTATTATTAGCACAAGCACTATTTGGTAATCCAGATGTATTATTACTAGATGAGCCAACAAATGACTTAGATATAAAAAGCATAAACTGGTTACAAGATTTCTTAATAGATTTTGAAAATACCGTAATAGTAGTATCACATGATAGATATTTCTTAAATAAAGTATGTACACATATAGCAGATGTGGATTTTGGGAAAATAAAAGTATATAGTGGGAATTATGATTTTTGGTATGAATCTAGCCAATTAGCATTAAAACAAATGAAAGAATCAAACAAGAAAAAGGAAGAAAAAATAAAAGAATTACAAGATTTTATAGCTAGATTTAGTGCAAATGCTTCAAAATCTAAACAAGCAACATCTAGAAAGAAAACATTAGAAAAAATTGAACTAGATGAAATAAAACCTTCTAATAGAAAATATCCATATATAGATTTTAAACCAGATAGAGAACCAGGAAAAGAAGTATTAACAGTTAAAAATTTAACGAAAACAATAGATGGAGAAAAAGTATTAAATAATGTTTCATTTACAATAACAAGAGAAGATAAAGTTGCATTTTTAGCAGATAATGAAATATCTAAAACAGTATTATTTCAAATATTAGCAGGAGAATTAGAACCAGATGAGGGTGAAATAACTTGGGGAACTACAATAACTAAATCATATTTTCCAAAAGATAATAATTACTTATTTGATTCAGATGTTCCAATTGTAGACTGGTTAAGAGCTTATTCAAAAGACCCAGATGAAACATTCGTTAGAGGTTTCTTAGGCAGAATGCTATTTTCTGGTGAAGAAGCTCTAAAAAAGGTAAATGTTTTATCAGGAGGAGAAAAAGTAAGATGCGTATTATCTAAAATGATGTTATCTGGTGCAAATTTATTAATATTTGATGAACCAACAAACCATTTAGATATGGAATCAATTACTGCACTAAATGAGGGAATGAGTAAATTTAAAGGAATAATACTATTTACATCACATGATCATCAATTAGTTCAAACAGTAGCAAATAAAATAATAGATATAAAACAAGATAAAGTAATTGTAAAAGAGGGAACATATAACGAATATTTAAATATGGAATAATTACTTAAATAAAAATAAAAGGTGTAATCGGTGGTTATTTAACTTCCTAGTGGCACCTTTTTATTTTTATTTTAAAATATATTAATATTGATAATTATTAATATATTTAGAATATTTAACATAGTCAGGTAAATATTTTTCAAGTAATTCATAGAATTTTTTAGAATGATTTTTATATTTTAGATGACAGAATTCATGTAATACTACGTATTCAATTACTTTCCTGTCAAACATTACTATATCTGGATTAATAATTATTTTTTTATCCGCAGTGCATCTGCCAAGAACACCATTCATTTTTTGTAACTCAAATTCTTCTGGTGCAAAACCAAGTGTTACTCTTGCTTTTTCCATAGCAAAATCAATTTCTTTTTCTGCTAATGTAAAATATACTTTTTCCATTAAAACTTTTAAAATAGTATTTAAATCAGATTTTTTATATTTATTAGGAAGGGTAATATTAATTTTATCGTTTTCTAAATTAATATTTGGTCCTTTTATGTTCTTATAAATAATTTTAAAAGAATAATCTTTACCTAAAACTTTAACAGTTTGGCCTTTTTTGTTATTTGTATTAATTTTAGTAGGAGTTTTATATTCTTTAAGCTTTGCTAAAATCCATTGTCTTTTTTCTTCTACCATGTTTTGAATTTGATTTGTTGTTAAATACCAAGGGGCAGAAACTAAAACTTCGCCATTTTGTACAGAGATATAACAATTAGATATTTCAGATTTACTTACTGTATATGTAATAACATTATTTCTAGATTTAATTAAATTCATAATAACAACTCCTTTTTACAATTTACCAAACTTTCGTTTGCATTATTTTATAATACGAACGAAAGTTTGTCAATACATTTTATAAAATATTTAAAAAAACTTGATATAAACAGTAATTTATGATATTATAAATACAGCAAAACGCTTGTTATATAAAGGAAATAAGCGATAGGAGGAATAAGATGAAACAAGAAAAAGGAAATATAAATGCATTAAAAATAATACTAATATTGGGTATAATAGTTTTAATTTTTTTTATTATGTACAAGTTTTTATTTGAAGATAAAAAATACTATACAGTAGTAAATGGAGAAATAACAAAATCCCAAATTGAAAATTCGTATACACAAGAAGATGCAAAACAAAAAGCAACTATTTTACTAAATGCCTTTACAGATGGCGAATATACAGTAGATAATGTAGTTGCAACTCAATACATAAAAGATGGTGAAGCTTATTGGGAACTAAGTGATGAAAATTTTGAAATAGAAATTAATTCTTTTACCAATAAAGTTATTTATTATAAAGATAATTATGATATAACACAAATTCAAACGAATCTAGAAGAAGACGAAGCTAAAAAAACACTAGAAGAAATATTACAGAAATATTATATACCTACTGAATATGAATTAAAAACATTAGAAAAAGATGAAATTACAGATTGTTTATGGTATGCTCAGCTGTGTCAAAAGGAAGATGGTATATTTAATGAATATAAACAAATAGAATTTAATTTTATACCAGAAATAAAAAGAATTATATCAATGAGTTTTAGAGATTATGAATTTGCAAATAATGAAATAAAATTAACAAAAGAAGAAGCAGAGAAAATTGCAAAAAGCACATATGGAGAAGACGACATTGCAGAAATAACAACTCAAAGAGGTATAGATCAATTTATAGATAAAAAAGTAGAGTCAGAAATTTATTTGGGAGATGAACTTGAAATTACTGATAAATCTGAACTTATTGAATATATGGATAAATTTAAAGAATCTCGTTCAATTAGAAATACATGGAATGTAACTATTGTAAATAGCTTTGGAGATACAGCTGAATACGCAATAGATTCTACTAATCGGTGATGTAATTAGAAAAGCATTCAAAACAAATAATGATTAAAAGGAGAAAAAATAAAATGTCAAAAATACTAGAAACAATTGCAGGTGAGCTAAATATAAATTTAAAACAAGTTCAAAACACTGTAAAACTAATAGATGATGGAAACACAATTCCATTTATTGCTCGTTATAGAAAAGAAGTTACAGGAAATTTAAGTGATGAAACATTAAGAGTTTTTGGAGAAAGGTTAAATTATTTAAGAAATTTAGAAACCAGAAAAGAAGAAATAACAAGACTAATAGAAGAGCAAGGAAAATTAACAGAAGAACTTAAATTAAATATAGAAAATGCAATAACACTTGCAGAATTAGAAGATATATATAGACCATTCAAGCAAAAGAAAAAAACAAGAGCAACAATTGCTAAGGCAAAAGGATTAGAACCACTTGCTACAATTATATATATGCAAATTGAAAAAAAAGATATATATGAAATTGCTAAACAATATATAAATGAAGAAAAAGGAGTACAGACAGTTGATGATGCTATAAATGGAGCACTTGATATAATTGCAGAAAATGTATCTGATAATGCAGATTATAGAAAAAGAATAAAAAAGTTGTGTTTTAGAGAAGCGGTAATAATTTCAAAAGCAGCAAAAGAAGAAAAATCACCATATGAAATGTATTATGATTTTGCAGAAAAAATTTCAAAAATACCAAGTCATAGAATTTTGGCAATAAATAGAGGAGAAAAAGAAGAATTTTTAAAAGTAAAAATAGAAAAACCAGATGAAAAAATTCTTTATTTTATGAAAAAAGATATAATTAAAGATAATAATAGCGAGTATAAAATATTATTAGAAAGAGCAATTGAAGATGCTTATGCAAGATTAATAGAGCCATCTATTGAAAGAGAATTAAGAGCAGACTTAACAGAAAAAGCAGAAGAAAAAGCAATAAAAGTATTTGGACAAAATGCAAAACAATTATTACTTCAACCTCCAATAAAAGGAATGACAGTAATAGGTTTTGACCCGGCATATAGAACAGGTTGCAAAATAGCAGTAATAGATAACACAGGAAAACTTTTAGATACAACAACAATTTATCCAACAGAACCACAAAATGATATTGTGGGAGCAAGAAAGAAAATTATAGAATTAATAAATAAATATAATGTAAATATGATAGCAATAGGAAATGGAACAGCATCAAGAGAATCCGAAATATTTATATCTGATACACTAAAAGAAATACCAAATGAAGTATATTATGCAATTGTTAGTGAAGCGGGAGCATCTGTATATTCAGCATCAAAACTTGCAACAGAAGAATATCCAGATATAA
>CAMMLS010000030.1 GCA_946497775.1 uncultured Clostridium sp.
TATATTTTTATTCAAATAGCTGTTAAGTTGTATTTTTACTATATTCTCATTATATTTTCCTAAAATAATACCCCGTACATCATCTATTGATAAAACTTCTTTTATTTCATTTTCTGGCATCCAGTCAGAAGTTCCATAAGTCCCATTTTCAGGTTTGAAAATAATGCCTTTATTTTCACTTTTACCTTTTGAGATAACAAGTAATATGTCTAATATAATTAAAATGGAAATAAAGGCAATTGTGAATGAAATAATGGCATATAATTTGTTGCTAAGGAAAATATTTTCATTAAAGCATATATTTAAAATTTCAATATATTTTTTTACATTTGTAATAATAACGATATTTAGTGTAAAAAACAAAAATAAAAATATATAAAAATATACTTTTTTATTCATATACAAATTTCTCTTTATCTATATAATTTTCCAAATCAACAACAAAATAATTGCAATTTGGAAGTTCTTTAACTAACATTTCTTTTATTTCATAATTACAAAAAATATCAGCATTTTTATTCTTGTTTTCTTTTAAGAAAGATTTGATTCTATTTATTTTTTCAGTATCAAAAAAATAAAAGGTAGAAATATATCTGTTTTTATAGTCAGTGTATTCACAAAAACTATATTCTGATAAATATATATCATTCCTTTTATATTTTGCTTTTATAATATTATACCAATCAATATTATGCAAGTATTTTAATTTTTCTCTATTTTCTTCAGTATCTTTAACAATTAATAACTGATTCATTCCAAATGTAAATTGATTTATTTTTATTCTATTCTCATCATTAGTTAAAATTATTATATTTTTATATGTTTTTTCTTTTTGTAAATCGTATATAAGCAATCTTAAATATTTGTCATTGTGTTCTTCTGTAAGGTGATATGTAAGGTATTCCATTCCATTTATCTCTAATACACCAATAAACTTTCTTGATGTAATTGTAAATTCTTCTTTATTTTTCATGGAAAATGAAGGTATAAATTTTACATTAGCACAGTTGTAATAAAAAGCTGCCATTTTACTAATATATAGTAGTCTAGGCAAGTATTTTACATTTCGATTTAATTTGTTATATTCAAATTTAAATAGTCCAGCAAATTCAATCCCTAATTCATCCAATACAAGATGATGTGATTTTGTTCTTTTCAAATATCTTTTAGCCACCAAATTACTAATTCTTTTTTTATAATATTTCTGTGTATTAAAAAAATATTTTGAATCTTTTACATCCAAATATTGATACTTTGATATAAATTCTAATAAAGAAATTTCTTCTGGTCCATTTGGAAAATTGCTCAAAAAAAATCACCTCCTAATAAAACATTTAATAATTCTATGAGTTGAACTTGAAGGGAAGTGATGCGACAGCTTCGCTCTCACATCCTTACCACCACCAAACCAAATAGGGATTACAATTTATGAAAGTATTGATTTTAAAAGATTTTTTAATTTTTTTGATGTCGCAAAAAATCAAAAAATTTTTTTACCCAAAACCCTACTTTTAGAACTCTACTTTTTTCAAAAATTGCTCCATTTTTTTACCATCCAATACATAAATAATTGTGTGTGGAATTTCAGAAAATTCTCCTTTGGCACAATAAAACATTTTCGACATATTATCATCTTGTATAACTCCACTTATTATTAAAGCATCTGCAATTGGTTTTACATATTTATTATCAATGTCCCAACCTTGTATGTTATCACATACTTTGATATATATAAAAACTTCATTAGAAAATAGTCCTTTATATTGCTTGGTTATTTCTGCAACATTAAGCAATATTCTCTTATAAGTGTGTGTCTTTAAATTCTTGAAACTTGGCAATGTTTCAGGTACATATATTTTCAACACATCATCTTTTAAATCCGTTTTGTAATTATCATCAACACTTTTAATTTTTTCATATTCAAATTCAACATTTTTATTATATTCTTTTACCTCCGACAAGAGATTATATCTTGCCTTTTCAAAATTCAATAAAAAACTTTCAATTTGTAGGTCTGTTAAACTATTACTATTTAAAGTATTTTCTATCTGTTTATTTAAAATCTTTAATTGTTTATTTATTCTTTCATTTATAATCATAAAAAAGTCCTTTCATTAGTAGTATTGAAGGGCAAAAAAATAAGGAAGCAAACACATTATTCTTCAGATTCTAAAAATTCTTCATATGCTTCAAATATAGCATCCGTTAAATCTTTTCTAATTTTACGATTTAGTGGGTGGGCAGTATCTCTAAAATTTCTATCACCATTTAAAACTCTTCTTGAAGGCATAGAAATAAATTTTCTACCATCTTTTTCTATAAGTGTAATTCCTCTAATCATAAATTGTTTGTCTAAAATAACATTAGCATAGGCCAATACTGGACCTCTTTGTTTTGCTTTATAAATTTTAACATTTGTAATTTCCATAATTTTAATCCTCCTATAAATTTATTTTGAAGGGCAATTTATAAGAAGTTACTAACTAAATTTATTTACCCGTTCTAGGCAATGTCTTTGGCTTTTCTGGTTCAGGTATTCTAATTATTGTATGGAACTCATCTTCATCATCTAATTTTACATCTAAATAATCAGCAGTAATATATGTATGATTTTCAATTATTTGATTATTTTGTAAATCGTCATTTGCTGTAACTATTATTTTTGTACCTTCATTTTTGAATCCTTTTTCAACTGGATTTTCAAATACAAATCTAACTTCTGTTACATATTCGTTTTCAGCTAATTCTAATGTATTGCTATCTAATAGTATTTCAGAACTTTCATTTGTATTGCATGTTTTAATTGTTTTCCAATTTGAATTGTTATTTGTTATATATTGTACTTTATATGTATTGTCTTTGTTAAATGTACCTGTTGTAATACTTTTTGCTCTAACTTCTGATGGAAGAATATCTCCCCAAATAAAATTAGTTACAGTATCATTTGATTTATTTTGAATATCAAAATTATATGTAATATCTTTTCCTGGCTCAGTTTCTACAGTTCCAGTCTTTTCAACATCTACAATTAAATTTACAACATCATTTTCAATATCTAATACAACAGTTTGTCCTTTTTGTGTAATTTCAAAATCAAATCTATTATTTTCTGGGAATATATAATAATCATTTTTTGAGGTTTCAACTGCATACCATTTTCCAATAGGTAAATATTTTAATTCTCCATAACCATTTTGAATATTTATTGTTCCAAACTTTTCATCTGTTTCAGCATTAAATATGTCAAATGTTATGTTTGAAAGTTTATCTCCAGCTTTATCTCCTGTATATTGATTATCTTCAGCAGCTGTTTTATTTATTTCTACTTTGTTTTCATAAACTGTTGTAGGTGTACAGTCTTTATCTTCAACAGTAACTCCGATATATGTACCACCAACTACTACACAATTTTTGAAAGTAGAATTTACTTCTAGTCCTTCAATTACTTTAGCTGCAACTGTTATGTCTTTTGTGCTTTTAAAGTTAGATTTAACACTGTCAAAAACAAGTGCAAATTTAGTTATATATTCATCTTCATCAAGTTTCTCTTTTGTAAAATCTATTGTATTATCTTTTGTTGTACTTAAATTAGTTGCTATTGTTTTTGTATTTTCTTTATTTGTTGTATATGTTACTTTGTATTTTAAATCTTCGTTATATGTTCCTGTTGTAATACTTTGTAAACGAACTTCACTAGGTAAACTATCTTCAATTCTAAAGTCTTCAAGTCTTACAGAAGATGCATTATGAACATTTGAAATTTGATAATTTATAACTTCATTTCCTTGTCCTTGAGTGTCTCCATCTTTTTCAACTTCGGTTTCTAATGTTACATTATCATTTTCTATTTTAATTATTACTTTTTGTCCATCATAAGTAAGTTCAAATTCATATTCTGCTCCTTCTTTACCTATTTGATAGTAGTCAGAAGCTTTGATTTCAGTTAATCTATATTTTCCAAGTTTTAATTCTGCTATAACTTTTCCTAACTCATTTGTATAGAATTGTTTTTTATAAGTTTCAACTCCATCAATTCTTTCAATTTCAATAAGTGTATTTTCAAGTCCACTTCCTGCTGGTAGTCCACTATATTCATTGTCTTTTTTAGAAACTTTATCTACTTCTATTTCTCCTGTTGGCTCTGTATATATCATTTTTGCATTTGTAGTTGTAAATACAAATGGATCTGATACAGTTGCATAGTCTTGCCATTCAGGATTTGGAGATTTACAATAAAAAACAGGGAAAGTTTCTACATTTCCTGTTGCTGTAATATCTATTGAAACATCTTTTGTTATATTTTTTCTAGGTACAATAACTTTAAATTGTTCACCTTTTGAGAATTCACTTTTTTCATTATTGTTCATATCTGTTAATTTACTTCCTGCAGGTGCTTGTTCTCCATTCATATATATACGAATATCTTTTGAATTTATTGGAGAATCTACTTTAAATATTTGTGAAATATATGTGCTATCTTTATCATCAACACTTGCGTTTTTAACAGTACTAATATTTAATACAGGATCAATTCTTGTTTCTGTACCATTTCTACCATAATCAACTAATTCTTTAATTTTAGCAACAATTCGATTACCAATTTCATCTGCTCCTTGATAATTATTTACATCTCCGCCGTCTAACACACGATATACTGCTTGTTTTGTTGCGAAGAATGCATCTTTTGGATCATCAAATCCTAAATTGCCACCATAAGGATATCCTTTTAATAAAACTCTATAAACTGCTGGGTTGCTCATTGCTTCTTCTATAGTTACATCATAAGATAGTGTATCATCTACACCTGGTTTATCTTTATTAAGACAATATGCAGGACGGAAAACACCATTGTCATAATATCCTACATAATGAGTAATAATATAAGAATAAACACCATTTCCAAAATTATATTTTACATGCCTTGCACATTCTCCTAATTCTACTATTTCTACTTTATCTCCAATGTTTGCAGCCTGTACCTGTGAAAATATTGGAAATATAGTTGTACATAACATGGTGATTAAAGAGAATATACAAAAAACTTTTTTTAATAGTTTATTTTTCATAAACAATACCTTCTTTCCTTTTAAATTTTAATACAAAAAAATAGGCTCTTTAAAACCTATTTTTATAATTATATTTAATTTCCAGCCCAGTCTATGTAATATTTAAATTTTTCTTGATTACCTTCAACAAATTTTTCTACATAATAATAAATCGTTCCAAAACTTACTTTGCCAACAGCAATTTTAATCTCCTCTGTTCTATATGGGTAAAAAACCTGGCCTCTTTTTTCGTAGACATATTTGAGATTTGGTTTTATCTTCATAATATCGTTTAGATAACTTTCTATCTCATCATCATATTCTTCTTGTGTTATTCTATCTATAGTTTGTGTAGGTTTTTTACTATCAGTATTTGTAGAAGTAGTTGGTGGATTACTTGCTGGTGGGGTTGTAGGTTTACTTTCATTACTGTTTCCATTTGTTGTAGGTGTTGTGTAACTGGTATTTTCTTTTGTATCTGTACTTTTATTTTCTTCTGTTTTTCCTTTTTCAGATTGTATCTTATCATTTTTATTTTGGTTGTTTTTTTCTGTGTTTTCTTTAGCTTCCATATTGTTTCTCAATGTTTCTGTTTTTTCATCTATTGTGTTTTCTTGAATAACATTTTCCACCTGATTATATGGGATGTCATTTTCTTCAGGCTTAATTTCAGCAATAGTATTAGTTTCCTTTATATTGTTTTGTTCCATTGCATCATTAAGTGTTTCTATATTAGAAATTTTTTTCTTATTTCCAATATAGCTTATTAATAATAATACACTTATTACTAAAACTAATAATCCAATAATTATAAACATTTTTTTCTTCATAAAACATCACCTCTTTTTTAGGGTAACATTTTTTTGTACAAAAAGGAATGTTGAAGAGAAAAAATTTTTAAAGTACCTCTAACGCTTGAACACAAAGCCTTTGAGTTGGTTGATTTCTTACACAAGTTATAATTGTTATTCTATTATCTTCTGTTTTTTCCAACATAGACCAATCTGTTTCTTCTATTTGTTTAATTGTTGTTATTGTATATTCTTTATTTCCAAGACAAGAAGAATATTTTATGATATCTCCTTCTTTGACATTTTTCAAATTAGCTAAAAATCTAGAAGTGTTATGTCCTGCTAAACAAACATTACCTTGCAAAATATTGCTATGTTCGAAAAGACCAATTCCTTGTGCTAATGATTCCTGAGTTGTCCCTTCTATTACAATATCTTTAAAATTAATAGATGGTATTTCTAATGTTGCAATAGCATTAAGTGTTTTTGTACTATCTGATTCTGATTCGACAGGAGTTCCTGCTATTTTTTGATAGTTTTCAGTTGTATATTCTGTAACAATATCTTGTCTATTGTCATTATTATATATGTTATAGACATAATTTATATTGTCTTGTATATGCTTATGTTGTATGTATTTATATGCACAAAATATACCTGCAAACAATACAATTAGACATAATAGAATAATAAGTGAAATCTTTATAATTTTTTTTGTCTTGTCTTTCAAAAAAATTTCCTCCTTTCTTTTAAATTTAAAATAAATCCTCCTTTCCAAAATAAAAAGACTTAGATATTTTCTAGTCTTATCATCTCTTTTATATATTTTGAAACTTTGGAAAATGGATTAGGATTTGTAATTTTATTACAAACATCCTCCAAGTCAAAAGGATCAAAAATTATGTCATAAATACCAAGCATAAGTGCATCTTTTAATTCCTTTACTTTTTCATTTTCCAAAATAAGAATAACTTGGATATTTTTTTCTCGGACTTTAAACATAAAGTCTTTGAAATTATATTTATTAGGTTGAATTGTTGCAATTAGAGTAGTTGCATCTTTTTCTTCCAATACATAGTCTGGATAATATACTATTCTACTATCATCTATTTTTTTACTTAAATCTCTATCTAATTGCTCATTATCTGTAAAAATTAATACCATTTTTTTAGTTTCCTCCTTTATTCAAAATAGTCTTCAGGATTTGCAAAATTTCCATTGATACGAACTTCAAAATGTGCATGAGGTCCTGTCGAATATCCAGTACTTCCAACTTTAAGAATTGGCTCTCCTTGTTTTACAACTTGATTCGTCTTGACGAGTATTTCAGAGCCATGTGCATATAAAGTAACAATACCATTGCCGGTGATCTATCATTACCATATTTCCATAAGCATTATTATAAACAGCTTTTATTACTGTTCCATCTGCCATAGCTACAAAATTAGCACCTACTGGCGCACCAACATCTGTACCACTATGCAATTTGTATACACCGAGTTATAGGATGTGTTCTCATACCAAAATGAGAGGTGATATTTGTATATCCGGGTATTGGCCATGTAAACATACCAGTTGGAACTAGACCTGAGCCATCACTAATGATAATTGAATTAGATGAATTTCCTTGTAGCCAAGCTGTACTTTCTTCACCTTCATAATAACCATTAGCTGCTTGAATAATTACTTGAATATCAGTATCAAGGTCATCTTCTCTTATCCTTAATTTATTCTTTAAGTATGTTCTTAATCTTTCGTATTTTTCCCCAATTAATTCTTCATTTGTAAATACTTTTCCTGTTGTTTTAGTATCTCCATTTTCTATTGTTTTGGATTCGTAATTATATTTATAATGTCCGTAATATTGAATCACTTTCTACAAGTATATAATGTGTTTCTTCTCTTTTAGTAGTAGTTTCTTTTCCATCCTTGTCTTTAGTAGTAGTTTCTATTATTACAGTATCTTTTTCATATTTAAAAGTACTTTCAAAATTACTTGCTACTTGAGTTAACAAATCTTTGTTAATATCCTTATTATCTGTCATATTATGAAATGCCATTATTGCGTAAAGATGAGACCATTCTATTAACTTATCATTTTCTCTGTTATCCACATCTAGTAAGTTATTTGTGGATTCAGTTCCAATATAATTATGGCAAGTGTTTAAATATTCTGATTTCTCTATACATAAATTTCTAATTTCTGCTTGCTCTGGTGGTAGGTCAGAACTATCTGTTTGAACTTCTTGTACAAAGATTGCATCTATAATCGTACAAATTGCAAAAAACAAAAGACCAATAATAAGTATAAAAGGTAGAAAAGGCTTAATAACTTTAAAAGCGACTTTTTTTATTTTATTTTTCGCTTTATTTTTAACTTTGTTCTTTATGCTCATTACTATCACCACCATATTTTTGGTTTTCTGCCTTGTCATTTGCTAATTTATTAACATATTCTGTGTTTTGAAAATTATTTTTTCTTTTTATATTATTTCTATGACTATAACTATCAAAATTTCCTTCAGCCATTTTTGCACCAATACCAAGATATGCAGTTGTTGCCTTAGCACCACCTTTAACGATATTTGTAGCGACAGATTTAGGACTGATTTTATTTCCATTGCTTAAATTATTTTTACTTTCTCCGTTTGACTTAGGAATACTAACTGTATTTTTTTCTTTTGAAATGACATCTCTAATAGGATTTACATTACCATTGTAATCTTTTTCTGCACTCAAATTCATAGTAGGATTTACTATTGCTTTTGCTCTTGATACAAGACCTTGTAAACCACTACCAGAATTGTTGCCATTTGTGTTGCCATTATTATTTTCTGTTGAAGGTGTTTTAAATTGTTCTTTTATAGCTGCTAAACCAAAACCAGCCATTGCTCCCATACCTATTACACGATTTGTCATTTGTTCATTATCAACACCTGCAATTCTTGAAGTTAAATTTTGTAAGCAATTTTGTAAAGCATCTGCTAAAGGTAATATCATCATTGCCCAAATTAAAGAAACTGCCCATCCTCCACCACTTGGAAGAAATGCAAGGTAGATAAGGAATAAAAAGCAGTATATAAATTGCATAAATATATTCATTATAATTTGCCCACCCCATACCGCAGCTGCTGTAACATTTTTATTTATTATCCATAAAGCTGCTGCTATTGGTGTGAAAATTGTAAATATAATAATTGTAAATTGTCTTACAATAAACTTTATATTTAACTTAACAAACAAATATATAAACATTGCTATTACTAATGCAGTTGTTATAGCATTTCCTGTTTTTATACTTGTGAGCATACTATCACCAAGAGATGCGTCTAATGTGCCAGTATTTGCAGCAGTTACAAGTAAATATACTAAACTATTATTTATATATAGCAAAAATTTTATAAATAATGGAGCAAGAGCTATTGCAACTCCACCAAAACATAGTCTCATTAAACTTTCTTTAGCTTCATTTTTCTTTGCTGTATTAGTACCAGCATTCATAATTTTATATGACAGAATAAAAACAGCAATTAAAATTAAAGTTCCAGAAATTATTGCAAAAACTTTGTACCAATTCATTGTTTTATTCCACAATTCACTAGTAAAAGGGGATAAATTATCACTATTTTGTTTGTTATTGAAAATCAGTTCATCATAGTCTTTAAATCCCACATTTGCATCTTCTCCAGTTGTGAAATCAAAAACTGTTTGTGCAATACCACCGTATACATTCTGCAATTATCTTTTCAAAAAGGCTACCGATCTTCTTGCTTTACTTGTTCTTTGAAATCCATATCTTCTGCAAAACAAAACGGAGATAATAAAAAGATTAGAGTAATTACTATTACAAAACTTTTTATTACTTTTTTCAAATTATTGCCTCCTACTTTAAATAATAGGGCAGTAGGAAACACTATATTTTAGGTAAATACAAATTGTTCTTCATAAGGTGTTATTACAAATTTGATTGCAGTAACACTATTATTTAGACTTATAATGCATTGACCAGGACTAGCAGCAGTTAAGAAATTTTTTGTACCTTCAGATAAATTAAAAAATTCTACTACTGCATCCACACTACCAGGACTTTGCTTAAAGATATATCTTGTTGAACATATATTAATGATTGTTCTTCCGTTCATCACAGCCGTAAAAATTCATCAATAAATTGACTTCCGAATAAATAAAGGAACATTATATTTACGGCCTCTACGAGCCACATTCACTAAAAATTCAGCTGATTCCTGATATTTTAAAAATAACCATGCTTCATCACATACAATTATTTTCTTTTTTTCTCTATTTTTTAGTACATATTTTTGCCAAACCCATGTTAATATTACAAAACTAGAATATAACTTGGTAAATTCATCTTTTACTTCTGACATATCAAAACAAATTATATCTTCACTTGATAGAATTTTACTTTCACAATCAAACATACCGTAATGAATTGCCTTTCAAAAAAGGAACTAATATATTTGATAGTTCTTCACAATTACCTCTTTCTTTCAATTTTTTTTGAAAATCTGTAAGAGTTGGCATTTTTTTAGGTATCCTTCCTATAGCATATTTTCCATTGTCTAGTTTTCCACCTTTTTTTTCAAAAAGTGAATTTACATCACTTGTAATGCCTTTTTCTGCATATAATTGATTTACAATTACCTCAATTTCTGTGTTTTCAGTTCCTGTTAATGTCCTTCCATAATTCCTACAAATAGTTCCAAGTAATGCTCTTATCTCTGCAACTTTATCTAAAATATTTATAAATTGCTTATTTCCTTTTTTATCAGGTTCTATTTCAAAAGGATTTACTCCTGCTGACTTTCCTTGTTCAATTTTTATAACTTTTCCTCCAAGCATTCGAGTAAGGTTGGTATATTCTCCTTCAACATCAATAAAAAAAGCACCGCAACCTGTTGTTGCAATGTTTCTTGCAGTTAATGTTTTTAGAGCGACACTCTTTCCACCACCAGAAGTACCACATATAAATACATGAGGGTTGGGGAGAGTGGGAGGACCAATAAATGTATCTACATATACGGGTGCATTTGTATACATATTTCTTCCAATAAAAATACCTCTATCATGTGAAAGATTAGGATTTGATATAGGAATAAGTGTAGCAATGCCGACCTGCGACCATATTTCTTTCGTAATTAGGAATAGGAACTTCTCCAGTAGGTAATATTGTTTTTAATCCTTCAACTTGCCTAAAAGTTAATGTTCTTATCATAGCCGTTTTTTTGTTTAATTCACTTTCTAATATCTTTGTCTTTTCATTTAAATCTTCTAAAGTTTCAGCATTTACTGATATGAATATTGTAGCAAAAAAGAGTTTATCTTGATTAGTTTGTATAAGCATTCGTAAATCTTCTAAATCTCCAATTTGTTTTTCTAATTCTGGAAGATGTAAGATATTTCCCTGTCGACTATATGTAGCATATTCAGATTGACTTTGAACTAATTTTTTTGTTAATTGATTGATTACATTTCCATTGCTTGAAGGCTCAATTTTTACAGAAATATTTATATTACCTATATGAAATAGATCATCAAGCCAACTTACCCAAGTTTGTTCCGGATAAATTGTCATTGCAAAAAATCTTGTATATTTGTTATATCCTAAAACTAAATAATCTTTTCTTTCCTGTAATGTTTCAGGTAATAAAATATCTGCCATTGTAGGAATATTATTAAATATGTTTATTTCTTTTTGCTTTTTGTTTTTTTCCAACATATAAATTTTTACCTCCTTCCTTTAAGTTGCTAATATTTATAGCAGAATTTTTATTTAATTCTCTATAAATCAAATTATATAAGTCATCTTCGTTTAATATCTCACAAACAATTTTAGCTCTAAGTAAATTTCCTGTAAAAGATAATGACTTCCTATTTAATTCTTCAATAGCTTTTTCATATGTACCATCATAACTGATAATTGCATAATTCTTTACAACAGAAATAGTCCTGTTTTCCATAAGATTTTGTAGATAGTCAATAAGATATTCTTTATATTCTCTAATTTTTGTGTTGTTTGTTTTATTTTGTTTAATTAAAGATATAACCTTGCTTGTATCAATAAATTCTGTTGTAGAAAAAAATTGAATAGGATAATCTATTGCTAGTGCTGTTTGAATAAGTACATTTTCAATGGAATCTTGTTCAGAATTTGAAAGCATATTATAATCAATATTTCCTAATTTAATTACATTTGAATATCTATTACCTAAACAAATAATATTATCTTTAATTTTTATCTGCAAAATATCTGTTAATTGTTTTTTTCCTTTTTTATTACTTTTATCTTTATCTTTTGTTTCTGCACTATGCTTTGGTGCATTTACATTTTTCTTTTTATTGTTTAAATAAATAACTGTACCTATGATAAATAGAACAGTTAAAACTAAAAATATAATCATTATTACCATTTTAAACACCTCTTATATACAAAATATTTCTTGCGAAAGAGATATTTAATGAAATAAAAAAAGAACTTATCAAAGTTCTGCTCACCAATTTTCAAAAAAGTACACAATAAAAAGAAACTTATAATAAAAAAGATAAGTAATATTTTTAATGCTATTGGTAATGGTGTAGCAAAAAGAGATAGGCTAGATGCACCGAGCATTAAATAAACAACTTGTCTTAAACTTAAATAACCACCAAAAATTTTTTCTTCCCTTTTTATATCAAAAGGAACTTTAAATACTCTCATAAATAATCACCTATCCACCAAGTAAATTTCCAGAATTATTTGTTGCAATATTTATGATTATACCGGCAATTATTAAAGATGCTCCTAATATAACACCTCCACCACATATCCAGGCTAAACTACCAATACTTTCAGCTCTTTTTTGAGGGTTATTTGAGTTTGCTATCATTTTTATTGCTGCTATAACTACACTAGCAAATATAAGTACTCCACCAAGAGGCATTGCTATACTTGTAATTACTCTTTTTATATTTTCAGTTGCTGTTTCTACCTCTGCAGTTCCAATAGTTGTACCACCTTCTGTCGCAAAGCACATATTAGCTTTTATAGCAAACAATGTAATCATAGTTCCAATTGCTTTTATTTTAGGAACTAAATGCTTTTTTCGATTTTTAAAATTCACTAAATATCATCTCCTTATAAATTATTTGGGCAAATTTTAAGGAGAGTTACTATACACTTAAATCAAATTCTTAAAATATATAAAGGTAGGTGGAATTGATAAGAAAAAAATTATTCCTATCAATAAACTAGGAACAGCTATTAAGAATTTTGATTTCATCTTTTGTGATTTTATCAAACACCCTATTGCTAGTAAAATTAGAGATATTATCAGTAAAGATACTAATATTATCAAAGTAATTTTAAAACCTATAAATAGGGTGGAAGATACAATATTTTCAATATTATTCATATAACTATCTAACATATAAACATCTCCTTTTTAGGTGCTATTGTCAGTATATTTATTAATAATAGTTTTTTTGTAGTATGATAAAAAATTATCTATATCATAACTTTTACAAAGATTATATAAATTTATTAAATCTTCTCTTTTTACTCTTGCTAATATGTTTTGGAAATTTTCTATTTCTAATTCATATAGGGTATATAAGATAACCTTTAGCATTTCTTTTTTATCATCTTTTAGAGTATTAAATATTTCTTCAGTATAATTAAATTCTAATTTATCTACTATTTCATACAAGTTTTGAGGTATTTTGTCGCTTTTACTTATTATTAAATTAAATATATTATTCATCATCTTATTATCTATATCTATCTCTCCGTAACAGATTTGTTACAGGCTCGTTACTATTTGTTACTTCACTGTTACATTGTAACATTTTATATTTTTCTCTATGTTTTCTAACTCTTGCAGCACTTGATCCTTCACTACCTATTAAGTCTTGCATTTCTGATAGCATAAGTGTATTTTCATCAAAAAATTCGATAGATTTTGTTTTTTCCAAAGCTGTTAATAATAATTTAATAATATTTACATCTTCATCGAGCGTTAAAGCAATTTCTTCGGCCATACTATCGCATAAATGTTCATATACAAAAATTCCTTCACTTTTAAGAAGTTTTAATTGTAATTTTAAATAAACTAATAGTATCTTATCTCCATCAGGTAATTTACGAAGGAATTTACTTGTTTTGTTATCAAAAAAAGAATCATATAATTTTAACCAATAATACCTTTTTTCTTTCAAAATTATTCCTCCTCATCCTTCATAAAAGTTTTTTCATCTATGTTTTCAATTCTCATAATGGTATCTATAAGGTTATTTTCCATTTGTTGATTTTTTAATTGCAAATTAGCAATTTCTTCTAATAATACCATATCATCACCAAAACCATTTACCTCAATATTACCTTTGGAATCAATGGTAATTGAAATTAATTCATGTCCTTTTTTTACAAGTATTGCAATTTCTTCATTGCTTTTTGCTATAATTTTGCGTATCTTCAATATAAATCACCTCCTTATCTGACTTTGCTCCTGCAATAATACAGGCATATAAAAAGAGGCTAACATTAGCCCCTACAATTAAACCAATTATAAATTGTATCATAAATATCAACTCCTAAAAATTTTGAATAAAATAAAAAGACTTCTACTATTTCTAGTAAAAGCCTTATATATAAATTGTTTTGAGGGATTTTTAGGGACATCCCTTAAAGCAAAAACTTCCGAAATGGTTGCGGGGGGTAGACTCGAACTACCGACCTTTGGGTTATGAGCCCAACGAGCTGCCAACTGCTCCACCCCGCGATGTTTAATTAAATATTGTGCTTTTTTGTGTCCCTTTAATGTCCCTTTATGAAATAAATTTTAATAAATTTTATTAATCTTTATTAATCTTAAAAGTTTTTTTAAAAGAACTAGCAAAATATATAATTTTCAATGTTTTAGTGTCATATCAACGGTTATGAGAATTTAGTCTAAACTCGCTTAACTCGGATTATGAGCCCAACGAGCTGCCAACTGCTCCACCCCGCGATGTG
>CAMMLS010000031.1 GCA_946497775.1 uncultured Clostridium sp.
TTTTACACAAAATTTACATTTTTCTTCAAATTCTTTTTCATTTATAATTCCATTATTACCAATTAAAGCATTAACATACACATTATCTTCTTTAATTTTATTTTGTATCTTATCATAAGTCATATTACATATAGATGCTTCATATAGTTCTTTTGGCTCAAAGTCATTAAATATGTTGTTTTTTGCAAATTCTAGATTAAAATTTATTTTCATATTAATTTTTATATCATTAGCATTAATTCCTTTAAATTTTTTTGAATTTATTTTTACTGGATAACTTAAATTTACAAATATAGCATCTGGATTAATTGTATATTTATTAACTAATTCTTCTGGAAAATCCATATTAATAATTATTCCTGAGTTTACTAATCCTTTTCTTTTATTATTTGTTATTCTTATTAATATTCCATATAATTCTTGAAGTCTTTGTTCTAAAAATTTAAATTCTTGTTCGTTATTAGTTACTATTTTTATATTTTTTACTCTTTCGGCCAAATTAATAATACCTTCTATGTAGCTTTTTTTATTATCATTTATAAGCAAGGTTACTTCTAAATTATTAATGTTTTCATTTATTTTGTTGGCAATATATTCTGTTATTTTTACTAACAAATTTTCTTTTAATATGGTACCATTTAATATATTTATATTTTCCTTGCTTATACATTCATTTATTCCTTCAATTTGTTTTAGCGTATTTGAAATAACAACAGAATCATAATTATTGTCATATAATATTTTGTTTAAATATCTTATCCATTTTATCATTTTTTTATTATTTTCAAAACATGGAATTATAACAATGTCCATGTCATTTACTTTTTTTATAGTAAATATTTTAAAAGTTCTTTTTATAATATATATAAGCCATTTGAAAGCATATGGTAATTTTTGTTTCTTCTTACTTATTATTTCATCTATATAATTTAGCCCTTTTATACAACAAATATTTATAGTACCACCTCCTTATTTTTAGTAATTATATGAGGTTGGTACTATAAATATTCCTATTTTTTATTCTTCTACAATTTTTATATGAACATCTTTTAATTGTTCATCTGTCACTCTTCCAGGTGCACCCATTAGTAGGTCTTCTGCCTTACTGTTCATTGGGAATGCAATGACTTCTCTTATATTTTGTTCATCTCTTAGCATCATTAATATTCTATCTAGTCCTGGTGCTATACCTGCATGTGGAGGTGCTCCGTAATGAAATGCATTAAATAATGCTGGGAATTTTTCTTCTATTACTTTTTTATCGTAGCCTGCTATTTCAAAAGCTTTTACCATTATTTCAGGAACATGGTTTCTAACTGCACCTGATGATAATTCTATTCCATTACATACTATATCATATTGATATGCTAATATATCTAATGGATTTTTTGAATTTAGAGCTTCTAATCCTCCTTGTGGCATTGAGAATGGATTATGACAAAATTCTATTTTTCCTTCATCAGATAATTCATACATTGGAAAATCTACAATCCAACAGAATCTGTATATATCTTTTTCTAACAAGTCTAGTCTTATACCTAATTCTGTTCTTATTTGACCTGCTAATTTTTCTACAATTCCTGGAACTTCCGCTATAAAGAAGATAGCATCTCCTGATTTTGCATTTATTTGTGCAAGCATTTTTTCTGTTGCTTCTTCATTTATAAATTTTGCAATTGGGCCTTGCATTGTTCTGTCTTCATTTACTTTAAGCCATGCTAATCCTTTTGCTTTACACTCTTGTATTGCAAAATCTGTCATTCCTTCAAAAAAGCTTCTTGGATTTTCAGCTCCATTTGGAACTACAATAACTCTAACAGTCTTTCCTGCAAATGCTTTAAAATCTAAATTTTCAAAAATGTTTGTTACATCTTGAATTATAAGTGGATTTCTTAAATCTGGCTTATCTGAGCCATATTTAAGCATTGCTTCTCTATATGGTATTCTTGGGAATGGATGGTCTCCTACTTTTATGCTTGAAAATTCTGTAAATACATTATACATAACTTCTTCTATTACTTTGAACACATCTTCTTGCGTTGCAAAAGCCATTTCCATATCTAATTGATAAAATTCTCCTGGTGCTCTATCTGCTCTTGCATCTTCATCTCTAAAACAAGGTGCTATTTGGAAGTATTTATCTATTCCAGACATCATTAATAATTGTTTGAATTGTTGTGGTGCTTGTGGCAAAGCATAAAATTTACCAGGGTGAACTCTACTTGGTACTAGATAATCTCTTGCTCCTTCTGGTGAAGAACTTGTAAGTATTGGTGTTTGTACTTCTAAAAATCCTCTTTCAATCATTTGATTTCTTATAAATTGTAATACTTTTGCTCTTAATATAAGATTATCTTTTAATCTTTTATTTCTTAAATCTAAAAATCTATATTGTAATCTTAAATCTTCTCTTACTTCTTTATCTGAATTAATTTCAAATGGTAAATTTTTTAATCTTTTGCCAAGTATTGTTATTTCCTCTGCAAAAAGTTCAACTTCTCCTGTTTCTATATTTTTATTAATAGTATCTTCATCTCTTTTGCGTACAGTTCCAAGTACACTAATTGTTGATTCATTAGGTATTCTGCTTGCCATTTCTACTAATTCTTCATTACCAGAAATTACAACTTGTGTTATTCCATATTGATCTCTTAAATCAATAAACACTACTCCTCCTAAATCTCTAACAACTTCTACCCAACCTGCTAATTTTACTTTTTGTCCTACATGTTCTAATCTTATTTCTGAACATGTGTTAGTTCTGTATTCGTGCATTTTCTTCACTTTCCCTTTCTATTTATTATTATTAAATATAACTTCATTAACTAAATCCCATACATCTTCTGATTCTCTATCTTTTGCCCAGAATGCAACTCCGGCTAATTCTTTTTCGTTTGCTAGTAATAGTTTTTCTTTTATTGATGCTGTATCTTCAATCCACATTTTATAAGTATTCTTTCCTTGTTTGTATTCTACGTAATTCTGTCTTGTGACTTCATCCCATTGTTTTTCTGCTCTTCCTCTAATTACAGAATCTACATTTTTCATATTAACAATATCTGAGTCTATAAGTTCTCCTGCTTCGTTTTCTGTCCATATTCTTGTATAAAATGGTATTGCTAATATTAATTTTTCATTACTTACATCTTCTTGCCCTAAGAATTTATTTACATTTGTTCTTACCCAATTATATCCTGCAACTGGTCCTGCTTTTGAACTACTTGCATTATTTTGGTCATATCCCATATATACTAGATAATCACAATTATCTGCTAGGGCATCTCTATCATAACATAATGACCAATTATCGCCTCCATCTGGGGCTGTTACATCTACCGTTAATGACATTCCTAAATCTTTAAGTCTTGGGTATAATTCAATTACGAATCTAGTAAACAAATCTTTATCTTCTTTATATATGTTTTCAAAATCTAAGTTTATACCATCTATTCCATATTTTACAGCTAAATCTACAATATTTTCTATTGTTTGTTTTCTTATTTTGTAATCATTCAAAATTTCGCTTGTTGTTTCTATCATAGAATCATTCGCAAACATCGCCCATACTTTATAGTTATTTTCTTTTGCCCATTCTATATAATTTTGCCCATTTGTTCCAACTTTATCAATTATTTCCCCTTTTCCTAATTCTTTTAGTACAAAAAATGATGGAGAAACAACGTTTACCCCTGGAATTGTTGTTCCATTTCTATTTGGAGCCACTCTACTTTCAGAATAATAGTCAAATACTATACTTATTTTTTCATTTTCTATTTGCTTTTCTTGCTCCATATTTTCTCTAACTTTTTTTTCGTTTTGTAGTTTATCTAATTTAACATATCCTATTTTACCTTTTGCTGTCCTAATTTTTGCCCAGCCATTATCGGTCTTAGAAATTACAACTACTTGTTCACCTTTTTTTACTTTATCTATTGTTCTAGAAAAGAATTTAGTCTTTAGTTTAACACTAAAATCCTTTGTTGCTTCTGCTGTTATTTGTTCTCTATCTAATGAATCTATTAATATAGTATTAGTTTCTTCAATATTTTGTATTTCTACATTATAAATATCTTTCATTTCAGAAAATGGCAAATACACTATTTTATTTCCATCTACGCCATCTCTTTCTATTATTGTTCCAGAAATTGGTGTACTTATTCCATTAACTTCCATTTTATTTGTGCCAACTTCTATTGTAGCAACTTTTGTATTAGAAGTAGTTATATATTGATTATATTTGCTCTCATAATATAAATAATTATCAAAAAATCTAGAAATATCTTGTTCAGATAAATATATTACTCCATTTTCTATAATAACATCATTTGATAATCTATCTGATGTAGTTAAATTATTATTATTAATTATTAAATGAGTTCTTCCATCATCCTCTTCCATAGTATAATTAGGTGCTACAACAAATATTACTGCAACAATTCCTAATGCTATAAGAGATATTATTATATTTCTTACAAATTTTATTTTATTAATTTTTAACCCTTTTTTTCCTTCTTTTTCCATAGAATTCTCCTATATTTTTTATTTAATTATAATATCATATATACTCTGTATTTTCAATCTTTTTTTGACGAAAATTTACACATTTATTTAAATATTTATAAAATGTTTTATCCAAGATTTTGTCTTGACTTATCCTATTAGTCCAAGTTACAATATAATTAATAATTTAGGAGGCATAATAATGAATAAATTTGAACTTTTGCAAAAATACAAAAATTCAGAGGATAGAATTCTAATCTCAAAAATTTTAGATAAAATAAAATTTTGTGAAACACGAAATAAAATAACTTATACTAATTTTCTAGATTTAAGGCAACAAGCTATAGCTAAAAAATTATTATCTTCTATAAAAACTACAAATTATATTTTTTATGGCGGTTTTGATAATGCAGAAAGAACATGTTTAATTTTTTACCCACAAAAATTTGATTCAGACTTTGTTTTGAATAAAATAGATGCCATAATTAAAAATGTAAATATCATGCTTCCAAAAGAACTCCATAATACTTATTCTCATAGAAATTATCTTGGTGGAATAATGAAATTAGGTATACAGCGTGAAAAAGTTGGAGATATATTAGTCAGAGATAATGGTGCAAATATTTTAGTTTGTAATGATATTGCAAATTCGCTTACAAATTTACTTGCTTCCTTAACTAGATTTAAAAAGTCTGAAATTTTAGTAGAATCAATAAGAAATATAAATGTCCCTGAAATAAATAAAGAAGAAGTTACAATTATTGTGCCATCTTTAAGACTAGACTCTATTGTGTCAAGTTTAGCTCATACCTCCCGAAATAAAGCATTAGAAATAATTCTAAATGAAAGAGTCTTGGTAAATTTTGAAACATGCACAAAATCTTCTAAAACATTAAGCTATGGAGATATAGTCACAATTAGGGGAAAAGGTCGATTTGAAATTAATTGTTTAAAATCAACTAGTAAAGCTGGTAATTTAATTGTAACTGTATATAAATATGTTTAATTTACAAATTCTTTTCCTACTCCTAAAAACCATATTAGAGTAGCAATTAAAGCTATGTATACTATTATTCTACAAAGTATAATAGTTCCATACATAGATATGCCAAGAAGCATACTTAGCCATCTTATAAAACGCTTGTTAATTCCATTTACACCAGATTTTAAAGTATCTTCCTTAGATTTTATAAGTTCCTCACTTGGTACAAAGTATAACTCTGAAATTTTATAAATTGTATTTAAGTCTGGGAACTCTAAGTCTCTTTCCCACCTCTTTACCGTTTTTTCAGTAATATCTGAAATTCCTAATTTTTCCACTACTTCTGCTTCTGTAAGATTTTTTTCTGTTCTTAATTTTTGCATCCACTCGCCAAAATCTACATAGTTCTTTTCTTTTTTCATTTTAAACTCCTATAAACAAAAGCACATTGCGTAGGATTAGTAGCAATGTGCTCTTTATTTTAATTATTATCTCCTCTACCTTCTGGTAAAGCATTTGACATATCTATTTTTATTCTTATTCTAAACAAGAATGTAAACGCTCTGGCAATTTTGCTTTGTTTTATTCTTTCCCAAAGTGATGGTTTTACTTCAACTCTTGTTTCTGCTATATAATTATCTGTATCTACTGTTACTTGTTGTGGTTCTTCTACTACATCATCAACTGGTGTTGGTAATCCTTTTAACGCTTCTGCTATTTCTATTCCTATATAACTCAATGCCTTTGATCTATCTTCTATTCTTTCCATATCTATTTCTATATGTAAATTAGATTCTAGATTTGCTATTCTAGCGTTTATAAGTTTTATAGCATCTTGATAATTTTCAGATTTTTTTGTTCTGCATCTTCCTATTAAAGATAATGTATCTATAATATCTTCTGGGAAATCATCTGAAACATCATTTATTCTTTCTTTCCAGTTTTTCTCTTTGTTTTCAACAACAGCTAAAACATTTTTAAGCTCTGCTGCTAAGCCTATATTTTTTTCTCTTTGTCTTATTAAATCCTCTATTTTTTTTGTATTTTCTTCAAATTGATTTGTAGCATATTCAACTAATCCGTATGCTGCTTTATAAACACTCTTTGGGAAATTTTTCTTTTTTGGATATTCAATTAAGTACATTTTTATTGATTCTATTAAATCTTTAAAATATGTATCTTCATCCAATTGAACAATTTGTTTTTTACTGTTTGGATTTATTATTTTTTGGACCTTATCTATATTTGATAAAATCTTTTCTTCCGTAATTACCATTCTTACGTTTACTATGCCTGGTTTGTAAAATAGTGACATGTAAACCTGCCCTCCTTTATCCTCTGTTACATGATTTTTTCGCTAATAATATTATACAATTATTTAGGGAAAATCACAATAGGATTTAATAAATTTTATTTATCTATTTGATTACAATTCTATTACAAAAATATGACATAAGTCAAGTGTTTTTTACAACTTTTTTTATTTTTTTACATTCTTTTCTTAGAGCCTTATTAGCAAAGCCTGTATCTGCTACTTCCGTAAGCTTTTTAGTATATTAAAAAACTTTTAAATTAAAAAATCAATATACAAAATTTACATTTTATATATTGATTTTTTAATTAATTACACTTATTATTCTCCAAAGATTTTTTTCAATTCTTCATGTCTTTTTACTTTTTGTGTTGTTGTTTTAATTAATTCTTCGTCTGTTACAATTATTTCTTTTATGTATTTATATGTTGGCATTGTTTTATTTATCTCTTTTACTTTTTGCCATAGCATATCTTTTATTTGCTCTTCATCTTCTAAATGGTATGTTTCTTTCATAATTTCTTTATCATAAACTATTTTTACACATATTTTAACATCATCATCTTTGTCTGGTTTTCCGTAAATCATAGATTCTTTTACTCCATCTATTCTATTTACCAAAACTTCCATTTCCTCTGGGAATATATTTTTACCATTTTTTAATACTATTACGTTTTTACTTCTTCCTGCTATGTATAAGAAATCATCTTTGTCAAAATATCCTAAATCTCCTGTATAGAACCATCCATCTTTTAGAACTTCTTTTGTTGCTTCTTCGTTATTATAATATCCTAGCATTACAGAAGGTCCTTTTACTGCAATTTCTCCTACTCCATCTTTGTCTTTGTTTACTATTTTTACTTTTAAACTTGGTAATACTTTTCCTATTGATCCAATTCTTCTATAAAAATCATTTCCTGCTGAAACTACTGGTGATGTTTCTGTTAATCCATAACCTTGGACTGTTCTTATTCCTAAATCATTGAATCCTTTTTCAACTTCTTTATCTAATGCTGCTGCACCATTTACAAATAGTCTTAATCTTCCTCCAAAATTTTCATGTATTTCGCTAAATATTTTTCTTCTCATATCAACGCCAAATTTCATAAGGATATTGCTAATTTTTATTCCTTTTTCAACCATTTCTAGTTTTCCTTTTTTCTCTATGGCTTTCATTACTTTTTTATACATTGCTTCATATAGTGCTGGTACAGATATCATTGCGGTTACTTTGTAGTCTTTAATATCATCTGCAATGTGTCTAATTCCACCACAAAATGCTATTGTACTTCCTTTATAAATTGGATATAAAAATCCTACTGTACATTCAAATGTATGATGTAATGGTAAGAAAGAAAGTAGTACATCATCTTCTGTTAATTTTATTATAGCTGCAATATCCATGATATTTGCACATATATTTCTTTGTGATAACATAACAGCTTTTGATTTTGATGTCGTTCCAGAAGTAAATAACATTATTCCCATTTTTTCCGCATCAATCTTTGCATCTAAAAATTTGTTATTTCCTTCTTCTATTAATTTCTTTCCTTTTTCTATTAATTGTTTTTGAGATAATATTGCATCTTCCTTTTCATCTAAATCCATTGAAATATAATATCTTAAATCGGTTGTTCCTCTTGCTCTTATATCTTTCATTATATCGTTATATGCTTTTGAAAAGAATATAGCTTCTACCCCTGAACGTATAATTAAGCTCTCTATTTCATTTGCTGGTAATGCTTTATCTAGTGGGACAACCACTCCTGTACCACAAGTTATTGCTAAATATGCAACATTCCATTCATATCTATTTTCTGCAATTACAGCTATTCTTTTCCCTTCAAGCCCCATATTTATTAAACTGGTTCCTAAAGCATAAACTTGTTCTTTTAATTCTTTATATGTAGTTGTTCTGAATTCTCCTGATTTTTCTGTTTTAAAAATATATGCTGGTCTATCAGCAAATTTTTCTACTGATTTATTTAACATATCTTTCAAGTCTGTAATCTTTTCAAATTCATTTAATTTTTTCATTATAAATACCCTCTTTTTTGTATTTTAAATTTGTTTAATATTATATATTAGATATTTGTTTTTTGCAACATTACTGACCACCAAGTATATTATACAGATTTTCAAATACATAACCATTATTAATAAAATACTCTATAATTTCTGGTAGTGCTTCATATGTTGTTTTCTTGTTACCCGCATCATGCATTAATACAACTATACTATTTTTATTTTGTGATGTGTTAATCAAATTTTGTACCAGTTCTTCCTTTGTAAACTTTCCTTCCGAATCTTTTGTTAAACAATTCCAATCTAAATATGCTATATTATTAGATTTTAATATTTGAATAGCACTTTGCTTTACTTCATTATATTTTCCACCAGAAGAACCTCCTGGAAATCTAAAAACATTTGTATAATAATTTGGCATTTGTAATGCATCTCTTATGATATTTTCTGTATGTCTATATTCTTCAATAATATTATCTGTTGAGGCATAAATATAATCATACTTATGAGAATATCCATGATTTGCAATATAATGCCCTTTATTATATGCATCTTTTACTATGTCTGGATATAGCTCTACTCTACTACCCAATACAAAGAATGTTGCTTTGATGTTATATTGCTCCAATATTGATAATATTTGAGGCGTTACAGTTTTTGATGGTCCATCATCAAATGTTAAAAATACTCTTTTATAATCTGAGTGATAAATATTTTTAATTTTTTCTATTCCTTGTTCATTAATTAAAATAGATTCTGTTTCTTCCTCTTCTCTGGCTGGCGGTTCTGCATCTGGTGTTAAATCTACTTTAATTATATTTGAATTATCTCTTATATTATCTTCACTTACTTGTTGCTCTTGGGTTATTTGTTGTTTGTTTTTTTTGTCTATATTTACAAGTCGGGGTAATATGAGTCCAATGTATATACAAGAAATTACAAGCACTATAATTGCAACTACTAATATTACTCTTTTGTAGTTTAAATGTTTCGGCTCTTCTATATACATTACATATTCCCCTCCTCCATTTTATACTTCGTCTTTACTTGTATTTATCTTAAATAATTTAAATAATTCTACTATTACTAATGGTGCAAATACTAATAGTATTACTTCTACTAAGTTCTCTATTGGTAATGGTACAATGCTGAATATATCTCTTAATGCTGGTACAAATAGTATTACAAACATTAATAAACTTGATACTATTGTAGCATAAATTAAATATTTGTTACCACCAATTCCTGTTTTAAATATAGATACTTTATTGTTTCTAATATTAAACACATGAACAAGTTCTGAGAAGGCTAAAACAATAAATGACATTGTTTGTGCTATTTCTAGTCTCATTTCTTCTGATTGATTTGGAGTAGCTAATCCTATACAATATGCAATTAAAGTAAGTGTACCTATCATAATTCCTTGGTATATAATTCTCCATACCATTCCTTTGGTAAAGATACTTTTTCCAGCTGCATTTGGTTTTCTACTCATTATATCACCATTTGGTGGATCTGCCGCTAATGCCAAGGCTTGCAAAGAATCTGTTACTAAGTTAATCCATAAAATATGTATAGGTAGTAATGGTTCTAATGCAGCTATATTAATAATTCCAAACCAGTTTGCAAATACTGGTACTAACATTGTTGCCATGAATAATACAACAATTTCTCCAACATTGCTAGATAATAAAAATTGTATTGATTTTAAAATGTTATCATATATTCTTCTACCTTCTTCTACTGCTGAAACTACTGTTGCAAAGTTGTCATCTGTTAATATTAAATCTGCCGCTTCTTTTGCTACATCTGTTCCTACTTTACCCATTGCACATCCTATATCTGCATTTTTTAAAGCAGGAGCATCGTTTACTCCATCACCAGTCATTGCTACAACATGACCATTATCTTGCCATGCTTTTACTATTCTAACTTTATGTTCTGGTGATACTCTTGCATAAACTGAATATTGTGCAATTTTTTGTGTTAGTTCTTCTTGGCTCATTTCTTCTAATTCTGCACCAGTTAATGCTTCGTCTTCATTTTCTAATATTCCTAATTTTTTAGCAATTGCTATTGCTGTTATTTTGTGATCTCCTGTAATCATTACAGGTTTTATACCTGCTGTTTTACATTTTTGTACAGCAACTTTTGCTTCTTCTCTTGGAGGATCTATCATTCCTACCATACCAACAAAGCTTAAATCTTTTTCTAACTCTTCGTTACTTGGAATAGTATCGACAATTTTGTATGCCATTGCCAAAACTCTTAATGCACTTGATGCCATCTCTTTATTATTTTCGTCTATAATATTTTTATATTCTTCTAAATTATTTTTAACTTCTCCATTTACAATATAAGAAGTACATCTTTTCAAAAGTTCATCTACTGCACCTTTTGTATAAACTAGATATTTTCCATTTTCTTCATATACTGTTGTCATTAATTTTCTATCAGAATCAAATGGAATTTCTGCTTTTCTTTGGCTTTCTAAAATTTGTTTATCATATCCCAATTTAAATCCTACATCTACTAATGCTGTTTCAGTTGGGTCTCCTGCTAATTCGCCATCTTCAGCAATTTTTGTATCATTACAAAGCATTCCAATTTCAATTACTCTTTTTGTTTCACTATCTAAATCTTTTATTTCTTCTACACCTAATGTTTTTCCATTAGAAAATACTTTTTGTACTGTCATTTTGTTTTGTGTAAGTGTACCTGTTTTATCTGAACAAATTACGCTTGCACTTCCAAGTGTTTCAACAGAAGGTAAGTTCTTTACAATAGCATTTCTTTTTACCATTCTTTGAACACCAATTGCAAGAACAATTGTAGATACTGCTGGTAATCCTTCTGGAATAGCAGCAACTGCTAATGTTACAGCTGTCATAAACATATGTATAACTTCTTTTCCATTTATTAATCCAACAACAAACATTAATGCACAAATTATAAGTGCCACAATTCCTAGTGTTTTACCTAAACTATTTAGTTTCTTTTGAAGTGGAGTTTCTGTGCTTAAAGATGAATTCATCATCTCTGCAATTTTTCCAACTTCTGTATTCATTCCGGTTTCAACAACAACAGCTTTTCCTCTACCATATGTAATTAAACTAGAAGAAAATAACATATTGTGTCTATCTCCAATTCCTACTTTTTCATCTGTAATAGTTTCTATATTTTTCTCAACAGGAACAGATTCTCCTGTTAAAGAAGCCTCTTGCGATTTAAGGTTAACAGCTTCTATTAATCTTAAATCTGCTGGTACAAAATCACCTGTTTCTAATATAACAATATCCCCTGGTACTAGCTCCCTTGATGGAATTACTGTTAGTTTTCCATTTCTTATAACTTTTGCAACATGGCTACTTAATTTTTGTAAAGCCTCCAATGATTTTTCAGCTTTATTTTCTTGTACAACTCCTATTATTGCATTAACAATAATAACAATCATAATAATAATTGAATCGGTTACTCCTTCGCCCTCTATTACTCCTATAATTCCAGAAATAATAGCAGAAATAATCAAAACAATTATCATAAAGTCCTTAAATTGTTCTAAGAATTTGACAAATAAACTTTTTTTCTTTTTAGCTTCAAGTTCATTTACGCCAAATTCTTCTCTCTTCCTTTCTACTTCTTCTTGTGTTAATCCATTTTCAATATTGGTTTTTAAGTTTTTTACAACATCTTGATAACTCATTGAATGCCAATTACTTTCCAATATAACATCACTCCTTTTTACTATTTTTATGTAATAACACATAATTCATGAAAGTAATTATATGTTTTTTATATATACTTGTCAAGGAAAATTTATTACTTTATTTTAATTAAAACATTGCCTTTTTGGTGCTTTTTGTGTATAATAATATATGGAACATTTACATGGGGATGTATTTGGTTTCGACAGTAATTTAGAAGTATAAATAGCGAGTGGTGGATGTTCGCTTCGGCCACCTAAAAAAAGCGAAAATAAAAATAAACGCTAACGATAGAGAATTAGCATACGCTGCCTAGGCGGCGTCGTCTTAGTTTAGAGGCCCACGGCTTTACTAAGGCGCCAATAAGTGGGAAACAAAACTATTTCTTGCTTTTGGAAATAGTGGGTATAAAAAAAGCTACTAAGACTTGGTTTTGTTAATTAATCCAATCTCTTGGGAACATTTAAATAATTAACTGCACTCGGAGAAGTTTATATGGAAGAATTCCTGGACAGGGGTTCAACTCCCCTCATCTCCACCAGCTTTTTTTATTAAACTATTGCATATTTTTATAATATATGCTAATATAATATTATTAAATTAATAGGGGCATAGTTCATCGGTAGAATAAGAGTCTCCAAAACTCCAGAGCTAGGTTCGATTCCTAGTGCCCCTGCCAAAAAAAGTGAGCAATTTTTAAGTTGCTCACTTTTTTATTCAATTCCATATAATTGGATTTTTGCGGTGCCATCCACATTGACAGATACTCCATTTGGAGACACTATACTAACATTGGTATTATCTAAATATTTTATAAACGTTCCACTTATTAATACATCAAATCCACAATAAATTCATTATTTTCAGATGAATCTATTTCTCCACTTTCAATATATTTCTCAATACTATTTAGTGCCAATTGTTCTTTTTCTACACTATTATTATACTGTGCCACTGCATTTTCGGCATTTTGTATTATGCTTCCTTCCCCTGTTAAAGTGGCTAACGCTACTCCGGCTAATATTAATAATACTATTATTGTTATTATTAATGCTATTAATGTTATTCCTTTTGTTTCATTAACATCTTTTTTTCTCCTTTTTATTTATAAAATTCTCTATTCTACTCCATAAATTTGTAACTTCATTGATATTTCAGAGTATGATAGATACATTCCTTTAAAATTATTTTCAGCAATGTATTTTAACAAAAAGACACTAGATGGTCCGTAATTTGTATCAGTATTTTCTTTAATAATATCAATTGGTATAAGTGCAGCAGTATTTGTAAAGTCTATTGGTCTCCATTCTCCTACTGCATCTTCCCAACGATGAACAGATAAAAATATATATTTATATTTATCCAAATTTTCAAGTTGGATAGTTTCTTCATTAATTGCTGTATTTTCAGCCGGCTCTACTTCTTTCTCCCAAAGTAATGTAGATTTTCCACTAGATGTACTTGTATTTACATTTTCTGATGAATCAATTTCTCCATTTTCCAAATATTTATCTACATTATTAATCAACATTTGCTCTTTTTCTACACTATTATTATACTTAGCCACTGCATTTTCGGCATTTTGTATTATGCTTCCTTCCCCTGTTAAAGTAGCTAGCGCTACTCCTGCTAATATTAATAATACTATTATTGTTATTATTAATGCTATTAATGTTATTCCTTTTGTTTCTTTCATTTTTTACACTCCTTTGTTTTTATTTTATTTATCCTATTTTGTTCTTGTAGAGTAGTCCAAATAGATTAATATATATTATTTTGCAGTCCGAGGAAG
>CAMMLS010000032.1 GCA_946497775.1 uncultured Clostridium sp.
GAAAATATTTTAGTGATGCAGAAGGAAAAACTAGTATTGAATATAATGATACAGTGATTCCTGCATCAGGACATGAATTAATTCACATTGAAGCAAAAACATCTTGCACAGAAGATGGAAATATTGAATACTGGAAGTGTAATAAATGTGGAAAATATTTTAGTGATGCAGAAGGAAAAACTAGTATTGAATATAATGATACAGTAATTCCTGCATCAGGGCATGAATTAATTAAAGTTGAAGCAAAAGCATCTACCTGCACAGAAGATGGAAATACTGAATACTGGAAATGCAACAAATGTGAAAAAATTTTTAGTGATGCAGAAGGAATAACTAGTATTGAATATGATGATATACTAATTCCTGCAACAGGACATGATTTTAGGAATGGAATATGTACTGTTTGTGGTGAAGTAGATTCCTAAATAACAAATTAAATATTTAGAACAAATTAAAACTGGAAGGACTACCTTCCAGTTTTTACCATGTAAAACTTCCAATCTATTATATTGCTAAAAACAAGCAATGTGATATAATATTAAAAACAAAGAGAAGGGGGATTTTAATGAAGAAGTATGTTGTGGGTATATTTATTTTAATTTCCATATTATTAATTGGTAATGTTTCAAATGCTGCTTCTGATTTTTCGCTAACACAGATGGATTTTGATGTTACTTTAAATGAAGATGGTAGTATGAATGTAATTGAGACTTGGAATATTTATGTTCATGGTACTACTAATACTTTGTTTAAAACATTTGAACTAGATGCTTCAAAGTATTCAGGTATAACAGATGTAGAGGTTTGCCAGATTGATAGGAATGGAGATAAGATAGAGTTTAGAGAGAAAAATGAGGAAGTTTTGCATGTTGATAAGAATTGTTATTATGCACTTGTTAATTCTAGTGGCAAGTTTGAAATTGCATGGGGAATAAATGAAAAGATTGGAACTAAGACTTATCAGATTAGTTATAAAGTAGAGGATTGTATTAAAAAGTACAATGATATTTCAGAGCTATATTGGAAGTTTATAGGTAATGATTTTTCTATGGATATTGAAAGTGTTACAGGTACTATACATATTCCAAATACTTCAAATGATAAATCTACTATAAGAGCATGGGCACATGGACCTTTAAATGGAAATATAAGTATAGATTCTGCAAAAGAGGTAAGTTTTGAGGTTGAGTATTTAGATAAAGGCAATTTTGTAGAAATAAGACTTGCAATGCCAAATGAGGCTTTTTCAGGCATTACTAATGTATTAAATACAAATAGATTAGATACAATATTAACAGAAGAGACATATTTAGCAGATGAGGCAAATAGAGCAAGAGAAGATGCAAGAAAACAATTAGAAAGAAGAGAAAAAATAGCAGATTTAATAAAATTAATAGTACCAATAACTGGGGTTATTTTAACATTATATTTTTTAACTAGAATAAATAAATATGAGAAAATAATAAAAGAAAATAAAAGAATAAAACCAGAGATTTCTGGCAAGTATTATAGAGAAATTCCAAATGAAGATGCCACACCAGCAGAGGCTGCTTTTTTATATTATTATGATGGAAGTGGAATTAATAATAATTTGCCAAAGGTTTTGTCTAGTACAATGTTACATTTGGCTTTGAAAAAGTATATTAAATTTGAAATTGTAGATACAAAAAAGAAAAAAGAGCGAATTAGTGTAACTATAATTAAAAAAGATGATTCTGAACTTAAAAAAGACGAAAAAGAGATATTGTCATTATTAAAACGTATTCCGAAAGACAAAGATACATTTAATATGAAAGAATTAGAACAATATGCTAAAAAGCATTATTCTGTATTTTTAGGTAAATTAGACAAAATAGATGATATAGTAAAAGATGAATTAGAAAAAGAGGAAAAATATAATTCTAAGTCTTATGAAAAGAAAATGAACTGGATTGCAAAAGCAGGAGCATATGCTGCAATTACAATTATATTTAGCATTGCCTTTTTTGCAGCAAATTTAGCTATTGGATTATGCTTCTTCATAACAGGTATAGCATGCGTAATATACAGTATAGTTGCATCAACAAGATTTTCTGGCTTAACACAAAAAGGAATGAATGAAAAAGAAGCTTGGAAAGGTCTTAAAAGATACATGGAAGATTATTCTTTGCTAGATGAAAGAGAAGTACCAGAACTTGTAATTTGGGAAAAATATTTGGTTTATGCAACAGCTTTCGGAATTGCAGATAAAGTATTAGAACAACTAAAAGTTAAGTATCCAGAACTTACAAATGGAACATATACAGATGGTGCATATTTAGGAATAATGTATTATCATGGTATAAATACAGCATTAATTAGTAGCATAAATCATTCTGTAAAAACTGCCTATAGCACAGGAGTAAGCCAAAGAGCGACTTCATATGATTATTCTAATAGTTCATCAGGAGGTGGCTTTGGAGGAGGATTCTCTGGCGGAGGCGGATTTTCTGGTGGCGGTGGTGGCCGGAGGTGGCCGGCGGAGGTCGTTAGTAACGAGGAAAAGAGAGTAAAAACGAGTAAAAATGAGCTAAAACGAGATATGATGTAATTAAACGAATGAAAAAATAGTCAAAAAATGTTATTGAAAGTATATCCAATGTATACAAAATTTGAAAATGTTTAAAATATATAGTATAATTATAGATGTTGCACCAATAAAAACATAATAAAAAAGGAGAGTGTATATATATTTTAAACAAACGTATAAAATATTATACGAAAGAAATGTGCAAACTATTAAGTATATTATTATTTAGCTCGCTAATAGTAATATCAGTATTATTTATTAAATATAAACCAGCATATATAGTAACATTTGCAGGCGAAAATTTAGGATATGTAAATAATAAAAATGATATAAATAATGCAATTGAGGAATACGTAAATAATACAGAAGGTTGTATAGCTTATATAGATATTGCAGAAAGACCAGAATATGAATTTAAATTCATAGATAATACTGTACAAACAAACGAAGAAGAGGTGCTACTTACTGTAAAAGACAGCTCAATAATAACATATAGAATGTTTGCAATAAAATTAAATGGTGAAACAAAGGATTATGTAGAAAGCTTAGAAGAGGCAGAAACTGTTGTTGCTTCTATGAAGGAACAATATGATAGTGAAATAGATGTGGATTTAACAATAGAAGAAATCTATACAGAAGAATCTCCAGAAATTGTTGAAATTGAAACTGCAAAAGCAGAAATAAGCGAAGTTTTAGAAGAACAAGTTCAAGAAAAAAAAGCTGCTGAGGAAGCAGCTAAAAAAGCAACATCTAAATATACAACAACAAGTAGAGGAGTAAATGCAACAAGTTTATCAACAAAAAAAGTTAGTTTAGAAGGATTATCATTAATAGAACCAATAAGCGGTACTATATCTTCAAAATTTGCATCAAGAAGTTCAGTAAGAAGTAGTGCACATAAAGGGCTAGATATAGCAGCTCCAAAAGGTACAAAAATTAAAGCAGCTGCAAGTGGTACAGTAACACATTCACAAACAGATAGTTTACTTGGTAAATTTATAATAATATCACATGGAAATGGTATAGTAACATGTTATGCCCATTGTAGTGTATTGTATGCAAAAGTTGGTGATACTGTGAATCAAGGAGATATAATAGCAGCTGTAGGTTCAACAGGTAATTCAACAGGTAACCACTTACACTTAGAAATAAGAAAAGACGGAGTGGCATTAAACCCACAATATTATTTATATAAGTAAAAAAAGGATGTAATTATAAAAAATAATTGCATCCTATTTTTTATATTTTCTTAATTTTTTCATATGTATTGAATATTTAAGTTTTGTTATGATAAAATTATGGCAAAAGGGGTGAATGTACAAATGCTAAAATTAGAAAATGTATCAAAGTTTTATTATAACAAAGGTATTATAGCATCTGGATTTACCAAAGTGAATTTAGAACTAAAAATTGGAGAGTTTGTTGCAATTATAGGTGAATCAGGAAGTGGAAAAAGTACACTTTTAAATGTAATATCAGGGCTAGATAGTTATGAAGAAGGAGAAATGTATATAAATGGCAAAGAAACTAGCCATTATCAAGAAAAAGATTTTGAAGAATATAGAAGAAAATATATAGCAAATATTTTTCAAGAATTTAATTTAATAAATAGTTATACGGTTTATCAAAATGTGGAATTAGTTTTATTATTAAATGGATATAAAAAGCATAAAGTTAAGAAAAAAATATTAGATATTATAGATAAAGTAGGACTTACAAAGTTTAAAAATACAAAAGTATCTAAATTATCTGGTGGGCAAAAGCAAAGAGTAGCAATAGCAAGAGCTATGGTAAAAGATACACCAATAATAGTAGCAGATGAGCCAACAGGAAATTTAGATTCGGAATCTGCAAAAGAAATTATAGAATTACTTAAAAAAGTTGCAAAAGATAAATTAGTAGTTGTTGTTACTCATAATATTGAACAAATAGAAGATGTTGCCACACGTATAATAAAAATGCATGATGGCAGAATAGTTCAGAATATAGAAAAAAAGAAAATAAAAGAAGAATCTGAAATTACAGAAAGTAAATATCATAATATAACATTATTTAATAAATACAGATTAGGAGTAAGAAATACATTTAATATAGCATCTAAATTCTTACTATTATTTGCAGTATTTTTCTTTTTAAGTGCTGCAATATTAACAGAATATGCAAGTTTTCAAATGTCAGAGGCGAATACTGCTGATGAAGGATATAGCATAGCATTTAGAGATTTATCTGAAAACAGAATAATAATAAATAAAAAAGATAGAACATATTTTACAAATGAGGATTACGAAAAAATCAAACAGTTACCAAATATAGATTATATAGTAGAAGATGATATTTTTATAGACGAACAAGTACCAATTTATAAAGATGACATGAGCCTTTATGGTAATTTGTTAGATGTAAATAATTTTAGAGGAGATATAAACTATGGAAGAATGCCTGAAAATGATAATGAAATGATTTTGCGAATAAATGAAGAGCATTTTTATATTACAAATAGACTAGAAGAATTACTAAATAAAACATTTTCAGTGCAAGGCATAGGAGGTAACTACACTAATGAAGCCACAAAAGACTTAATAATAGTAGGAGTTCAAACATATAAAAATATAGGACATTATGATTGTGAATTCTATGTTTCAAAAAATGTACTAAATGAATTAAGAAATGATGTAAATAAAAGTTATAGCAATATTAAAATTTTATTAAACGATAAATATGTGCAATATACAGTAGAACCAAACGACAATGTACCAGAAGGAAAAGCGATAGTAGATGATGAATTTAAATATCAATTTAGATATAACAGAATAAGAAACCAACCAATAGAGATATCTTTAAATAATATTTATTATGAAGAAGTAGTAAATTTAAGCATATCAAATACATATACAAAATCAAATTTAAAAAGATTATTAGGTTTAAACGAATATGATAGTAACAGATACAAAATATTTGTAAACACAGATGATTATAATAAACTTTTTGATAAACCATCTTATCAATCTAGTGTATATGTAAAAGATGCAGAAACAATAAATGAAACAATGAATGATTTGCAAAACTTGGGAATAAATCCTAAAAAAGTTACAGATTTTAAAGTAAATCAAGGTGAAGGCTCTTTAAGAATTATAAAAATTATAAAAGTAATAGTTACAATTATACTTATTATAGTATTGTTCTTTATTTCTTACTTAATTATAAAAATAATACTAAAATCAAGAAATGTATATTATGCAACACTTAGAATGCTTGGAGCTACATATAAAAATGTAAGAAGAATATTAGATATAGAGTTATTTATAAATTCTACACTATCATATATTATGCTACTTTTATTTGTGTATTTAGTAAAAACAGATTTAATACATTTACAATATATAGCACAAATAACAGAATATATAGGAATAAGAGAATATGTATTAATGTATGTAATACTAATATTAATTTCAAAATTAATATCTAGAAAATTCGCAAAAAAACTATTTAAAAATACTACAATAAATACATATAATGAGGAGGTGTAGAAATATGATAAAATTAGTAAAAGTAAATAAATATTTTAATAGAAGAAGAAAAAATCAAATTCATATTATTAACAATGCCTCATTAGAGTTTGAAAATAAAGGATTAGTTGCAATACTTGGACAATCTGGAAGCGGAAAAACTACACTCCTAAATGCAATTGGAGGATTAGATAAAGTAAACAAAGGAAAAATTTATATAAATGGAAAGAAAATAACTAGAAAAAGAGCAGGCAGAGTAGATAAAATTAGAAATTTAAATATAGGATACATATTTCAAGATTATAAACTAATAGAAAATATGTCTGTATTTGAAAATATTGCAATCAGTCTAAGAATGATAGGAATAAAAAACAAAAAGGAAATTCAAAAAAGAGTAGATTATGTTTTAGAAGCTGTAAATATGTATAGATATAGAAATAGACCAGCAGCGATGCTATCTGGTGGCGAAAAACAAAGAGTTGCAATAGCGAGAGCAATTGTAAAAAATCCAAGCATAGTAATTGCAGATGAGCCAACAGGAAACTTAGATAGCAAAAATTCCCTTGAAATAATGAACATAATAAAAGCAATATCAAAAGAAAAACTAGTAATTCTAGTAACACATGAAGTGGATTTGGCGAACTTTTATGCAACAAGAATAGTAGAAGTGCAAGATGGAAAAATAGTAAAAGACTATAAAAATGAGACAAAAGAATCATTAGAATATAGATTAGATAATAAAATTTATTTAAAAGATTTCAAAGAAATAAACAATATAAATACAGAAAAAATAAACCTAAATTTATTTTCAGATGAAACCAGCAACGATAAAATAGATGTAAAATTAGTAATTAAAAATGGAAATATATTTATCCAAGCAGAAAACAGGAAAGTAGAAGTAGTAGATGATAATTCTGCTATAGAATTAATAAATGATCATTATAAAAAAATTGATAAAAGTATATATGAAAAATATAAATATAATTTAGATGAAGTGATAGATAAGAAATATAAAGTAAGATATAGTTCAATTTTTGGGATTGTAAAATCTATAAAAAATGGATTTAATAGAATTTTTAATTATACAATATTAAAGAAAATATTGCTAATAGGTTTTTTCGCATCTGCAATGTTTATAGTATATAGTATAAGCAATATAGCAGGTGTAACAGATATTAAAGAATCGGATTATATACAAATAGATAAAAACTATCTTCAAGTAGATTTAGCAAAAGTAGATGTGTCAGATTATTTAAAATATGAAAACCTAGAAAATATAGATTACATTATACCACGGACAAGCAGAAGTAAGTTTTAAAATAAAAATGGATGATTATTATCAATTATCAAGATATTCTTTTGAACTTGCAGGCACACTTGTAAGTGCAGATAAAATAACAGCAGATGATTTAATAAAAGGAAAAATGCCAGAAAATGAATATGAAATAGTAGTAGACAAAAAAATAATAGATAATATGCTAAATAATGGGTATACATCATTTTCAAATATGGGAATAAAAAGTGAAGATGAGTTACTTGAAAAAGTTGTAACAATAACAGATATGCCAGATTTTAAAATAGTTGGTTTTACAAATACTAATACAGATTCAATATATGTAAATAAGAATTTATTTATAAATATACTAAATAATATGCAACAAAGCGATATGGGAAGCGGAATATTTATAGATTTAAGTGGGCAAGATTCAAATAGCACAGTAAAAGATTATAACTTGTATTTAGATGATATAAATATAACAAAAGGAAGACTTCCAACAAATGATTATGAAGTAATAGTAAACAAAAGTAATGAGTATGACATGAAACTAAACAAAACAATAGATGAAGAAGTAAATGGAGAAAAATTAAAAGTTGTAGGATATTACGATAGCAAAACAAACAGGCAAGACTTTTTGGTAAATAATAATACCGTAAAATATGATGTTATAACAAAAAATAATGGCTTTATGATTTATCCAAAAAATAAATTAGAAGTACTTAATAATTTTAAATCAGAATATAACCTAAATATTATAGATAGATATGAAAATGATAAAGAAAAATATATAGAAGGAAAAAGTGAAGAAATTAAAAGCTCTATAATATTTGCAGCTGTTATAATGATAATATCTTTAATAGAAATTTATTTAATGATAAGATCATCTTTCTTATCTAGAATAAAAGAAATTGGGGTATTAAGAGCAATTGGAATAAAAAAGAGAGATATATACAGAATGTTTGCAGGTGAAATAATTGCCATAACTACACTTGCAAGTTTACCAGGAATACTACTTATGACTTACATATTAAATCAAGTTTCACAAATACCATATGTAGGCAGAATGTTTATTATTAATTTTGGAACAGTTGGAATTAGCATTTTAATAGTATATTTATTCAATCTACTAGTTGGACTATTACCACTTTACAGAGTACTTAGAAAAACACCTGCAAGAATACTTGCAAGGCATGATGTATAATAACTAACAAAATATGTAGGAGATTTATATGGATATAAAATCAAAAATCACAAAAGAAAATTTGCTACGGCTACGGAAGCAATAGAATAGTATTTGACTTAGGCGATGGAACTGTTTTAAAAATACCATATAACAATATTGGAATAAAGTCTAATAAACTTGAATATGAGTATTATAAAAGAAAACCAGATATTGTTGCAAAAATATACAAATATGAAAATAATTTAATAATACAAGAAAAGTTAAAAGAAGTAATAACTGTTCCATATGAACATACTTTAAATAGTACAGTTAAGCAATACTTAGAAAAAAATGGATTAAATGTAAATTCAAATATATTAAATGAAATATTAAATACCAAAGTACAACTTGGAAAAGATGAAGCTGGAAATGTAAAATTTTTTGATTATGAGGATGCAAAACTAAGTTCAAATTATATAGTAGAACCATTTAGAATGAGCAATGAATGGCTAGATGCTTTTTGGGATTATATAAAAGAATATGATATTAATAAAATAGATAAATGGGAAACATTTGAAGACCATAGAGGATTTTTGATAGATTATAAAAAGTAAATATAAAAACGAATAATTGAAGTAATCAATTATTCGTTTTTTAGTTATAGATTTTTGCCTTTGTTAATACAATATTTTACAACTTCATTAATAAACTTTTCATAGTCATTATAAATAATAGCTTTTCCAAAATTATAGTCTGCATACTCTTTTGGAGATACCATTACATCTATATTATTATAATAATTAATATAATCTTTTCTGCTTAAAATTTTTTCTAAATCAAATTTAGGAAACTCTACAATATAAAATAAAGTTCTATTAGGAGTATGCATATGTATGTCTGGATTACTATAAGATAATTTAATATATTTATCAATATAATGCTTCTTTATATGTTCCACCTTAGTAATTCCTTGTTCTTTTTCATTAAAATATGGCAAAGAATCTGGAAGTACAAATACTTGAAAATATGCAATTCCATTACTTCTTATATTTGCTGTTTCTCCAAGCATATTTTCAAAATAATTGTTTGAATTTTGAAGATAATTAGACATAATAAATTTTACCCCAATAGCAGCTAAAGGCTTATTGTTTTTAAATATGGAAATGTCTACTTTTTTATCCATATAAACACCAGATATGGTTTTTTCTTTGCTATCTCCGAATGCCAAGGGAATGCACACTATATTCATCCCCCAAAAGTTGTTTTATATTTTTAGCAATATTGCCATGCAATATAACTAACTTCTTATTACTGTTTGCACCAGAAATTAAGTATTCTTTAAACGAATTTGAAATGACATTTAAAAAGTCAGAATTATTCATATTATTCTCCAATTTATATATTAAATATTTTTTTAAATCGGAAGAAGAAAATGTAAAATATCCTCCGCTTTTGCATTTGTTTAAAGAACGAATATATTGCAAAAATTCCTCTGAGTATATTGCTTTTTTTATATCTTCAAATGAGTATTTATTAGTAACTATATATAATCCACTATACGCACCTGAACCAGCAGGTACTTTATTTAATTTTATAGAATTTAAGTCTTTTATAGTGGTATTAATTGCTATTTTATCTACTGGCACATCTGAAATGGCTTGTGTTCTACCAAAACAATACCAAGGTACATTTTTATCTATGCTTCTGTTTAATAAATTAGCTTTATTATCATTAAAGTATTTTACTAATCTTTTATCTTCAATTTTATCAAATTCAATAGGTTTTAAGTTTTTATCATAAGGGAAAATACATTTTTTCCATTCACCAGTTGAAACTTTCAATGTATCAATTATATTACTACTAAATTCAAAACTACCTTGTATAAATATTTTATCTGAAAGTGTTGCAAAACCATTTTTTACAAATACATCATCATTGCTATTTACATCAATATTGTAAATTTCAGAAAAAGTATTTTTAAAATCTGAAATTGGAAGAATTATATTATTATCCACAAAAAAGTCTGAATATTTTAAGTGACCTACAAACTTAGGCTTTTTAGTTTCCAAACTATATTTGTAAAATTTAATTTTATCAAATGTTTTTGAATTGTCAAAAGCAGTTATTGTAGTATAGGTATTTTCTGCAAAAGGTGTATAATGTCCTAAATCCATAATGGCATATAAAGAACGATTCTTAATAATATAATCTCTAAGCTCTTTTCCAGCTAAACTAGAATAAAATGAATTAGGAGAAATATATGTCATTTTTCCTGTACTATTTAGCATATTAAATCCAATTTCAAAAAAAACTATAAATAAATCTGTCATTCCACTTTTGGCAAAAGAAAAATTTTTCACAGCATTATAGGCGCTTTCTAAATTGTGAACTCTTACATAAGGTGGGTTTGCAACCACATAATCCATTTTGCCATTATATTCATTATTTGAAAGTGTATTACTTTCATATATATCCCATTTTACAGGACTAATATTTTTCTTAGATATATATGTGTTTAGAGTTTTAATACATTCTTTTATTACATTACTATCTATATCTATTCCATGTATATATTTTTCTAAATCTTTTTCTATTCCATTCAGAGAACCGTGCAAGTTTTGGTATGATGCAATATACCTTTTAACAATTTGCAAAAGAAATGCACCATTTCCGACAGCTATTGTCAATTATATGTTTTTTTAATATTTCGCTTCCTTTGTAGTTTATAATGTTTAGCATGTCATTAACTAGGCTTGTAGGAGTGAAAACTTGACCAGTTTTTTTCTTGATACTTAAATCCATAAGTTGCCTCCTTAAATGTTAGAATTTATTATATACAAAACGGTATGAAAAGTCAATAAAATAGGTTTTAGGAAAAATAATTTGGAAAAGTGTAGACAATGGAAGAAAGTTTGTATATAATGATTATGTGAGATAAACGAAAGAAGCGAGGATGAATACGAATGAACAAAAACGCTGAAAGTCTTGTAGTTGTATACACATATAAATTGTTAAAGAAAATAAATAGAAGAAATATATATATTAGTAAGGCATATGAGACTTAGCTTGGTGGCTAGGTTTATGTGCCTTTTTGTATTGCTTTTTAAAAGCAGCCGCCCGAAAAGTTCATATATATTATTTTTCGCCTCACATGGCTTCGCGGGTGGGGGCGTACGACGTACAACTTCCTCGGACTTCAAAATAATATATATGAACTTTTCGGGCTACTCTGCAAAATAAATTATTCACTATTCATTATTTATTAAATTGAGGAAGTATCCGTATAGGGGTAGTAGTTTTGGGAGATAAGGTGATAAGATAGAAAAATAAGAAAACAAATGAAAGAAGGTTGAAGGTAATGAAGGAAAAGAAATTAAAATCAAGAAGATTAGAAAAAGTAAGAGAACAAAAGCGGAATTACGTTAATAGCACTAATAATAACAATAATAGTATTACTAATATTAGCCGGAGTAGCGCTAGCTACTTTAACAGGACAAGGAAATATAATAGGAAATGCGGAAAATGCAGTAGGAAAGTATAATAATAGTGTAGCAAGTGAACAACAGTTGTTAAATGAAATAGAGAAATATTTTCAAAATTATCTAGAAAAAGGAGATACAGAAATAACAGAGCCAGAAATAGTAGATAGTCAAGTGATTATATACACTATGATTATGTACCAGTTGGAAGAAATGGAACTGAATTAATTGATAGCGGGAATGGATACTTGCTATCAACTGATACCGTTGGACAAGATTACAACGGCTCAGCGGATATAACAGATACGAGATTAACAAAATGGTTAAGTTATTTGAGTTCGTATCCAAGTTCGGGTGAGAGAATATCTGGTGCAAAGCAAACGGCATTTGTATTGGATTTAGCTGAATGGAGTAAAAAATATAAATCTGACAAATTTGCAGCGTATGCTGTGGGAGGACCAACATTGGATATGTGGTGTGCATCATATAAAGCAACTCATCCAGATAAATATGTAAAATACATGATATATGGAGAGACTGGATATTACATGGGATGGTATGACGGTACCACAGAAGTAGACTATGGGTATACAGTATCGGGAGTTGAAGACTTTGATAACTTATATTATATAACAGATGGTACAAGCAAAGCTTCTAGAATGTGGATTGCTTCTCCAACTTCTTATGACTATTACGGAACATTAACGTGTTTAAATTAGAATTGTTAAATAACTTATAACCGTACACTTTTGAGCAAACCCATGAGCAGCAAAGGTTACATACACAAAAAAAGCCCTATTTTGATTAAAAAGCTGGAAGAAAAGATGAATCTTCCAGCTTTTGCCATATAAAATGTATAACAAAAATGCCATATAACAAGAAAACTCGAAAAATGTCTAAATTTGCGATGAAAAGTGGGGTTGAAAATATTTACTTTGTGCAATAAATGTAGTAAAATAGGAATGTATTAAATCTATAAATAGTTATTTAAAATTAAAATCAGGCGTTTCAGCCAAAGTAATCTATTTTTTAAAATTGAAAATCAAAAATGAAGGAAGTGTGTAGCTATACTGTAAGACGAGTATTTGTAAAAGTATTGCTTTTGTTAATTGTGTAAATTATAATAAAAGGAGGAAGTAGTGGGAAGAAATGCAAATGAAAAATAATTGTGATATGGAGAAAAGAGCATTGTATTATGCA
>CAMMLS010000033.1 GCA_946497775.1 uncultured Clostridium sp.
AATATACTACGATTTTTTTATAAAACTTTGTTTCACATCATTGACATATATACAATTAACATTAATTAATTGCAATAAATCTATTGTAATATCTTACAAATTAGTGTAAAATAAGGAAATAAGTACATAATAATTACGGGGGAAATTAAATTGAGAATTTTAGAAGAAAAAGATAAAAAATTATATACAGATTTCCTAGCAAAACACGAAAGATGCAATTTTCAACAATCTTTAGAATGGGCAAAGGTTAAAGATAGTTGGAAAAATGAGGTCGTTTTGGCTGAGGGGGAAAATCGGAGAGATTGTTGGGTCTATTAGTATTTTGATTAGAAAGATCCCTATTTTTGGTAATATAATGTATTCTTCAAGAGGGCCTGTTTGTAATATTTATGATGAGGATGTTTTGCGCCAATTAACAGAAGGGGCAAAAGAATTAGCTAAGAAGTATAAGGCTTTTGTATTTAAAATTGAACCAGATATAAAAAGTAGTGATGAAAAGTTTAGAAAGATTATTACAAAACTTGGATATAAGATTAAAGATGATGCTAAAAATTTTAGGGAAGAGATTCAACCAAGGTTTGTTTTTAGATTAGATTTAAAAGGTAAAACAGAAGATGAGGTTTTTGCAGGTTTTCATCAAAAAACTAGATATAATGTAAGACTTGCTATAAAAAAAGGTGTTGTTATTAAAGAAGGCACAAGAGAAGACTTAAAAGATTTCCATAAAATAATGGTAACAACAGGACAAAGAGATGGATTTATTATTCGTTCTTTATCTTATTTTGAAAAAATGTATGACAATTTAGTTCCAAACCATATGAAGCTTTTAATGGCATATTATGAGGACAAGCCAATTGCTGGAATTATTCCAATTATGTATGGTAATAAAACTTGGTATTTATACGGAGCAAGTAGTAATGAACACAGAAATTTAATGCCAAATTATTTACTTCAATGGACAATGATAAAAGAAGCTATACATAATGGATGTGACATGTACGATTTTAGAGGTGTTTCAGGAGTTGTAGATGAAAACCATCCACAATATGGATTATATAGATTTAAAAAAGGATTTGGTGCAGAATTTACAGAATTTATAGGTGAAGTATATATTCCATTTAAACCTATATGGTACAGTTTATATAAATTTTCTGAAAAAACATTTAGAACCTTAAGAGGATTAAAAAGAAAAATATTAAATAAATAAGAGGTGTAGTATTTTTGAAGGCACTACTAATTAATAAAAAAGATTTGAAGCATAATATAAATGTAATAAAAGAAAAAGCCAAAAAAACAGAAACCAAAGTTATAGCAGTTGTAAAAGGAAATGGATATGGACTTGGTCTTATAGAATATTCTAAATTCCTAATTGATAATGGTATAAGCATGTTAGCTGTTGCAACAACAGAAGATGCGGTAGCTCTAAGAAAAGCAGGAATTAAAGAAGACATATTAATGATGTCTTCAACATGTATTGAAGAAGAAGTAAAATTGTTAATAGAAAACAACATTATTATAACAATTGGTTCAAAAGAATCTATTCAGATTGCAGACAGTTTAGCTAGGAAATTTGAAATAACAATTAGAGCTCATTTAAAAATTGATACAGGATTTGGAAGATATGGATTTGTATATAATAATTTGGGAAATTTAGTAGATTCTCTAAAAAGTATTACAAATATAAAAATAGAAGGAACATTTTCTCATTTTTCACAATCTTATGCTAAAAATGAAGAATGGACAAAAATGCAATTTGATAGATTTATATCAGTTATATCTTTTTTGCAAAATAATAAAATAGAAACAGGAATGCTTCATATTTGTAATTCATCAGCATTTTTAAAATATCCTAATATGCACTTAAATGCAGTAAGAATTGGTTCAGCATTTTTAGGTAGAATTCTTGTTCAAAATACAGTAGGACTTAAAAAAATAGGAGTACTAAGAACAAATATTACAGAAATAAAAGAACTTCCAAAGGGATACAATGTTGGATATTCTAATACATTTAAAACTAAAAAAGATACAAAAGTAGCCATAATTCCGGTAGGATATTTCGATGGATATAATGTAAGAAATTATCCAGATGTATATAGATTTATAGATAAAGCTAGATATTTATATAATGATATTAAAAATTTTTTCAAAGATAAAAAACTTAAAGTTACTATCGGGGATAAAAAATATAGAGTTATGGGAAAAATTGGAATGTACCATATGGCAATAGATATTACCTCAAATGAAAACATAAAAATAAACGAAACCATAGATTTAGATATAAATCCATTATATGTAGATAGTAGTATAAGAAGGGAGTATGTATAAAATATGGAAAATACAAAACCGAATTTTTTCAAGAGATTAAAATTAGCTATTTTTAATGTAGAAAAATATCAGGAGTTCGCTTTGGAAAAACCAAATGTGGCGATTAGATATTTTATAAAGCTAATAATAGTATTATCAATAATAATATCATTAGCAGCAGTTTATAAATTTGCAATAATGTCTGAATTTTTTATAGACACATTTAAAAATGACTTTCCAGAATTTACATTTTCAGATAATACATTAGTAGCAGAAGAAGTTATAAATACAGTAAGAGAGGGAAAACAATTTGAATTATCTATGATTGTAGATACAACAATAGAAAGTACAGATAAAAAAGTAAATGAATATATAATAGAATTAAACAAACATGATAATGGAGTTATTTTCTTAAAAGATAAAGTTATTATTCAATTAGAAGGACTTGTAAATGAAACCACTTATAACTATGCAGAGCTGAATGTAAATGGGTTAGGGGACATAACCAAACAAAGTATAATGGAAACATTAGAAAATACTAATATGAGTGTTTTGTATATAGCATTTTTCATTAGTATAGCTTTATATATGTTCTCTTTATATATAATTTCAACAGCATTAGAAACTGTATTAATAGGAGTTATAGGATTTTTAACAGCAAAAATTGTAAGACTAAATATGAAATTTATACAAACATTAAGCATGGCAGTTTATGCAATAACATTATCTGTTTTGCTAAATGCAATATATACACCAATAAGATTATTAACAGGATTTAATATAGAATATTTCTCAATAATGTATACACTAATACCATATATTTATATAATTACAGCAATTTTAATGACTCGATCAGAGTTAATTAAACAACAAATAGAAATAGGAAAAATAGAAAGGGTACAAAAAGAAGTAAAAGAGGAACTAGAAGAAGAAAAAAGAAAAGAAATAGAAAAGGAAAACCAAAAAAGAAAAGAGAAAAAGGAAAAAGAAGAAAAGAAGAATAATGGTGAGCAACCAGAGGGCTCAGAAGCATAGAGGAGGATAGCAATAATGAAGGAAAACGAAAAAGATAAGCAGAAAAATAAAAAAATGTATATAATACTTTCTGTTTTAATTTTAATTGCTTTAATTGTAGTAGGAACTATATGGTTTATAATGGCAAAAAACAATGAAAACGAAGAAGAAAAACCAGAAATAGCATATACAGAACTAATAAAAATGATTGATGAAGGGCAAATAGAAAAAATAGAAATGACAACAGGAAGCCAAAGCATAAAAGTTAAGGTAAAAGATGTAGAAGAAGAAAAAACAGCAATTGTACCAAGTATACAACCTTTTGTCGAGTTAGTACAATCAAAAGTGCAAGAAGGAAATAATGAAATTATACTGGAAACAAAGGGAGAAAATCCAGTAAAAACAATTTTTAGTACATTTATGTCTTTACTTCCAACAATCTTAATAGTAGTATTATTTATTCTATTATTTAAAATGCAAGGTTTAGGTGAAAAAGGGAAAGTATATGGAGTAGACGAAAATAAAACAGATGTAACATTTGATGATGTAGCAGGATTAGATGAAGAGAAAAATGAAATGATTGAAATTGTAGATTTTCTAAAAAATCCACAAAAATATCAGCAAATGGGAGCAAAAATACCAAGAGGTATACTACTTTATGGAAAACCAGGTACAGGTAAAACATTAATAGCCAAAGCAATAGCAGGAGAAGCAGGAGTTCCATTTATATCTATGAGTGGTTCTGAATTTATAGAAATGTTTGCAGGACTTGGAGCTTCAAGAGTTAGAAAATTATTTGAAAAAGCAAAGAAAATATCTCCTTGTATAGTATTTATCGATGAAATAGATGCAATAGGTGCAAGAAGATCAAGCTCAGGTGGTGCAGAAACAGAGAATAACCAAACACTAAATCAATTGCTTGTAGAAATGGATGGATTTGAATCAGACCAGACAGTAATAGTTTTAGCAGCAACAAATAGACCAGAAATGTTAGATAAAGCACTATTAAGACCACGGAAGATTTGATAGACAAATAACAATAGCTCCACCAGATTTAAAGGGAAGAGAAGCTATATTAAAAATACATGCTCAAAATAAAAAATTTGCACAAGATGTAAAAATGGAAGATATCGCAGGAGATACAGCCGGATTTACAGGAGCTGAACTTGCAAATGTATTAAACGAATCTGCAATTATAGCAACAAGACATAAACATGATGCCATAACTAAAAAAGATTTAGAAGAAGCAGTAAAGAAAGTAACAGTAGGAATAGAAAAACAAAGTAGAGTAATGTCAGATAAAGACAAAAGATTAACCGCATACCACGAAGCCGGTCATGCTCTAGTAAGTAAATATCTAGGTACACAAACAGATGTAAAAGAAATATCTATAATTCCAAGAGGATTAGCTGGTGGATATACAATGTATAAAACTAATGAAGATAAATACTATATTTCTAAAACAGAAATGGAAGAAAAATTAGTAGCACTATTAGGAGGAAGAGCAGCAGAAAAAGTTGCACTAAATGATATTTCAACAGGAGCAAGTAATGACTTAGAAGTGGCAACAGGTATAGCAAAAGATATGATAACAATCTATGGTATGAATGATAAATTAGGTCCAGTTTCCTTAAAAGTAAATGAACCATACGAACTTCAAATATTTGGTAATGATATAGGAGATGTAGTAGGACAAGAAATAAGAAAACTTATAGATACAGCATACGAAAGAGCTCAAACTATTTTATTGAATAATATGGATAAATTACACCAAGTAGCACAAAGGCTTATAGAAAAAGAAATTATTTCAGCAGAAGAATTTGAGGAGTTTTTTAGAGAATAAGATTTAAAAGTAAGTTAAAATAAATGTTAAAAAATTATAAAAAATACTTGTTAAAGTAAAAAAAATAATGTATAATAAAAGACCGATGAGGGAGTAATTGGCATTTAAAAAATGTAATAAAGTCAACAACTGATAGAAATATCTGGCTTTATTTTAAATAATGAGACTTATTTGCAACTTAAAAATTGTAAATTAAGTCTCTTTTTGTGTAAGAAGGAGGAAAAAATGTGTTTTTATCAATAATTTTTATTATCATAGGATTTGTGTTATTAATAAAAGGAGCAGATTTTTTAGTAGATGGAGCTAGTAGTGTAGCAAAAAGATTTAAAATTCCAGAGATTATTATAGGATTAACAATTGTTTCAATGGGGACATCTATGCCTGAATTATTTGTAAGTGTGACATCTGCATTAAATGGTTCAGCAGACATGGCAATTGGAAACATAATAGGAAGTAATATTTGTAATTTATTATTAATTTTAGGTTTATCTGCTTTTATAAGACCTGTAAGATTTCAAAGAGAAACTAGATTAATAGAAATACCAATTTGCTTAGCTATAACTATTATTTTCACAATATTCTGTAATACAGATGGAATAATATCACAAATTGAAGGAATAATTTTAATAGTATTATTCTTGATGTTTATAATATATACAATAATTATGTCGAAAAAAGGAATGCAGTTCGATAAAGAAGATGGAAACGAAGAAATAGAAGAAAAAAGTAACCCCTTATCTATAACAAAAAGTATTTTGTTTATTATTTTAGGTATTGTTGGACTAAAAATTGGAGGAGATTTAACTGTTGATAATGCAACTAACATAGCTAGAATGTTTAATGTAAGCGAAAAAATAATTGGATTAACAATACTTGCAGTAGGAACAAGTTTACCAGAACTTGTAACAAGTGTTACTGCTGCAATAAAAGGAAACAGCGATATTGCAATAGGAAATATTGTAGGATCTAACATTTTTAATATTTTATTCATCTTAGGTGTTTCAGCAGTAATTGTGCCATTATCATATAATTTTAGTTATAATATACAAATGGTAATATTAATGATTGCAACAATAGTATTAGCATTGTTCCCAGCTATACCACCAAAAAATGAAATGAGTAGAATGAATGGATTAATTTATTTTATTATGTACATAGCATATCTTGCAATGTTGTTTATTATTTAATAACGAGTGGAAAAGAGAGAGACTCTTTTCCATATTTTTAATTTATAGAAAAAAATTAGAAATATATATTTTAGAAAATAAGTACTTGTAATTTAAATTTACTAATGATATAATAACCATGTAAGGTAAAAAGAGGAACTCATAATACAAATTCAAATACTTGAAAGCCTTATAAAAGACAAATACACATTCAAATAGAAATCCTCAGAAAAAAAGACATAGTATTTTATATACTATGTCTTTTTTCTGTCTATTTTTCTCTTGCACTGCTTATGTCTGCATATTTTTTTAGTTTCTCGTGTACTAAATAGTTTATGCTTCCTGCTGGGAATTTACCGTCTTTGTTTTTCTTGCCAGCTGGAACTCCTGTTAGAATTTCTATTCCTTCATCTATTGAATTTATTGCATATATGTGGAAGTTACCTTGTTTTACATCTTCTATTATTTCGTCTGATAAGTGTAGATTTCTAACATTTTGAACAGGCATTATTACACCATGTTGTTTGTTAAATCCACGCATTTTGCAAATTTGGTAAAATCCTGCTATTTTTTCATTAATTCCGCCTATTGGTTGTATTTCTCCTTTTTGATTAACTGAGCCGGTTACTGCTATTGATTGGTTAATTGGAATTCCAGATAAGCTAGAAAGTAGGGCATATAATTCTGTGCTTGATGCACTATCTCCATCAACTCCACCATATAATTGTTCAAAGCATATACTAGCATTTAATGAAAGTGGAAATTCTTGTGCAAATGTTTGACCTAAATATCCTTCTAATATTAAAACACCTTTTGAGTGTGAAGAACCAGATTGTTCTATTTCACGTTCTATATCTATTATTCCGCTCTTGCCAAGATATGTGTTAACAGTTATTTTTGAAGGTTTTCCAAAAGAATAATCACCAATTGTCATAACAGTTAATCCGTTTATTTGACCAACTTCGCTTCCTTCTGTTGATATTAGTAGTGTGTTTTCTTTTATCATTTCTATATATTTAGAATCATATTTTTTAATTCTTTCAATACGTTCATCTAATGCTTTTTGTATAAATTCTTTTGTTACAATCTTCTTTTTTGCAAGTTTGGCCCATGTAGAGGCTTCTGCAACTATTTGGCTCATTTCATTAAAGCGTGTAGAAATTTTATTTTTGTCGTCTGCCAGACTAGAAGAAAATTCAACAATTTTTGCCATAGCTTCATTATCTAGGTCTAGTATGTCTTCACGCTTGCAAAATCCACTTATAAATTCTGCTAGCATCATTATATTTTCTTGTGTTCTTGGTGCATCTTCTTCAAATTCTACTTTTATCTTAAATAGTTTTCTGAAATCTTCATCAAGAGAAAGTAGGGTATAGTAAATGTTTGCGTCTCCTACCAAAATTACTTTTACATCTAATGGTATTGCTTCTGGCTTTAATGAAACTAGAACCATTGATGTACGTTGGTCAACAGCGTTTTCTATGTTTAATTGTTTAACATTCAAAGCCTTTTTTAAACTATCATAACAAGCAGGGTTAGATATTAAATCTTTTGCTTGGAATATAATATAGCCACCATTTGCTTGATGTAGTAGACCTGGTTTTAGCATAGTATAATCAGTTTTTAATACTCCAAATTGATTTTCATATTCAAGTCTTCCAAAAATATTTTGGTAAGAGTAGTTAGAATCCATAATTACAGGAGCACCTTCAAGTTCGCTATTATCTACAAATAGATTTACTCTGTAATTTAGCCAAGGTTTAAATTGTTCTGGCTTTTGCATAGCAGCAGGAGTTTGAGCTTGCTTCGGATCTGGCTTACCATCGTTTATGAAGCAAGATATATGTTTTAGAATATCTACTTTTATATTATCTAAATATTTATTTATTTTTTTGTTTCTTTTATAATTTGCTTTTATTGCGTTTATATGAAGATTAATTGTTAATAATGCGACATTAGATTGCCATTCTTCAATTTTTCTATCAGCTTCTTTTTCTATTAGCTTTATTTCACTGATTGCTGCAAAAATTTGCTCTTGAACAATATTAGACTTATCTTCGAATTCCTTTTTTATCGATTCGTCTAATTTGTCGAATTCTTCTTCTGCAATTGCTTTGCCGTTAAGAACAGGCATCATGTAAATTCCGTTTTGAGCAGATTTAACTTGGAAACCATGCTTAATAGATTGTTCATTTAGTTTTTCTAGAAGAATTGTTCTTTTTTCTTCATATTCTTGTTTTATTAATTTTTTTTCTTTTTCAAAGTCTTCATTGTCGAAAGTTCTTTTTAAATCTAATTTTATATCTTTAACAAAATCAGACATTGTTTTTTTGAATACTTTTCCTTGACCAGCAGGGAATGATACTGCTATTGGTTCATTTGGATTATCAAAATTATATATATAGCACCAGTCGTGTGGAACTTTTTTCTTTTTTGATATTTTGGTTAGATAATTTCTTGTATATATAGTTTTACCTACACCAGATGGACCTTCTACAAATATATTGTAACCTTTTGCTTCAACTTGTACACCAAATTGTAGAGCTTTAATACCACGTTCTTGTCCATATACAACTTCATGCGTTCCAGATAGTTCTTCTGTTGTTTTAAATTTAAAAATTTTAGGATCACAAACCTCTTTTAATAGTTTATAATCTAGTTCATTTGTTTTTTTCACTTTGGAAATTCCTCCTTAAATTTATTTATCTATGTAAAGAGTCATAATAATTGCATTATTATTTGCTCCATAATAGTTTTTTCTTTCTCCAACTTTCTTAAAATTGTATTTTGTGTATAAATTAATTGCTGGTATATTTTTATGATTAACTTCTAATGTTAGTTCAGATACATTATTTTCATATGTTATTTTTATTAATTCTTCTAATAGGGTTTTACCAATATGTTTTCTGCGATGCTTTTTTGAAACTACAATATCCATAATGTGCATAACATCAAAAGCTTTCCAAACTCCTGCAAATCCTAATATTTCGTTATCGCTTTTTGCCACAATAACATAGGAATCTGGATTTTCTATTTCAGACTTTAATGTGTTTGTAGTCCAAAAATCATCAAATTCAGTTTTTAAAATAGGGGATATGTTTTCTAAATCTTTTAATGTCATTTTCGCAAGCAAAATATTATTTTTCATTTGTTTCAAGCATCCTTTCAGCTTGTGATTTCCTTAAATATAAAGGAACTAGCTCATCAGGCGTTAAAAATGACTGTGATGAAGTATTATTATAAGCGCATATTCCTAAGTTTGCAGAAGATAGAAAATTATTTTCAGCAAAATGCACTAATTCTTTAAATTTGTTTATTAATTTTTCCTTATGAATACAACTACCATCACCAACAAAATAAATATTCCCAGTTGGAAGCGATTTTATTACATTATCAATATGGTCTGCAATATAATTATTTATTAAATTATGATTTTTATCAAATATACCACAATAAACATTATCATTTCTGGCATCTATTAAACTACAAATATAACCAGACTCAATATTTATATTATAAGAAAGTGCTTGAAGTGATGTGACTGGTATTATTTTTATTTTTTTTGCTTCTGCCATTGCTTTTACAGACGAAATACCAATTCGTATACCTGTAAAAGAGCCGGGACCTATATCACACGATATACAGTCAATATTATCAAGAGATATAGAAGTCTCGCTTAATATTTGACTAATTAGAGGCATTAAGTTCTCAGAATGTGTTTTTGCGTTATTTAAACTTAATTCTTTTATTATGTTATAATCATTCAAAATAGATACAGAACATATGCTACTAGAAGTTGTAATACTAAGTATTTTCACTACCAAGAACCTCCTTAACAATAGGAAGCAACCTATTACCATATACTTCAAAGTTTAAGATTCTATTATTTTCGCATTCGGGGTCTCTTTCAAAAATTACTTTTATATAATCTGCTGGTAATATTTCTTCTATTATTTCGCCCCATTCAATTATACAAATTCCATTTGCTAAATATTCTTCTCCACCAATTGCATAAAATTCATCTACATCTTGCAATCTATATACATCAAAATGATATATGTTTGTGTTTCCTGAATGATGTTCATTGACAATTGTAAAAGTAGGGCTGGAAATATCATTTTCTAGTCCAAAGTTTTTTAATATTCCTTGTGTAAATCTAGTTTTTCCAGAACCTAAGTTACCAGATAAAACAATTAAATCTCCGTTGTTTAATTTACTAGCCATTTTGCAAGCTAAATCGATGGTTTCGTCTTCTGAATGAGAAATAAATTTAAACATATATTTTCACCCGTTTCTACAAAAATTAAATTTATATGGTAATTTTATCTTAGTATTAGCATTTTGTAAATAAAAAAACGTAAAAAAATGAAAAAATATGTAATTTTTTGATATCGTGGGGATACTTGGGAATATTAAGTTTTACTATATTTAGGAGAGATTCTGAAAAAAAGTGTAGACAAGGGGGAGTTTTTTGTATATAATGTGTGCGTGAGATAGAACAAAAGAAAGAGGTAATTGCAATGAATATAAACGCTGTAAGCCTTGCAGCTGTACACACACACACACACACAGGTAGTATATTAGAGAAAATAAATAGGAGAAATATATAGATTGTTAAGACATATAAGACTTAGTTTTGCACTAGGTCTATATGTCTTTTTGTTTTTGACGTTTTAAATGTAGCCGTCTTGAAAGATAAATATATATTATTTTTTGCCTCACATGGCTTCGAGGGTAAATGCGTACGACGTACAACTTCCTCGGACTGCAAAATAATATATATTTATCTTTCAAGACTACTCTACAATTTGAGAAACAGCATTTTTATGAGAAATAAAAAATATGCAAGATAACCGAATAGGGTTAGTAGTTTTTGAGAATAATATGATAAGATAATTAAAGTAGAAAATAAAAACGAAAGAAGGAGAGAAAGAAAATGGGAACAAAATTAAAAAGAAAAAACGGAATAACATTAATAGCACTAATAATAACAATAATTGTGTTATTAATATTAGCAGGAGTGGCACTAGCTACTTTAACAGGACAAGGAAATATAATAGGAAATGCAGAAAATGCAG
>CAMMLS010000034.1 GCA_946497775.1 uncultured Clostridium sp.
AAGGAGGAAATGGAGGCAATCCACCAACTCCGCCAGACCCAGTAGAGCCACCAGATGGTGGCAACCCAAGTGGAACAGTGCCAGACTTTAATGAATACGTATGGGTGCCAATACCAGATTTTGAAGAAAATTTTAAAAGAACAGAGCTTGTTAAGTTAACTGTGTAAATATATTTTTAATATAAATAATCAATGGTAATATATGGTATCATGTATTACCATTGGTTATTTATTATTCATTTTTAATGTACTTTAAAAATCTATCTTCAAACATCATCGCCAGTTAATTTTCTATCCTTGCCCAGTTTGCAATTCCTTTTGACCAACTTTTTTTGCAATTTTGTATTGACATACATAAAATTTAGAAATACAATAAACAATATATAAAAGAAAAATTTAAGGAGGATATTATTATGCCATTAGTAACTTCAAAAGAGATGTTTGAAAAGTCTATGAAAGAGCATTTTGCAATTGGTGCTTTTAATGTAAATAATATGGAAATAATACAAGGTATTGTTAGTGCTGCGAGTGAGGAAAATTCACCTGTTATATTACAGGCTTCTTCTAGTGCTATTAAATATGCAGGATTTAATTATTTAACTAAAATGGTTGAAGCTGCAACAGAGGAAACTAGTATTCCAATAGTGTTACACTTAGATCATGGACCTGATTTTGAGACTTGTAAGGCTTGTATTGATGCTGGTTTTACTTCTGTTATGATTGATGGTTCTAAGTACGATTTTGAGGAGAATGTTGCTTTAACTAAAAAAGTTGTAGATTATGCTCATGAAAGAGGGGTTGTTGTTGAGGCTGAACTTGGTAAGCTTGCTGGTATTGAGGATGATGTTAATGTTTCTTCTGATGATGCCATGTTTACAGACCCAGATCAGGCTTATGAGTTTGTGCAAAGAACTGGATGTGATTCATTAGCTATTGCTATTGGTACTAGCCATGGTGCATATAAGTTTAAGGGTGATGCTAATTTAAGATTTGATATTTTACAAAAGGTTAAGGAAAAGTTACCAAATACTCCAATTGTTTTGCATGGCGCTTCTACTGTAATTCCAGAGTTAGTGGATATGTGCAATAAGTATGGAGGAGAAATTCCTGGGGCAAAAGGTGTGCCAGATGAAATGCTTAAAAAGGCAAGTGAGCTTGGTGTTTCTAAGATTAATGTGGATACAGATTTAAGATTGGCTATGACTGCTAATATTAGAAAAGTTTTTGCGGAAAAACCATCTGAGTTTGACCCAAGAAAATATTGTGGAGTAGCAAGAGATGCAATTAAAGAAGTAGTTAAACACAAAATACATGATGTATTTGGTTCTACTAACAAAGCATAGGAGGAATATATGAAAAAATATTTAAAAATTGTTTTAGTTGCAGTAATATTAGTATTTGCATTATTGGTATTATCTGGTTGCCAAAATAGTGACAATAATGTAAATAATGAAAATAGTGGAAGTAATGCATCTTTAAGAGATGAAATAATGGGAGCAAATAATGCAGTAGATTATAATACTGTAAATGTTGAAGATTTGGAAGCATATACAAAAACAGAAGATAGTAATTATACAACATATACTGCATCAAATGGAGCAAGTTTTATGTATCCAAGCAATTGGGATTCAGTAGGTACAGAGGAAGAACCTGCCTTTATGGCGCCAGATGCAAAAGGTGCTTCTGTTAATATTGCAGAAGATATTATTAAAGAGGAAGACAATATAAGTTTTCCAGAGTATATTGAATTTCAAAAAGCTTATTTAAATCAGCAAATGGCAATGGTGCAAGATATAGATGAAAAAATAGTCAATTTAAATGGAAGAAAAGCATATATTTTAAATTATGTAACAGAATCTGAACAAGAGGGAGTAAAACTAGAATTAAATGTTACACAAGTAGCTTTTGAGGATAATGGAAGTGTAAATATTTTAACACTTGCAGTTTTAAATGATTATTATGATGATTTAAAAGATACATTTGATAAAATGGTAAAATCTTTTACAAAATAGAATAAAAGAGCAAAGAAATAAATCTTTGCTCTTTTATTTTAAGAAAAACTTGAAATAGGTATAAAAATTTAGTATAATATAAAATAGGTTACATAATTCAAATACAAACCCTGTATTTAAATTTAAAAGGAGGGAAATAAAATGTTGGATAAGACTTTCACTGGTGATGAAAAGCAGAAAAAAGAAGAAAGCAAGGGATTAAACATTGTTGTAGTGGCTAGTGGGCCTAATCCAAGACCTATGCCTAAAAAAGTTAAATCCAAAAGAACAAAACTTCCAAGCATGGCTGTTTTGCAGTCCAATATAAAAAAATATATTATTGGACAAGACGAAGCAGTGGACCGGGTTATTTTAGCTATATATCGTAGCTTGAAAATTCAAAATATTAAAACCAACATGCTTATAATTGGAAAGTCTGGTTCAGGGAAAACCGAAACAATGAAGCAAATTGCAAAGGCTCTTAAATTACCCTATACAATTGAAGACGCAACCAAATATACAAAGGAAGGTTATGTTGGACAAGATGTAGAAGACATGATTTATAATTTGTATGATAATAGTGGTTGTATTTTAGAAAGAGCTGAAAGAGGTATGCTGATTATTGATGAGATTGACAAAAAAGTTAATAATCAATATGAAGCAGATATCTCTGGAAGAGATGTGCTCAACAGCTTATTAAAAATTGTAGAGGGAACTAAAATTTTCCTGGATGCACCTATTCCAAGCGCAATACCAGAAGCAGCAATTTCTGAATACATTGACACTTCTAGAATGATAGTAGTGTTTATGGGAGCGTTTGAAGGAATTGAAAAAATTCGAGAAAGACGCTTAAAAAGAGGAAAATGCTCTAGGATTGGATTTAACAAAACAGAGGAAATATCACAGCAAGATATTAACCCAAGGTATACCAAGGACGATTTAATTGAATTTGGTCTGCCAATAGAGTTTGCAGGAAGAATTGATACAATTGTTGAGTTTAAAGAACTTTCAAAAGAAAGTTTATCAATGATTGCTAGAAATTCTAAACTGTCTATTTTTAGAAAATATGAACAGTATTTTGTTCAAAATGGAATAACTCTGAGGTATGATGAAAGTATTTTTGATGAAATTGCAGATAAAGCAATAACCAAAAATACTGGTGCTCGTGAAATTTCAAATGTTACAAATGAAATTTTCGAAAATATACTTTCTGAAATATTTACTGCTCCAAATGGTAAGTACAAAGAATGTATTTTGAAAAAAGATTTCGTACAAAATCCAAAGGCATATGAGTTAAAATAAAATAAAGAGTTGCTATCTAGCAACTCTTTATTTCATAGCTCTTCTTATTTTCATATTTGCATCTTTTTTTGCTAATTCTTCTCTTTTATCATATAATTTTTTACCCTTGCAAATTCCAAGTTCTACTTTTACTTTATTGCCTTTAAAATACAAACTAATTGGAATTAAGGTATAATTTTTTTGCTTTACCATACCAAAAAGTTTAAAAATTTCTTTTTTATTTAGTAAAAGCTTTCTATCTCTTAAAGGATCTTTATTATATATATTGCCTTGTTCATATGGACTTATATGTAAATTATGTACAAAAACTTCGCCATCTATAATACTTGCATAAGAATCTTTAATATTAACTTTACCATTTCTAATTGATTTAATTTCAGTACCAGACAAAACTATTCCAGATTCAATTGTATCTTCAATAAAATAATTATGCCTAGCAGTAGGATTTTTTGCAATTAATTTATTCATAATATACCTCTTAAAATTTGATATACTAATTATAACATCAAAATGTGCAAAGTCAATATGTATGGCAGACTTTGTGCCTGCCAAAGCTTATTTTTTACGAGAATTATTTGCATTTTGTGTTCCATAATACCAAACAAGACCACCAATAGCCACTGCAAGAACAGCTAATATAAGCCAAGTCCAAGCTGTACTATTCATTCTAAACAAATTATTTCCAGCCATACTTGAAGTTCTTGTTGCTTGATAATTATTTGAATGGTTATTACCATCCATTGTAGTTTTTAAAGTATTACCAACAGACTCAGTTGCACCTTTTATATTGTTACCCATGGTATTCATTGCACCTTTTATATTGTTGCCTGCATTTTCAACAGTTCCACTCATTTTATCCCATGAATCTTTAACTTCTGTCCCAACATCTCTTGCGCCATTTTCTATGGCATTTGTAGCAAATACAGAAGAACCTAAAAATAATGTAACAAATAAAACAGCAATAATTACAAAAATCTTTTTAGTCATAATTTACCTCCTATATTTTTTAATAATTTTCATAAAGAAAACTAATAATATTATTAGTTTAAAAAAATAAAATATTCTAATAATAATATCTAAAAAAGGCAAAAAATGAGAATAAAAAAGAACTTGCATAAGACAAGTTCTAAATAAGATTTATTTTATTTTAATCTAATAATTATTGCAATTCCTAGAAGAATTAGTAATATACCAATTACAATAAGTAAAATATTTAATATATTATTTAATCCTAAATCTGCTTCTGGTAATGAATTTAATAAACTAACATTTGTGCTAGAAGATGAATTAGGAGTAAATGAATCTGCTTCATAATCATTAGTATCACCTAAATTTGAACCAGTATTTACATTATTTGCTAAATTATTTGTTGTGTTAGTAGTTAGTGTATTATTTGTACCTAATAAATCATTTGAAATGGCATTACTTGAAACAGAATTATTAGAACCTGTGCTACCAGATACAGAATTTGAAGTATTATTTAAATCCATATTAATTGCATAAACTGGCGATATAAAAAAACAAAATGCAATTAGTAAAAATATTAAAATTTTTATTGTTTTAGTCATTTTAAAAATCCTCCTACTATATAGCTCATTTGTAAATATTATGATATAATCATACACAAAATAAAGCAAAAAGTCCATACATTTTTGTAATTTTTTACAAAAAATATAGTAAAATTTAATTTCGTAATGAAATGGAGGAAATATGTTAAAATTTTTAAAGTACATATTAATAATTATAATAATTATTATATTAGTAGCACTCGGAATAAATTTGTTTGTTATAGCAAGCACAAAAGAAAATATAATAACAGAAGATGAAGCAAAAGAAATTAAAGATATAGATTGCATTTTAATATTAGGAGCAGGAGTAAGGGGCAATAATCCAAGCCCAATGTTAGAGGATAGATTGCTTCAAGGTATAGAATTATATAAAAGAGGTGTGGCTAAGAAAATAATAATGAGTGGAGACCATGGAAGTAAAAATTATGATGAAGTTAATGTAATGAAGAACTTTGCCATAGAACATGGTGTGCCATCAGAAGATATTTTTATGGATCATGCAGGTTTTTCTTCATATGAAAGCATGTATAGAGCAAAAGAAATATTTGGAGTAAAAACTGCAATAGTGGTAACACAAAAATATCATTTATATAGGAGCCTATATATAGCTAAACGACTAGGAATAGAAGCATGGCGGAGTTGCATCTAACCCACGACCATATGCTGGTCAAATAATTAGAGATGTAAGAGAAATAGTAGCAAGAAATAAAGATTTTTTTCAATGCATATTAAAACCAGAACCAACATATTTAGGTGAATCAATACCAATTAACGGAAGTGGAGATATTACAAATGATGACTAATTGTTCGAAAAATTGATTTTTAAGTAAATTTGGAATATAATTTTAAAAAATAATTAGAGGAGAAAAATGAAACAGTCGTTAAAAAGAAAAGTAAGTATAGGTATAAAAATAATTGTATCAAAAATTGTATTATATTTTTTATACAAAGGGTTTAAAGTTACATATAAATACGATAAAAATGTAAAAAAAGAAATAGATTCATTAGAAAATGGATTTACAGCAGTAATTGATACAGGAATAAAAAATGTAAATCTAATTATAAAAAAAGAAGATAATAAATTAATAAGACTAAAAGAAACAGAAAATGCAGATATAGAAATTGTATTCAAAAGTATAGATGTAGCATTTCGCATGTTTACAGGAAGGCTTGGAGTAAGCAAGGCATATGCAGAACACAGATTTACATTAAGAGGCGAAATTGCACAGGCAATGATTTTAGTAAGATGTATAGATATTGTAGAAGCATATTTATTTCCTAAAATTATAACAAAGGAAATACTAAAATATCAGCCAAAGAAAAACATAGGAATTATAAAAACATACATATCAGCTTTAATAATAAGATAATATAGGAGAGAAATTATGGTACCAAATTATTATGAATTTCAAAATGCTGCAAAAATTTTATCAGGAGAACTTGCAATAGAAAACATTCCACATGAGCTAATATCATTAGGAGCAAAAAAAATATTAATATTAACAGATAAAACACTAGAAAAAATAGGCACACTACAAATTGTAATAGATGCAATAAGTGGCAAAAACATTGAAATAGCAGGAGTATTTTCAGAAATACCAACAGATTCATCAATAGATGTTATAAACGAAATAGTAAAAAGGTATAAGGATTTAAATTGTGAAGGTATTTTGGCATTAGGAGGAGGCTCAGTAATAGATACAGCAAAGGGAACTAGAATGGTTCTTGCACAAGAAAAAGAAAATATAATGGACTTAGCAGGATGTGAACTAATTTCATATGGAAAACATATACCATTTGTAGCAATTCCAACAACATCTGGCACAGGTTCAGAAGTTACACTAGTTGCAGTAATTCTAAATAAATTGCAAAATATTAAAATGGAATTTATATCATATTACTTAGTTCCAGACGTTGCAGTATTAGACCCAAGAATGACTTTAACGCTTCCAAAAAAAATAACTGCTTCAACAGGAATAGATGCGTTATGCCATGCAATTGAGGCTTATACATGTCTTCAAAAAAATCCCATAAGTGATGCATATGCAACAAGTGCAATTGAAATAATTAGAGATAATTTAATAGAAACTGTAAAAAATGGAAATGATAAAAAATTAAGATTAGCCATGGCAAATGCTTCATTAATGGCAGGTGTAGCATTTTCTAATTCAATGGTAGGAGTAGTACATGCAATAGGGCATAGTGTTGGAGCTGTATCAAGAGTTCCACATGGAGATGCAATGAGTATTTTATTACCACATTGTATGAAATTTAACAAAGATAAATTAGAAGCGGAATATGCAAAACTTCTTTTATACATTGCAGGAGAAGAAGTATATGTTAATACTCCAAACGAAAAAAAGGCAGATAAAACAATAGAATGTATAGAAGAAATTTTAAAAGAATTACATGAAATCTCTGGATTACCAACAAAACTTTCAGAATCAAACGTAAAAAAAGAAGATTTTGATACAATTGCAAAAAAAGCACTAAATGACGGAGCTATGATAGTAAATCCAAAACATGTAGAGTATAATGATGTTATAAAAATATTAGAAAAAGCATTTTAGGAGAGAGAAATGGATTATATAGAAAATATTATAAACAAGCAAAGAAAATTTTTTACATCACAAAAAACAAAGAATGTAAATTTTAGAATAGAAAGTTTAAAAAAATTAAGAGATGTAATTAAATTAAGAGAAAATGATATATGCAAAGCATTAGAACTAGATTTAGGAAAATCATGCACTGAATCATACATGGCAGAAATTGGAATGGTCTTAGAAGATTTAAGATATGTAATAAAACACACTAAAAAATGGAGTAAAAAAGAATATCATATTGCACCACTTGCACAATTTCCATCAACAAGTTTTAGAATAGCAGAACCATATGGATTAACATTAATAATATCACCATGGAATTATCCATTCTTGCTTACTATACAACCATTAGTGGGCGCGATTTCAGCTGGAAACTGTGCAATTGTAAAACCCTCAGAATATTCTGTACATACATCTAAAATAATGAAAGACATAATAGAAGAAATTTTTGACAATGAATATGTAGCAGTAATTTTAGGAGAAAAAGAGGTAGCAGAAGAATTATTAGAAAATAAATTTGATTATATATTCTACACAGGTAGTACAAGAGTTGGAAAAATTGTAATGGAAAGCGCTGCTAAACATTTAACACCAGTTACGTTAGAACTTGGTGGTAAAAGCCCATGTATTGTAGACAAAGACTCTAATGTGAAATTAGCAGCTAAAAGAATAATCTTTGGAAAACTATTAAACTGTGGTCAGACTTGTGTAGCACCAGATTATATTTTTGTTCAAAAAGAAGTAAAACAAGAATTTATAAATGCGTGTAAAGAATACATAGAAAAATTCATTGGAAGTAATTGGAATGAAAATAAAGAATATCCAAAAATGATAAACAAAAGACAATTTAATAGAATGGTAGAACTAATAGAAAAAGATGATATAGTATATGGTGGCAACTTTGATGAGAAAACTTTAAAAATCCAACCAACACTACTAGATAACAAATCTTTTGATTCAAAAGCAATGCAAGAAGAAATTTTTGGACCCATTTTGCCAATAATAGACTATACAGATTTAGAAGAACCAATAAAATATATAAATGAAAACCATAAACCATTAGCATTATATATTTTCACAAATAATAAAAAAGTCCAAAATAGAATATTAAAAGAAGTTGCCTTTGGAGGAGGCTGTATAAACGATACCATTATACATTTAGCAAGTACTAAACTAGGATTTGGCGGAGTAGGATATAGCGGAATGGGAGAATACCATGGAAAATTCAGTTTTAAAACATTTAGCCACTATAAAAGTATTGTAAAAAAATCTACATTAATAGATTTGCCAATGAGATATCATCCATTTAAAAAAATAAATGATAGACTAATTAGGATTTTTATGAGATAATATATAAATACTAAAAAGTGGAGGAGTTTAATGAAACTAAAATTTGTAGATGACTATATTAACAGCAAATTACAAGAAAACGATGAATTCGTAAGATTTACATTTTATGAACTTCGAGTAAAAAGTAATTTAACAGAAGAAGAAACAAACGAGTTTTTAGAACTTGCTAAAAACAGGTTTGAAAATATGAATTATAGAGTATATTTTACAAATGATATATATAATTATAACAACATAGAAATGACAGTACAAATAAATGAGCTTATGATAGCTATAAAAAATTAAATTAGGGTCATTGGGGACGTTTCCCAATGGGGTATTTTACCCCACTGGGGACAGATCTTAAAAAAGCAAAAACAAGGCAAAAATATGCCTTGTTTTTTTGTAAAGAAAATGATAAAATTATATAGTAATAGTTAAAATAAGAGGGGAGTTTTAGGTATGAGTAATAAGACGAAAATAGTTAGAGTAATATTTTTAATAATTTGTATGATTGCACTTTTGCTTTTCTTAACTGGTTGTGGGAATGATGAAGTTAACAATAATAATGAACAAAATAGCAATAATAATTCTACTCAGCAATCTATTAGTATAGATAGAGCAATGGACTTTGATGGAGATATTGCAGTTGTTACACAAACAATTAACATGGTAGGAACTCACTATGTAATAGATAAAGATTATAATGTATTATATTCTTATAAAGGTAATTCTACATACCTAGATGGATATATGCAAATTCCAGTAGAAAATGAGAAAAAGACAAATATTGTTGATAAAAATGGTAATGTTGTTTTTTCTTATGGTGATTATGAATATGAAAAAGTGGAGCTAGTAGATAATGGATTTATTATTACAACAAAACAAAATGATACATATAATTCTTCAAATACACTTACAGGAGTATATAGCTTAGCTGAACAAAAATATATTATAGAGCCATCTGAAGACTATGTGGGCAAGATAAGAACTTTTGGAGATGATATGCTATTATTAAATGATGATGGAACAGAATTTTTAAATTTAAAAACAAAATCTATTGTTAAATATTCAGAAAAAGTAACAGAAGAATTTAAGGATGGATATTCAGTAATAGAAGATAATGACAACTTTAAAGTATGGTATTTAAAAGTATTTGATGACAACGGAAATATAAAGAGAATAACAGCTCCATATGATGAAATTGTATATGGAGATGAAAATCAAAATGGAATGGTTTTTGAGATTACATCTTATGTATATAGGGACCAATCTTCTGGTAATGAAAGAGGAAGAACATATTGCTCAATATTTAACTTAGAAAAGGGAACAGCCAAAGATTTATCTAATGAATTTTGGATTGTTTCAAATAAACCACATTACACAGAAGAGGGATATGCATTAGTTACTTTTACAAACCAAGGTGGAACACCATATTATACAGTAATAGATAAAGAAGGAAACAAGCTATTTGAACCTCAAAAAGTAAATGACAATAGCACATTTGAAGCAGATGATAATGGAGAACCAAGAAAAATTGTTTCAACAGATTTATCAGAAGACGGATATTTTATTGTAACAGATGATGGTGTATATAAAGTTGTAGATAAAAATAATAATGTAGTTTTAACAGCAGAAGAAAATGAAATATTCGATGGAGTAACAAATAATGCAGTAAAAGTTCACTGGAAAAAACAAGGATATTATGAGCAATTTTATTATAAAGATTTAGAAGGAAATAGAATTGGAATAAAGAAATAGGACATATAATAAATATAAAAAAATGGAGTCATCAATGGAACAAAAATATAAAAGATTGTTAGAAATTTTAGAGTGGACATATTGTATAATTATAGCAATTATATCAGCATTATTGGTAAAATACTATATAGGAGTGCCCACAGTAGTACAAAATGTTTCAATGTATCCAACATTAATAGAAGATCAAAGACTAATATTAGATAGAACAGTAAGAACATTTCATAGAGAATTAAATAGAGGAGATATTGTAACTTTTGAATCTCCAAGTAAAATAAATATATCACAGGCAGAAGCTAATTTCGATAATCCTATTGCTAGATATGAAAATGAACCAAAACGACTATGGGATAAATTTGTTTATTATGTATTAGAGTTGAACAAAAACAGTTTTATAAAAAGAGTAATAGGATTACCTGGCGAACATGTGAAAATTGAAAATGGAAAAGTATATATAAATGGTGAAGAATTAGAAGAACCATATCTAAAAGAAGGAGTAGAAACAACATTTGAACCAAATGGAGTTTATCTAGATATAATAGTACCAGAAGGATGCTTATTCTTAATGGGAGATAATAGGTCGAAAAGCGCAGACAGTAGAGCATTCGGGTGTGTTCCTTTTGAAAAAATAGAAAGCAGAGTATTATTTAGATTTTGGCCTTTGAATTTATTTGGAACAGTAGAATCCAAGGAGCTACAAGTAATGAAAAGAAGAATAACAAAAATAATAATCTTTTAATAATAATTTCAATAATTTTAAACAAAATTAGAATGCAAAAACAAGGCAAAATTTGAAGTGCACCCCAAATGTTAGACAAAAAATCTAATGTTTGGAGGTGTATTTTTT
>CAMMLS010000035.1 GCA_946497775.1 uncultured Clostridium sp.
AGAAAGTAAAAACAGTATGTAGAAGTGGAGATGGAATCAAGGAGACATGGATAAGCAGCAATCGTCCATGGTTCAATGACTACTCTAACTTCGTGTATTCTAGGTATCCGTTCTCGATGCGTGGGGGCAATTTCGAAGACGTAGACAATGCGGGCGTATTCTCTTCGCTTAGCTACTACGGTGGTGCGTACAGCTACGGTTCGTTTCGCGCGGTGCTTGCCTGTGGGGTGTAGCACTTCGATACACAAAGGAGTATAAAAGGCTTCTTGTCCCAGCAGGGCATGAGTTTACGGACCATGCCGAGTATGAATTTGGAATGCAAAAGTCCAATTCTGGATATGTATCCAAGAAGTTTAATTCCTGTGGTATAAACAAAAGATTTTATACCACAAAAACATAAATAGTAATTTCGTTTAAGTAGCAAAATGGTGAACATCCGAAATTATGTAATAAAAGAAACACCTAAATATAGGTGTTTCTTGTTAATTTTTATTTGAATTTTCAATATATCCAATAAGTTCTTTTTCACGGCTAATATAAAATTTATCTGATAAAAGAAAATCGCAACTATTTAATATTTTCTTTTGAAGCTTAAATGAGTTACAATGTGATGAATGCCCCATCCAGGAAGCTAAGCTTTGCAGAGTGTAATCAATATCTAACTCGTTTTTAGAAAATAGTTTATTCCAGTGTTTTACATTAGCTTTAATTTTCTTTTTACTATTTAAGCGAAGCAGGCGATGTGTTGTAAATATTCTATAACCACAAAAATTAACTCCCATTTTGTATGGGTAATAGCGGGATTTATTGTTTAGAGAAAGTTTTAAATTTTCATGTAAAAATTTTTCAATTCTATTCTTAGCTATTATACATGCCTTTTTAGTTGGTAATAGGAGAATGAAGTCATCCATATAGCGAACATAGTATTTTACTTTTAAGTCCCTTTTTACATAGTGGTCTAGCTCATTTAAATAGATATTTGCAAAAAATTGACTAGTATAGTTACCAATAGGAATACCTAAGTTCCCGAACAGTGCCTCTACTATCAAATATCAGTAATTTAGTGAATTCTAGTAGCTTTTTATCTGATATATATTTTTGCAATATTTTGTATAAAATATGTGGATTTATGCTATAAAAATATTTGCTAATATCGCATTTAAGTATCCAAAAATTTTCACTATTTCTTTTATAAACTCTCATGTATTTTTCAACCTGTTCTACTGCTTTATGAGTTCCTTTGTCTGTTAAACAGGCAAAAGATGTATCAACAAATCTTGGTACTATATATGGTTTTATAAATTCTTCTACATACCATTGATGAACAACTCTATCTATATAAGGAAGTGCCTTTATAATTCTTTCTTTCGGCTCATATATTTTAAAAGTGCGATATTCTCCTAAATGATATTTACCAGTTTTTATATTGTTTATAAGATTTATTATATTGTTTTCTAAATTTATTTCAAAAAGTATAACTTCTTTTTTGAATGCTTTATTTTTTCTAGCCCTTTTATGTGCAGCTAACATTTTTTCAAATGTTAAATTTTTATAAAAACAATTTCTTATTTTTTTAGGCATGCCATAATCCACGCTCCTAACATATTGCAAATGTCTGCTATTTTTGTACTCCAAGCATTATAATTTTGCATGGTTATATATTTAAATTTGTAAGATAGTCTAACATGCAATTTTAGTAATACCATATTAGCATCTAATTCATTTAAATGTTTTAATTTATCTTTTTTAGTAAATTCTTTTTGGGCAAATATTAAAGAGCGTAAGCCTGAATAAAGAGTTTGTTTTAATTCTTGAACTAAAGCAAATTTTTCGGATTTGGGATATTTTTTTAAGATTTCATTAGAATAGTATATAAGATCTATGTATTTTTGATATATTACAAGTGTATTATCTTGTTTGTTATTCATAATTTACTCCAATCTATTTAATATATTTTTAAATTCTATAAGCATATTAAAAGCTTCCATGGGGGAAGTGTGTTCTATATCTAATTTTTTTATTGTAGATATAATGTTTTCAATTTCGCTGTTATTAACATAGTCTTCTGTATCTGTAACAACAGATAAATTATTATCAACTAAGTTGAATTTAATTTTATTTTCTTCCATTAATTTAGTGTATTTCGATAATTTTGAAACAGGGAAACCACATTTAAAAATGGTATCATTAAGTGGTGTTAATTTTAGCCCAAGTATGCTATTTATATATTTGGCGTCTTCATCAATAAATATGTAAAATATGCCAACTTTAAAAGCATAAGCTATTTCTGGATTTTCTTGTTTTAGTTTAGTATATTTTGAATATAATTTTCCCAAATTTAAAACCTCCTTTTTATGTTTTAAAATTTTAGCATGTAATTTATGAATACTTATGTTAATTTTATGAAACATAGAAATTTTTATATAAAAGTCAAAAAAAGTATTTTTGTGTAACAATATGAATGTTATATAAAATATTTTTTTATATTAAGAAAAGCTATTATAAAATAAAAGCATAGAAAAAAGAGGTTACATATGATTGAAAAGATTTGTAATTATTTAACCAATAGAATAAGAAAAAACACACCAGATATGGATGATGAAAAGGCAGAGGTTATTAATTTTGGATTGCAACTTATTATTGGAGAGATACCAAAATTATTTTTACTTATTTTAGTAGCTTTTTTACTAGGAATAGGACCTTTAACATTACTAGCTTTTATTCTAATATTGCCTTTTAAATCGGCATCAGGAGGATTTCACTTAAAAACACATTTAGGATGTTTTGTAGGTACATTACTATTTTATTGTGGAAATGTGTTAGTAAGTAAAAGCATAGTTTTTGAACCTAGTTATTTAAAGTACATAGTAATATTATTAGTATGGGGATTTGGAATTACTATGTGTAAAAAGTATGCGCCAGCAGATACAGAAAATGTGCCAATACTAAGTGAAAAAGAAAGAAAAAAGAAAAGAAAAATGTCATATATAACATTAACAATAAGTTTAATTGTGGCAGCAATTGTGCCTAATAGCACAATTTCAAATATAATAATTATAGGAATGTTTATGCAAAGCATTACTATAACAAAATTAGCATACCAATTAACAAAAAATAAGTATGGCCACGAAGCATATGGTATGCAATAACTCACGATAATACAAGTGCTAATCCGGATAGTGCTGTATTATAAATATTAAATTAATTTTTTTATAAGGAGGATACATATGATAAAATTACTTTCTAAACTAGCAGAAAAATATGCTAGATCAACAAATACAACATGTTGGTTCTTTGGGCTATTTCATCAACCAAAAATGCCAGCATCTTTAATTAAAAAAGATTAATTTAAAATATCCTTTAATACAAAATTAGACACATAAAAAGATAACAGGTAATTTTACCTGTTATCTTTTTGGTTATATATTTCTAATTGTTGTGAAAAGAATTTATCGTTTTTACTTGTAAATAAGTTTAAATTTGTATTTCTATTTAATATTTTTCTTACTTCCCATAATCCAAGACCAGTATTGTTTGGCTTGGTTGTAAAAGCTTTTTCGTATATCTTTTCAGTATCAACATCTTTATTGTTATATGTATTTTCTATATATAATATTTGCCTATGCTTTTTTTCTTCATCTCGTATAACCATATTAATAATTTTTTCATCACATTCTGAACTTGCTTCAATTGCATTATCTAGAAGTATTCCAAGAATTCTAGTAAATTCATAAATTTTCATATGTAAAGTATTTAAATCTAATAATATATCAAAATGTATTGTAATCCCCTTAGAGTCTGCTAAATGATATTTAGAAGCTAGAATACTATAAATAGCAGGATTATTTATAACTTCTGGGCTTAATACAGCTAAATTATTTTCTTTGTTACAATCTTCTAAAATTTGTTTATAATATTTTTTCAAACCTTCTATATCTTCTGATTGTATATATCCACCAATTGCTTGAATAATATTGTTGAAATCATGTTTAAAGCAACGAATGTTGTCATGTAATATTTGTAAGGTTTTATTATATAATTTTGTTTCTTCTAAGTCTTGCTTTGCAATTTCAAGTTTAGTTGTTCTGGTAATACTATATATACTAATAACAAAGTATATCAATAAAGTTAATGTACTAAAAATAGTAATAAGCAAAGGAAGATTATCACTATAAAAATTTACTAAATAATATTGCATAATAATAGAAAGAATACCTAGAATTGCATTTATACTTAGTAATATTTTCGATTTTCTGTCTATTATATCTATAGAAGCAATATTTAAATTTGATTTTTTACATAGTAAATATACTATAATCATAACAAGATAAACTAATAACATTATAGAAAGTCTATAAATAGGAGTAATTAGTGATAATGAAAAACTTGCATTAAATAATATAAAATATAACTTTGCAACAATTGGTTCGATTAATACTGTAATAATAAACGGAATGATTTGGGCAACTATACTTTTTAATAAACTTGCCTTAAATATTAAAAGGACTAGTACAGGGTAAAGTATTATATTTGCAATTGTTCCATAAGGTGATGGGAATAAAAATCTAGTAATTATGCAAATAATAGATGTTGATAAAACATATATTATTTTTTGCTTAAATGTGCATTTTATATCTAAAATAGTAGTAAATAATAACATAGAAACATACATTTCTACGATTATTAATGGGCTACAAATAACATTTGTCATCCATTCGTTTGGTGTTGTTAAAGTTTGAATAATAGTATTAAAGAATTCCATAATTGTCTAAAACCTCCATAAAATTATTTTTGTATTTAGGACCTATTAGGCACTGGCTATTATTTCCAAAAGAAATAGTGTTTGATGATGGTTCAATATTCGTTATATTGTTAACATTAACAATAAATGATTTATGACATCTAACAAAATTGTCTGGTAATATTTCTTGTATTTTGCTAAAAGAAGAATAAGTTTCGTATTCACGTTCTTCTGTATGATAAATTAATTTCATGCCATCGCGTTTTATGTACTGAATATCACTTTCACAGACAATAGTTGGGGCATTACCAATTTTAATATATTTTTTGTGACTTTCATTTTCAACATCGTTAAATAAACGTACAATAGTTTCTTCAAGTCTTTCAAAAGTAATCGGCTTAGGTAAATAATCAAAAGTTTTAAATTTATAAGCCATCATTACATATTCCAAATGACCAGTTGTAAAAATAATATAAGCATTTTTATTAGTTTTGCGCAATTCTTCTGCAATATTTAAACCAGAAACTTCGCCTTTTAAATTTATATCTAATAATAAAACATCAACATGGTTATCTTTTAAGAAATCAATTACTTTATTGCCACTAGTTTCTTGCAAAATAATATTAGCATCAAAAGAATGTTTTATAAAAATTGTCTCTAATAACTTAGAAATTTTACTAAGAATGACGACATTATCGTCACAAACTACAAAATTCAACATTAAATCACCCTTTTTATCTTTTGAATATTTTTTATGACATAATAAGACAAGTTACCTTATATTTCCATTTTCACCTAAATAATATTTCAAAATCACAATATTGTCAAGAGGAAGCACACAAAAGGAGCAATCCAAAAGACTTTTGAATACTCAATTTAAGCACACATTAATGCTATATTACTTTTTCATTACAAATATTATAAATTGCCATAATATGTTAAACTGTAGTTATTGCAAAAACAGAACGAATAAACTCAAAAATTCAAACTTTTTCCAACATATGCCACCAAACAAGATATAATACAGGATATTTAAAACGATGCCTTACATGGAAAAGAATTAATATAAAACTTGATTTTTCAATGATTATAAGATATCATAATATACGAAAAGCAAGTATCCACATTGATTGAACTTTAACATGAGATGTATTTAAATTTTGAGTGCTAAAATGTATGCAGATAAGCATTCAATATTGAACTTTAACATGAGATGTATTTAAATAATCTGCGTCAGAATTTGTTATTCCTACAAGCAGAATTGAACTTTAACATGAGATGTATTTAAATTGTAAGCTTGCTGTTGGTGTTATTGTTAATCCTAATTGAACTTTAACATGAGATGTATTTAAATACAATTGGGTATAAATGAAAAAGGGAAAGTACATTGAACTTTAACATGAGATGTATTTAAATTCCTTAGTTAAAGTATGTTTAAAAAATATATTCCTTAATTGAACTTTAACATGAGATGTATTTAAATCAAACAGGATACAACCAGTACGAAATAGGAAAAAAATTGAACTTTAACATGAGATGTATTTAAATTACCGATAACAATACCAGCAGAAGCTCCTATTATAATTGAACTTTAACATGAGATGTATTTAAATATTCCGCCATTATCGAAAGACTTTAATTCCTTAAACATTGAACTTTAACATGAGATGTATTTAAATCCCATAACGCTTGTCCAACTTACAAAGCCACCTAATTGAACTTTAACATGAGATGTATTTAAATAATTTAATGCTTTCTCTAAAATCTGTTCTTATTTTATTGAACTTTAACATGAGATGTATTTAAATACATATTCGTGATAAGTTATATGTGTATAATATAATATTGAACTTTAACATGAGATGTATTTAAATAGCTGTTTTAGGTCTCTTACAGTTGCACGCTTTACATTGAACTTTAACATGAGATGTATTTAAATAAAAAGAAACAAGTAAATTAATAGTTAAAATAGGATTGAACTTTAACATGAGATGTATTTAAATTCCAAATTTATATGGTACTCAATACGTGTTAGCTCATTGAACTTTAACATGAGATGTATTTAAATTATAGACAATAAATTTTTAATATATTGTGGTGTAGGATTGAACTTTAACATGAGATGTATTTAAATTTCTTTACTTCCTATTGAAGAACTTAAACTTTTTATTGAACTTTAACATGAGATGTATTTAAATCGGTCTCGTTAAGGGTATTCCTATTGTAGATTTAAATTGAACTTTAACATGAGATGTATTTAAATATGATAGGTAGGTGTTTTTATGGATAAGTTTTATATTGAACTTTAACATGAGATGTATTTAAATTGCCTAATTTTAAGGAATTAAAGTCCTTCGATAAATTGAACTTTAACATGAGATGTATTTAAATACATATCCAAAAACAACAATAATAAGAAAGAAAGCTAAATTGAACTTTAACATGAGATGTATTTAAATTTTTCTTAGCAACCATTGCATCCGCTATTTTTTGTGATTGAACTTTAACATGAGATGTATTTAAATGCAATTGTTTCATTTGATTTTTTATTTGATGCTAATTGAACTTTAACATAAGGATGTATTTAAATTTATAATGTAGAGAATATAATTAATTTTGTACTTAAATTGAACTTTAACATGGAATGTATAAAAATAAAGAAAAACGCGATTAAATTACTATAAAAACTATTAAACATTAAATATACAGATAAAATTAATTTTATATTATTTTTAATTACAAAGAAAAAAGATATAGAAACAAAACATTTATAAAAAATGTAGTAAAATCAAATGATATATGCTATACTAATAAATAATGAATAAAAATGGAGGAAACAATGATAGACTTTACAAATGCAATAGAAGAATTTAATAATTATAAAGGTTCAGAAAAGAAGAAAACATTGGTATATAATGACAAAAAGTACTTAGTAAAATTTCCAGACCCTATAAGAGAAAAGAACAAAAATATATCATATATAAATAATGCATTTTCAGAATATATAGGAAGTAATATATTTAAAATATGTGGCTTTAAAACTCAAAATACAGTTTTGGGTAAATACATATATAATGGAAAAGAAAAAATAGTATGTGCATGTGAAGATTTTACACATGAAGAAAATATATTATATGAATTCGAAAATCTAGCATTAAGTACAAATCCAGATAAGAAAATAGAAACTGAATTAAGAGATATAATGGATGTAATAGAAGAAAGTAAAATGATTGATTCAGAAAAAACAAAGGAAATATTTTGGAATATGTTTATAATAGACGGATTAATAGGAAATACCGATAGACTTAATGGTAATTGGGGATTTATTTTAAACAAAAGAAATGGTAAAATTGACTTTTCTCCAATATATGATTGCGGTTCATGTTTAAATCCAATGCTAGAAGATGAAGAACTAAAAGAAATGAACGAAACAGAATTAAAAAAATTAGCAATAAATTGTTATTCATGCATAAAAGAAGACGGTAAAAAAATAAACTATATGACTTATATAAAACAAATGAAAAATCCAGAATGTAATAATGCAATAAAAAGGGTGTTCCCTAATATAGATATTATTCAAATTAACAAGTTTATTGATCAAACAGAAAAAATATCTGATACAAGAAAACAATTTTATAAAAATATATTAAATTACAGATACGAAATCATAAAAAATATATATAATGCAATAAAATAATGAATATAAAACTTAATTTTCTAGAATTATAAGATTTTATAGAATATATAAATTATTATGTTATCATATTGAACTTTAACATAAGATGTATTTAAATTTTTGCTATCATAAAGTAAATTTATTTTAATTAAACTTTAACATAAGATGTATTGAATTTTTTCAGTAGATTTTATATCTTAAATATTTTTTCAAAAACAAGCAATATCCAAAATACAACAAAATTTTAATAAAAAAAGTAAAAAAATGTAGGAAAAATCATATTAACGGCGTATAGTATAAGAAAGGTGAATACAAGAGGTGATATCAAAATGAGAATTTTTAATTTAAAAGTAAAAGTCGTATTAAAACAAGATTTAAAAAATGAAGAAACATATGAAAAAATAAGTAATTTAATATCATATGCTATGCTAAAAGATGAGACATTAAAAACTATACACGAAAAGAATACATATAAAAATTATGTTTTTTGCAGTTTATATCCAGTCCAAAAGGACGGAATATATAAACAAAATCAAATTTATTCATTCGATTTAAGAGGATTAGAGTTCACTAAAATTATGAAGCTAAAACAAGTTATGACAGGCTTTGAAGATAATTATTTCAAAATAATTCAAATTAATTTACAAAATCATGAACAAATTAAAATCAATAAATTAGTTACATTAACCCCAGCAATAATAACAACTCCAAAAGGAGACTATGACATAAAAGATGATATGGATTTAGTAAAAAACAGAATTTTAGCAAATATGCAAAAAAAGTACAAGAACATTTATAGTACAGAAGTAAACATAGACTTTATTAAAGATATTAAAAAAACAAACAGAAAACCAATAAAAATTCCATACAAAAATATAAATATGCTTGGAAATAAATTTGAGATAGAGGTAAAAGATGACCCAATGTCACAAAACTTGGCATATTTAGCAGTATCAATAGGAATTCTTGAGAAAAACAGTATTGGTTTTGGTTTCTGTATGGCGAGATAGGAGGTGAAAAGATGACATATGACTTGTTGAAGACATTTGGAAAATATTTTCAAGATGAAAAAGTAGTATTAGACTCTTATGCACTTACAGATGGATATTATTATGTTGTTGATGAAAATAATAATTTTGAAAAATTACAAGTTGTAGATGGCGAATCTGACAACTATGATTTAGAAAAATACTTAAAAGTTAGAGATTTTTATAGTAAATATATTAACTCAAATAAAGCATTAGATACATCATACAAAGAAAAAATAGGTGGAAAAGAGTATTCAATGCTAAAAAAGATATGCAGTAACAATATTTATACAATTTTTTTCAAGAATAAATATTTAGAAAGTTTACTAAATAAAGCTGATAATAAGGATGCAGTGCCAGTAGAAGTCTTTAAAAATGGTATAAATAAATATTACGATTCACTATCAAAATTAGGAAGTAGCCCAAAAGAAGAAATCCTATTAAAAGAAAAATATACAGAAGATGAAATAAAGAAAAACAAAGAAAAGATGTTAAAAGCATTTGATGCTGTTTATAAAGACTTAAAAAATACGGACATGCAAAAAGAAAATTGGATAAAAATATTTTTAAAAAAAGATATAGAAGAATATAAAAGAGTATCTGCAATATATATAAAAACTAAGCTATTTAATACAAATGACAATAATGTAGAAGCAGAAGGAAAAACATATGGTTCTAATAATTATAACTACGGGTTAAACAGTAAAAAACCATATTTAGAATTAAAATCTACAAATTTTAAAGTAGGCTCATATGTAAGTGATGAAGATATTACTGCCTTAAATAATTTATATATATGGTTATATAACAATGCAGCAGGAAAGACAATTTTAAAATTACCAGTAGATTGGAAATTTAATGGAATACCAAAAGATGAAGAAGAAATCCGAGACAAAAACACATACATAATAAAAGTTGCAGGAAATAATGGAAATGCAAGAATAGACGATTATAGATATGTAAGCAATTTTAATACAAAAATAAGACCATTTACCTGTAAAAACTATTTAGATAAAGAACCTAAAATTGTATATGAAACTGAAAATATATATGCTTTAAACTGGTACACAAACAACATCTGGTTTGCAGAAAACGAAAAGGGTTCAAAAAATTACATAAGAGATGCATATTATGACTATGACTTAAAAATATCAAAATCAATACTTGCAAATTGGAAAAAAGAGATATTAAAACAATATAACAATTTATTTCTAGAATTATTTGAACAAGAGCAAGAAAATGGTTTTATAAATAAATTAGACGAAATAGCAATACAAATTATAGAAAATATGTTTATAGATAATCTAAAACAAAATAAAAACTATATTTATAACCCAAGAAAAGCATTCAATTTGTGGATAGCATATAAACAATATTTTAATAAAAAAG
>CAMMLS010000036.1 GCA_946497775.1 uncultured Clostridium sp.
AAATTTTAATATATCTATCTTTTCGGCGGCTCCTTTTAAAACATCTTAACTTAAACAAGCGAAACAAAAAGACACATAGACCTAGCACAAAACTAAGTCTTATATGTCTCTATTTTCTATATATTCATTCTTCTTATTTTTATTAATAAATTAGATGTGTGTGTGTGTGTGTACAGCCACTAGGCTTTCAGCGATTTTTCTCATTTTTTCATGACCTTTCTTTTGTTTTTTACAATTACATTATATATTATTCTAATACCTTTGTCTATCCCTATTTTTAAAATTAAGTATGCACCTATAATTCCCCTAGACTTATTTTCCTTTTTATGCTATAATTGTCGTTATCAGATTTTAAAATAGCAATAGAGCTATTAAATTTATAAATAAGGAGCGTTTTAGTATGAAAATTTTAGTTTTAAACAGTGGTAGTTCATCACTTAAATATCAAGTAATTGATATGGACACAGAAACAGTATTAGCAAAAGGAAATTATGAAAGAATTGGACAAGATACTTCTTTCTTAACTCACACAGCAAATGGAGAAAAAAATAAATTTGAACATGCTGTTCCAAGTCATAAAGAAGCAATAAGCTTTGTTATCGAAAAATTACTAAGCAAAGAATATGGCGTAATTTCTGACATAAAAGAAATTGAAGCAGTTGGACACAGACTAGTTCATGGTGGAGAAAAATTTAGTGGTTCTGTTGTAATAACAGACGAAGTTGTAGAAGCAATAAAAGAATGTTCTGACTTAGCACCACTTCACAATCCAGCCGGAATACTTGGAATTGAAGCATGCAAATCAGTTCTACCTCATGCAAAAATGGTTGGTGTATTTGATACAGCATTCCATCAAACAATACCAGCGCACAGATATTGCTATCCTATACCATACAAATACTATGAAAAATATGGTGTTCGTAAATATGGTTTCCATGGTACATCTCACAAATATGTATCACACAGAGTTGCTGAAATAATGAATAAACCAGTAGAAGATTTAAAAATAGTAACATGTCACTTAGGTCAAGGAGCTAGTATATCTGCTGTACAAGGTGGAAAATGTGTTGAAACAAGTATGGGATTAACACCTCTTGCTGGAATTCCAATGGGTTCTAGAAGTGGAGATTTAGACCCTTCTATTGTTACTTTCCTAATGAAAAAAGAAAATCTTTCAGTAGATGAAATTGACACTATATTAAACAAAGAATCAGGTGTATATGGTATATCTGGAATATCTGTTGATTTTAGAGATATAGAAGATGCAGAAAAAGCTGGAAATGAAAGAGCAAAATTAGCATTAGATAACTACAATTACTTAGTTGCAAGCTATATTGCAAGATGTGTTGTTGCCATGAATGGTGTTGATGTAATAGTATTCACAGCAGGTATTGGTGAAAACGGAAAAGATACAAGATCTGCTGTTTGCAAGCAATTAGAATTTTTAGGAGTAAAAATTGATGATGAAGCAAATAATGTAAGAGGAGAAGAAAAAGAAATTTCTACTTCTGACTCAAAAGTTAAAGTATATGTTGTTCCAACAAACGAAGAACTTATGATAGCAAAAGAAACACTTGCATTAGTAAAATAAGTTATAATTTGGGCGGAATCTCCGCCCTATATATTTTTAACTCTAGGAGCTGATATAATGTCTTTATATTCATTTTTCTTTTACTTTTTACTGTTTATAATTTATTCAATTGCTGGTTGGTTAATGGAAGTAATAGCAGTAGGAATAGAAAAAAGAAAATTTATAAATAGAGGTTTTTTTATTGGACCATATTGTCCAATTTATGGTTTTTCTGCATTAATAATGCTATTTTTATTTAAGGATTATAAAAACGATCCATTTGTACTTTTTATAATGACAGCATTTGTTTGTACATTTTTTGAATATGTTACAAGTTTTATTATGGAAAAATTATTTAAAGCTAGATGGTGGGATTACTCTCACAAAACATTTAATATAAATGGTCGTGTATGTTTAGAAAATTCTGTTATCTTTGGAATATTAGGTCTTGCTCTTATAACAGTAATTAATCCATTTGTTATGGACTTGTTATCAAAAGTGTCAAATGGACTAGTTATATATATAAGCTCAATACTTCTAATAGCATTTATTGTAGATAATATTGTTTCATTTAATATAATTTCAAAATTCAAGTCTACTGCTACATCTGTAATAAAAGATAATACAGAAGAAATTAGTGAAAAGATAAGAGAAATTCTAAAAAAGAAGTCTATACTTAGCAGACGTTTAGTTAATGCATTTCCTAATGTTAAGGCTATTTTGCCAGATATAAAAGCGAAGTATGAAGAGCAAAAAAGAAAATTAAAAGAAAAATTAAATAGTTAAAATTTATGGGGGCTACTATATTATTTAAGAATGGAGATTTTTATGTATAGTAGTTTTTTTAATATTCGTTATATTTTATTAATAGGATTTTTATTATTTTTAATTATTTGTTCTATAATTCCTATTGTGTTATTTAAAGGAGACAATATAGATTTTTCATCTAATAATATTTTTTCAGATCATTTTACCTTATCTTCCGAATTTAATTGGCCTGTTCCTGGCTTTACTCGAATAACATCCCAATATGGTAATAGAAATAAACCAACAGCAGGTGCTTCAAGCTTTCATTATGGTATAGATATTGCAGCAACTACTGGGTCAAATTTAGTTTCAGCTATAAGTGGAAGAGTTATATATACAGATTTTAACCGGTGCAAATGGTTTTACCATAAAAATAGAAAACAATGATTTTCTAATTAGTTATTCACATGTTTCCCCCAATTTCATAGTAGATGTTGGTGATTATGTAATTAAAGGTCAAATTATTGGAAATGTTGGCCCAAAATATGTAAGTAATGTACCTAACAATCCCTATAAAGACTCAACTGGTAAATCTACAAATGGTGCTACAACTGGTTCTCATTTACATTTCTGCATTAAAAAAAATAATAAGTATGTAAATCCTTTGGATTATCTAGTAATTCCAAACTAAAAAAAAGTATATAATTGATATATATTAATATCAATTATATACTTTTATAATTACATATCATCTTCATTGTCTTCATTATTTTTATTAGTATTTTTGTCATCCTCATTTTGGTCACCACATTGAGTACTACAACTTGAACAATGTCCACTACATCCTTCTTCAAGGCTATCTCCTTCCCAGTCTATTTCTATAATATTTCCACATTCTGGGCATTCAACTTCGCTTCTTTCAGTATCTTCTTCTAGAACAAATTCATAGTTACAATATGGGCAAACAACTTCTAAATCATAATAATTATCGTCAATATCATAAATATCTTTTTCTATTCCATTTAATGTTTTTTCCAAACTTGCAATTTTTTTCTCTAAATCCAATTGTTTTTTATCTAATTCTACAAACTTAGAGTCAGTAAGTTTTTCCATTCTTTCCATTTCATCTAAAAATGCATTTGCCAATTTTTTTACTTGTTCTTGTGCATATTTTAGGTCTCTTGGATTCGCGATATTATCTTTTAGATTTTGAAGTACTTCATTATATTTTTTCTTTAAGTCAGACATTATTTTTTCCTTTCTAGTTTTAAATTCTTTCCATATATTCCCCAGTTCTAGTGTCTATTCTTATAATATCTCCTGTGTTTACAAACAATGGAACATTTATTGTTGCACCTGTTTCTAGTGTCGCAGGTTTTGTTGCATTTGTAGATGTATTTCCGCTAAATCCTGGTTCTGTATATGTAATCTCTAATTCAACAAATAAAGGTGGTTCTATTGCGAATACTTTGCCTTTAAAAGATAATACTTTTACATTCATATTTTCTTTTAAGAATCTAAGCATATCACCTAAATCATCTTTGTTAATTGGTAATTGCTCATATGTTTCATTATCCATGAAATAGTATAAATCTCCATCATTATATAAATATTGCATATCTCTTTTTTCTATTTCTGCACCTTGTAGTTTTTCAGATGGATTAAATGTTTTTTCTAAAACTGCTCCTGTTATTACATTTTTTAATTTTGTTCTAACAAAAGCTGCTCCTTTTCCTGGTTTTACATGTTGAAATTCTACTACTTTATATACTGAATTATCTAATTCAAATGTAGTTCCATTTCTTACGTCTCCTGCCATATATACTTCTGCCATTTTTTATTACCCCTTTTCAAAATAAAATTTATGTTAATATTTTACTATAATTATCTCTAAAAATCAAGCTATTATAGTATAATTCTTCTCAGAATTAGTCAAATTTATACAGCCATTTTTTGTAATTAATACTGTATCTTCTATTCTTATTCCAAAAGATTTTGGTATATATACCCCTGGTTCTATTGCTATAACCATATTTTCTTTTAGTAAATTATCATACTTGGATGTAAGTACTGGTGCTTCATGTATATCTAATCCAACACCATGTCCTAATGCATGTACTAAATCAAATTTATTTATTTTAAGTTCCTGCTGTGCTACCTTTGTTATATTTTTTATATTGGCTCCATCTTTCATTTGAGATATTGCTTGGTTTTGTACACCAAGTACCATATCATATATATTTTTTATTGTATCATCCGCTTTTCCTATAAATATAGTTCTTGTCATATCTGAGCAATAACCTTTATATTTGCAACCTAAATCTATTAATAGAATATCTCCTTCTTCTATTTTTTTATCTGTTACTATACTATGTGGCATGGAAGAATTTGTTCCTGATGCCACTATTGGATTAAAAGCTAATCCTTCTGCTCCATTTTTTATGAAGAATTCTTCTATTTTATATGCAATTTCTCTTTCTGTCATTCCGATTTTTATATAATTTTTTAGGAATGTAAAACAATTATCTGTAATTTCACAAGCTTTTTTTATGTTTTCTATTTCTTCTTCATCTTTTATCCTTCTTTGCTTTTCTATTAGTCCTTCGGTTTCCACTAATTCATTAATTTTATATAATTGCAAAATTTGTTTGTATTTTTCATATGTTACATAGCTTTCTTCGAATCCAACTTTTTCGCAAAACAAAAAGTAGTTTTCATAGTCTTCTCTGATCATGCCTCTTTTATCCCATACAATTATCTCTGAATCTATTGTTAAAGCACTATTGACCGCTTCTACATATCTGCCATCTGTAAGAAAAATGTTTTCTTTTCTTGTTATTAATAATTCTCCTTCTGCATCTATATTTGTCAAATATTTTATGTTTATAGGATTAGAAACAATCATACCTTCAATATTTAAAGAATTAAGTTGATTCCTTAAACATTTTATTCTTGGATTCATTTTCATTCCCCCTTTAATACAAACCTAGTGTAAAAATAGTCATTAAGAAATTAGTCAAATCTATAAATGGTACAAACATACTTATAAAAGATGCCATTACAATAAATGGTCCAAATGGTATGTACTCACTTGTTTTTTTCTTTTTGCTAACCAAAAGAATTATGCTTAAAATAGCTCCTATTAAGAATGATAATACTGTTACAACAATGGTTTCCCCTAGTCCAAATATCAATCCTAATCCGCACATTAGTTTAACATCACCAAATCCCATTGCCTCTTTTCCTGCAATTAGTCCTCCAACAAGTGTAATTATTAGAAATACGCCTCCACCAGCAAGCAATCCTAGGCACATATCAGTGGCGATATTTATGTTAGTAAATCCATATAAAAATGTAAATATTAATCCTACTTCAAACAGTGTTAAATTTAATCTATTTGGTATTATTTGAAGTTTGTAATCTATAACAAATGTTGAAATCAATATTGGAGTTAAAATCATAAATTTAAATAATGTTAGGTTTTGCAAAATATCTGTACTCCAACCATTTAAATATACCAATGCTATGTATATTAATGCTGTAATGATTATTAGTATGTAATTTGGCACAAATTCATTTTTAAATTCTTTTAATGCACCTTTTTGAAAAACTTTTTTTTCGGTGGATAATCTTTTTATTATCCAATCTGTGAATTGTCCTATTATTGCTCCTAATATACCAAATATTATATAGCAAACTATGTGCACATCATTTATGTACATTTTCTTTTTCTCCTCTCTGTTTTATATATTTATGTATTATTGCTTCTTCAAATGGTCGTTTTATCCTTGTTATAAGAATATCCTTTGTCTCAAGAGGTTTTACTAATATTGAAAACATTTTGCTTCTATTTGCTCCAATAACATCTGTAAAAATCTGATCGCCTACAACCGCTATTTCTTCATTTTTCAAGTTTAAAATTTTTCTTGCTTTATTTAATCCTCTTTTTAGTGGTTTCATTCCAAAACTAATATATGGTATTTTTAATTTTTCTGCAACCATTTTTACTTTCTCTTTTTTATTACTATTTGACACTATACAGAATTTTATTCCTTTTTCTTGTAAGACTCTACACCAAATATCTACATCTTTTAATAAATCTTTATTATAGTATATAAGTGTATTATCTACATCTAAAATAATTCCCTTTATATTATTTTCTAGTAACATTTCTTCTGTTATGTCTGTTGCTTTTTCTAAATATAATTTTGGATATACTATCATTTTTTCCTCCGCAAATCTCCTTTTCTTTATATTATCAATATGTTCGAAATTTGTCAATTTTATTTGCAAATAATTTTTGTTATGTTATAATTTGTTTAGCAAATATGGAAGGAGAAATTATGCAAAAGATAGATAAAGAAACATTTGTAAGAAAAAATAATATGAAGATATTTCCGTGGTATAAAATGTTTTCATGGGATTTACTATTTTTTTATTCTATATCATTTCTATTTTTAGTTGATATTAAAGGATTAACAGCAGCACAAGTTATTCTTGTTGATGCTTTTTACCCACTTTTTAAGTTTCTTCTTCAACCTTTTTGTACGATAATTGTAGATAAAGTAGGAAAAAGAAATAGTATAATCTTTGGAAATTGGATGATAAATATTTATTTAGTTTTAATAATGCTTTCTACTGGATACACAAGTGTTGTTATTGCTACATTTTTCTGTTCATTAGGATATGTTATAAAAAATATGTGTGAGACAAATTTTTTATACGAATCTGTCCCACATTCAAAAAATCGAGGTGAAATTTTTAGTAAATTAGATGGTAAAGGATTTGCTTATTATTATTTATTTGATGGAATAACAGCTTTTTTTACAGGATTTACATATGTTATAAATCCATACTTTCCAATTGTTATTTCACTAATATTAAATAGCATTGCAATATATTTATCAACAAAGTTATATGAAATTCCCAAAACAAATACCGAGAAACTAAAGTCTAAGTCTACTAGATCTATTACAGGAGCTTTTAAAGATTTTTTTAGAAATTTTAAATATGGTTTTAAATATGTTTTAAAATCAAACAGATTGCGTTCTTTGGTTATGATTTATAGTGTTTTTTATGGTATATTAGTTTTAACTCTTACATTGCGTAGGAGCTTACTTAAAGAATTAGAAGTTTCTGCTGAATATTTTGGAATTATTTTTGCTATAATGGGATTTATTGCAGCTATATCTGCAACTAAATCAAATTGGTTTAATAAACGTTTTAAAAATCATACAATAGCCGTTTTAACTGTTCCATATTGCATATCTTGTATTATATTAGGTGCAATTGTTATTTTAGGTGTTGATTCATCTATTATGTTTCCTATTATATTATTAATTTTTTCATTGCAGTATGTTATACGTGGCCCATTTTATACCATTATAAAAAGATATTTGAATAATTTTTCTACATCAAAAGCAAGAGATAAAATATACTCAATAACTACTTTTTTTGAAAGTTTAGTTGCAGGTTTAATAACCATCTTTGGTGCTGTGATTGTTGATTATATAAATTCATCTTATACATTTTTAATAATAGGATTTCTTTCTACAGTAGTAGTATTTATGCTGTTAAAATATATGAAACCTCGTGTTGGTCTAAAACCAGAGCAATATAAAAGAAGTGAAATTGAAATGCTTAATTTAAAATAATTATTTACAAAATCTATGATTTCCAATTGTAACTGTCATAGGTCTTGACCATATCCATTTATTTGTAGCAGTTTTAGGATTAAAATAATATATGGCTCCATATGTTGGATCCCAACCATTCAGCGCATCTTGCGCTGCTTTTTTTGCAGTTGCATCTGGCTGTAAATTTATTTGTCCATCCGATACTGCATCAAAAGCTCCTGATTGATATATTACTCCTGCAATAGTATTTGGAAATGACGAGCTTTTTACCCTATTTAAAACAACTGCCCCCACTGCAACTTGTCCGGCATATGGTTCTCCCCTTGCTTCTCCATATATAATTCTACTTAATAGATTTAAATCAGATGAATTATTAGAACTACTAGAACTACTGCTACTAGATGAATAGATTCCCATTGCCGCTAGTGTTTTAGGTCCAGCAATTCCATCTTGTGCAAGTCCATTTTTTCTTTGAAAATATTTTACAGCAGATACAGTTTGACTTCCATAAATTCCATCTACATTTCCATTATAGTATCCCCATCTTTTTAATTTTGTTTGAATTTGCCTTACTTCTTCTCCTCTTGAACCATATTTAGATAATATTGTTACTGTTTCATTATTATTAGAAAATATTTGATATCCAAAATATCCCATTAAAGTAATTACAATTATACTTATCAAACATAATAAAATTTTACTTACTTTTTTTACTCTTTGCATATTTCCTCCATAAATAGAATAATGTTTATTGTAACTCTATTTTTTCCAGTGCCTACTATTTTTATTCATAAGTTGTTAATCATTATAAATTTAGGAGTATAAAATTTGAGAAGATTAAAAGTTTTTTTAATTAATACTATAATTTTAACAATTGTGTCATTACTAATTCAATCTACTGGCATGGTATTTGATATTTATTTGGCTAATGTAATAGGCTCAGAGGGAATTGGTATGTTCGGCTTAGTAATGTCAGTCTATTTTTTATCAATTACATTGGCTAATTCTGGAATAACACTTGCAGCAACAAGACTAGTTTCAGAAGAACTTGCTATTAATTCACAATATGGAGCTAAAATTGCAATAAAGAAATGTATTAGTTTTAGTCTAATCTTTGGTATTTTAGCTAGCCTTATCTTGTTTTTTTCAGCACCACATATTGTTAACGTTTTTTTACATGGAAGAATATCTGTAAATGTATTGTATTTAATTGCTATATCTCTTCCTTTTACCTCTATTACAATGTCTTTAAATGGATATTTTACGGCAGTCAGACGACCTTATAAAAATTCATCTGCTGATATTGTTAGTATAGTTACTAAAATAATAGTAATTTTACTTCTTATACCAAAGTTTAATATAAATGACTTAAACCAAGTAGTAATTCTTTTGGTTCTTGGAACCACAATTTCTGAACTTATAAATTTTTTATATACTTACTTTTTATATATATTAGATAGTAGAAAATTAAAAGATACAAGAACTAATAAAAAGAATTTTTTATCTAGAATACTAAAAATTTCTATGCCTGTTGCAATAACTTCATGTATTCGCTCTGGTTTAAATACTTTTAAACAATTACTAATACCTATACAATTAGAAAAAAGCGGTCTTGCGTGTAATACAGCCTTATCTGCATATGGAATGATTAATGGAATGGCCATTTCTATTTTATTGTTTCCAGGCCTTATAATAAACAGCATAGCAAGCCTTCTTATTCCAGAATTTGCTAGATACAATGTAAAAAAAGACTTTACAAAAATGAATTCTGTAATAAATACACTTTTTTTCCTAGTAATTATTTTTTCATTTTTTATTATAGGATTTTTCTTAATGTATTCAGATGAAATAAGTCTAATTGCCTATAATGATATAAATGTAGGAATGTTTATACTTATTTTATGTCCTCTTGTTTTACTTATGTATCTTGACCATATAATTGACGCAATTTTAAGAGGTATAGATAAGCAAGTAAAAGTAATGTACTGTAATATTGCAGACTTAATTATAAGTGTTATATTAATTTACTTTCTTTTACCAGTGTCTGGAATTGCAGGATATTTAATTGTTATATTTGTTAGTGAATTACTAAATACATCAATTAGTACATATCAATTGTATAAGGCTACTAAATTTAAATTTGATTTAATAAAACAATTTATCATGCCTTGTTTTTGCTTAATAATAAGTATGATTATAAGTTCTTCTATACATATATATAATAGTAACATGATATTTGAATTAATAACAAATACCAGTTTATTTTTAGTAATCTATCTATTTTTTATAGGAACATATCTTTTAATTAGCAAAAGAAAAAACATCAGAGTATTCTGATGTTTTTTGGCTCGTTTGACACTTCCGTTTGCGAAGAATACGAGCTTGTATTTATAATTAT
>CAMMLS010000037.1 GCA_946497775.1 uncultured Clostridium sp.
GTTTTTATTTTTTACTTTAACTATCTTATCATATTATTCTCAAAAACTACTAACCCTATTCGGTTAAATTAACGATTTTTTAATATTCTTAAAACATTGCTATTTCAAACATTGTAGAGTAGCCGAAGAGATAGATATATTAAAATTTATGTAGCGACGACGTGTGCCTGTAAGGGTCGTACAAACTCTTAGCCAAATTTTTTGAGGGTGCGAAGGCTTCGGAGAGGCTCGAAAAATTGGGCTTAGAGTTTGTCGAGCCTGGAAGGTGTTCCTAGGAGCGTAATAAATTTTAATATATCTATCTCTTCGGCGGCTCCTTTTTAAACATCTACACTTAAAACAAGCTACTCTACAAAATAATCAAAAACAAAAAGACATATAGACCTAGCCCAATACTAAGTCTTATATGTCTTATCTCTATATATTCATTCTTTTTATTTTCACTAATAAATCAGATATGTGTGTGTGTGTACAGCTACAAGGCTTACAGCGTTTATATTCATTACAATTACCTCTTTCTTTTGTTCCATCTAATGTAATTATTATATACGATTACTATTAATTTGTCTACACTTTTTCCTTCAAAATTACCAGTAATTTTTATCTTACTCTAATATCTTCCAACTTCCCTCTATCTTAGGCATAACACTAAAGCTCATATTCTCTTTACTTACAGGATGCACAAAGCTAAGTTCATAAGCCCACAAGCAAATCTGCTTACCTCTTCCTCTTGTTCCATACTTCTGGTCTCCATATAAACTATGTCCTAAATTTGCAAACTGAACCCTAATTTGATGATGTCTTCCTGTATGTAATAAAATTTTTACAACTGAAAGATTAATCTCCTCATTATATTTCAAAACCTCATATTCTAATTTAGCATATTTAGACTTTGGAGTTCCTTCCTTAACAACTTTACTGGTATTAGTCCTCTCATTTTTTAGTAAATAATTTTCTAATACCCCAGATTTAGTTTCTAATTTTCCGTCAACTATCGCTAAGTATTTCTTTTTAAATTCCTTGTTTCTTACCTGCTCACTAAGCCTAGCGGCTGCCTTAGAAGTTTTAGCAAAAACCATAACTCCACCCACTGGTCTATCTAGTCTATGTATTAGTCCTAAATAAACATTACCAGGCTTATTATACTTTTCTTTTAAATAATCCTTAATTATTGTTAGCATATCTATATCTCCTGTTTTATCACCTTGAGAAGGAATATTTACAGGTTTTTCTACTACTATAATATGGTTATCTTCATATATTACATTTAATTTTTCCATTACTTCTCCCATCTACCATAAATTCCACATGGTAATACTAGATTAGAATTTTCCATTGGTAATCCAATTTCACCTGATGAAATTTTACCCTTGTACTTTAAATTAATTTTAAGTATATTACTTAGTACTTCTGATGAAATTCCAGTAGTATATGAATTAATTAAGAAGAATAATGGATTATCTGATAAAATTTTAGTACATAAATTAACTAAATTAGAAATATTTTCTTCAAACTGCCAAACTTCTCCTTTTGCACCTCTTCCATAAGAAGGTGGATCCATTATAATGGCATCATATGTATTTTCTCTTCTAATTTCTCTTTCAACAAATTTAACAACATCGTCTACTATATAACGCACAGGCTTGTCCTGTAATTTAGAAGAAACAACATTTTCTTTTGCCCATTGCACCATGCCTTTTGAGCTATCTACATGGCATACAGAAGCTCCTGCTGAAAGACACGCAACTGTTGCTCCTCCTGTGTATGCAAATAAGTTAAGCACTTTAATAGGTCTATTTTCTTGCTGTATTTTGCTTATCATCCAATCCCAGTTAACAGCTTGCTCTGGAAATAATCCTGTATGTTTAAATCCCATTGGTTTAATATTAAATACTAAATTCTTATATTTTATACTCCACTTATCTGGAATTTTACTATTATACTCCCAATTTCCACCTCCGCTTCTACTTCTAACATATCTCGCATTTGCATTTTTCCATTTTGAAGGGAAACTTTTTTCCTTCCATATTATTTGTGGGTCTGGTCTAATTAAAGTAATACCTCCCCATCTTTCTAATTTTTCTCCATTTGCCATATCTATTATTTCATAATCTTTCCAATCGTTTGCTATGTTCATTACACCTATTCTCCTTTTTAGAAATTAGATAGTATTTTAAAGAAATTCATTATTAATAATATATTTATAGTACTAAATAATAATGTAAATATTATAACTATACTAAAAACTTGATTATTTGCCATCCATTTCCACAATTTATTCTCTTTTTTAACTGTTTTATAGTTAATATTTTCTTTTGCAATTTCCATAGTTACACTCCCCCTTGTTTCTATTTATATTCATGGGGAAGTAATTTATGCTAAGAATCGTACGTCAAATTCCTTTATTTTTCTTAATATTATATGTTTTTATCCAGTTTTTGTCAATTATTCAAACTTATTTTTATCTTTTCTGCAAGTTTTTCGTTTATACCTTTGACTTTACAAAGTTCTTCAATGTCCGCTTCTGTTATTTTATTTACGCTCTTAAAATGTTTTAATAATTCTAATTTTTTCTTTTCTCCTATTCCGTCAATTTTATCTAATGCTGATTTTGTTATATCTTTATCTCTTAATTTCTTGTGATATTCTATTGCAACATTATGAACCTCATCTTGAAAATTAGTAATTAAATTTAATAATTTTTCAGATATTTCTATTTCTTCTCTATTTTCTTTTATTAATGCTCTTGTTTGATGCTTATCGTTTTTTACCATTCCAAATACAGGGATATTTAGGTTAAAACTATTAACAACTTTTTTTATTGCTCTAATTTGTGTTATTCCCCCATCTGCAAAGATTACATCTGGTAGTCTGCCAAAGCCGTTACTTGTCCCTTGTAGAGAATGTTTTATTCTTCTTGTAATAACTTCTTCTGTGCATTTAACATCATCTTGTCCAGTTACTGTTTTTATTTTAAATCTTCTTGATAAATTTCTTTTTATAATTCCGTTTTCCATTACACACATTCCAGCTACCATGTATGAACCAGATATGTTTGATATATCAAAACATTCTATTTTTTCTGGTAATTTATCAAGCGATAGTTTTTCTTTTAATTCTTCTAGAATTTCTGTTTTATCTTTTTGCTTGTTTTCTAATGTTATTTTTGCATTGTTTTCTGCCATTTCTACAAATCTTAATTTTTCACCTTTTTGAGGAGTTTTTAGTTCTACTTTTCTTCCTGCTTTTTTACTTATCCATTCTGCAACTACTTCTTCATCTTCTATTTTTTCTCTTAGCATTATTTTATTTGGGAAATTACTTTCTCTATTTATATAATACTGTTTTATAAAGCCCGATAGAATTTCTGCATTTTCTAAATCTCTAAGTTCATCGAAAAAGTAATGTTCTCTTCCAACCATTTTGCTATTTCTTACAAAAAATATTTCTATACATACAGCTAATTCATTTTTATATAATCCAATTACATCAATATCATTTTCAGATATATTAGATACTTTTTGTTTTTGTGATATTCTTTCTATTGCTATTTTTCTATCTCTTAGTTCTGCTGCCCTTTCATATTCTTGTTTATCTGATGCTTCTTTAATTTGAATTTCTATATTTTTAATAATTTTATCTGTTTTACCTTCTAAAAGCATTATTATTTCGTCAATTTGTTTTCTATATTCTTCCTTACTTATATATCCCATACATGGAGCTGGGCATCTTTTTATATGATAATTTAAACATGCTCTTTTGGTAGATTTAAAGTTTTTACATTGCCTAATTTTAAATCTTTCTCTTATAAATGATACCATTTCTTTAGCGCTACCTGGATTTGCATATGGTCCAAAATATTTTGCTCCATCGTTTATTTTTTTTCTTGTTGTGTATACCCCTGGATAATCTGATTTAATATCTATTTTTATATATGGATATGTTTTATCATCTTTTAAAAGCACATTAAATTTTGGTCTATTTTCTTTTATTAAATTACATTCAAGTATTAATGCTTCTGCTTCACTATCTGTTACTATATATTCAAAATGGTCGATTAGAGATACCATTTTTTTAATTCTTTCTGTTTTGTTGTTTTTCATAAAATATTGTCTTACTCTATTTTTTAAAACAACAGCTTTACCCACATATAAAATATTATCATCTTTGTCTCTCATTATATATACACCTGGTTTATCAGGCAATTTTTTTAATTCTTCTTTTATATTAAACATATTCTTATTCCTTCATTTTTTATTTATTATATTAATCTAGGTTTTAATTGTCAACATATAAAACGCGCTTCTAATGTATAGAAGCGCGATCTAAATTTTTACTTGTCGAAAATAGATATCGTTTTTACTATTCCATATTGACCAATTCGAAAAATTGTTTCAGCATCAATTATTCCTATCTTTTTGGTCTTAATGTTTCTACGAATTTTCAATGCGAATTCTTTTTTGGTTTCTTCTGCTCCGTGATTTACAATTACAGATAATGGTTTTTCGAATTTTTTAATTAAATTCAAAATTTCATCTGCCTTTGCATGAGAAGAAAATTCACTTGTAAATTCAACATCCGCTTTTTTAGTAAGAAGTAATCCTCCAAGCATTATTTCTTCCTCTTCAATGGTTTCTTTTAAGATTCTACCATATGTCCCTTCTGCACAGTATCCTGTAAAATGTATAAGCGCCTTTTTGTTTTCTAATACATTTGGAATATAAAACCGTGCGGGGCCATGTTTACCCATTCCAGAAGTTGTAACAATAATTTTGCATTTGTCATCGGTCAATAATCCGCTACGCATTTTCTCACTTGTTACACATAAGAAATTTTTAGGCAAGAATTCAAGCATTTCATGCTTGATATCGGAAAGTCCATTTTGATAAAGCTCTGTATATTGCATTGCAAGTGTACCATCTAAATATATTGGAATACTTACTGGTAATTTGTGATTATCTTGCATGCTTTTTAGTGTGTATAACACTTCTTGGCTTCTTCCAAGAGCAAATGCAGGAACGATAATCTTTTTATTTGCACTTACCGCGGCACTTATAGCTTTTTCAAACTTTCCTTTTTCATCTTCATCTCCTGTACTGGTTCCACCATATGTAGATTCAGTAATAATATTAATTGGTTTTTGGAGTATTTCTTCTGGAATTTCATGCCCTTCTAAGAATATGTTCTTATTATTATAATCACCTGTAAATAATAAATGAATGTGATTATTCTCATAATCATAAATATCAACATATATCATTGCTGCACCTACCAAATGTCCATTTGGTAAAAATGTAACTTTGACATTTTCATGAATTTGATATTCTTTTAAATATTCTAGTGGACATGTTCTTTTTACGGTTTCTTCAATGTGCTTCTCGTCATATATGACAAGATTTTGTTGATGCCTCAATTTTGCATTTTTCTTTAAGACCTTAAGTCCATTAGTTAATGCATCTGGCAAAAGTCTACAAGTATCTTCTGTGGCGAAGATATATCCTGTATAACCCTCTTTTACCATCTTTGGAACCCTTCCAATATGATCCATATGAGCATGTGTAAGCAATACAAATGAAACATTTCTTGCATTAAAATTAAATTTTTGATTTAATTCCTCATATTTTCTTTCTTGGAAAATTCCACAGTCGATAACACCTTTAATCACATTTTTGTCACCAGGAAGTCTAATTACAAGTAAAAATAAACTACCTGTAACTTCTGAATGCTGAGCAATTACATCAACATAAAACCGACACCTTTCGCCCATAATGTCTCACTCCTCGTAAAAATTTATTTAAGTAAAACCTACTTTAATTTTAACATGCAATTACATTTATGTCAACAAATAACAAGTGTCATGTAATCAGCAGTTTTAGTAATATTAAAACAATACTTCCTGGTATTCCAAGTAATCCTACAAATATTGCAGTTATTATATTAAGTCCCAAATGGAATCCCCAAGTTGCACCAATTACATTTATTAATAAGATTAATATTCCTCCTAATAAGGAATTGATTATTAATTTCAGTATAATTTTTAGAGGAATAATGAATATTCTTCCTATTAAAAAAATTACTATTATTCCTGCTAAATATGCTATTAAAGTATTTGAATCCAAGTTAAATCACCTCACCACAATAAATATTATGTTTTAACTTGGACAAATATTCTATATAGCTTTGTTTTCATCAAAGCGAATTTTCATTTCACTTATCATATCAATCTCTATTTTTTTACTTTTGGCTTTTTTTACTAAGTAATCCAATTTTGCTCTTGTTGCTTTTATTTGATACACATAATAATCAATTAATTCCCCATCTGCATATTCAAAATTTTTATTTGCTAAATTTAGTTGTGCTTTAGCATCTATTATTGATTTTATTAATTCAGCCTGAGTCTCTTTTTCTGTTTTTTCGATTATCTTTTTATCTTTTTTATAAACTTCTTCCATAAATTCTCCAATCTGTATAAATATACCATTATTATTATATGTTTGTATTTATGTTTTTATTCTTGCTTTTTTTAACTATTTATAGTAGAATATATAGATAAATTAAGCAAAATTATAATTAAAACTATATAAATTAGGAGGAGTTTTATGTTAGATATTAAACTAATTAGAGAAGATGTTGACAGTGTTATTTCTAAGCTTGAAAGACGTGGTAAAGATTTTAGTGTTTTAAAAGAAATTAAAGCATTAGACGAAGAAAAAAGAGCTTTAACAGTAAAGGTGGACGAACTTAAAAATTTTAGAAATCAAAAATCAAAAGAAATTGGAAAAGTAAAATCACAAGGTGGAGATATTTCACCTATTATGGCAGAAGTTTCAAATATTGGAGATGAGATTACAGAGCTTGATGATAAAATAAAAGTATTAGATGATAAAATTTTTTCTACTCTTGCGGCTGTTCCAAATATTCCCCGTGATAGTATTAAAACTGGAAAAGATGAAACAGAAAATGAAGAACTTAGAAAATGGGGTACTCCAAGATCTTTTGATTTCGAGTATAAAGCTCACTGGGATTTAGCAACAGATTTAGATATTTTAGATTTTGACAGAGCTACAAAAATAACAGGTAGTAGATTTGTTGTATATAAAGGTGCAGGTGCAAGGCTTGAAAGAGCCCTTATAAACTTTATGCTTGACCTTCATACTGAAAAACAAGGTTATACAGAAGTATTTACTCCTGTTATGGTAAATTCTAAAACCATGTTTGGAACAGGTCAATTACCAAAATTTGAAGAGGATTTATTTAAAGTAAAAGATACAGATTATTATTTAATCCCAACTGCTGAGGTTCCAGTTACTAATTTATTTGCTGGTGAAATAATTGATGGTTCAAAACTTCCAATATATTATACAGCATATACTCCTTGTTTTAGATCAGAAGCTGGTTCTGCTGGGCGTGATACTCGTGGAATTATTAGACAACATCAATTTAATAAAGTTGAAATGGTTAAATTTTCAAAGCCAGAAACTTCTTATGAAGAATTAGATAAATTAACTCACGATGCAGAAGAAGTTTTACAAAAATTAGGTTTGCCTTATAGAGTAATAGAACTTTGTACAGGAGATATTGGTTTTTCTTCTGCTTGCACATATGATATTGAAGTATGGCTACCTTCATATAATGCTTACAAAGAAATTTCTTCATGCAGTAACATGACAGATTTCCAAGCAAGACGTGCAAATATTAGATTTAAAGAAAGTAATTCCTCAAAATCTGAGTACGTACATACTTTAAATGGCTCAGGATTAGCAATTGGTAGAACTGTTGCTGCAATACTTGAAAATTATCAAAACGCAGATGGAAGTATTACTGTACCAGAAGTTTTAGTTCCATATATGAATGGTTTAACCAAAATTGAAAGGAATTAATTATGTTAGTAAAAAATCCTAAGTTTGAAATTTCAGCAGTTAACCCTAAACAATATCCTAAAAACGGATTACCAGAAATAGTACTTGTCGGTAAATCCAATGTTGGCAAATCTTCTTTTATAAATACAATGATAAATCGTAAAAGTTTAGCTCGTACTAGCAGTCAGCCACGGAAAAACAAGACAGCTTAATTTTTACAATATAGATGACCTATTTTATTTTGTAGATTTACCTGGATATGGATATAGTAAAATGTCTAAATCGGAACAAGTTAAAGTTGGTCAATTTATAGAGGAATATTTAGCAAAGCGTCAAAATATAAGTTTAATAGTATTTTTAGTTGATATAAGACATAACCCTACTGAAAATGATAAAATGATGTATGATTATATTATAAAAAATAATTTACCTTGTATTGTTCTTTGCAATAAATCTGATAAAATTGCTGTGACAAAAGTAGATGATAGAATAAAAGAACTTCAATGTATTTTAAATCCTTTAAAAGATATATTATTTTTACCATTTTCTTCTGAAAGGAAAATATATACTCAAAGCGTTTGGACAGAAGTTGAAAAATATATTTAATCATAAATAAAACAGGCTCATTTGAACCTGTTTTATTTTGTGGCTTAGAACTTACAACCTTTCTCGATAAATTCCTTAGAATCTTGGTAAAAAATTTTAATAGCATTATCGTTGTGTTTTAAGTATTCTTCTTTGAATTCAATGGCAAATTCTCCTTGGAAATCCATATTTGTTAAGATTTCTTCTATGTACCCATTTTCTTCATAGTTTTTATTTACTAAAACTAAGTCTGAAAGAACTAAAATCCATCCATACGTACAAGTACATTTTTCAAGCTTTGTTCCGTTAAAAGTTGCTCCTTCTAATTTTTTTCTTATTTCATAAAAAGCTTTACCAATTAATGAGCTTAGTTCTGTACATTTCCCCTTATGAACTTGGTATTTGTCTGCCCAATTTTCATAAGTTCTAAGTTGAGCTTTACCATCGATGACTTTTCTCCAAGTTTCTTTCATCTTTTTTTGAAATTCATCCCGCAATTTTTGTTCATCACTTTTTTGTTTAATCATTTTTTCTAATTCGTTAACAGATTTTACAAGTTGTTTTGTTAATACTTTTGCGTTTTTCATCTAAGAAGCCTCCTAACAATAGTAATTTAGCCACAAAAAATATTTAATTATAATTATATTATACATTAAATTAACATAATTTTCAAATTTTCATATTAATTCTCGAAATATTTGTTGATTTAGTTATATTTTAAATTTATTAATAATATTTATAATTACAATAATAAATATTTACATAATTTACATTTTATTCTCTTTCCCCCTTTTTTTTTACATTTTTTTATAGTATAATATAATTGTATTGATTTTATTTAGACATTTATGTCAGAAAAGGAGATTTTATGGTTATGTGGCAATTTTGGTTAATCGTAGCAGGTATTTTCTTAATAGGTGAAATATTTACAGCTCGGTTTTCTTCTATTTTGGTTATCAATTGCATCAATCCTAACTTTATTAGTAAGCTTATTTACAGATAGTATTATTATACAAGCAGCTGTATTTGTTATATCATCTGGGCTTTTACTATTTTTTACAAAACCTTTTGTTGATAAATATGTTACAAAAGAAGACAAAGCAGTAGCTACTAATGCTTTTTCATTAATTGGAAAACGAGGAATTGTAACAAAAGACATGAATACTCTTCCTTCTTCATTTGGTCAAGTAGAAGTTGGAGAAGAAATTTGGTCAGCTGTTAGTGAAGATTCAAATGAAATAAAAAAAGGCACTGAAATAGAAGTTGTAAGAATTGATGGCGTTAAATTAGTTGTAAAGCCTATAAATGTTGCTGAACATTCATCAGCAAAAGTAGATTAGTTTTTAATGTAAATTATATTATATATTTTTAGGAGGTAAATTATGTGGTTTTTAGTTATATTACTTATTTTTATTATAGTAATAGCATTTAAATCTATAAAAGTTGTTAAACAAGCAGAAGTATACATTATAGAAAGATTAGGTAAATTTCATAAAATAGCAGATGCTGGTCTTAC
>CAMMLS010000038.1 GCA_946497775.1 uncultured Clostridium sp.
TAAAAGAAATAGAAGTGCAAAAAGAAGTAGAATTAAGCAAAATGAAGAAAGAAGAAAAGTATGGTAAGTTAGATTTAAGAGTAATAATAAATAAAAATGCGATAGTAATAATAGAAATGCAAATGGAAAATAATTGCGATATGGAAAAAAGAGCAATGTATTATGCAAGCAAAATAGTAGGAAGTAGCCTGTGCATAGGAGAAACATATGACAAAATAAAAGATATATATGTAATAAGTATATTAAATTATGAAATGACAAGATTAAATAAATATTGCTCAGATACAGTAACAGTAGAGAATGAATATAGAAATTATGAAATGATAAAAGGAATAAAATATTATTTTATAGAGTTACCAAAGTTCAGGAAGCAAATACAAGTGCTAGAGACAAAGCTAGAACAATGGTTAGCGTTTATAGATTATGAGAATAAGGAGATGGTTAAAGTGGCAATAGAAAAAAATGAACTAGTAAAAAAGGCACAAAAGGATTATGAATACCTAACAGGAGATGCAGCAACAAGGAGATTGCAAGAATTAAGAGAAAAAGCAATATTAGATGAAAATTCAGCATATGCAACAGGGAAAAAACGCGGAATAAAAGAAGGAGAAGTGCGTGGAGAAGCTCGTGGAAAGAGGCAAGAGAAAATTAAAATAGCAATTGAAATGATGAAAAATAATATTAAAAAAGAAGTTATTGAAAAATGTACAGGGTTGGATAAAGAAGAATTGAATAAATTATTTTTGCAAAAGGTTTAATAAAGGCGAAAAAATTATATATAAGAAAAAAGAACGATTATGATAACAATTAATTAAATTTTTACATACTGCAAATTTGAAATAAAAAACACTTTGAATTTAGAAATAAGTTCAATGTGTTTTTTTATTGTGATTTTTAGCAACATGCAAAAACTTGACTTTTATGCTATTTAAAGGTAAAATATATATGTTGAAAAGGAGATTAAAATGCTAAGTAGTAGAAAAATTTTAGATAAGATAACTTCTAAAACAAAGATATATTTATTTATTATATTAATATTATTAGTTTTATTATGTGTGTATGAGCAAAAGTATATTATTCCAGCAATTATTATATATATAATTTTACTTGTTTATACTTTTTGGGCAAATGGTAGAAAGAAAGATGAGTTTTTTAAGCATTTACAGGAACTTACTTTTGATGTGGACTCTGCTGCTAAGAGTACTTTAATTAATTCACCTTTCCCACTTATAATTGTAGAGACTGATGGAAATATCGTTTGGAAAAATAATAAGTTTGTTAAGGAATTTATTAATATAAATATTAATACTTATTTGGAAGATATAATAAAAGAAATTAAGCAAGATATTATAAATAATGGAACAAAGTCAATTGAAAAACAAATTGATATACAAGATAAAACTTATAAAGTTATAGGGGAATATGTTAAAAATAAAGAAGATAAAAATGGAGAAAAAATTTATACAACTACACTTTATTTTATTGACAATACAAACGAAAAAGAGATAACAAAAAAATATCAAGATTCTAAAACTTGTGTGGGAATTATTATAATAGATAATTATGAAGAATTAGCACAAAGAATTTCTGAACAAGAATTGCCACAAGTGATTGCAGCAGTTGAAAAAGAAATTTATGAATGGACAGGAAATATTGATGGTTTAACTATTAAAAAAGATAGAGATACTTTTGTGTGCTTATTTGAAAAGAAATATTTAGAACAAATTGAAAATGAAAAATTTAATATATTAGATACAATAAAAAAGATTGATACTAGTGAAAAAATGACAATAACTCTAAGTATTGCAGTTTCAGCAGAGGGAAATACAAATTCAGATAAGTATAAAGCCGCATTATCAGCAATGGATATTGCACTTGGTAGAGGTGGAGACCAAGCTGTTATTAAAAAAGATGGCAATTTTGTATTCTATGGTGGAAGAAGCCAAGAGGTAGAGAAAAGAACAAAAGTTAAAGCAAGAATTATTGCTCATGCTTTAGAAGAGCTTATTTTAGAGGCTAAAAATGTAATGATAATGGGACATGAAAATGGCGATATAGATGCAATGGGAGCAAGTCTTGGAATGTATAGATTAGCTAAGACTCTAGGTAAAGAAACATATATTGTAAGCCAAACAGCGGATATAACACTTGCTGGTTTTATAGAGAGCTTGAAAAAAGAATCAGAATATCAAGTGGCTATTATAGATAAAAATGAGGCTATGGCAAAAATTACGCCAGAAACACTACTTATTGTAGTAGATACTCATAAAAAGAATTTTGTGGAAGTCCCAGAATTATTAGATGAAACTGAAAAAATAGTAATAATAGATCATCATAGAAAAAGCACAGATGCTATTGGAAATGTGTCATTGGTATTTCATGAAGTGTATGCATCTTCTGCGTCTGAATTAGTTATAGAAATATTACAATATTCAAAAGAAGAAATTAATTTAACCGATTTAGAAATTGAAGCATTATATGGCGGAATAATGGTAGATACAAAAGATTTTACATTTAAAACAGGTGTAAGAACTTTTGAAGCAGCAGCTTATTTAAGAAAACTAGGCGTAGATATTATAAAAGTTAAAAAAATATTCCAAATGGACCTAGAAAATTATAATATAATTGCTGGTATTGTTAAAAATACCGAACTAATAAATGGAACAATAGGAATAGCTGTATATGAAGAAAAAAATAAAAATGCAGGATTAATTTGTGCAAAAGCGGCTGATGAATTATTAAAAATAAGTGATATTACGGCATCATTTGTAATAGGTAATGATGGAAATAAAACATGCATAAGTGGTCGTTCAGTTGGTGATATTAATGTTCAAGTAATATTAGAAAAAATGGGCGGAGGAGGACATATTACAGTTGCAGGAGCCCAATTAGAAGAATTATCATTAGAAGAAGCAAAAGAACTTGTTATAAAAAATATTAAGGAATATTTAGAAAATGAGTAAAATGCCAATAGGCAAGAAGTGGAGGAAGAATGAAGGTTATATTATTAGAAGATATAAAAGGTGTAGGAAAAAAAGATGAAGTTATAAATGCTAGTGACGGGTATGCAAGAAATTTTTTATTTCCTAAAAAACTTGCAGTCCCAGCAGATAATGGTAATATGAGCAGATTAAATGCAAAAAAAGCATCAGAAGCTCATAAAAAAGAATTGGAAATTAAAGCAGCTAAAGAATTGGCAACTAAAATAGATAAAATAGAATTATTAATTAAAGTAAAAGCAGGAGAAAATGGTAAAATATTTGGAGGAGTTACAAATAAAGAAATTTCCGAAGAATTAAAAAAACAGCATAATCTAGAAATAGATAAAAAGAAAATTATATTAAAAGAAAATATAAAAAATTTAGGAAGATTTAATGTAGACATTAAATTATATGAAGGAATAGTTTCAAAATTAACAGTAAAAGTAGAGGCATTATAATCTAAATAAAAAAGGAGAAAGCAAATGGAACTAGGTAAAATACCACCACATGATATAGAAGCAGAGCAAGCTGTTTTAGGAAGTATGTTAACAGATAAAGATGCTGTTATATCTGCAATAGAATTATTAGATGCTGATGACTTTTATAGAGAAGACCATAAAGCCATATATGAAGCAATAACTAATCTTTATAATAGGGCAGAACCAATAGATATAATAACTGTAAAATCAGAACTTACAGCAAATGGAAAACTAGAAAGTGTAGGGGGACTAGAATATTTAGGAAATTTACCTGAAAAGGTACCAACAACTGCCAATGCAGAACAATATATTAAAATTGTAGAAGAAAAAGCAGTACTTAGAAATTTAATAAAAACAGCAAATGAAATAATTACACTTGGATATGCACAAGAAGAAGATGTAGATGACATAATGGAAATGACAGAAAAAAAGGTGTTTGATATTTTAAAAACAAGAAATCAAAAAGGTTATACACCAATAAGAGATGTTTTGGTAGAAACATTTGCAGAAATAGAAAGACTATATAATCAAAAAGGTTTAGTTACTGGTATTCCAACAGGATTTATAGAACTAGACTACAAAACAGCAGGACTTCATAATTCAGATTTAGTGCTAGTAGCTGCAAGACCTGCTATGGGTAAATCAGCATTTGTAATAAATATAGCTGCAAATGCAGCTATTAAAGCAAAAGTACCAGTAGTAATTTTTAATTTAGAAATGTCAAAAGAACAGGTCGCAAATAGAATTCTATGTAGTGAAGCTATGGTAGATAGTCAAAAAGTAAGAACTGGTAAAATAGAAGAAGAAGATTGGGGAAAGCTTGCATCAGCATTAGGACCAATTTCAGAGGCTCCAATATATATAGATGATACACCAGGTATTTCTATTGCTGAAATACGAGCAAAGTGCAGAAAATTAAAACTGGAAAAAGATATTGGACTTGTTATAATAGACTATTTACAATTAGTAACAGCAAGTGGAAAGAAAAATGCGAGCCGTGAACAAGAAATTTCTGAAATTAGTAGGTCTTTAAAAATACTAGCAAAAGAACTTGATGTTCCAGTTATAGCATTATCTCAATTATCTAGAGCACCAGAACAAAGAAAAGATGACCATAGACCAATGCTTTCAGATTTAAGAGAATCAGGAGCAATAGAGCAAGATGCTGACATAGTAATGTTTTTATATAGAGATGATTACTACAATGAAAATTCAGAAGAGAAAAATATAGCAGAAGTAATAATTGCAAAACATAGAGGAGGTTCAACAGGTACTGTAAAATTAGCATGGCTTGGAGATTATACAAAGTTTGCTAATTTAGAAAGAAGGTACGAAGAATAATGTCAGATTTAAAAAATAAAGTATTAAATACAATAAAAAAACATAAATTAATAAATGAAAACGATAAAATAGTAGTTCGGGGTTTCTGGCGGCCCGGACTCTATTTGCCTTTTAGATGTATTAAGAATAATAAAAAAGGAAAAAATATATAACATAGAAATAGTGGCAGCACATGTAAATCACATGCTAAGAGAAAATGCTAAATTAGATGAGGAATATGTAAAAAACTATTGCGAAACAAATAATATAAAATTATTTGTAAAAGAAATATCAATAAAAGAAATTGCAAAAAATAAAAAAACTGGATTAGAAGAAACAGGAAGGGAAGAAAGATATAATTTTTTTGAAGAAGTAGCAAAAGAAGTAAATGCAAATAAAATTGCAATAGCACATAATAGTAATGATAATGCAGAAACTATTATAATGAATTTACTAAGAGGAAGCGGAATATCTGGACTTAAAGGAATTGAACCTAAAAGAGAAGAAAAATATATAAGACCATTAATTGAATGTACAAGAGAAGAAATAGAAGAATATTGCAAAGAAAATAAAATTAATCCACGAATTGATGAAAGCAATTTTGATAATATATATACAAGAAATAAAATTAGAAATATATGTATTCCATATATAAAAAAAGAATTTAATCCTAATATAATAAATACATTAAATAGATTATCAGAAACAGTAAGAGATGAAGAAAATTATATATTATCAAAAACAGAAGAAAGCTATAATTCAATTGTAATTTATGAAAATGATAAAGAAATAGCATTAAATTTAAAACTTTTTGTAAATTTAGAAAAAGTAATAAAAAGAAGAATAATTTTATATACTATTAATAAATTACAAGGCAACTGTTTGGGAATACAAAAAATAAATGTTGAAGACATTGTAGAAATGTGTGAAAAAAATGTCGGAAATAAGTATTTAATGCCAAATAAAAATATAAAAGTGATGGTTAAAAATAAAAAAATATACTTTGTGACTAAATAATATTGCATTATAAATTTAAATATGCTATATTTTAGTGTGAAGTGCTTTTGCACAAATAAGGAGGAAGAAAATTTGAGAAATGGATTAAAAACATTAGCTATGTGGCTAATAATAGGAATTATATTTATGGTAGTATTAGTTTCTATCATAGATAATGGGGATAATAAATTAAGTTATTCAGATTTACTTATGAAAATAGAAGCAGGAGAAGTATCTGAAATAGAAATTCAAGCAGATGGTAAAAAAGCATTAGTAACTTTAAATGGAGTATCAGGACAAAAGGTTACAAATATTCCAAATATGCAAAGCTTTATGGATTTTGCACAAGATGAGCTTGCAGCAGGAAGCTTTAAATTAGAAGAAAAATCACAATCTTTTGCAGTTACATTACTTGGACTTTTATCACCATTTGGATTACTTATAATATTTTTAATATTCTGGTTTTTATTTTTAAATGGCTCTGCACAAAATGGAAACAAAACAATGTCATTTGGTAAAAGCAAAGCTAGATTAGTAGTAAATAACGATAAAAATAAAGTGACATTTGCAGATGTAGCAGGTGTAGATGAAGAAAAGGAAGAACTACAAGAAATAGTAGAATTTTTAAAATCACCAAAGAAATTTACAGACATGGGAGCTAGAATCCCAAAAGGAGTTTTATTAGTAGGACATCCAGGAACAGGTAAAACATTACTTGCAAAAGCAGTTGCGGGAGAAGCAGGAGTACCATTTTTTATAATAAGTGGTTCGGATTTCGTAGAAATGTTTGTTGGTGTTGGTGCATCAAGAGTTAGAGACTTATTTGAACAAGCCAAAAAAAGTGCACCATGTATTATATTCATAGACGAAATAGATGCAGTTGGTCGCCAAAGAGGAGCAGGTCTTGGTGGAGGACATGATGAAAGAGAACAAACATTAAACCAATTACTAGTTGAAATGGACGGATTTGGTTCAAATGAAGGTGTAATAGTGTTAGCTGCAACAAATAGGCCAGATGTACTAGATAAAGCATTATTAAGACCAGGAAGATTTGATAGACAAATAGTAGTATCAGCACCAGATGTTAAAGCAAGAGAACAGATACTAGAAGTACATGCTAAAAGAAAAAGAATTGCAGATGATGTAGATTTAAGAACAATTGCAAAAAATACATCAGGATTTTCAGGAGCAGACCTAGAAAATGTATTAAATGAAGCTGCACTTCTTGCTGCAAGAAGAAATCAAAAAGAAATAACCATGCAAGATATAGAAGACGCAATGATAAAAGTAACAATGGGGCCTGAAAAGAAAACAAGAGTAAGAAGCGATAAAGAACAAAAATTAGTAGCATATCATGAGGCAGGTCACGCTGTGGTAAGTAGATTTTTACCAACACAAGATGCAGTTCATCAAATATCAATAGTGCCAAGAGGTATGGCTGGTGGTTATACTATGTATAGACCAACAGAAGATAAATCTTTTATGTCAAAATCTGAAATGGAAGAAACAATTGTATCTTTACTTGGAGGAAGAGTCGCAGAAGCATTAATTTTAGATGATATTTCAACTGGTGCAAGTAATGATATAGAAAGAGCATCAAAAATTGCAAGAGAGATGGTAACTAAATATGGTATGAGCGAAAGACTAGGAACAATAGTATTTGGATCAGGTCAAGAAGAGGTGTTCTTAGGTAGAGATTTTGCTCAACAAAGAAATTTCAGCGAAGAAACAGCAGGTATAATAGATGAAGAAGTTAAGAAAATTATAGATAAAGCTTACAATATTGCAAGACAAATTTTAAATGAAAATATAGAAAAACTTCATATAGTTGCAAACATATTACTTGAAAAAGAAAAAATTGATGGCGAAGAATTTGAAGCAATTTTTGAAAATAATTAAAATGAAATGCCCTAAATTTTTATTTAGGGCATTTTTTGATATATGAAACCTTTTCCAGCAAAAGTGAGTATTTAAAGTGTAGGGGGTAACAAAATGTACAAAACATATGCTACAAAAAACGAATACATTGAATATATGTTAGAAAAATATGCAGATATGGTATACAGACTAGCCATTTCTAGAACTCGCGATAAAGATAATGGCGAAGATGTTTTCCAAGAAGTATTTTTAAGACTTAGTAAAAATTTACCAGATTTTGAAAGCGAAGAGCATGAAAAAGCTTGGCTTATCAGAGTTACCATTAATTGTAGCAAAAATTTATTAAATTCAAAGTGGAACAGATGTGTAGATTCATTAGAAACTGAATTAACAGAAGAAGATATTAAAATGGATAGCATATATTATGATGTTTTGCGTTTACCCCAAAAATATCGTACGGTAATACATTTATTTTATTATGAAAACTTACCAATTAAAGAAATAAGTAGAATTTTAAATACAAAAGAAACAACAATAAAAACATGGTTA
>CAMMLS010000039.1 GCA_946497775.1 uncultured Clostridium sp.
TTCGGCTCTTGTTGTTTGAAGTCCTTCTTGTAGTTCGGCTCTTGTTGTTTGAAGTCCTTCTTGTAGTTCGGCTCTTGTTGTTTGAAGTTCTTCTTCTAGTTCAGTTTTTGTTGTTTGAAGTCCTTCTTGTAATTTCTCTTGGCCTGCTTGTAACTTTTCTTGTGTGCTTTGAATGTTCAGTAGTATTTCTTTTATTTCTTCCATAATTTGTCTCACCTCCTTTGTTTTAATTGATAATATTTTATCATCTAACTAAGTTTAAAGTCAACATTCTGTGAGACAAATTATTAGCAATAATTATAAATTGCTTTTTGTTTCTTTTTCTACAACAATTTCTTCTCCTTCTAAATAAGCATATACTTGTTTAGTCTCTATTTCTTCATCCTCTTTTTCCATTTCTTTAACAATATTTGCAATTCTTATTTGAGGTGCTTCCATTTTTCTTGCAGCAATTATTGCTTTTTTATTTCCTTTTGCTCCTGCATGTGCTAATCCTCTTAACACACCAGTTATTACAATATTCCCACCAGCAATAATTTCTGCACCTGCATTTATGTCCCCAATTATTACTAAACTCTTTTCATACTCAATTCTATTTCCTGATCTTATTGCACCTTTTATATATTTAGTTTCTGATACACTTAAATCTTCTTCAAAAGTATTCTTTATTACATGTATTCCCATATCCTTTGGGCTGTCAAAAAGCACATCTACTTCAATTTTTTCTTTAATCATTTTAGTTATTTCGTCCATTTGCTCGTTTTCAAAATGTTTTCCTTTTATATATAAGGGTGTTGTTGCCCCTTTATATAATGTCTTTAATTTGGGAAGTTTTGTTTTTAATTCGTCTATAATCTCTTCATAACTTGCCTCTGGATTCATTTTTACAATGTTTTGCTCTTTTTTTAAATTAATACTTATATTATTACTCATGAATATACATTCCTTTCACTGTTTTTAATTTTGACTCTTATGTTTTTTGCATTTCATTTGTAAATTATCTTGTGCTTTCAGTATATGGTATTGCTGTCATGTCTTCTTCTACACCATTTGAATTCATACCAAAATACTCTGCTATAATGTCTTTAACAACTTGTGCTGAGTAACTACCATGTCCACCATTTTCTATCATAACTATTACGGCTATTTCTGGATCATCATATGGAGCAAATGCAGCAAACCATGCATTAACATCATCAGTTGCTGTTTCCGCTGATCCTGTTTTTCCTCCAATTTCTATATCGAAATCTTTAAATACCGCATATGCTGTTCCGCCTCTTTCTAAGGCAACAGACCTCATACCTTCCAGTACTACATCAATGTTTTCTTGTGAAATTTGGATTCCATCATCTTCTACTGGTGTTATTCCTAATTTATTGTTAACAAACTGTTCTATTTCACTTTTATCAACTTCTGTTTTATCTGCTCTTAGTATGGATTTTATAATTGTTAAATCAATTTTATTTCCTCCATTTACTAAAATACTTAAATATCTTGCCATTTGAAGTGGAGAAAAATCATTATCTCCTTGTCCTATTGCCGCATTTAAAGTATCTCCTGGATTCCATCTTTTATCTTTTGCTTCACTATTTTCTATTGATGCTAATGTTCCAGATGTTTCACTAGGTAGCTCTATTCCTGTTTTCTCGCCTAATCCAAAATGTCTTGCATATTTAGCTAGTCTTTCTATCCCCAATCTATCTCCTACTTCATAAAAGAAATAGTTACATGATTTTTGAATAGCATCTGCAACATTTACATATCCATGTCCTGTACGATGTTCTGTATAATACCAACATTTCCAGCTTTGATTATATTTTGTATATACACCTGTGTCTCTTATTCTTTCAGTTGCTGTAATTACACCTGTTTCTAATCCAGCAACTGCTGTTACCATTTTAAATATTGAGCCTGGGGCATATGAACCCTGTATGGCTCTATTATATAATGCATTTTGCGAAATATATTCATCATATTTCGTTTTTGAAATTCCATTGTAGAATAAACCTGGTTCATAATCTGGATAACTAGCTAGTGCTATAACTTCTCCTGTTTTTACATTCACAACAGCTAATGATCCTCCCCTTGCATCCCATGTTTCTGCAAATCCACCATTTCTAACTTTTTCTATATTATACGCAAGAGACTCTTCTGCCACTGCTTGAAGATTCGCATCTATTGTAAGAACCACATCACATCCAGCAACTGCTTCTTTTGTTATATATTCTCCTGTGGGTGTTCCATCTACTGTCATATCTATTTGCTTTGTGCCATTTTCACCTTTTAGATATTCTTCTAAAACGTACTCTATTCCTGTTTTTCCTATATAATCGTCATTTGAATACTTGTGCTTTCTTGTTTTTAATTCTTCTGGACTTATTTTAGCAATATATCCAAGTATGTGCGATGCTAAACTTCCTTTATTATATGTTCTTACTGGTTCTGTAACAACATTAATTCCAGGAAAGTCTGATGCTCTTTCATAGAATTCTTGTACACTGTTATTTGATATTTTTTCTGCAATTGTGGTTGATTTTGTCGCACTGTATCCATTATTTTTAACTTTGTATATAAGTCCAATTACTTTTCTTGTTTCTTCTATTGATTCATAATTTACTTCGTATTTATCTTTAAAATAATTAAAGCATTCTTCTGGTGTGGCTTCATCTGTAAATTTATATGACTCTTTCCATTTTTTTAGTTCTTCATCTGATGAGAAATTAAATGCATATGGATTAACACTTATTGGAAATGTATCTGTATATTCATCTCCATTTTTGTCCAATACTCTTATCACATTTAATATGCAATCATTAAATGTTTGTGTATCAATTTTTGTTTTATATAATTCTAAATTATACCCTAATTCTGTTGATGCCAAATCAATTCCTGTTCTATCTTTTATTGCACCTCTTGCTGCTTCTATTTCTGTTTCTCTTGTTAATCTTGTGTTTGATTCTTCTCTATACTCTTTTCCATTTACTATCTGTAAATTAAATAATTGAACTAATAGTATTAATCCTACTATGTATACAAGCATTGTCAACATATTATATCTTAGTCTTGTTTTTTCCATATCTTTATTACTCAGAATCAAACACCTCCTTAATTCTCATTTTAACTAAAAATATCTTGTTAAAATATTTTTAGTCTTAAATATATTTTCCATATAATATCCCGCTTTTTTTATTAATGGATGAAATATTATTGTAAGAATTATATTATAAATAATTTCAACAAATAATGTTTTCGAAAAAGCCCATAGCTCTAGCGGCATTTTATTCATTATTATATTAATTCCATATTGTCCGAATTCATATATAAATGTAGTTAAAATTACCATTAATATCATTGTAATTCTGCTATCTTTTGAAAATTTCTTATCTAGATATCCTCCCAAAAATCCTACTATTCCAAGCATTATGGCTGTTATTCCTACACTTTTGCCTATAAAGAAATCTAGAAGTAGTCCTGCTATTATTCCTGTTGCTATACCTATTGTTCTTCCTGTAAATAAGCCCATTACTAATATTAAGATAATAAATAAATTTGGTTTTACTCCTGCAATTGTAAACCAGCTAAAAAAGTTCATTTGAAAAAAGTATATTAAAATAAATACAATAAACAGTACTACAAATACTAATGTCTTTTTCAATTTTTTTCCTCCTATTTATTTGTTATAACCAATACTGTTTCAAGTGTTTCAAAATCTACTGCTGATTTTATAATTGCATATCTATCTGTAATATTTTTAGTATTTATAACCTCTTTAATTGTTCCTACTAATATTCCTTTTGGATAAATTCCACCCATCCCTGATGTTTCAATATTGTCTCCAATAACTAAATTTGCATCTGTTGGAATATTAACTGCTTTTAAATCATTAGAATCAATCGTTCCTCTACATACTATGCTTTCTCTTGTAGTACTTACATTTGAACTAACAGAACTTGCTGAATCTATTATTGTTTCAACTTTGGCTGTATCATCTGTAACAGAAATAACATGTCCGACTAGTCCAGCATCTGCAATTACTGTCATGTTTACTTCTATTCCTTCTTTTTTTCCTACATTTATTATAATAGTTTTTGAATAATTACTTATGTCTTTTCCTATAATATATGCAGGTACTGTTTTGTAGCTTGAATATTTTTCTGTTAAATTCATATATTCTTTTAATGTTGTATTTTCTGCTTTTATTATTTCTAATTCTCTTTGAGCTTGTTCTAACTGACTAATTTTCATTTTTAATTCTTCATTTTCTTTTTCTAAGTTAGCTATATCTGTAAAAAAATCATCATTTCCACTTATTTTATTTTTAAGCATAACAAATCCATTTTGAATTGGTGTTACTATTTTACCGAACGCACCTTCAATAAATGATAATTTATCTATATTAACATTTGATAATATTACTAATATAATAAGTAAAACTATAACAACAATTATGCCCAATATGCCTGTTGCATTATTTTTATACATATAAAAGTACTCCTTGATTTATCTTCTTTTTCGTGCATTAACAAGCACGCTTTTCAATTTTTCTAAATCTTCTAATGTTTTTTCTGTTCCTTTTACTACACAATCTAATGGCTCTTGTGCAACAAAAACTGGAATTCCCGTTTTTTCACTTAATAGTTTATCTAAATTTTTAATTAAAGCTCCTCCTCCTGCTAGATATATTCCTTTTTCTACTATATCAGCTGCAAGTTCTGGTGGAGTTTTTTCAAGTGTTAATTTTACCACTTCTATAATTTCAGAAATAGAATTTCTCATTGCTTCTTCAACTTGTGTTGAATTAATAGTTACATTCACTGGCAATCCAGTTGTTATATCTCTACCTCTAACTTCCATAGTCATTTCTGTCATTAATGGCATTGCACATCCGATTGACATCTTAACCTGTTCTGCTGTTGTATTTCCTATTACAACTCCAATCTCTTTTTTAAAATAATCAATTATATCATCATCTAATTCATCACCTGCAATTTTAAGTGAATGACTTATAACAATTCCACCAAGTGAAATTACTGCAACCTCTGTTGTTCCTCCTCCTATATCTACTATTATGTTCCCTGTTGGTTCTGCAACATCAAGTCCTGCTCCAATTGCAGCAGCCATTGGTTCTTCCATTAAATATACCTCTTTTGCACCTGCTTGTATTACAGATTCTTCTACTGCTCTTTCTTCAACTTCTGTTATTCCGGAAGGTACCCCCACAACAACTCTTGGTTTCCCAGTATTATATCTTGTACAAATTTTTTTTATCATATTCTTAAGCATTAGTTGTGTGGCTGTAAAATCTGCAATAACTCCATCCTTTAATGGTCTTACAGCTTTAATAGTTCCAGGTGTTCTACCTAACATTTCTTTTGCTTCATAACCTGTTGCTAGTATCTCTCCTGTATTTATATCTATTGCCACAACAGATGGTTCATTTAAAACAATTCCCTTTCCTTTTACTGTTACTAATATATTTGCTGTTCCCAAATCTATTCCTATATCTTTACTCCCTAAGCCAAATAATTTCAAAAATCTCATTCCTTTCAATATAATAAATTTTTTAGAAGCTATCTTTGGTATTTTTTATTTTGAAATATGCTATCAAATTTACCATCTCCAATAATTATGTGATCAAGTAATTTAATTCCCATCATTTCAGCACATTCGTATATTCTATCTGTTACAACATAATCGGCTTTACTTGGAGTTGAATCTCCACTTGGATGATTATGCAACAGAATCATTTTTGGTGCTCCTATTTTTATTGCATCTGCAAGGACTTCTTTTGGCTCTATTACAGCAAAATTTGTTCCTCCTTGTGCTATTTTAATTATCTTTTGCACAACATTTTTTACATTTAGTAAAATTACTCTTGCTTCTTCTTTTTTTTCGTATCTTAATTCTTCCATAAGTAAATTAGCTACATCTTGTGGTGATCTTATTACAATCTTATTGTAATTTAGAGGTTGTCCCATTCTTTTAGCTAATTCACATACGGCTCTTAGTTGTATAGCTTTTACCTTACCAATTCCTTTTATACTCATAAATTCTTCTATTGAAATTTCTTGTAAAAATCGTAAATTCCTTTGACTTTCAATAAGAGCTAATACCTTTTGTGCTAAACTTATAGCACTTTCATCTTTGCTTCCTGTCTTTATTATTATTGCCAATAATTCGGAATTCGATAACTTTTCTGCTCCATACAATTCTAATTTTTCATAGGGCCTTTCTAAAACAGGTACATCTTTAATTTTCATATATGTCCTTTCTCTTAGCCCCCATAATTATATTTTAAATTTTTCTATATATAAATATTCCTATTGCCATTCCAATAATACTTGCTATATTGATATTTAGCATAAATCCAAAAGTAATCTTAATTATGCTCAAATCCAAAGAAAGTGGGCTTTCTAATCCAAAGCTTTGTCCATATGCTAGCCAGCTAAGTCCGCTTACTTTACTTGCTAAATCTCCAAGTAATCCTCCTATAACAAGTCCTGATAAAATAAATACAATTAATATCCATATACTTTTATCCCTAACGCTCATTTTATACTCCATTTCTTCTTATGATTTTTCATTTCTATATTATATAAGGAATTTGCTATTTTTTCAAGTGTTTAGGCATAAAAATAGACATATAAAAATATATGTCTATTTTTTATTTTTATATAAATTAAATTATTTATTGCATGTTAGTTCACTAGAAACCAATTGTGAACAATGAAGTACTCCCACTTTTACTCCTGATGTAGCTCCACATAAATCACATTTTGTATAACAATGAATATGATGTTTTCCATGTACTTTTACTCCATATCCATATTTATAAGTCTTTGTATAACACTCATCTGTATGCACATGTTTAACTGTAATTGTTTTTTCTGTGCTTGCTTTTACTCCTGTTGTTTTAGTTGCTGTGCATTTTATACTGTGTACTCCTTCTTCTAAATTTGCGGTATTAGTTATAGGAGAATTTTCATGACACATGTCTATATATTCTACTCTTGCAATTTCTGCATATCCGTTTTTATTTATTTTAAAATAACTACTTATATCTATTTGTTCTCCATAGTTTATAGTCGCTTCTCCGCTTGTATTTACTAATGGTGAATTAATATCTATATTTACATCTTGTGGCATTGACCACTCTCCTATATTCCCTACTTTATCTATTGCTCTATAATAAACAAAATATCCAGAATAATTTATATTAAATACCTTGCTCTTTTCGTTTGCTGTGGTTCCTACTTTTCCCGTCGCAGTCGTGGTATTATTTGGTGTCGTACTATTGTTAGTCAAGTAATACTCATAATATGCTATTCCACTTCCAGTTTCTATTGCATCTACACTTACACTTATTGTTCTATTCGTTGCATAGTTTGTACTTCCTCCTGTTATACTTGGAGCTGTTGGTGATATTTTGTCTATTTTATTTATTGTTAAACTCGCCACGGTTCCTGTTTGGTTAGTTATGTCCATTAATCTTGCTTTTATTGTACAATTTGATTTTATTGTTATTGGGTCTGTATATTCTCTCCATGTTTTGCCATTATCTATGCTGATTTGTTTAGTTAGCCCTTCTATATAATTTGGCCATGTTACGGTTATTATTATATCATTTTTTGTCCATTCTGTTTCACTTGCAACTATGGATATACTTTCTTCTCCCGCTATATTAGTTGTTGATTTTATTAGACTTCTTGTTGTTTCATTTCCAGCTTTATCTACTGCTTTCATTTCTATTGTATAACTTGTTCCTTGATTTAGTCCTGTAAATGTATATTGTGTATTTAATTTATTTGTGTTTGTTTGCCATTCTCCATTGTCTATTCTATAATAATAGCTATCTATCCCACTGCAAATACTTGTTTGAGTTGCTTCTGCATCTTCTGTGTTTCCACTTATCGTTATACTATTACTTGTTGATGTCGCACTTGGGGTAAATGCTTTTGGTAATAATGTGTCTATATTAGTTATTGTTAGTGTTGCTGTTCTTATTACTTCTGCTTCATTTTTTACTCGTGCCATTATTGTTGTGTTTTCTGTTAGCTCTATTTCTCCTGTATATTCTCTCCAACTATTTCCATTATCTATACTTATTTCTTTTGTTAGGCTCTCCGTTCCTTCTGGATATATTACTTCTATTGTTATTTTTTTACTTGGCTTATTCGTGCT
>CAMMLS010000040.1 GCA_946497775.1 uncultured Clostridium sp.
TCTTATTTTTATGCCTTTTTTACGGTAGCAGGCTTAAAAGAACAACTGGGAAAATGTCGACGGACGATAAACGGGAGGTAAATATGGAAGAAAACAAAGATTTAGAAAATCAAGACACAAACACAGCAGAAAACAAAGAGGTTGAAGGAGCTGGGAATGTAGATACTCAAACTACAAATAAAAATGAGGGACAAGCTGAAATATTTAAATACATCTTATGTTAAAGTTCAATTCAAAAAAGGCTCTATAAGTCAAGCTGACTATGAAGATTTAAATACATCTTATGTTAAAGTTCAATCTTACTTTGGTAAGAGTAACTAAGCCCATTTACTAATTTAAATACATCTTATGTTAAAGTTCAATTTAGTGGCGTTTAAAAAGGGAAAGGGGTAAAAAAATTTAAATACATCTTATGTTAAAGTTCAATTTATAATTTTACTTATTTGAACTAGATTGTTTTAGATTTAAATACATCTTATGTTAAAGTTCAATTTATAACATTCTCTTACATATTCTTGCATATTTGTATTATTTAAATACATCTTATGTTAAAGTTCAATTCAGACTGGCATATAAAGAGTTACGACTTAGCCTGATTTAAATACATCTTATGTTAAAGTTCAATTCTATAACATTTATAATTCTTTCTAGGTTTACTTGATTTAAATACATCTTATGTTAAAGTTCAATTTAAAACTACTGTTGAATATTATTTTGTTGGTAGATTTAAATACATCTTATGTTAAAGTTCAATTTAACGATTGTGCGTGTAACTAAACCAATCTACTAATTTAAATACATCTTATGTTAAAGTTCAATTATATGTACGACAAATGGCAGTACTCCCAACATTATTTAAATACATCTTATGTTAAAGTTCAATTTTTAAAGAGCTAAAAACCTCGGATAATGGTGGAATATTTAAATACATCTTATGTTAAAGTTCAATTGGATGCAGTCTTCTGCCATAATCTTTAAAATATATTTAAATACATCTTATGTTAAAGTTCAATTCCATTAATAGCACAAGAAGTTCCAAAATTAATTACATTTAAATACATCTTATGTTAAAGTTCAATTTATATAAAAGACAAGCCACAAAGTTATTCAATCGAATTTAAATACATCTTATGTTAAAGTTCAATAAAGAAACGTACAACTCTACCATCCTTATCTAGTCCGATTTAAATACATCTTATGTTAAAGTTCAATCTTTTTGCAAAAAAATATAAAAATTTTAGTTGCAAAAATTTAAATACATCTTATGTTAAAGTTCAATAAAAAGCGGTAAAGACAACATATTGCAATCTACTATTTAAATACATCTTATGTTAAAGTTCAATTAAACGACGGAACATCAGAAGTTCAAATAGATGCATTTAAATACATCTTATGTTAAAGTTCAATGAATAAGGATAATGACTGGGAAATAATTGCAGTATTATTTAAATACATCTTATGTTAAAGTTCAATAAAAAAAGACGTACGCATTGTTTCGGAACGGTTTATTTAAATACATCTTATGTTAAAGTTCAATACAATTGCTTTTTTCATTGTGTAATCACTTCTACCCATTTAAATACATCTTATGTTAAAGTTCAATGTAAAGATAGACTTACAAATGCAGGTTATAATTATAAATTTAAATACATCTTATGTTAAAGTTCAATCTGTTTAAATGATGATATTGAATTTTAACGTCTGCTATTTAAATACATCTTATGTTAAAGTTCAATACAGAAGTGTTTTACTTGGCAATATTATATATGTAAAATTTAAATACATCTTATGTTAAAGTTCAATTTTTACACAAAAAGATAGTATGTTTGAAACGCATTTATTTAAATACATCTTATGTTAAAGTTCAATTTATTGTTACACAATATTGAAGGTCACTGTTTAAAATTTAAATACATCTTATGTTAAAGTTCAATCTAAAACTTCATTTTTTAATTCTTCATTTTCCATAAATTTAAATACATCTTATGTTAAAGTTCAATTGTAGTTTCTGGTCTAGATTTTAGTGTAATTACAGAATTTAAATACATCTTATGTTAAAGTTCAATTAATCAAGTGTTGGAAAATAATGCAAAAATTTTGACTTATTTAAATACATCTTATGTTAAAGTTCAATCAAGATAACAAGTGGCTTTTCAAATTTGATCATATCTTATATATATTGAAAAATCAAGTATTACATAAATTCTTTTCCAAGTAACACATTGAATAAGTTTTCCTGTACAATAGCCTATTTCGAGCCATGGTTTGGAAAAATTAAAGAAAAATATCTTCTGTATTATTTTTTATACGACCTAGCGTAGTTTCTCCAATTGTTTTAAAATCCATTATTTTTATAATAGATATAAAATCTTTATTTTTATCTATTAGGTGCTTTAATTCATTTTCCAATTCTAAAATTTCCGAATTAGTTAGGGGACCCCTAAACACTGATTTTTGCCAGTGGTTTAAATATTTTTTACATTTTTTAAAAACTTTATTTACTCTTTTTTCTTCAACATCATAAAATAAAAATACATAATTATAATTAATTTGTTTTTTCATAATTATTCCTTCTTTTCTATATCAAATGGTATGAAATCTTTTCCTTCCATTAGATATTTTATTAACTTATATCCATCTAATTTTATTGCTTGTTTATATGTTATCTTTCTTTTCAATTTTGGATGCTCAAAAGTTTGGTTTATTCTATTTTCAAAAGCTTCTATAAAAATTTTTTTACCATTTTCATTCAATAAAGAGTAATTTAATTTTTCTTCAAAATGTTTTTCTACATTTATTTTTTTATTATTTACTAAATCAAATATTGTTTTGAATACAATTATTGGTTTAAATACTTCGCTTAAATCTAAGCAAAGAGAAAATCTTCCTTCACTTGGTTCATGTAAATACGAAATTGATTGTTCTAAATGTGTATTATAAATTTGAGATATAGTTTTTGTATATAATATGGATAAAATCTGCTTAATATCTTTTGCACTTTCTAAAAGTTTTTCTACATCTTTATTATAAAAGTCAATAGATTCTTTCAGTTCTTTTACTCCGTGTCTATAATAATGATATATTACATATTTTATATTTTTGGCAATACCTTCTACAATTGCTTTTGCTATACTTAAACGATTTTCTTCAAATGCAATTGCTTGTTTTATAGTTAATTTTCCACTTATTAAAGATTTTTTAGGATAAAAAGTTCCTATATAGTTTTCATAATAATTGAAAAAGTGTACCATAATACCTGCTGTTGATAAGATATCCAATAATTTTGTAGATAATGTTAATTCATTAAAACAATATATTTCTTTTATTTTCTCTATTGGTAAATAAAAATTTCCTGTTTCATTTTTATATTTTATACTAAAATCTTGCCTTGTTAAATCTCCTCTTGAAAAAATATATTTTGTTTCACTTTTCATAAAATTCTCCTTTTATTATAAATAGCAGTAATCATAATAAGCACATCTCTTACATTTCTTATCTTTCTCTAGCTCTGGAACTTTCCCTTGTTTTACTAGTTGTTCTATGCTTTCTATGCATTCATTTAATTGTTTTATGTTATTATCATCTAATTTTATTATTTCGGTTTTCCTTCCAGTTTTTTTATTTTTTTCATCATATATCAATTTCCCGTCTTTTATAATTCCCTTATCTTGTAATTGTTTTAAGTAAAAAATCAATTGCATTCTAGCCGCCTCAGTATCAGCATCACTTTTTTTGTATTCTTCTATGTATTTTGAGCTAACTTTATCTAAAACGATATTTTCGTACTTAATTTCAGAATCTTTATTGTCTTTTGCTCTTATTTCATGTAGAACTCTTCCAATTCTAACATCTTCTGAATTATCTTCTAAATTTAATCTATTAGCAAACAAGTAACATTGTCTTTTACAATGGAAATAATAATTTATAATGGTTCCAGTTATTTTCATAAAAACAGTTCTTCTCCTTTTCCTAAATATTTGCTTCTACAAAATCTTCCGTCTTCTATGTATTTTTCTCCATCTTCTATATAGTAGAAGCCTAGAATTTTTTCGCCTTCTATTAAATTAAGCTGATTTCTGTGTATTGAGTATGTAAATAAATTTAATTTTTCTACTATGTGTGATAATTTTATTTTTCTTTCTGCATATGAAAGTTTTTCATCATTATAAATTCTTTTATATTCTTCAAAGATTTTTTTACCTTGTATTTCTTGTCCATCTATATTAATTGTATAATTAATATAAATATCTACTGTATCAGTTTTTATTAACTTCATTTTCTCTTCAATTTTTTTATAATTTATAATGCCACAGGCTTTTTTGAATTCTTCAAAATTATTTTCTGTATATTTTTCTGTTTCTTCTCTTATTCGGTTTAATACTTCTTCATAAAATGAATCAAAGTTTTTATTTTGCAACCATTTTCTACTTTCTTCTTTGTCTAATCCGTATCCTATTCTTCTATCTTTTTTATATATAGTTCTTGCATCGTCTAGATTGAAGAAATAGACTTCGCAATCCTTTTTCTTGTTTGACCTATTTATTCTTCCTATAAATTGTTCTTCACTGTCTAAGAATGATATGTCTTTAAAGCCAATGTCCATGTCAATGTCTACTCCTGCTTCTATTGTTTGTGTTGCCACTAAAAACATGGAATGATTGACTTTTGTTTTTTCTATAATTTTTTGTCTAATGTATTTGTTATCATCTCCTGTCATAATATATACATCACTTGTTTCTTGTTTTAATTTTTCATATAAATTTTCTGCTGTATCTTTTTTTATACATTCAATTAGCACTTTTTTGTTTTTATGTTTTAAAATTTCATTTATTAATTCTTCTACTGATAATTTTTTTGATAATAAAGTATAATTTAAATTCACTCTATTTTGAAAGCATGGATTATTGTAGTATTTTTTTACATCTTTTATTAATGGACAGAAACTTGAAATATTATTGTTTAATAATTTGTCTAGTCTTGGCAGAGTTGCTGACATTATAATAAATTTAATGTTTAGTAATTCAGAATATTTATTAAACATTTCTATCATTTCACGCCATATACTGTTCGAATATGATTGTATTTCATCTAGAATAACTACACTATTTATATAGTTATACAAATTATAATTATTTTCTTTTCCTGTTCCAAAAAGTGTGCTGAATAAATTTATATGAGATGTTATTACTATTGGATACCTATTAAATATGTATTTCATATATATTTCATCATAATCAGGCATTTCGCTATTATCACTATTAATAGAAGAAATTGAGTTTACTACAATGTAATCTTTGTTCTTTTCAAAATATTTTTGAAATGTATTATCTGTCTGCTCTATAATATTATTGAATGGAAAAATGTAATGAACTGATGTGATGTCTTTATTGTTTTTATAAAGTATTCTTGCTAAATTTATTGCCATATTTGTCTTTCCTGAACCTGTTGGCGCTTCTAAATAATATATATTTTTATTTAAATTTTGTTTTAAAGTATCTTCCGCTTCTAAAAATATTTCACTTCTTAATTTATTAATTTCTTCTAATTCTATTTCATTATTTTGATATTTTCTTATGTTTTTTATTAAATCTGATTCTTCATATTTGCAAAAAAGTTCATTATCTTTTTTTATTTCAAATTCTACTTGTTTTTCTGATATAAAGTCATATGTTGCATAAAAATCTGCTGTTATTATACAAGAATATAGCAATTTGCATAAAATATATAAATTTATTTCCTCTATCTTAAATTTTTCTAATACTTTTTGAATTTTTTCATTATTTAAGTTGTTTTCATAATATGCGCCTAATGGTTTAGGAATCTCTGGAATTTCTTTATTTTTTATACTATCTAATAATTCTCTAATACTTTCTAGTTTAGAGTGATGTCTTGATATTATGTATCCAAAATAATATCCTATGTATAGAGTAATTATTTTTTCTTCCGGGGTTTGCTCTGTATTTTCTTTTATTTCTTGTATTATTGAATCTATATATATTCTGGCTGACAATGCAGAATGTGTATCATCTGTTCTTTCTGTTTTTATTTCTAAGTTATTATCCATTTTATTTTTTTGAAATAATGGATTTATTTTTCCAATGTCATGGTAGTATACAGCTTGTCTAAATAGTTCATAAATCTTATCTACTGTATTGCTTGTAATTATTTTAAATGTTTCTTTTATTATATTTTTTACTAATATATCCAAGCTTTTATCTTTTTCCATTCTTTCATAATAACTATATGTCAACTCTAAATGTGAAGCCAGCAGTTCTTTCTGACCACTGGCTTTTGTATGTGCATAATATGTATGATTCAATTTTTTTATAATATTTTCTATAAAATTATTTTTCATATTTACCTTTCCTTATTAGAAATAGTATATATTTTTATTATTTACTTTATAAATATTTGAAGTATCTTCTACATCTAGTTCTTTATTAGTATAAATAAATTCTTTATATTTGTTATATCCTATTTTTTCATTTAAACTAACTGGCAATAATTCTTTATATAAAAAATATTTCCTATTTTCTAATATTTCAAATCCTAATATTTCATCAAATAAATTGTCTTTTATATTAGCTATTTGCTCATCATATAAACTATTTATTTTATTGATTTTTTCGCCTAATTGCTCTGTTTGTTCTACTGATACATTATTAATGTCTGCAAAATGGTCATTTTTACCTATATATGGTATATATTCACATTTTTTGTTTATAAGGTAGTCTTTTATTTTTTGATATTCTTCACTTTCATCTTTTAGGATATAAATTGTCCAACTTGGTTTTTCAAGCCATTGCTCTTTTACAATTAAATTATTTCCAATTTCATTTGAAGCATATCCTACTGAATTATTAAAAGCTTGTATTTTTCTAGAAAAATTCTCTTTCCCTAGATTAGGTACTATTCCAATTTTTAAGTTTTTTAGTTTTTCGTAAAATTCTGGATTTTCGTTTACTTTTTTGCCTAGATTTTTTTGAAGTAAATTATAATTATATCCATTTAAACCTATTATAGCACCTAGTAATCCTAAAAGCATAATTTTATGTGGAAAATTATATGTATAATATGTTTCGTTACTATCTGGTTTTCTTATAATAGCAAGGTTTGCAGATAAGTCAAATTTTATAGTTTCCATACTTTACTCCATTCCTAAAATAATTCTTTTACTATATCTCCTTCTTTTACTCCTACTAAATCTGTTGTATATGAATTATAATAAATTTCTACTTTTTCAATTTGTGATTTTATATTATCTTGTTCTAATATTTCTTCTAGTTTACTTATATCAATTATGTCTTTTCCTTCTTCTTGTTTTTCAAATTTTATGTATTGATCTAAATTTGCTAAATATAATTTGCTATTTTCTTTACATTCTACGAAAAGTGCGAATTCGTTTTCACAGCCCATTTTACTATTTGTATTATATGCTGTTGCAGCATATAAACATCCTCTTTTGAATTCTTCATAATCTTCTCTTGT
>CAMMLS010000041.1 GCA_946497775.1 uncultured Clostridium sp.
GGAGAAAGGTAAGTATAATATATTAAATTTTAAACTTTATTATATTATACAAGGAAAAAAAAGATGAATCTTAAAGAATTTGGAGACTGGGCACTAGTACAAAAAAGTGTAGCAAATCCAGAAGTGAATACTTACAAAGGACAATGTGTAAGCTTAATACAACAATATTTATACAGGGTATTTGGAGTACCATATAAACCAAGAGGAAATGCAAAAGACTGGGAGAGAAATCCATTGCCAGATGTATTAGAAAAATTTTCAGCAACTACAAAATTGCAAGTAGGAGACATTCTAGTATATGGTTCTAATTATGGTGGAGGATATGGACACATATCATTGGTAGACATAAACTTTAAATTTCTTGACCAAAACGGAGTAAAAAAATTAGAAGTTGGATATCAAAACCAACCATTTCCTGACTATGTTTGTGTATTAAGACCAAAGAATCAATTGGCGTTAGGTTTAAATAAAAATCCAGAAGAAACGAATTTGCCTAATTTATCTAGCTATAATGGAACATCTATTGTAGATGCCTTAAACAGTGTGGGATATAATAGCTCTTATGCAAGTAGAAAAGAATTAGCTGGAAAGCTAGGAATAGAAGGTTATACAGGAACAGCAGAACAAAACACACAAATGCTAAACTTATTAAGAGGAACAACAGGAAGCTATTATCAAGCAGCAAATTATTCTGGAACATCTATTGTAGAAGCATTAAATACAATAGGTGTAGATAGTTCATATTCAAACAGAAAGAAAATAGCAATTTTAAATGGAATAGGCAATTATACAGGAACAGCAAATCAAAATACTAAAATGTTAAACCTATTAAAGCAAGGAAAATTGAAGAAATAAAAAACTAAAATATAGCAATTGTATAAAATGAGCCCTCTTTATTAAATTTTCCCTAATAAGAAAGGCTCATTTTTATACATTTTGAGACGAAAAATATAAGTAGCAGCTTGTTTATACGCGATAACTTGTGTTATACTCTTCATAACAAAAAATAAACAGGAGTGATAATAAATGAAAAACATATTTATACAATATCCAAAATGTTCAACATGTCAAAAGGCAAAAAAATGGTTAGAACAAAACAATATAGAATTTATAGACAGAAACATAACACAAGAAACTCCAACAATCCAAGAGCTAACACAATGGATAAAACAAAGTAATCAAGATATTAAAAAATGGTTTAACACAAGTGGACTAAAATACAAAGAATTAAAGCTAAAAGAAAAATTACCAACAATGACAGACACAGAAAAAATAAAATTATTATCAAGCGAAGGAATGCTAATAAAAAGACCTTTACTAATATCAGACAAAGGAATTTTCATAGGATTTAAAGAAGAAAATTGGAAGAAACTATTGCAATAAAAATAAGAGAAAGGTTAAAACTAAAATGCCCAAAAAAACAGATGAATCCATAAAAATAATTAAAGAATATCTATATAATTTAAATCTTGAAGATGATTTTTTTACGAGTTTAAGAGCTGACTACAAAGATTTTGATTTATGGTTTAAAACCAAACAAAAACAGGGGAAACAAGCATATATTACAAAAAATCAAAATGGAGAAATAACTTCATTTTTAATGCTAAAAGAAGAGAATGAAAACGAAGATTATACTTCATTTGAAAAGCCGTTTAAGCCAGGTAAAAGGATGAAAGTATCAACATTCAAAGTACTAGATACAGGAAAGAAAATTGGAGATTGTTTTATAAAAATAATGCAAAAGCAAGCTATAAATACAAATGCAAAAGAAATATATATTACAACATATAAAAAGCAAGAATCACTTATATTTTTATTAAAACAAAATGGCTTTAAATTATATACATATAAAAATACTAAAAAAAGTGACAATACAGTAGAAAAAGAAGAAATTTATGTTAAAACTATATAGAAATATTGAGGAGAATAAAATATGTCAAATATATTAATATCAATAAATCCAGAACATGTAGAAAATATTTTTAATGGTACAAAAAAGTATGAATACAGAAAAACAAAATGCAAGAAAAATATAGATAAAATAATAATATACTCAACGTATCCCACAATGAAAGTTGTAGGAGAAGCAAAGGTAGAAGAAATTTTAGAAGATACACCAAATAAAATATGGGAAAAAACTAAAAATTATTCAGGAGTAAAACTAGAATTTTATCAAGAATACTATAAGGATAGAGAAAAAGCAATAGCATATAAATTAGCAGAAGTAAAAAAATACAATATACCTAAAGAACTAGCTAGCTACGGAATAAAAACAGCACCACAATCTTTTGTATATATAAAATAAAATGTGCAAAATTTAACTTTATATGGTAAAATATAAAAAATTAAAATATTATATAAAGGAATAATAGATATGAACAAATTATATGAGGAGTATGAAGAAATAAACAATTTAATATTAAGTTTAAAAATGGAGAAGTAGCTCAATATGAGGCTAGTTCTTCGTTTAATTTTAATCTTTCCATAATTTTTCAACTTTTTTTTCAATATTTTCTATGTCGGTAGAATTATCCACAACATACATTCCATTTTTTAACCTTATTACATCTCCTTCTTTTGCTAAATTACTAATTTTATTTCTTGAAATATTAATCATTTCTCTACTTTCCCTATTTTCACAAACAGCAAAATCCCCCTCATATCTGTCCAGTGTAAACAGAACATCATCTGTTTTATCTATTGAATTTGCTTTATCTAGTTTACTTCTCAATTCATCAATGAAATTATCAATAAACGAATTGTTATAATTTTTAATATTTTTTTCTAGTCCACGGTCAATAGAATTTAAAATATCATAAAGACTAATAAAAATCACATCCTTTCACAATAAATATAATTCAACTAAGTTTCTGGAAAATTTGTATAGAAATATACAAAGATTAAATCTAGAATAAAATTTTAATTATCATACAATGGAATTACAAAAAAATCAATATTTTTTATAAAAATAATTATATTAAATTAAAAGCTATTTATAAAATTGACCAACTTAACATAATATGGTACAATATATGTATACTATATTTAAATTTTGGCTTTTAAGGAGGAATTATTATGACTACAAATGAAAAAAAGATTTATACTTATAACTTGAAGCGGATATCTAATTTTGAGATTGAATTAAAAAGATATTGCAAAACAATCAAAATTGGTTTTTTAGAAGGAGAAACTAGATTAATTGAAACTCAAATATTAAAATTTGAAAAAGTTTCAGCTAATGAAGTTGTTGAAAAACGTTGCAAAAAAGAATCTGGAATTGTAATGATTTATTTCGGTGAAATATTTTTTGCAAAAGCTCCAAAATATATTAAAATCAGCAAAATGTCAGAACTTCTAACAAACCATAAATGCAGGGATTGTATGAGATTGAGTGCTAAAAGCGATGAGGAAGGTGGATGCCAGAAAGTTCGTGATTTTCCAATAAAATATATTCCTAAGGGCACAGAAAATCAAGAGGAAGACGCATCAACCAGAATTACAAAAAGAGATGTTATAGATTCAATGAGAATTGAAAAATATCCATTTGTTACATTCGCAATGGAAAGCATCAACACATCTGCCCAAGAAATTTTAATTACAGATTGCAAAAATTTCAGAAAGTATAAAATTTTCTTTTGAAAGCCAAAAAAATGACTTGTTAATTCAAGTCATTTTTTTATTTTAGTGCACATCTGAGGTGTATTCTTTTAATATAACTTTTATAATACTTCCTTCCTCTATTTCAGTATCATATGAAGGAGATTGGCTAATTACTCTACCAGAACCTTCTATATTTATATTCAAGTTAGCTTCTCGTAACTTATTTTTTGCCTCAGCAGCGGATAAACCTTTTAAATTAGGAATGTTAACAGGTGTTCTTGCACTTATGTCGTCAGAATCATATAGGCATATTATTGCGTCTTTTTCTAGTAACGAACCACCTTTTGGTGTTTGATCTTTTATTATTACTTCATTTTCATCACCAGAAATATATAATTTAGTTCTAAATCCAGCTTCTTGTAAAATTCTTTTTGCCTCAGCAGCAGTTTTATTTCTGATATCAGGTAAACTGATTGTATTAATTTCATTATTATTATCTGAATCAGAAGTGTTGTCAGAAGGTATACCTAAATATGGAAGTGCTTCTGATAAAATTTGAGATATTACAGGTGCGGCTATTTGACCGCCTTCATGGCTACTTCCTTGTGGGTCATAAAGTGTAACCAACACAACAATTTGTGTATTTTCAACAGGAGCAATAGCAATATAAGAAGCAGTATATCCTTGACTTTGGTCTTGCTCTAATGGCTCAGATGTCCCAGTTTTACCACCTATTGTATAACCTTCAACAGCAGCATATTTTCCAGTACCATCTGTAACAACAGATTTTAACATATCTCTCATAGTTGCAGAAGTTTCTTGTGAAATAACCTGTCTTACAGTAACGGGTTCTAAATTGGTAATAACGTTTGTATCTGAATTAACTAATTGTTTAACAATTCTAGGTTGCATTAAAACTCCATCATTTACCACTGCTGATACCGCGGAAATAAGCTGAAGTGGTGTTATTGTAATTCTTTGGCCAAATGACATAACAGCTAGGTCAACAGATGTTACAGCATCTTCTTTATGGAAGTTTCCAGTAGCTTCTCCATAGAAGTTTGCACCGGATTTATCGAACAACCCAAATGCTTTATAATATTTGTATAATGTTCGTGTTCCTATTCTTGCACCTAATTCCATAAATGCTGGGTTACAAGAATTTTGCAAAGCTTGTCTTAATGTTTGGTGAGCGTGTGCACCATTTGTTTTCCAGCATTTTATAGTTCTATCTCCTACATGCAGAGAACCTGAGCAATAAAAATCATTTTCAACATCTGATTCAGTAATATTTTCTTCTAATCCTATTGCCGCAGTTAGTATTTTAAATGTTGAACCAGGTTCATATCCATCAGATACGGCTCTGTTTTTATAAACCTCACCAAGTTTTGTAGATTTTTCTTCTGAACTTAAAGTATCCCATATTGCTGCAAGTTCGTCTGTATACGGCTCAAATGGTGTGTTTAAGTTATAGTCTGGGTATGTTGCCATTGCTAAAATATCTCCTGTTGAAGGATCCATCATAATTACATTTCCACCACGACTACAACTATTTTCGGTTACTGCTTGTTTTAAATATTTTTCAGCAATTGATTGTAAGTTATAGTCTATTGTAAGAACTATATCACTACCATTTTCTGCTGGGATATATACTTCGTTTTCATCGGGTATTTCTTGTGATTGACTGTCTTTTAATGTTGTAACTCTACCAGGTGTTCCTGTTAAAACATCATCCCAAGTATATTCTATACCATATAATCCCTGATTATCTGTTCCGCAAAATCCAATTAAACTAGATGCCAAATTATTATAAGGATAATATCTTTTCGAATCGCTGTCTATGTTTATTCCACGGCTTATCTTGTTTTCTTTCATCCAGGTTTCTAATTGACTTATTTTATCGTTTTCTACTTTTCTTATAATTGTTTTGAAACTAGAATTACTATCTACTTTTTCATATACTGAATTATAGTCTAATTCAAAAATGTCACTAAGAGCTCTGGCTATTTTTTCTTTGTTTTCGTCTGATATAAGGTTAGGATTAATAGAAACTGTGTCTACGCTAGCACTAACTGCAAGAGCTTTTCCTGTTGAGTCATAAATAGTACCTCTTTTAGGACTAATAACCCTAATAGATGTTTGTTGGTTATATGCAGATTCTTTGTATGTAGCGCCTTTAACAAATACTATCCAAGCAGTTCTTGTGCATAATGCTAAAAGAAGAAATAGTGCTATCATACAGATTATAAAAATTTTTTTGGTTGCAGTTTTTTTATATTGTTTTTCTAAATCTTTTATTTTTTTATTTGTTTTTTTTATTTTACTCATTACAACTCCATCAATTTAAATTTTTATAAGAATATTTTATATTATAAAATATTAAAAATCAATAAAAAGTACAAAAAAGAGATTAGATTCACATAATGGACACAATATTTTAGTTCTTAAATTAATATTTAGAAGATGACCTGGAAATAGAATTTAATGTATAGACAAAGTTGAGATGTTAATATATAATATAAGAATAAAATAGAATAGAAAAAGAAGTAAACAAATGAGTAAAAGCGCTGTAAGCATTGTGGCTGTATACACAGTATATTAGAGAAAATAAATAGGAGAAATATATAAATTATTGAGACATATAAGACTTAGTTTCGTACTAGGTTTATATGTCTTTTTGTTTTGTGTTATTTTGTAGATTGGCTTATTCATATAGTATAAAATAATATATAGACTTCAGCCCTATCTTACATAGGTCGAAAAAAGTCAAAATTTGCGATGAAAAGTAGGTTTTGAAGTATTTACTTTTTTGGATTTGTGTTGTAAAATAAAAGTGTATTTAATCTAATATGCAACTTTTAGGTACGGCATAATTAATCAGGCAATTTCTGCCAAAGTAATCAAGTTTATTCAAAAATTTAATATTAAAGGTGGTGATATTTATACTGAGGGACGAGTAATAGCAAAAGTATTGCTTTTTATTCATAAGGGGGCTATAATTAAGAAAGGAGCAACAAATTGACAAACAAGAATAAAACAGAGCTTAAACCAAAGAATGATATAATTTTCAAGAATCTATTTTCCAAAGTAGGAAATGAAGATATGCTAAAAGAATTATTAGAAGAAATTATAAAGATAAAAATAAAAGAAATAGAAGTGCAAAAAGAAGTGGAATTAAGTAAAATGAAGAAAGAAGAAAAGTATGGAAAATTAGATTTAAGAGTAATTATAAATAAAAATGCAATAGTAATAATAGAAATACAAATGGAAAATAATTGCGATATGGAAAAAAGAGCAATGTATTATGCAAGCAAAATACTTGGAAGTAGCCTGTGTATAGGAGAAACATACGACAAAATAAAAGACATATATGTGATAAGTATATTAAATTACGAAATGACAAGACTTAATAAATACTGTTTAGATACAGTAACAGTAGAAAATGAATATAGAAATTATGAAATGATAAAGGAAATAAAATATTTCTTTATAGAGCTACCAAAGTTTAGGAAGCAAATAGAGGCGACAGAAACAAAATTAGAACAATGGTTAGCATTTATAGATTATGAAAATAGGGAGTTGGTAAATATGGCAATAGAGAAAAACAAATTAGTAAAAAGAGCACAAAAGGATTATGAATACTTAACAGGAGATGCAGCAACAAGAAGATTACAA
>CAMMLS010000042.1 GCA_946497775.1 uncultured Clostridium sp.
TATATTTTTTTCTGCCACAAATGCCCGGGGGGGAAGGAGCTGACAAAGACCAACTTCCTCGGACAAAAAAAAAATTTAATTTGTTCTTGGCGGACTACTCTATATGTTAAAAAATTTAATTTCAACCATGTGAGATATAGAAAATTACATGTTTAATTTATGTAAACAAAATGGCAAAAACATGGTACTGTAAGGGTACAAAAATATGTTGCAAACACATTACAAAATTATTACAAAAATATTACAAAAACTCTTGACTTTCGACTAAAAATATAATATCCTTATCTACAAGAAAATCTAAGAAAATGGAGGAATGGACTTTGGCAATAGGAGATATAATTGTTGGGGTTGATATAGGCACCGAAAGAGTCACAACAGTAGTTGGCGAAGTTAACAATTTTAATCAAATAGAAATTATTTGTAGTACCTCTGCAAGATGCTCAGGAATAAAAAAAGCTAAAATCATAGATGAAGATGAAGTATCTGCATCAATAGCTAAAACAATAAAGCAAGCAGAAGAACAAGCAAGTTTAAAAATCAATTCAGCCTATACAACAATACCAGGACAATATGTAACAATAGTGCAAAACAGCATATGGAAAGAAATAAAAGATAAGTATGCTGGAATTTCTGTAAAAGATGTCGGCGCAAGCATAGCACAAGTAAAAGATATTGAAATCCCAGAAGATAAAGTCCTAATAGACATAGTGCCAAGTGAATTCGTATTAGAAGGCGGCGAAATAGTAGATGACCCAGTAGGAAGTTTAAGCTCAGCATTCACTCTAAATGGACAAGTTATACTAGCAGAAAAAGAATATGTAACTAAATTAAGAAATGTATTTAGGAAAATAGGAATAGAGATTGACGGAATAGTTCCTAATATATTAGCACAAAGAAATGTAATATTAGATACAAATGAACTAAATGACAATGTAATAATACTAGATGTAGGTGCGGGAAGCACAAATATAGGAGCATTTGAGGGAAGAAAATTCATATACACAAACACAATACCAATTGGTGGAGAAAACATAACACAAGATATAGCATTGATTTTAAACATAACAAGAGATGAAGCAGAAAATTTAAAAAAACAATACGGACTAGCATTAAAATCATTTATAGATAATGATAATGACATTATTTTAAATACATGTGCAGAAACTAATATGAAAAGTAAATCAATAAAAAGTTCTGAGCTAATAGAAATAATAGAGGCGAGAATAGAAGAAATTTTTACATTAGTAAATAAGGATATCACAAGCCAAGGTTTTAAACCAAAAATAAATAGTGTAATATTAACAGGACAAGGAATTGCGACAATAAATAAAAGTGATGTAGCAGGGAAAATAATTTTAAACATACCAGTAAAAATAGCAACAGGAAGATTAATAAGCACAATAAAGCCAGAATATAGGGCAAGCTATGCACTAGTAAGATATGTTGCAGCAAGACCATTTGCTAAAACAGTATCTAGCAATATAGATGTGAAATCAGACGAAAGTGTAATGAAAATGATATTACAAAGAATAAAAGACTTTTTTTATTCTTAAAATAAAAAATAATAAAATAAATATAAAATTTTTTAGGAGGAAACTTTGATGATGGAGTATGATGAGAATAACAAATTAATGATGGATGGAATTGCTACAATAAAAGTAATAGGCGTTGGAGGAGCAGGAAACAATGCTGTAAATAGAATGATAGATGCAGGAATAAGAGGAGTAGAATTTATAGCAGTAAATACAGATAGACAAATATTGCAAGAATCTAAAGCACCAACAAAAATTCAAATAGGTGAAAAAATAACAAGAGGACTAGGAGCAGGAGCAAACCCAGATATAGGAGCACAAGCAGCAGAAGAAACAAAAGGAGAAATAGCAGAAGCATTAAGAGGAGCAGACATGGTGTTTGTAACAGCCGGAATGGGTGGAGGAACAGGAACAGGAGCAGCTCCAATAGTAGCAGGTGCTGCAAAAGAAATGGGAATACTTACAATAGGAGTTGTAACAAAACCATTTACATTTGAAGGAAAGAAAAGATTATCACAAGCAGAAAGAGGAATAGAAAGCTTAAAAAGTAAAGTAGACACATTAGTAGTAATACCAAATGATAAGTTACTACAAATAATAGATAGAAAAACATCAATATTAGAAGCATTCAAAATGGCAGATGATGTATTAAGACAAGGTGTACAAGGTATATCAGACTTAATTGCAGTGCCAGGATTAATTAACTTAGACTTTGCAGATGTTAAAACAATAATGTTAAACACAGGAATGGCACACATGGGAATAGGAAGAGCAAGTGGAGAAAACAGAGCAGAAGACGCAGCAAAACAAGCTATAGAAAGCCCTCTACTAGAAACATCAATAGAAGGAGCAAGAGGAGTAATTATAAACATAACAGGTTCAAGCAATATTGGATTACACGAAGTAAACACAGCAGCAGAATTAATTCAACGCAGTGTAGATTCAGAAGCAAACATTATATTTGGTTCTGTTGTAGATGAAGAAATGGGAGACGATATTCAAATTACAGTTATAGCAACAGGATTTGAAAAAAATGAACCAGGGAATGGGTCAAATGTAAGTAATTTAGTAAATAGAGCATGGGATAAAAAAATAAGCTCAATCCCAGTACAAGCAGAACAAAATGCAAACAGCAATGATTTAGACATTCCAGCATTCCTAAGAAAAAATAGAGGAATAACAGGAAACAAATAAAAAAGTAAATAAAAAAATCAAAAAAGGAAAGAAATAATCTACATTTGTAGATTATTTCTTTTTTCTACTTCAGAAACCGACAGTCTTTTGCAAAACAAAGATGTAAAATAATTATAAAAATTAGGGAGGCATAAATGATAGTATATATAGACATAGTATTAATAGAAAATATATTTATGAACTATATTATATTATTTGCTACAGCAACAATAAACAAAACAGAAATAAGATTAATAAGAATATTCTTAGCAAGTTTATTAGGTGGAATATATGCAGTAGTATCATACATATCTGAATTAGAATTATATAAAACATTAGCCCTAAAAATATTACTTTCGCTTGCAATGGTATATATAGCATTAAAACCTGAAAGCATAAAAAGATGTTTAAAACAATTACTAATATTTTACTTAACATCATTCACATTTGGTGGAACAGCATTTGCCTTATTATATTTTGTAAAGCCATCAGAAATATTAATGAAAAATGGAGTATACATAGGCTCGTATCCATTAAAAATAGCAATATTAGGAGGAATTGTAGGATTTGTAATATTAGTTGTTGCATTTAAATTTGCAAAAGGTAGAATGAACAGCAAAAACATGTATTGCAAAATAGAAATACAATTACAACAAAAAATAGTAGAAAGTATTGCTATGATTGATAGTGGAAATTTGTTAAAAGAGCCGATTAGTGGAAATCCGGTAATTATAGTAGAAACAAGTATACTTAAAAACATATTACCAAACCAAATATTAGAAAATACACAAGAAATAATAGAAGGCAAAACAGAAAATATACCAATAGAATATGCAAGCAAACTAAGAGTAATTCCATTTACATCACTAGGTATGCCAAATGGAATGCTATTAGGAATAAAATCAGACCAAATAACAATATATCATGATGATGAAAAAATAAAAAGTAAAAACATAATAATAGGGCTATATAACAAGAAACTAAGCAAAACAGACAAATATACCTCACTAATAGGAATTAGCTTAATAGAAGGGAGAAAAGTAGAAGATGAACATATTAGATATGCTAAAATCTAGTATTAATATAATATATGCAAAATACCTAGGCAAAGAAGAAATAGAAGAATTGCCCATATATTACATAGGTGGAAGCCAAGTATTACCTCCACCACTAACACCAGAAGAAGAGGAAGAACAATTACGGAGAATTAGCAAAAGGAAACCTAGAAGTAAGAAAAACATTAGTAGAAAGAAATTTAAGACTAGTAGTATATATAGCAAAAAAATTCGAAAATACAGGAGTTGGTATAGAAGACCTAATCTCTATTGGAACAATAGGATTAATGAAAGCAATAAACACATTTGATACAGACAAACAAATAAAACTTGCTACATATGCTTCAAGATGTATAGAAAATGAAATATTAATGTATTTAAGAAGAAGTAACAAAATAAAAGGCGAAGTCTCAATAGATGAACCGCTAAATCAAGATGGAGATGGGAACGAACTACTATTATCAGACATATTGGGAACAGAGCCAGATGTAACATCAAGAGCATTAGAAGATGAAGTAGACAGAAAACTATTAAAGGCATCCATAGAAAAACTAAATAAAAGAGAAAAAAACATAATGGAATTAAGATACGGCTTTGGAACAGGAAAAGAAAAAACACAAAAAGAAGTAGCAGATATGCTTCGGAATATCACAAAGTTACATATCTAGATTAGAAAAGAAAATTATAAACAAAATGAAAAAAGACATAATTAGCAAAACTGGGTAACAAAGATTACAAAATAATTAATTTTACATTACAATTTAATAACATTAAGCAATAACTCAAAAAAATACTGTATAATAAAATATATAATAATAGGAGGATAAAATGGTAGAATCAAATGAAAAAAGTTTAAAAATTGTAAGTAGTACAATTTTTGAAAAAATAAAAAACATTATAAATAAAATATTTAAAAAAAATAAAGAAAAAGGTGAATTAAAATTAGAAAATATAAATTGTGAAACAGAAAAACAAGAACATATAGTATTGGAAAGCAATTTTAAAGAAAAAGAGGATCTTATAAAAAAGATAGAAACTGACAAAATAAATATAGAGGAACAAAAAGATGAAGAGCTAGAACAAATTAATGCAAATTTAGCTAGGTATTTAGAAAAAATTCAAAAAGAGATAGGAAATAATAAAGCAGATAAAAATGCAGTAAAAATTCAAAGCTAAACAAAATTGGTAATACATATATTTTAATAAAATTGAATATAAAACCTCCTTTGAGGAAATACTTAAAATAAGTAAGTATTCTAAAAGGAGGTTTTTCATTTGATAAACAAGGTGGAGATATGCGGAATAAATACCGCCAAGCTTCCCTTGCTTAAAAACGAAGAAAAAGAAGAACTTTTAAAAAAGATAAAAAATGGAGATAATCAGGCAAGAGAACTATTTATTAAAGGAAATTTAAGATTGGTATTAAGTGTAATACAAAAATTTTCAGGAAGAGGAGAAAATGCAGACGATTTATTTCAAGTCGGTTGTATAGGATTAATAAAAGCAATAGATAATTTTGATATAACATTAAATGTGCAATTTTCAACATATGCAGTTCCAATGATAATAGGAGAAATAAGAAGATATTTAAGAGATAATAATATGGTAAGGGTAAGTAGATCTATAAGAGATTTAGCATATAAGGCATTGCAGGCAAAAGAAAAATTGACAAAAGAAAAACACAAAGAACCAACAGTAGAAGAAATAGCAAAAGAGCTAAATGTTCCAAAAGAAGAAATAGTAATGTGCTTAGATGCAATACAAGATCCGATGTCACTACAAGAACCAGTATACAATGATGGAAGTGAAAATCTATATATAATGGACCAGGTAAAGGATAATAAAAACACAGAAGAACAATGGTCAAACAATATAACTATATCAGAAGCGTTTAAAAAATTAAATGAAAGAGAAAAAATGATAATAAGAAGAAGATTTTTCGCAGGCAAAACGCAAATGGAAGTAGCAGAAGAAATAGGAATATCACAAGCACAAGTATCACGTTTAGAAAAGAGTGCAATAAGCCATATAAAGAAAATGTATAATTAAATCTCAACCAAAATTAGGTCGTCCCCAATACATTTAACCTTCTCCCAAGGTATAACAATTTCATTACCAGAAGAAAAAATATTAAATAATCTATTATTACCAGGAACTATAATAGAAGTTATAGTTCCTGTTTCTAAATTAGCAGTAACATCTTGAACAAAACCAAGTCTTCTACCATCAGAAATATTTATAACTTCCTTGTGCTTAAAATCAAGTCCTTTTTGCTTCATAAAAGCACCTCCATAAAAAAGCTATTATTAATAAATATATTCTAAAAAGTAAAAAAATTACTATGTCCAAATGCAATACTAAATTATTTAAAAAACTATTAGCAAAAAATACTTGAAATATCAAATAAAAAGTGGCGAAAAAAGCACATAAAATTTTGGGCAAAACTTATTGACATAATATATTTAATATGATATTATTATATACGAACGTTACAAGTAATAACTACCAAAACGAGAGCATATAATTATTAATAAAAATATCTTAAAAAAAATTAAAAAAAGTGTTGACTTTTGTTACAAAGGGTAGTATAATATAAAACGTTCCGTCGAGAGACGATAAAAAGTACATTGAAAAGTAAACAATAAAATCCTTTAAGAGACCAAGCGGTACG
>CAMMLS010000043.1 GCA_946497775.1 uncultured Clostridium sp.
TTAAGATGGGAAAAAGAAACAAGACCATTTTTACGTTCAAGAGAGTTTTTATGGCAAGAGGGACATACAATTCATGAAACTGAGAAAGAAGCAAGAGAAAGAACTTTACAAATGCTAGATATATATGCACAAGTAATAGAAGATTTACTTGCAATACCTGTTTTAAAGGGAAGAAAAACAGAAAAAGAAAAATTCTCAGGAGCAGAAGAAACATATACAGTAGAGTCTCTAATGCATGATGGAAGAGCTTTGCAAGCTGGAACTTCACATTATTTTGGACAAAATTTCACAAAACCATTTGAAATTAAATTTCAAAACAGAGAAGGCAAAGAAGAGTATGCATACCAAACCTCGTGGGGATTAAGCACAAGATTAATAGGTGCTGTTATTATGGCTCATGGAGATAATAGAGGCTTAAAACTACCTCCAAAAGTTGCTCCTGTGCAAGCAGTAATAGTACCAATAGCAATGCATAAAGAAGGTGTAGTAGAAAAAACAACAGAATTATATAATAAGCTTAATAAAAAATTCAGGATGGAATTAGATGCAAGAGAAAATTACACACCAGGATATAAATTTAATTATTGGGAAATGAAGGGTGTGCCACTACGTATAGAAATAGGTCCAAGAGATATAGAAAAAGGAGAAGCAATTCTTGTAAGAAGAGATACAGCTGAAAAAATAACAGTTAAACTAGAAGAGATTGAAACAAAAATGGAAGAATTATTTGAAGCTATTCAAAAAAATATGTACAATGAATGCTTAGAAATAAGAAATAGAAGAACAACAATAGCACATACATTAGAAGAAATAAAAGACAATCTAGACAAAAATCAAGGATATGTTAAAACAATGTGGTGTGGAGATGTTGAATGTGAAAATAAAGTAAAAGAAGAAACAGGAGCACATTCTAGATGTATTCCATTTAATCAAGAACACTTAGATGATAAATGCGCAATATGCGGAAAAGAAGCTAAACACATGATTGTATGGGGACGTCAATATTAATAAAGGGAGAAATAAAATGAATGAATATAGAACACATAATTGCTCAGAATTAAATATAAAAAATGTAGGAGAAGAAGTAAGACTAAGCGGATGGGTTGCGAAAATAAGAGACCTAGGTAAAATGAAATTTATCGACCTAAGAGATGAAACAGGAATAACACAAATTGTTATTTCAGAAAATGAAAATTTAAACAAAGAAATTGAAGATGTTACAACAGAATGTACACTAACGGTAAGTGGAAAAGTTGTAGAAAGAGCAAATAAAAATCCTAAAATTCCAACAGGAGAAATAGAAATAGAAGCAAAAACAATAAAAGTTTTAGGAAAATGCAAAAATGTGCTTCCATTTGAAATAAACAGTGATAAAAATGAAGCAAGAGAAGACTTACGACTAGAATATAGATTTTTAGACCTAAGAAATGAAAAATTACATAATAATATATTAAAAAGATCACAAGTTTTAAGAACAATAAGAGAAGAAATGCAGAAATTGGACTTTACTGAAATACAAACACCAATTCTTGCCAACTCATCACCAGAAGGAGCAAGAGACTTTTTAGTACCAAGCCGACTACATCCAGGAGAGTTTTATGCTCTTCCACAAGCACCACAACAATTCAAACAATTATTAATGGTTTCTGGCTTTAATAAATATTATCAAATAGCTCCATGCTTCAGAGATGAAGACCCAAGAGCAGATAGATCACCAGGGGAATTTTATCAATTAGACTTCGAAATGAGTTTTGCAACACAAGAAGATGTATTTAATGTATTAGAACAAGTAATACCAAATGTGTTTAAAGCACATACAAGTTGGAAAATAGATGAAACACCATTTATTAGAATCCCATACAAAGAAGCAATGGAAAAATACGGCTCAGATAAACCAGATTTAAGAAATCCATTAATTATAAACAATGTAACAAAATGTTTTGAAAATTCAGAATTTAATGGATTTAAAAACAAAGATGTAAAAGCAATAGTTTTACCAGACGGAGCATCAAATTCTAGAAAATTCTTCGATAAAATGAGCGAGTTTGCAAAAGAAGAATTAGGAGCTCAAGGATTAGCTTGGATAAAGTTAGATGAGCAAAAGCAAGTTTCAGGTTCAATTGCAAAATTTATAACAGACGAAATAAAAGAAAAACTAATAAATGAAACAAATGCAAAACCTAATTCAGCAATATTCTTTATAGCAGACAATGGAGAGAAAGCACAAAAAATAGCAGGAGGAATAAGACTAGAGTTAGGTAAAGAACTAGATTTGTTAGAAAAAGACACATATAAATTTTGTTGGATAGTGGATTTTCCAATGTATGAATTATCAGATGAAGGAACAATAGATTTTTGCCATAATCCATTTTCAATGCCACAAGGCGGAATGGAAGCATTAGAGCAAAAAAATCCACTAGATATTTATGCATATCAATATGATTTAGTATGCAATGGGTATGAAATTGCATCAGGAGCTGTAAGAAATCATGATCCGGAAATAATGGTAAAAGCATTTGAAATAGCAGGCTACAAACGAGAAGATGTAGAAAATAGATTTGGAGCACTATTTAATGCATTTATGTACGGAGCACCACCACACGCAGGAGCAGCACCAGGAATAGACAGAATAATAATGCTAATAGAACACGAAGATAACATAAGAAATGTAATAGCATTTCCAAAAAACAAAAAAGCAAGAGATTTACTAATGAGAGCCCCATCAAAAGTAACAGAACAGCAATTAAAAGATGTTCATATAAAATTGTTATAATTGGGGACGTTTCCCAATGGGGTAAAATACCCCACTGGGGACACATCTTAAAAGGAGATTAAAGTATAAAATGCCAAAAAAAGTATTAATTGGAATGAGTGGAGGGGTAGACAGCAGTGTGTCTGCCCTTTTGTTAAAAAAAGCAGGATATGAAGTAATAGGGGCAACCATGAAACTATGGGAGCCACAATGTAATAAGCAAGATACATGTGGAGGAGACAAAGGAGTAGAAGATGCAAAAAAGATTTGTGAAAAATTAGGAATTCCACATTATATAATAGATAATCAAAAAGAGTTTAATGAAAAAGTTATACAAAATTTCATAAATGAATATTCAAATGCTAGAACTCCAAATCCATGTATAGAGTGCAATAAATATTTAAAATTTGGAGCATTTTATAATAAGGCATTAGAATTAGAATGTGATTATATTGCAACAGGCCATTATGCAAAAATAGAATATTCAGATAAATATAATGATTATATACTGAAAAAATCAGATTCTATAAAAAAAGACCAAACATATTTCTTATATGGTATAAACAAAGAAATATTGCCCAAAGTACTATTTCCGCTAGAAAAAATTGAAAGTAAAGAAACCGTAAGACAAATCGCAAGAGATAACGGCTTAGAAGTAGCTGAAAAAACAGATAGTCAAGAAGTATGCTTCATACCAGATGATAATTATGCTGGATTTGTATGTAAGCATGCAAAACAGAAAAAAGGCAATATTGTACTAAAAGATGGAACAGTACTAGGACAGCATAATGGACTTATTAATTACACAATAGGTCAGCGTAAAGGATTAGGCATAGCATATAAAGAGCCTCTTTATGTACTTAAATTAGATGTGGATTCAAATGAAGTTATAGTAGGAACAGAAAAGCAGTTGTATTCAAATACATTATACGCAAATGAACTAAATTTTCTGCTTAATATAAAATTAGATAAACCTATAAACGTTAATGCAAAAGTAAGATTCAGAGCACAAGAAGCAAAAGCTATATTATATCCACCAGAAAAAGGAATATGTAAAGTAGAATTTAATCAGCCACAAAGAGCCATAACACCAGGACAATCAGTAGTGTTTTATGTAGATGACATAGTATTAGGTGGAGGCAAAATTATATAAAAATACAACCCTATTTAAATAGAGTTGTATTTTTTAAGTTAATTATCTTCTTTAATAAGTTTGTCAACAAAAATATTGAATTCTTTTAATTTAGATAAATATTCAGAATATGTTCTAGAAGATAAATTTATATATTTATCCCCATTTTCTAAAATATTGCTAAATACTATCCAAAAACCAATAAAAAACACTTGATTTTTCCCATGATAGTTTGCTAGTACAAAGTCCTTTAAAGCTTTGAAAGATTTTACTTCTGAATAAAAATTAAGAGGTAAAGTCTTGCATTTTCTTATAACATATTGCTTAAAGGTATTCAAAATTGAAGTATGAATTTGAATGGCTTCTTGTTCTAATTTGGACTTGTTTAATCTATAATATTTATCATTTGGATAATAAAAATTATTAGATTTTCTGCTATGCCCTAATGTATCTGTATATTCATTATAAACAAGAGAAGCGGGACCAAAGTGTTCATGGTTAGTACTAGTAAAAATAATGGGATTACTTAAAGCTGATTCTAAGTTAAAATTTTTACATTCTTTTTCAGTCAAATATTTTTTTACATGGTCTAAGTACGAGGTATAATTCTCTTCGTTTTCAAGAAAAGAATCGGTTAAGATGGAACTATTTTTAGTAAAATAATCAATAATTCCATTTCTTACATCTCTAAAAACATAATTGTCGAATTTCTCATAATAATCAACTTCATAAGCCCAAATTATAGCTTTTATAATGTTGAATACTAACAATACATCAGGAAACATTATGCGCGAATTTAAAATATTATTTACAATTTTAAATTCTTGAACAATGGCGTCCAAAGGGACGTTAAATTCCTCAATGTCTATACAAAGAGCATTTTCGTCAATATAAGTTTGCCTGCCACACTTAAGGCAGTAAGCATTTGACCATACTTTCCCCTGGTTAAAAAAAGAATGAGTTTTAACTACAATCCGTTTTTCTTTGTAATTCCGATTATCGTAACAAACACATCTTTTCATAAGTATAACCTCCTTAAAAATTTTTTTACAAAGTTGTTGTTATCCCCCGAAAACATAGGAGCAAAAATAAAACATTGTAGAAATTATAACATATTTTTGGGAATAAAACAATTCAATTAAGAAACTTGACAAAAACGTGGAAAATAGGTATAGTATAAAAAGAAATTGAGCAAAATATTTAAGGATTAGCAAATGAACATTGAAAAGTAAATATTTTTGGAGAAAAAGCAATGTAAAATTTGCTAGTTTAAGAATATTAAGAGCAATTTTAAGGAAAAATAATACATAAAAAAGAAGATAAGGTACAAAAGAAAGGAGCGAAGAAAAAATGAAAGAAAAGAAATTAAAACCAAAAATATTAGAAAACACAAGAAGCAAAAAGCGGAATAACATTAATAGCATTGGTAATAACAATAATAGTGTTATTAATTTTAGCAGGAGTAGCCTTAGCTACTTTAACAGGGCAAGGTAATATAATAGGAAATGCGGAAAACGCAGTAGGTAAATACAATAATAGCGTAGCCTCAGAGCAACAATTATTAAATGAAATAGAGAAATACTTTCAAAACTACCTAGAAGGAGGAAATGGAGGCAATCCACCAACTCCGCCAGACCCAGTAGAGCCACCAGAGGTGAATGAAGACGGACTAGCCACAGAAAACACAACAATAAAACCAGACCCAAATAGTGATATACAAATAACAATACCAGCCGGATTCGCACCAGCCATATTAGCTACCGGAACAACGCAAAGTTTACCCGGACAGGACGGAAGTGTAGCAAGCATTATGCCAGCTGATGAGTGGAATAATATAACAACAGAAGATATAAACAAAGGAATAGTAATAGTAGACAATGCCATAACATATGACAATGGACAACTAACAGGAACAACACCAGACTTTAATGAATACGTATGGGTGCCAATACCAGATTCTAACAACTTTAAATCAACAGCATGGAATGTAAATGGTTCACAGCAATCAATTGCCATTGCACCAACAACAGATGAAGAAAAGCAAAACAAATATTGGGATTATTCTA
>CAMMLS010000044.1 GCA_946497775.1 uncultured Clostridium sp.
GCCGAAGATACTTGCGGGTTTCCCTGCTGGAAAAATAGGTTGTTGCCAGGTTTTTTTTATTTATTTTTATGGGAAAAGCTATAATGGAGGAAGGATTTTCACAATTAATTATTATATTGTGGAAATGTTTTTGCGTTATGGCTTTTTTAGTTTTTGTATAGAATTGTAGTTGAAGCCGTAAAAAAGATAGATATATTAAAATTTATTTCGCTCCTAGGAACACCTTCCAGGGTCTACAAACTCTAAATGAAAGTCCAATGAGCCTCTCCGGTACCGCACCCTCATTGAACTTTATTAAGAGTTTGTACGACCCTTACAGGCACACGTCGTCGCTACATAAATTTTAATATATCTATCTTTTTTACTACTCTATATGAATTTTTATTGCATTTCTATTGGTGAATATTTTATATTGTTTTTTAATTATAATTTTGTATTCATTTTTAGCAATTCATTGATTACTTTATCACGTGGTTGAAAGTATGCATTTTTTATGTAAGATTTTTGTTTTCTGTTAAAAAATAGTTTTACTAAAAAGAAATCGTCTGGTTTGAATTTTATTTTTTGTTTTTTTAAATAAGTACATGTATGCATTTTACATGCTATGGACTGGATAGTGCATTTCCCATCTATTAAATACTTACACAGTTTTGTATCAACTGGAAATCCAGTTATTTTTGAGTTTCTGAAAGTATAGCAACAGCCCATGGAAGCATGGGCACGATTTTTAGAATTCCTTTGGCATATGCATACATTATTTTGAAAATCACAATAATTGTTTTTTTCAAATTCTTCGTCAAGTTTCTCACAAACTAAATCATATATATATATATACTTATTCCTTAAATTATCAATACCAAGTAAATGATTCAAATATAATTTTTCTTGTTCATTTACATTTTTTAAAATTTTATTTAGATTCATAAATATCTCCTATGTATTTTAGAATTTAAGAGCCTCTTAAAAGAGGCCCTTTTTTTAACTCCAATCTGAACAATAACTATCTGAATTTGTAGTGCATTCATGATAATCACAATACCCACCTTCGGTGTGTGGGTCAAATGATTCACAAGTTTTACATAATTTAGATGGGTTATCATCTATATGTGAACCATTATAGTCAGAATAAGAGCATGAATCACTTGGAGAAGTCTCTCTTCCGTGATAGTCACACCAGCCACCGTGAGTGTATGGATCAAAAGCAGAACATTCGATGCAATGTGCCATATAAATACCCCCTTGCGGTTAAGATGTAAACATATTATAACAATTATGTAAATAAAAGTCAATATTTTTGAAAGTTATAGAAATAACTATAAAATTATGATATATTATATTCCAAAAAGGAGTGAGTTTTATGGCTAAGGTTGAGTGGAAAAGTGGGACTTTTGTGTATCCTATACCTGCTGTTATGGTAACATCTGGGGATATGGAACATTCTAATATAATGACTGTTGCATGGACTGGAATTTTAAATACTAATCCAGCTATTGTGTATATTTCGGTTAGACCTGAGAGATATTCTTATAATTTAATAAAAGAAACTGGTGAGTTTGTTATTAATTTAACAACAGAGAAATTAGCTTTTGCTACTGATTGGTGTGGAGTGAGATCAGGAAAAGATTATGATAAATTTAAGGAAATGCATTTAACTAAGGAAAAGGCAAATCATGTTAAATGTCCTATTATTAAAGAAAGTCCAGTTGCAATAGAATGTAAGGTAATAGATATAAAAGAATATGGAAGCCATCATACTTTCATAGCAGAAGTTTTGTCAATAGATGCAGATGATAAGTATATAGACGAAAAAGGAGCATTTGACATAAGCAAATGTGACTTAATAGCATATGCAAATGGAGGATATTATTCATTAGATAAAAAAATTGGAAAATTCGGCTTTTCAGTACAAAAAAAGAAAAAGGAGACCAAATAAGGTCTCCTTTTGTGGTGTGGACATTAATTACAATTTTGCATTTAAGCGATGAAGCTGAAAAATCAGTTTATAGCTTGGCAATATTGTTTCAGATTTTAACTCTTCTCTTAATAAGTTTAATTTTTCTATACTTATTTGTTTAAGCGCTAACCTGAATTTTGGGTTTTTGTAGAGTTCATCAAAAGCTTTTGTTAAAAGCTCATTAAATTCACGACTCTCTCTGGAGTATGAATAACCTCTCCAATGAAACGTATTTACAGATGCCCAAGTATATGCAGTAGCATATGTTTTTGCACTTTTTGCAGACAAATCACAAACCAATCTTTGAACAATAATGTTATCATATTTCATAGCACGTAAAAAACTTTCTAAGCTTTTACAATGAATTCCATCGATAACAAATGGATAGTCTGTGAAAAAATGAAAACCTGCAAACTCTTCTACATTCCGCTTTTTAATGTCCATAAAAGCACCTCCAAATAAAATTATGTATACATTATACCACACTTTTAATAAAATCGCTAACTTTTTTAAATAAATATTATAAAATCTATTCAAACCGTTGACATATAGCTAAAAATATGATATAGTATTCAAGCATGTATAAAAAAGTATATGCAAATCACATCGTAAAAAATAATAAAAGCTTCACAAAACTAAAACGGAGGTGTAGTTAAATGGCTGCAAAAGGAGCAAGAGAACCAATAACACTAGAATGTACAGAGTGTAAAAGAAGAAATTATATGACAGAGAAAAATAAGAGAAATAATACAGAAAGATTAGAAGTGGTAAAGTATTGTAAATTCTGTAAAAAACGTACAACACACAAAGAAACAAAATAACCTTTTAGGAGGAAATAAAAAATGGCAGATGATTCAAACAAAAATAAAAAACATTTCTTTAAAGAAATGAAAGCAGAATTAAAAAAAGTTAATTGGCTAACACCAAAACAGTTACTAAATAACACAACAGCAGTAATAGTAATGGTTATAGTTGTATCTGCAATTGTTTTTGTTCTTGATTTTACATTTGAAAATTTAAATAGCAATGGTGTTGAAAAATTAAAATCAATTGTACAACAAGATGAAACAAATACAATAGATAATACTGTACAAAATAACGAAGAGAATAACACAGTTGATAATACAGCTGACAATACCGTAGAAAATAGTGTTTCAAATGAAACAAACAATGAAATAGAAAATAATGTAACTGATTCAAATCAAGTACAAGAATAGTAATATTAAAGTAGAAGCTAATAATTAATAAAATAAGGAGGCTAAAAAATGTCTCAAAAGGAAGAAAACTTAGAACCAAAATGGTATGTTGTACATACATATTCTGGATATGAGAATAAAGTAAAAACAGATTTAGAAAAAACCGTTAAAAACAGAGAACTACAAGATTATTTCTTTGATATAGTTGTTCCAATGGAAGAACAAATAGAAATAAAAAATGGTAAGACAAAAACTAACATAAAAAAAGTATTTCCTGGGTATGTACTAGTAAAAATGATAGTAACAGAAGAATCTTGGTATATAGTTAGAAATACAAGAGGAGTTACAGGTTTTGTAGGCTCAGGAACAGATCCAATTCCACTTACACCAGAAGAAATAAGGAGTATGGGATTTGAAGATGTACCTGTAACAGTAGATTACGAAGCAGGTGACAGTGTAAAAGTTTTACATGGACCATTAGAAAATTTTATTGGTGTAGTTCAAGAAATAAACAAAGAAAAAGGAAAAGTAAAAGTTCTAGTATCAATGTTTGGAAGAGAAACGCCAGTAGAATTAGAGTTTTCACAAGTTCAAAAAGTATAATATAAAACAAAATTTAGGGAGGTATAAACCAAAATGGCAGAAAAAGAAGTAATTAATGTTATAAAATTACAAATAGAAGCTGGAAAAGCAACACCAGCTCCACCAGTAGGACCAGCATTAGGATCAAGTGGTGTTAATATTATGCAATTTGTTAAAGAATTCAATGATAGAACAGCAAAACAAACAGGATTAATAATTCCAGTTGTAATAACTGTTTATAAAGATAAGTCATTTGAATTTATTACAAAAGAGCCACCAATGGCTGTATTAATAAAAAAAGTAGCTAAAATAGAAAAAGGCTCAGGAAAGCCAAATAGAGTTAAAGTTGCTACAATAACAATTGACCAAGTAAGACAAATTGCTGAACAAAAAATGGCTGATTTAAATGCAGCATCTATAGAAACAGCAATGAGCATGGTTAAAGGAACTGCACGTTCTATGGGAGTTGTAGTTCAAGAATAATTAAAGTTAATTAAATAGTTTTAGCTATTTAAAATATAAATAATTGGGAGAGCAAAAGCTCGCTAAAACCAAAGGAGGATAAAATGAGTAGAGGTAAAAGATACCAAGAAGCTTCAAAACTTGTTGATAGAACAAAAACATATGAAGCAAAAGAGGCATTAGAAATTATAGAAAAAATGCCAAAAACAAAATTCGACGAAACAGTTGAATTACATGTAAAATTAGGTGTGGATTCAAAACACGCAGACCAACAAGTTAGAGGTACAGTAGTACTTCCACATGGAACTGGTAAAACTAAAAAAGTTTTAGTTTTCGCAAAAGGTGATAAAGCAAAAGAAGCAGAAGAAGCAGGAGCAGACTATGTTGGAGCAGAAGATTTAGTTCCAAAAATAGAAAAAGAAAACTGGTTTGACTATGATGTAATCGTAGCAACACCTGATATGATGGGTGTTATCGGAAGATTAGGTAAAGTATTAGGACCAAAAGGATTAATGCCAAACCCAAAATCTGGAACAGTTACAATGGACGTAACAAAAGCAATATCAGAAATTAAAGCTGGTAAAGTAGAGTACAGATTAGATAAAACAAACATAATCCACTTAGGATTTGGAAAAGTATCTTTCGGTGCTGAAAAATTATTTGAAAACTACGAAAAAATTATAGAAGCTATATTAAAAGCAAAACCAGCAGCAGCAAAAGGACAATACATTAAAAGTGTATCTATATCAACATCAATGGGACCTGGACTATTTATAAATCAAAAATAGATAAAATAAGCCAAAGACAGTAGGCTAAACAATAAGTCCTACCGAGGCATTTTAAAGAACGGATTTTAACCATTCTCTATATGCATCGGTAAGCCTATGTGTATAAAGAATGGTTGTTTTATATTATAGGAGGTGAAAACATTGGCAAACGAAAAAATTATTGCACAAAAGCAAGAAGAAGTTTCTAAATTAGCAGAAAAAATAAAATCAGCTAAATTAGTTCTACTTACAGATTACAGAGGTATAACAGTTACAGATGTAACAGAATTAAGAGCTAAGCTAAGAGAATCAAATACTGAATACTCAGTATTAAAAAATAATATAACAAGAAGAGCCCTAACAGAGGCAGGAATAGAAGGACTAGACGAAGCTTTAATAGGACCAACAGCTGTTATATTAAACAGTGAAGATTACTTAGCACCAATAAAAACAGTATACAACTATGTTAAAGATAATGATTTCTATAAAATAAAAGCAGGAATCATAGAAGGAAAACTAGTTTCAGTAGAAGAAATAATGACACTAGCAAAACTTCCATCAAGAGAAGAATTATTATCAAAACTTGCTGGAAGCTTACTTGGAACTATTGCAAAACTTGCAGTTGGTTTAGACCAAGTACGTATTCAAAAAGAAAATGCATAATAAAGGCATAAAATAGTAGCAAAGCTACAAATATTATAAAAAATTAGGAGGATATTAAAATGTCAGAAAAAATAGAAAAATTATTAGAAGAAATCGATAGCTTAACAGTTATTGAATTATCAGAATTAGTA
>CAMMLS010000045.1 GCA_946497775.1 uncultured Clostridium sp.
TGAATCAAGTTTAGCATCTGCTACTTCGCGGTCAGAAGTTTCTTGTTCGATTGCTTGTGCTAATTCCCGATGTTCTGCATTATTTCCACCAGGAGCTGCAAATGCCGTTCCATAAACACTCATTGCCAATACAGCGGCTAAAACTACTTTTGCCAAACTAGACTTTTTAATGTTTTTGTACATAATGATTTTCTCTCCTTTGCTGTTTTTAATAAGATTGACAATATTCAGTTTTAAATAATATCCTCCTTTCAACCTTACAGTGTTTACATTGCTGACGCAATATATTTATATTATAATACATTTTACATTATTTGTAAAGCGTTTACATAATTTTTACTTATTTTATTGATAAAACTCCCATGTCAGATATTATATTTGATACATTATACAAAAAAAGTATATCTGTAATATTATTCTTGCTTGCATATTCTGTCACTGATGCTTTGTAATATCTAGGATCAATAAAATGTACTTCTTCATAATTTTGACATAAGAATTGTGCCATTATATGTGCATATGAATCTTTTATTACAAGTAACTTTTTGCCATTTCCTACATTTGTTTTAACTACAACTTTTGCATTGTTCCCATTTAAGAAAAATGAATATTTATCTTTTTTTGAAAGATATTCTGTATTAAAGATTCTATTTGTTGTTTCATTATCATATTGTGCACTTTTTATATTTAAGTTCTTTTCATTCAGATATACATCTATTTCATCTGTTTCTTGGTTCGCAACTTGTGCTTTTGAATCAAATGTTCCGAAGAAAGCTTTTTGAAACTATTTTTCTATCAAAATTTTTTAATGGCTCTACATCTAAATTAGCTTCTACGCACAATTTAGTATATGCCAAATATGCCCCTAAACTCGTCATATGATGATCTGTTTTAAAATATATATTTTTTTCTTTGTTTTCTAAAAGTATATCTGTTACATTAATAGTTTTTATTTTTTTGTCTAAATTGTTATAAAAATTATTTATTATCTCTTTTTGATCATATACTATTACATTATTTGGCAATTTTTCTTTATTTATATAAATTGAATTTGGTATTAACATAAAATATGTTGATAAATTAACTGTATTTGCAAATTTATTAGTTATCTCTGCAACTTTTTTTAAATGCTCTTCCTGTTCTTTTCCATATTCAAATTTTTCAAACAAATATCCATCTTTTCCTATATATACTCCATTATTTTCTGTTTTGCCGAAGTAACATTTCTACGCTTGATTTTATTTTTATCCAGCTATTTCTAAATATAAAATGATCGTTTATATAAGTATCCATTTCTTCTTGATATTCTCCATTTACTAATTTTTCGAAAGTAAGGGTTGGAAGTTTTGCTAAATATCTATTTTCTTGTTCTGAGAAAGCTTCACTTTTCACTACAAAATTAAGTACTATTAATGTTATCCACACTAACATAAAGCCAATAAAAAATATTTTATTTTTCAATCTCCATACCTCCTTTAAAATCTAAAATATAGAAATGGATTATACGAATCACTTACTAGACTTGCTGTACTTAAAACTAGGATTCCTATATAAACTCCTGTTAGTAATATACTTCTCATATTACTTTGTTTTTCTTCTAATTTTTTAAACAATTTTGATATTACAGGTGTTGATAATATTATTCCTATTAATATTATTATAAAGTAATTTTTTAAATAATATAGACCTTCTGCATTTATAATACTCGTTCCATTTAGATGGAACATTGTTAAAATATAATCTTTTACTTTTACTAAATCTTCAAACGCAAATATTACCCAACTAACTAGCACTAATAACATTGCATATATGTGATTTGTCCATTTTGGTAATTTTTCTAATACTTTTAATAATATTACTTTTTCTATTATTAAAATTATACCAAAGAATAATCCCCATAACATAAAGTTCCATGACGCTCCATGCCATGCACCTGTTAAGAACCATACTACTAAAATGTTTCTAATTTGTTTTGGAAAACCTTTTCTATTTCCCCCAAGTGGTATATATATATAATCTCTAAACCAGCTTCCAAGTGTCATATGCCATCTACGCCAAAATTCGGTTATACTCTTTGAAATATATGGATAATTGAAGTTTTCGTCAAAATCCATTCCAAAAATATTAGCAAGTCCAATTGCCATATCTGAATATCCGCTGAAATCGAAATATATTTGAAGTGCAAATGCAATTATTCCTACCCATGATAGTAACATTGACATTTCTGAATATCCGCCGCACTTCTATCATGTGCCACAAAGCACCTACATTGTTTGCAATTAGAACTTTTTTACCTAAACCTATAATAAATCTTCTCATTCCTCTTGAGAAATTATCCATACTTATTTTTTTAGTTTCTAATTCTTCATCAACTGTTTCATACCTTACAATTGGTCCTGCAATTATTTGTGGGAATAAGGTAGTATATGTTAAATAATTATAAAAGCTTTTTTCAGATTTTACAGTTCCTCTATATACATCTATTATATATGACAATGACTGAAATGTATTAAACGAAACACCTATTGGTAGTGGAATATTCCAAAGTGGAATTTCTGTGTGCAAAACTGCGTTTATATTTGTTATTATAAAATCTGCATATTTAAAAAAGAATAATATTAATAAATTTATTCCTACATCTATAAATAGATACAATCTTTGTTTTTTTCTATTGCCTTCGTTCTTATTTATGCCCTTACCACAAAAAAAGTCCATTACAGCCAATAATAGCATTATAAAAATATATCTTATCTCTCCCCAAGCAAAAAACACAAGACTTGCTAGTATCATCACAGCATTTTTTAATTTTTTAGGCACTGCAAAGTAAATTAATAGCATTATTGGGAAAAAAATATATAAAAATACAACACTGCTAAATACCATAACTTTTCTCCTTTGTTAAAGTTCTTGATTTAAAAAAATATAGTCTCTAAATTAATTATTTAGAGACTATATTTTTTAGGTTTTTATTTTGTAATTTCTTGCTCTAATGTCTCTGCATTTTCCGCGATAATCATGTAAACAGTATTTCCAACAACACCCATTTTTCTGTTTTGAACTAACTCATATTGTTCTGGTAAATACATACTCCATTGTTCTTCATATTGCTGTGCATACTTATTTAATTCTTCTCTAACAGTTTCAACTGTTCCATCTTTTGCTTGAATTAAAACATACATACTAGCTTGAACATTCATCATAGGCATTTTTCCAACTGTTTTTTCTACATTGTCAGTATTAATTCCATATAAAGAACTTAATTCTTCTGTTGTTATATCCATTGTCGCCATTTCATTAAATGGAGTAGTATTAGCAAGGGTTTGTCCTGCTGCATCAATGTCTATTGATTTTACTTCTTTATTATTATTTAAAAGCATGTATCCTCCTACTCCAAGTACTACTAACACTAGTATTACAACAATTGCAATTAAAACATTTTTGTTCATTTTTTCCCTCCTATTTTTTTATTACTCATACTTTAACATATATAATAGAAAATATCAACTATTTTCTATTACATTATTATATACAATTAAAAACTACAAAAAGTTGCATTTTTTATTTTATTTTATTATCTGCCTAAATAAGTAATTCTATCCCTTTAGCTTTAAAAATAAAAAAAGCATATAAATCTAGTAATTAAACTATTGTTTTATATGCCTTTTTAATTTTTTATTATTTCAAGAATACACTATATCCTCTATATGCCATATATAAATCATATTTGCTAGTTACTTCATAAGGGGCATGCATTGATAATACTGGAACCCCACAGTCTATAACATCTATCCCCTTATTTGCTAAAATATACGCTATAGTTCCTCCACCGCCCAAATCAACTTTTCCTAATTCTGATAATTGGTAACGTATATCATTTTCTTCAAATATTTTTCTTATTTCAGCAACATATTCTGCATTTGCGTCAGATGCACCAGACTTTCCTCTGGCCCCTGTATATTTGTTAAGTCCAATTCCTCTTCCTAAAAACGCTGCATTATTTTGTTCAGATGCTGAGGCATAAATTGGGTCAAATCCAGCATCAACATCTGCTGATAGCATTTTCGAATTGCAAAATACTTTTTCTAATAAATTAGGTTTATTTTCTCCTGTTTTATTTAAAATTTCTGCAATAAAATTATCAAACACATGTGATTCCATTCCTGTATTTCCCATGCTTCCTATTTCTTCTTTGTCTGATAATATACATACAGCAGTTTTACGTGGATTTTGCACATCTAATATTGCTCTTAATGAAGTATATGCACATATTTTATCATCTTGTCCATAAGCTGCAATCATGCTTTTATCAAATCCTAATGTTCTTGCCTTAAAAGCTGGAACTATTTCTAATTCAGAGCTTAGAAAATCTACTTCTTTTATTCCATATTTTTCATTTAATATATTTAAAATGTTTAGTTTTACTGCTTCACTTGTTTTTTCGTCAAATGGGATACTTCCAACTAATAAGTTTAGTGCTTCTCCTTCAATTCCATCTTTTAGTTTTTTCTCCATTTGTTCTTGTGCCAAATGTGGCAATAAGTCTGTTATTGTAAATATTGGGTCTGATTCAGCTTCTCCAATATTTATTTTAACTTTTTCTCCATTAGATTTTACAATAACTCCATGAATGGCAAGAGGAATTGTTGTCCATTGGTATTTTTTTATTCCCCCATAATAATGTGTTTTTAAAAATGCAAATCCTCCTTCTTCATATAATGGATTTGGTTTTAAATCCAATCTCGGAGAATCAACATGTGCACCTACTATGTTTAATCCTTTTTCTAATTTTTCTGTACCAATTACAGCAATATATATACTTTTTTCTCTATTTACATAGTATATTTTATCACCTGGTTTTAAATTATCTGCTTCTTCTATGTTTTTAAAGCCATTCTTTTTTAATATATTTGTAGTATTTTCAACTACCTCTCTTTCTGTTTTACCAATATTTAAGAAATACATATATTCATCTGCAAATTTTTGTATTTTGTCCATTTGCTCTTGTGTAACTTCTGTCCACCTTGTCTTTTTTATGTTGAATAATTCTTTTTTTAATTCTTCGCCCTTGGTATTTTCGCTCATTCTTTATCCTCCTTTTAATATTTTAAATATTATACCACTTAGTTATTATATTAACAACATTTTGGAGAATTATACCAAAAAACTTTTTATTTTATAAAGGAAATAGCGAATATCTAAAAATATTATTATAAATATCCTTAGATATTCGCTACTTCCTTTTTGGGAAATCGAGCCTTTAAGCTCCTCTGAATTTTGTTTCAAGATTGCTAATTCTTACAGAATGTTCAAAAAGTTGTGAACTAATATTTTGAATTCTTTCGTCATAATCTTCTAAGTGTTCTTTTCTTGCTGAATCAGCATCAAATAAAGTTTGAACCTTTTGTAAAATTTCAACTTGAAAGGCCGCTAATCTTCCATTTACTGCTCTTATTTCTTCATTTAGTTGCTGTTTTACTATTTGAAGTTTTTCCTCTAGTTCAGTTCCTATTGTTTGAAGTCCTTCTTGTAGTTCAGCTCTTGTTATTTGAAGTTCTTCTTCTAGTTCGGCTCTTGTTGCTTGAAGTCCTTCTTGTAGTTCAGTTTTTGTTGTTTGAAGTCCCTCTTGTAGTTCAGCTCTTGTTGTTTGAAGTCCTTCTTGTAGTTCAGCTCTTGTTGTTTGAAGTCCTTCTTGTAGTTCGGCTCTTGTTGTTTGAAGTCCTT
>CAMMLS010000046.1 GCA_946497775.1 uncultured Clostridium sp.
TTTATTTAAATATTTCTTTCATTATTCCATTCTTCATATCATTAATATTATAAACATTCTCCATTCTATCGAATGTTTCTCTTAAGTTATTTCTTGCTGAAATCCATCCCATTCCATCTGTAAACCATACAAATTCAAATCCTACAACTTTTTCTGCCTCTTCTGCTATCATTTTATAACTTCTTGCTGTTTCATTAAGTTTTGAACCACCAGCAGCATAAAAGTTAGTTTCTATTCCATAAATACAATTATCAGTTTTTATTACATAATCAAATCGCTTAGTTGCTTGATTTTTATTACTTATAAAAGACATATCTAGTTTCCATTTATTTTCTATATCCTGTAAGTACATCTCTTTAAAATATGTTTCATTTTTCTTAAAACCTGCTTTTTGAATAAATTTTTCCACTAAATCTTCCATTAAATGTCCGCCACGATTTTTTCTAGCATTAGAATTTAGTCCAGATTCAACACCTAAAACATAATCATATAAATTATTAACTAGATGTTTTTCTAATAACTCAAATAGACCTGTTTCTCTCATAAACACTTTATATTGCTCTACATCATAATTCATTTTTTTAAAATTATATTCAAATTTATTTCCATCATCATCTAAAACAATTATTTCATACTGTCTGACTGCTAATAATATAGGTATACTTTTTAAAACTTCAGGATATTTTCTTACTAAATCTTCAAATTCTTTTTCTACATTTTTACTACCAATTAAAGAATTTAACATATTTAGTTCTATTTTATATATTTCAGCATTCTTATATATCGTTTCAAAATCTATGTAATATTTATAATTAGCAATACTATCTGTAAAAGTAAGTAGCCATTGTGCAAAATCTCTTTTCATAATAAATCCTCCTTTATTTGTTCATATCTTCTTATCGATAAATCCAAATATTCTTTTGAATTATCTATTCCTATGTATCTTCTGTTTAATTTTACTGCTGAAATTCCTGTTGTACTACTACCACAAAAAGGATCTAAAATTAAATCATTTTCATTCGTTGATGCTAAAATTATTCTTTCTAAAATTTCCAAAGGTTTTTGTGTTGGATGTTTTCCTTGTTTCTTTTCTGATGGCTTTGTTAGCGAAGTTGTCCAAACATCTTTCATTTGTTTATTACCATTCAGTTGTTTCATTAAATCATAATTAAATGTATATTTTACATCCTTAAAATCTTTTCTTGCCCACAAAATTGTTTCTGTTGAATGTGTAAAAGTTTTACAAGCTAAATTAGGTGGAGGATTAGTCTTTTGCCAAGTTATATTGTTTATAATTTTAAATCCTTCTTCTTCAAGAGCCATTCCTATCGAATAGATATTGTGTAAAGTTCCACTAATCCATATTGTTCCATTATCTTTTAATATTCTATAACACTCTTTAATCCAAGTTCTATTAAATTTATGTTTTTCAGATATACTTAAACTTCTATCCCACTGTCCTTTATTTACACTAACCATTTTTCCACCACTACAAGTAATTCCATTACTTGATAAAAAATATGGTGGATCAGCAAAAATCATATCAAAAGTTTTAGCTTCAAATTTTTTCAATGCTTTAAATGTATCACTATCAATTAATTTGAAACTACCATCTTCATAATAGAATTTTCCTCTGTACATTCTATTGTCTCCTCATAATTTGTTATAAGTAATTCTGAAATTTCTCCTCTTCCTTTACTGTTTGCATTTATCATTCTCTTTGCTGAAACTTCATTTATATTAAATCCTTTGTAAATATCTTCAAAAAATGTATCTTCCTTATTTGTATTTTTAGGATTTGAATTACTTAACATTAACTTTGCTTTTTTCTTATTTAATTCTCTATAATATTTAGCAAGCTCTTTTTGATTTTCATCATTAAAGTCTTCTTTTGTATATGAAGTAAATCCAGATGTAATTGATAAAGGTCTATATGGTGGATCAAAATATACAAATGTTTTATCATCAACATATTCACTGCTCTTTTTGTAATCACCATATTCAAATATTACATTTTGAATTAGTTTAGACAAGTTTCTTAAATTTTTAGAATCACATATTGTAGGATTTTTATATTTACCACAAGGTACATTAAATTTTCCACTTTTATTAACTCTATATAAACCGTTAAAACACGTCCTATTCAAGAATATAAATTCAGAAGCTCTTTTTACATCAATTACTTTTTTTAGTTTATAAGAATTGTATTTATTTCTTATATCATAAAAATAAGCTGTTCTATCGTCTGTTTCTAATTTTAAAAATTCTTTTTCTTTTTTATCTAATTCTTCAATTAAATCTTCTACATTGTTTTTTATTACATTATAACAATTTATTAAGTCTTTATTTATATCAAATGCATAAGCTTCTTTTACATCATATTTTTGTAATATATCTATTAAAACTGCGCCACCGCCTATAAATGGTTCTACATATTTCTCTATAACTCCATTCTCTAAATCAAATGGGTAAAAGTTTTTTAACTGTGAAATTAATCCGCCTTTTCCTCCAGCCCATTTTACAAAAGGTCTTATTAACTCCATTTTGCTCCTCCAATTCTCAATAACAACCATATCATATTTTAATCTGTTTAACCAATATATTATTATTGTTTTAACATTAGATCATTTCAAAATAGTCATTATCTATTTTCTTTATTTCATATGTATAATTTATCTGTACTCCTACATTATATTCGATCATAAGTTTTGATAACATATTTCCATTTATTAAAATAATATTTTGAGATACTTTTTCTACATACTCTTTCGCTTCTTTTGTAAAATCTGATGTAGTTATGAATATACCTTTTATTGCTTGTCTTTCAGATAGTGCACCAACAAATTTTTGAAGTTCTGGTCTGCCAACAACCCCATCTTTCCACCTTTTCGCTTGTATATAAATTTTATCTAATCCAAGTTTATCTTGATTTATTATTCCATCGATACCACCATCATTTGATTTTTTTGTAATTTCTTTTGCTTCGTTTCTAAAATTGCCATATCCCATTTTTATAAGTACATCCATAACTAATCTTTCAAAATAATAACCATCTTTTTCAAGAATTATTTCTAATAAATCTTCTGCTAATTGATCATTTATCTTCTTATATATTTGGTCAATATTTTCTTCTGGTGTAATAACTTCACTAACTTGTAATTCATTAGTTTTTATAAATGTTTCTTCTTTTTCATCTTGATTACTAAAAATTCTGTATTCTCTATATTGAGACAATAATTTTTTATCTATTCTTTCAGGTTTAGTATTTAATAACTTTAGACCTCTATCTGTTATCCTATATTCTCCTCTATTAATGCTTTCTATTAATACAGACTTTTTTAAATATGTTAAAGACCAATATACTCTATTTTCAACTAATGTTTGTTTACCACTTGGTACTAAATTTTTTATATCTTCCTCATTTAAAGAAAAATATTTAATTACGATTTCTTTACATTCTTTTATTGTGTGTATTTTTTTATCCTCAAATAATTTTAAAATTGGAAGCATAAAACTTTGAAATTCTGGTACACTCATTTTTTCTCCTCTTCTTTCAATATTTTTATATTAAATATCCTTCAATATAAATTTCTTTAAATAAATTGCTCCATAAATTTGCATTTTTTCCTATTACGTCAGGATTATCTGTTTTTTCATCTAAAACAATACCCACTAGTTTAGAAGACATTTTATCTAACATTAAATCTATATTTTTTGTCCAACTATATTCATTAGTTTCTGGATCTATTTTTATTAGTGCTCTGAAAGCTCCTACAATCGGATATATCATTCCTTTCGGTACGATATAATGCATTGGTTTTTCTTCAAAACTAGATCTAGATACTATTTCTCTTTCATTATATTTAGAATATTTTCTACTAGTATATCTTTTTCCAGCTTTAACTGATAGTTCTGCATATTGGGTTTCAATGTATTCCCATATTCTAAATATATCTGGAATAATTCTCCTCATATTATTAAGCATTTTATCTCTATCTATTTTATCTAGATTCACAAATCTTTTTAAAGTTGCTTCTTTTCCTGTATAGCATTGAATTGGTTGTTGGTCATTAAGTGTTCCATCTATATTTTTATAAGGATATAATGTTTGACTGAACATCGTTATTAAAGCTAAAATCTCTCTAACATCTATTGGATTTATATCCTCATTATAGTGTTCATTCATTTTATACGCTATCCTATTACTAAATTTTAAGTCCTTCATTATATCTTTTAATGTTTCAAAACTCTTCTGTAATTCTTCTATTGATTTTAAATCCACCTGAACAGATGTATTCCTAGCAGAAGCTAATTCAACAGGTGATTCTATTCCAGTAAAAATCTCCATAAAAACATATCTTTCTTCATCCATTATTTGTTTTTCATTCAATTCGAAAATTGCCCTTAATGTATGCCCTCCATCAATATTTCCATGTACTTGTGGATCATCTAATTGAATTTCTACAGTTCCTGTTTTGTTATCATAATTAACTTTTTCTACAGATAATACAATTCCTCTATTTAATTCATGAAAATTTTCATTTTCCTTTAAACTTTCTCTAATATTTTTAGCTACATTAGTTGTCATCTTTTGTTCTCTTGGATTAGTTTGCATCCACTCATTCAACTGAAGTGGTATAGTTTTAGCTTGAGCATAGCAAACATATTTTGTTCTTTCGCTTTCTCTTGATGTTGGATCCTCCATTTTTTTAAAGCTTTTAGCTTGAAATTTTAAAATTACCATAAAAAAACACTCCTTTCATATTTCTGTTTTATAAAACAAGAATAAGGAATGTTTAAATTTATTTTAATATATGTAATAATGCACTTAACTAATTAATATCTACTTTCCTTTATTCCACATCTATAAAATCAGATACTGGTAACTTAAATAAGCAAAATCGCTTACAAGCAATTTTATTATATGAGGATTTTTTTAAAAAGTCAAGATTTTTTTAATATTTTTTACTTTAAATTCTATTTACCAAATATATGGCTATTCTATTTTGCTCTTCTTTTGTAAATTCCATTACTTTTGACATCACAAACATAACCAATGTATTATTGTATATTCCAGAAAAACTCATAATGTAGGTTTTATCAATATTTTTTAGTTTATTATCCATCTTTTCAAACAGTTCTTTCTTATTAAACTTTGTATTTATATATGAACTTGAAAAAAATGCAATTCCTAATTTAAGTTTATCTATTATATTCATATCTTTTATTAAACTTATTATATATTCTTCTCTATTAAACATTTTCCCTCCTTAATTCAAATTATAATCATTCTTATTTTTACCTTTTTTAGCATGTATTTCGTTTAGTTCTTCTTTAATTAGTATCTTTCTTCTTGGATTTTTTACTATTTCTGCATCA
>CAMMLS010000047.1 GCA_946497775.1 uncultured Clostridium sp.
TTTGAGGAAATAAATTTATATAAAAATATAAATTAAAATAGTAAAATTTCATGATATAGAAAACAACTCTATGAAATATTTTTATAAATTTAGGAAATTTTTGCTTATATAATAGCAAAAAAGAAGATAGTTCTTTAAATCAAACTATCTTCTTTCTCTTTATGATTTTTATCGAATCTTAGAACTCTTTTATATCAAGACTTTTAAGTAGTTCGACAAAAATCGTCTATGGCTCCTCAAGTTGGACTCGAACCAACGACCCTTCGGTTAACAGCCGAATGCTCTACCGACTGAGCTATTGAGGAATATATTTATATTATTTCTTGTGAAAGGTATTATATACTATATTTTTTTATTTTTCAATAGTTTTTTATAAAATTATTTATCAAAAAAAACAGGAGAAAAAATCTCCTGTTTTTTTGCTAATTTAAGCTTCTACTTAAATTAGTTAATTCGGTTAATGCTAAGGCAAAGAGTTTGTTGGCAATTTCGACATCAATTTCTGTTGTACATGCCATTCTTGTAATTTCCAAAATTTTTTGAAATTCTTCTTTGAATTCTACAAAATTTGCTTTTTTTATGACTTCTGATATCTTTTTCCTTTTTTCAGAGTCAAATTTCTTAGTGCAAGTTAGTTTTTCTAATTCTGTTAAGATTTTAGAAAATTCAATAACTTCTTCTTTCATGCATCTTAACTTTTCTTCAATTTCCCTTTCACTCCGCAATATTTCTTGTGCAAAACATATTTCATTCATTTCATATGTACTGTACATGCGGCATAATGTGATTAAGTCCTTGCTTTTTTCATTATCTTGCAAATTTTTTACAAATTCACTAATTTTAGAAAATCTTTCTTCTCCTTCTGGATATTGTCTCATTATTTTTTGAAGCCGAGAAATATTTCTTATGCGTTCTTTTAATACTGAGATTTTTTTCTTTTTAGGGTTGCTATTATTTGCCATGCTTAAACCTCTCCTTTTGCAAGCTACAGCTTGCTTGTGATATTGTAATAAAATTACTATTTAATTATAATCTGTTTTTTTGTTTATGTCAACCCTTGGTTATTCTACACTTTTTAGTGATTCAATCATATTTATCTTTTTTAATGAAAAATATGTAAATATATTAACAATCCATGTAAATAAAATTGTTATTAAAATAGGATATATAAAACTCAATGGTTCTATTGCGTTTTTAAACCTTAAAATATTTATTTCACATGTTACAAGTATAAATGAATTTAGGAAATACCCTAAAACTAATCCTAATGCAATTCCTATTATAGTTAATAATACAGTCTCTCTTGATACATAATTATATACTTCTTTATCGTAAAATCCTAAAACCTTAATTGTAGCAAGTTCTCTTATTCTTTCGCTTATATTTACATTTGCCAAATTATATAAAACTACAAATGCCAGTACTCCTGATGAAATTATAAGTACTATAACCACATAATTTAATGAGCTCATGGCTTCATCCATTATTGTTCTCATGCTTGTAACTGGTGTTACAGATGAAATATACGTTCCAGAAATCATATCTCTTGATAGATTGCTTTCTTGCTCTTCATTTAAATCATTATTTATTGTAAAAATAACATTAGTTTCATATTTTCCATCATACAAAGTATTATATAAATCTTTTGACATATATATGTAGTGATATACATAGTTTTCGGCTATACTTCCAACTATTACTTCTTTTTCTTCACCATCACTATCTCTTAATATTATTTTATTTCCTTTTTCTATATCTAAAAGTTCTGCTAATTTATCTGTGATTATTACTTCATTGTTATTTAAAGAAAGTTTTTCTCCTGTTTTTTTATCAACTAAATTAATAATTTTGTCCATTTCTGAATTATCATTTGGAACTATTATTTGTACCGCTTCTAAATTTTCTCCATTTATTGCATCTGCTGATGCATATAGTGCTGGTACTTTTTCTTGTATTTCTTCCTTATTATTCAAAAATTCTATTACTTCATTATACTGTTCATCTGAAATATTATCATCTAAAACTATTTGCATATCATATTTAAAAATTTCACCATATTGGTCATCCATTAATCTTGAGATTGAATCTCTAAGTCCAAACCCAACTAAGATTAGTGCTGTACATCCCATAATTCCTATTATAGTCATTAAAAATCTTTTCTTGTATCTAAATATATTTCTTACTGTTACTTTTCTGCTAAAATTTAATCTTTTCCATATAAATGGTATTCTTTCAAGCAAAACTCTTTTTCCCATTTTAGGTGCTCTAGGTCTCATTAAAATTGCTGGCATGTGTGATAATTGCCTACATATTGCATAGGTTGTTGCTCCAACAATACATAAGAATATCAATATTAATCCAAGGCTTCCAAAAGCAAAATCTATTTGTACAATAAAGTTCGGTATATTATACATTGTACTATACATAGACCAGATAATTGGTGGTAGCAAATAGCAACCTACTACAATACCTACTGTTCCTCCTATTAATGTTGCTAATGATGCATACAATACATACTTACTTGCAATTTGGAAATTGCTATATCCCAATGCTTTTAAAGTACCAATTTGTACTCTTTCTTCTTCTACCATCCTAGTCATTGATGTTAAACTAATTAATGTTGCAATAAGGAAAAATACAATTGGGAAAACTCTTCCTATATTTTCTATGCTTTCTGTATCTTGTATAAATCCACTATATCCTCTATTTGATTCTCTATCTAATATATACCATTTTGCTAAATCTATATCTGATATTTCTTGTTTTGCATCTTCAATTTTCTTTTCCGCATCTTTTATTTGATTTTCATAATCTTGCTTTGTTTCTTCATATTCTGCTTTACTTTCATTTAATGTATTTTTTGCTTCTTCTAATTCTTTTTTTGCATTGTTTATTTGGTTATATGTACTATTTTTTTTGTTTTTTAATTCTTGTTCTGCATTTTCAATTTTTTGTTTTCCATTATTTATTTGTTGCTGAGCTGTTTCCAGTTCATTATTTGCTTGCTCTATACCAGATTCCATTTGAGATATTGCACTACTTAAAGTATTTTTTGTATTAGTCAATTCTGTTAAATTTGCATTTAATTGCTCTTTTGTCGCTTTTAAAGTGGCTATCTCCATCTCTGTTAAATTTGAACCATTTTCTAATTGTGTATTTATATCTTCTATTTTTGTATTTATAGTGTTTATTCCTTCATTTACTTGTGATAAATTATTTTTCTGTTCTTCTAACTGAATTTTTGTACTTTCTATTTGAGAATTTACTTCTTGTTTTTTTGTTAAGAATTCTTGTTCACTTTTTTCTAATTCTTGTTTTGATTGGTCAATTTTTTGTTGTGCATTTTTGAATTCTGTGTTAGCCTTTTTTTCATTACTAGAAATTTGAGATTCTGCATCTGCTATTTCTGCTTCCGCATCTGCTATTTCCTTATCTGCTTTTGCAAATTCTTCTTCTGCCTCTTGTTTTTTATCATTAAGTTCCTGTTCTGCCTCACTAACTTTTGCATTTGCTTCATCCACCAAAGAATTATATCTAGCTTGTTCTCGTTCTCCTTTTATTTTTTCTAAGCCATCTGTTATACTTGTTATATAGTCATTATATTTATTACTTCCGGTTTCAAAACTATCATTATCAATATTTGCATAAATTTCTGTATAAACATCAGAGATTATATTATCACCATTTATATAAATATAATAATCAATCATTCCATCGCCCAGACTGCTTGAACCTCTTTCAGAAGATATATATAGTGGACTTTGAACTATTCCTACTATTTTTAATTTTTTTTCTTTAAAAAAGCTCTCTTCATCTTCTAGTAATGTTTCTTTAATTTCAATATAGTCTCCTATTTTTAAGTTATTTTCTGCTATGAAATCTGATTCAACGACACATTCATCTATATTTTCTGGTAGTTTTCCTTCTTTAAGTATAACTTTATTTACGTCATTTTCTAATTTATGTACTTTTGCTACAATTTCAGTATCTCCAAAACTTATTTCTACATCTTTGCTATATGTACCATAAACATTTCCAATTCCTTGTATACCTTTAACGGCTTCAATGTCTTCGTTTGTTAATCCTAATGTTGATATGATTTCTATATCATACAAATTTTGAGTATCATAATATTCATCAATAGTCTTTTTCATATCTGGGCTAGCAGCTCTTATCCCTACAAAAAATCCCACACCTAAAAAAGCCATTAATAATATTGATATAAATCGCCTATGCGTATTTTTTATTTCTTTTATACTATCTTTTAATAATGCTTTTTTCACGCTAACACCTTCTACCATTCAATATCTTCTACCGGCGTAGGTTTGTCTATTTTTTGAATCTCATATACTGTTCCATTCTTAAATTTTATAACTTTATCTGCCATAGGAGCAATCGCCTGATTATGTGTTATTATAATAACTGTAATTTTTTCTTTTCTACAAGTATCTTGTAATAATTTTAGTATCTGCTTTCCGGTGTTATAATCTAGTGCTCCTGTTGGTTCATCACACAAAAGTAATTTTGGGTTTTTTGCAATTGCTCTTGCTATTGCTACTCTTTGTTGCTCTCCTCCTGATAATTGGGAAGGAAAATTATTCATTCTATCTTTAAGTCCGACTTTTTCGAGTACTGTCTTTGGATCCAATGAATCACAACAAATTTGAGTAGCAAGTTCTACATTTTCAAGTGCTGTTAAATTTTGTACTAAATTGTAAAATTGAAATACAAAGCCTATATCCTCCCTACGATATTTTATTAAATCTCTATTTTTTAATTTCGTTATTTCTTTATTATCAACAATAACACTTCCAGAGGTAGCAGAATCCATTCCTCCTAAAATGTTAAGTGCAGTGGTCTTCCCAGCTCCACTAGCCCCAACAATAATAACTAGTTCTCCTTTATCTATATCAAAATTTGTTTGATTTAGTGCTCTTATTTTTATTTCACCCATTTCATATTCTTTTACAACATTTTTAAAACTAATATATGACATACAAATCTCCTCCTAGTTTGGGACTATATTATATCATACTCTAATACTCTGTTCAATTTAATTCACCGAAAATTCATAAATATGAAATAAAATTTGTATAGACTAGTAAAAGCAAAGTAATAATACAATTAATTTTGCTTTTACGGCTACAAATAAATTAGCAATAAAAAATACGATAAGTAAGATAAAATCAAACTTATCGTATTTTGGCTCCTCAAGTTGGACTCGAACCAACGACCCTTCGGTTAACAGCCGAATGCTCTACCGACTGAGCTATTGAGGAATATAAAAACCTGGCAACAACCTATTTTTCCAGCAGGGAAACCCGCAAGTATCTTCGGC
>CAMMLS010000048.1 GCA_946497775.1 uncultured Clostridium sp.
TTTTGAAATACAAAAAGAATATAAATACACCTGTTAACTTAAAATGTACGTTCTATGTCAAAGATAGACGTAAAAGAGATATAGTAAATCTATTAAATGCAATACAAGACATTTTAGTAAAATATGGTGTCATAGCAGATGATAATTACAACATAGTAAAGTCAGTAGATGGCTCACGAATAATTTATGAAAAAGGCAGAGAAGAAACAATAATTGAAATAGAGGAGGAGAATGCAAATGATAATAAGTAAAGAAAAATTTATACTGAAAATAATAATAAAATCAAACAATTAAAAGAAGAAAAAATAAATAATCAAACATGTAAATGGTGGTTATATTTTGGAAGCATAGAAGAAAGCGAGGAAGAATAGATGGGCGATGATAAGATAATAAGACCAGCAAGACTAGTAATGATAGACAAAGACGGAAACGAAAGTGAAATTTGTGGAACAGTTAGTAAAGTAACAGTAGAGCCAGAAACAGTAGAAAGAGACGATACATTATTTGATGATAGAGTAACTAGTGTAAAAAATTATAGTAGTGAATGTAGTTTTGAAATAAAAAGTATTACAAGAAAAAGATTTATAAAATTGCTTATGGCACAAGGTATAGCAAGAAATGGAGCGAAAGACATTGCGGAGTATGTACGTAAGAAGTATGGACAGTATAGTCCGATGTTTCTAATGATGATGTAAAGGAGCTGATATAGATGAGTGAAGCGGATAAGATGTTATATAAAATAGGATATATGAAGGAATATGAAGATAGTAGTATAGAAATTTGGAACTATGAAGAAAGGTTTTGTATTAGTTTTAATAAAATATGTAAAAGTGTAGACTTTAAAAGAAAAGATAAAAGGCAATTCTGGGGATTGAAATATCATAGAATTTCTATCGATATGCAAGAACTACAAGCGATAAATCTTAAAGTAAAGGAGTTGGGATGGAGATGACAGTTAGAGATTTTTTAAAAGATATTTTAAATAAGAAAACTAGAAAGAAAAAAATTCAAATAAGATATGGGTCAGGATATTATAATTTTTATGTGGAAGATTTTGAATTTATAAAAGATACAAATGGAACAAGATTGCGTATAGGAAAAATTTTAGATGATGAAATAGAGGTGGTTAAATGAGTAATAAAACAAGTGACAAAAATGTCGCAAATGTAGAAGAGTTGATACAAGAATATAGAACATATAATGACTTAGACGGAATACAAGATTTGAGCATATATGTTAATGCATTAGAAAACATCTTAGCAGAGCGAGAGCAAATGCTAAAAGCAATAAATACAGTAGAAAAAGAAAAAAGCGACTGGATTAAGGCATATCAAGAAGAAAAAGATAAACAGTTTAATATTTTAATAAATAGCATACCAAAACAAAAAATAAAAGACTTATTAACAGAAATACAAGAAGAATACAACAAATTAGACAAAGAAATAGACAAACAAATAAAAGATAAAAACAAAGATTACTATAAATGCAAAGAAAACATTGCAATTATGCAAACATTAGCATATTGCAGAGATAAATTTGAAGGATTATTGGAGGAGAAATAAAATGTATATAATTTATGATATGAAAGATAGCGAACAATGCATAGGTATTTTTAAACAATTAAAAGAAGTTGCTAAGTTTTTTAATACAAGTTCGGCATCAATAAGCTCAAGCATAAGTAGAAAAGAAAAGAGAAACCACAGATATTTAATAGAAAAGGTTAAGGTAGATAAAAATGATAGACGAAAAAGAAGAATTAATAACTAATATATTAAATAAATTATTAAATATGCTAAATATTCAACAAATAAATAAAATTAAAGAAATATTAATCATAGAAATGAAAGATATAGAAATAAAATACAAAGAAAAATCTTTAATTGTTTCGGGAGATGAAACAAGCCAAGTAATAAAAAAATTTATTGCCTGTAAAAAATTAGCAGGATTAACAGATAGGAGTTTAAAGGCATATTTAAATGAATTAGCTATGTTTTTTAAATTTGTAAATAAAAGCTATAAATCCATTACAACGGATGATATAAGAGTTTATCTCGCAATAGCAAGAAAAAACAACAATGAAATAAGTATAGACAACAAAAGAAGATATTTAAATTCGTTTTTTGATTGGTGTTTTAATGAAGAATTAATTGAAAGAAATCCAGTAAAAAAAATAGATAAAATAAAATCAAAAAAACAAGTAAAAGAGGCTTTTACAGATATTGAAATAGAAAAAATGAGGTGTGTTTTAAATCACGAAAAAATATATGCAAAAAAAGAATATCAAAAAGAAATAAGGCTTAGAAATATAGCAATATTTGAAACATTGTTATCCACTGGGGTAAGAGTAACGGAATTAATAAGCATAAAAAAAGAGCAAGTAGATAAAGGTCAAGATAGTTTGATTATTTTAGGAAAAGGAAAAAAAGAAAGACCAGTATACCTAAATGCTAGATCAATAATAGCAATAAAAAACTACTTAAAAGAAAGAAAAGATAATAATGAATATTTATTTATTTCACATCCAATAACACATTTAAAAAATAATAAAGATGAAATATCTAATTGTACGCAATCTTGTATAGAATGTATGATTAGAAAATTAGGGAAAAAAGTTGATATAGAAGCTTATCCTCATAAATTTAGAAGAACTGCTGCCACTAATGCAGTAAGAAGAGGAATGCCAATAGAACAAGTACAAAAAATGCTTGGACATGCTACACTTAATACAACTCAAATATATGTAAATGTTTCAGATATGGATGTAAAAATATCACACGAAAAATATTTGAATTAAGAGGTGTCTATGGGAGGAAAAAAGTGGAGTACAGAAGATGAAAATTATTTAATAGATGCATGGCGGAAATTCGACAATTAATGCAATACAAAGACATTTAAATAGAGGAAAAGAAGCAATAAAGATAAAAGCTACGAGATTAGGATTAAAAGGATCTACAAGCAATTCATATAAATACATAACACCATGTAAAGCGTCAAAAATATTAGGAGTAGACAGACATAAAGTATATAGATGGATAAATAATGGACTTTTAAAAGCAAAATATCAAGCAATATGTAAAGAACGAAAAATGTGGTGTATTGATTTTGAAGATTTTATAGCATTTCTAAAAAAGAATCAAAGCTTATGGGATAGTCAAAGAGTAGAGTTGTATTCTTTGGGATATGAGTATGAGTGGCTTAAGAAAAAAAGATTTGAAGATAGGAGAGAAAAATGGAAGAAATAATAAAAATAATAACAAATATGTCTGGAAAATATGCACCAACACTTATATTTGATGATTTTGTAAAAATGGTTGCTATATCATTAAGTAATAGTACTGATATTATACACAATAAGGTTTGGAAAAATAGAGAAAGTCAGTATAAAACAATTGTATCAAAATATACAAAGGAAGAATTTCAGAATCTTGTTAAAATACTAACTTTATTAGTCAATTTATTTAATGAAAGGATATATGACTATTTAGGATATATATATATGAAATGTGAAATGGGCAATTCAAGAACAGGACAATTTTTTACACCTTTTAATTTATCAGAACTGACAGCTAAATTAAGTATTGACAATATAGAAAAAATAAAACAAACAAATGATATTATCACCTTAAATGAACCAGCTTGTGGTGGAGGAGGATTAATTCTAGCATATTTAAAAATATTAAAAGATAATAATATAAATTACCAAAAAAGAGTAAAGATTATTGCTCAAGACTTAGATTTTAGAAGTGTATATATGACATATATTCAATTAAGTTTAGTCGGAGCAAGAGCCAAAGTAGTTCAGGGAGACACTCTAACTAAACCAGATATAAAAGATGAAAATTGTATATTTTATACTCCAATGTGGAAAGGATTATTATAAGGAGGACAAGCAATGACAAATGAACAAAGAGAAGCAATAGAATATATACAAAAGCAAATAGACTATTTTAAAGAACAAATTAAGTTTATAGAAGCAGTGGATTGTGATTATTATGAAGAAGAATATGAATTATACAAAAATAGAATAAAACAATTTAGCACAGTCTTATCTCTAATAAAAGAACAGGATAAGTATATAAAAGACGCTAATGATATTACAACAGAGATGAGTAATGATATTAAAAAGCTAACATCAGAGATAAAAAAGAAAGATAAGCAATTGGAACAGACAAATTACAAATCCTGGTTATATAAAAATTAAGCGATGATGACTATGAAGTTTTATATGACTTAATCCAAGCACGGATTAGTAGAAGAAATAAAGGGGATATAATATGAAAAAGATAATACAAACAATAAAGCTAAGAAAATATAAAACAAAAATAGTGGAAGAAGCTTTAAAACTACATCCTAGTCACTCTTATCTAATTTGGTATAAAGATGGTACTGCACAAGATGTAGATTTTAAAGAAGATTTAATTAAAGCTTTAGAAAAAGACCACATTAGACCAATAAGGTACATTTTTGATATGACAGATAGAATAATACTAGATAGAGATATTAAAGTAGACTTATTAGAAAAGGAGTAGAGTATGGAAGATATTAATAGATGTATAAGCAGAAAAGATTATTTAAGCAAATATGATAGCAATGTTGGATATGCTTTATATGTTCAAGATAATATAAAAAAAGATGATTACGCAAGACTTAATATAGGAGAAATAGTTAAAGTAATTGGCATTAGAGAAAATAATCTAAATAAAAAAGCTATTTATTATAATGTATTTAATGAAGATTGGTTTGACGCAATGGCTGTAGAAAACTTTTCTGACAATCTAATAGACTTAATAGAAGTACGGAGATATAGTATTTATACAAGATGTGCTAAATAATGATTTCGTATATATCTATGATGATGAAATGTTAAAGGCAGTAAAGGAAGATGTAGAAAGTGGACTTGAAATCACAGAAATTCTAACATATGAACAGTATGAAGCAAACGCATATAAAGTGAAAGGAGAATAAATATGTTTATACAAACAAAATATGAAAT
>CAMMLS010000049.1 GCA_946497775.1 uncultured Clostridium sp.
GAAATGAAAGACACGGAAACAAGATTAAGACAAGAAATGAAAGACACAGAAACAGGGTTAAGAAAAGAAATAAAGGATACAGAAATAAGGATAAGAGATGATGCTAAAAAGGATATGAGAGGCTTAAAGAACTATATTGATATTGTAGCAAAAGAACTTCAAGAGCATGAAAATAATCATATAGCCTAAGCTCTAGGCTAAAATTCCAAAAACTAAAATAGCGAATATTTAAGAATATGCAAATCGTTAACATATTTTTAAGTATTCGCTATTTTAGTATAAATAATAATCATAAATAAAAATGTACAAGCATATACATATAAAAGAGTAATTGTGAAATCTATGTGAAATTTTATAAAAGAGTATTGACTTTTAATAAAAATGGGTATAAATTATTAGCAGTTAAACAAACAGAGTGCTAATAATAAAAAAGGAGGAATAAAAATGATTAAACCATTAGGAGACAGAGTTTTAATAAAAATGGTAGAAAGTGAGGAAACAACTAAAAGTGGTATTATATTATCATCAGGATCAAAAGAAAGACCACAAATAGCTGAAGTCTTAGAAATAGGGCAAGGCATAGAAAAAGATGGAAAAACAATAGAAATGAAAGTGAAAAAAGGTGATAAAGTAATAGTAAATAAATATGCCGGAACAGAAATTAAATACGAAGGAGAAGACTTAATTATTGTTAAACAAGATGATGTATTAGCAATTGTTGAATAATATAAATAAAATAATAAAAAATCAGGAGGTAGAAAAATGGCAAAGGATATTAAATATGGAGAAGATGCTAGAAAGGCATTATTAGAGGGTGTTAATAAATTAGCAGATACAGTAAAGGTTACAATAGGACCAAAAGGTAGAAATGTAGTACTAGATAAAAGTTTTGGAGCACCATTAATTACAAATGATGGTGTAACAATAGCAAAGGAAATTGAATTAGAAGACCCATATGAAAATGTAGGAGCACGATTAGTAAAAGAAGTATCTACAAAAACTAACGATGTAGCAGGAGATGGAACAACAACAGCAACACTTCTTGCTCAAACAATTATAAGAGAAGGAGTAAAAAATGTAGCAGCTGGTGGAGATCCAATGGCTATAAAAAGAGGTATGGATAAGGCAGTAGCAGAAGCTATAAAAGGGCTAAGAGAAATTAGTTCAGAAATAAACGGAAAAGAAGATATTGCAAGAGTTGCAAGTATATCTGCAAATAATAAAGAAATAGGAAATTTAATTGCAGAAGCAATGGAAAAAGTATCAAAAGATGGAGTTATAACAATAGAGGAATCTAAAACAGCAAATACTGAATTAGAAGTAGTAGAAGGAATGCAATTTGATAAAGGCTATATATCTCCATATATGGTAACGGATACAGAAAAAATGGAAGCAATTATGGATAATCCATACATATTAATAACAGATAAGAAAATAAGTAATATTCAAGAAATATTACCACTACTAGAAAGCTTAATGCAAGCTTCTGGAAAATTAGTAATTATAGCAGATGATATAGAAGGAGAAGCACTATCTACATTAATATTAAATAAATTAAGAGGAGTGCTAAATGTTGTTGCTGTTAAAGCACCAGGATTTGGAGATAAGAGAAAAGAAATGCTACAAGATATAGCTATCTTAACAGGTGGAGAAGTAATAACAAGTGAGCTTGGACTTGAATTAAAAGATACAACAATAGAACAACTAGGTAGAGCAAGACAAGTAAAAATACAAAAAGAAAATACAATAATTGTAGATGGAGCAGGAGATAAGGAAAAAATAGCTGCAAGAGTAAAACAAATAAAAACAGCAATAGAAGAAACAAAGAGTGAATTTGATAAAGAAAACTTACAAGAAAGATTAGCAAAAATAGCTGGTGGAGTTGCAGTAATTGGAGTAGGTGCTGCAACAGAAGTAGAAATGAAAGAAATGAAACTTAGAATAGAAGACGCATTATCTGCAACAAAAGCAGCAGTTGAAGAAGGAATTGTTGCTGGTGGAGGTACTGCATATGTAAACGTAATTCCACGTCTAGAAAAATTAGCAGATGAAGTAAAAGAAGATGAAAAACTTGGAGTTAAAATAATATTAAAAGCATTAGAAGAACCAGTAAAACAAATAGCAACAAATGCTGGATTAGAAGGTTCAGTAATTCTAGAAAAAGTTAAATCAAGTGCACCTGGATTTGGATTTGATGCTCTAAATGAACAATATGTAGATATGAAAAAAGCAGGAATAGTTGATCCTACAAAAGTAACAAGAAGTGCTCTTCAAAATGCAGCAAGTGTAGCTTCTATGGTACTTACAACAGAAGCGGTTGTTACTACAAAACCAGAAAAAAATTGCAACTGCTCACATGATAACGCAGGAGCAGCTGGAATGGAAGGAATGTATTAATTAAATAGCAATACAAAGAAAAAAAACTGATGCATTTTGCATCAGTTTTTTTATATCCTAAGTATAACTTCAAAATATGAAAGCTTCTATCTAGAGAAAAATATGATTTAAAAAATTAAATAATAAAAAATATCTTTTTCAAAGTCGAAAAATATCGAAAAATGGAGAAAAAATAATGTTGATAAAAATAGTATTATATGATTAAATATAAGTATAAAAATATAATGAAAGAAAAAACATTAAAAATATTTACAACTTATGAAAAAAATGGAGTAATAGGAGTTAATGTATTTGAAAAAAGTATATAATAAATGATTTGGAGTGTAAAATGATAAAAAAGTTATCGATTATAATATTTTTTAGTGTAATAATTTTTATAGTAATATTTTTTATATTATTAAATATGCAAAAGAATAATGAAAATAAAATTCAAAAGAATAGTGAAGCATTTTCTGTTATAAATCAAATAGAAAAAAATAAAATATGGACAGCATCTTTTCAATTAGCATGGAATGAGCTTGCAGATTATTTGGGAGAAAATAAATTAGAATTTCAGGATTCAGAATCTAATTTAGTAAATATCTTAAATGATAGATGGATTACAAAACAAATAATAGATGATAACGACTATTATACACTAATTACAGATAAATTAGATGGAGTGGAAACAAGAATTACAGAAGATATTAAAAATAAATTTGGAATTTTAGTATCTATACCAACAGTCGATAAAAGAGATAATTCCATATACATATATTCTTCAATTTATAAAGATTGTGAATTCCCAGAAAAATTTATAGAATTGGAGCCAAATATATTTGGACAATCAAAAGAAAAAGTAAAATATTTTGGAGTATTAGATGGAGAGCAGTATAAAGAAATAAAACAAAATGTAGAAGTATTATATAGTGATACATTAGATAATCCAAATGAATATGCTGTAAAGATAAAAACAATAGATGGAGATGAAGTAATTCTATATAAAACTCAAAATAATGGAACAATAAAAGAAATATATGAAGATTTAGAGCAAAAGCAGAGTATGAATATAGAAAGTATAGAGCTTTCAACGAATGATAAATTAATAATACCATATATAAATATTAATACAACAATATCATATGAAGAATTATGTGGTAAAAATTTTAAAAATTCACCATGGTATTTAACAGATGCAAAACAAGCAATTTATCTCAAAATAAACGAAACAGGAGTTCAATTACAAAACAATTCATCTATTGAAGGAACAGTATTATCGTCTCCAAGAGAATTTAATTTTAACGATAGATTTGTATTATTTATGAAAGAAAAAGATCAAAACAAACCATACTTAGGAATAATAATAGATGATACAAAAGTATTAGAAAAAGAATAACAAAAAAGGGAGAAAATTTCTCCCTTTTTATTATTCTTTTTTCTTTTTACCTTCTGTAAAAACTTCTTTTACAGCTCCTAAGCTTCCTAATGCTGCTGTTGCTTCAAAAGGAATAAATACTTTGTTAGCATCACCTTTTGCAACTTCTTCAAGTGCTTCTAATGATTTTAATTGAACTAATTTATCATCAGGGTTTGCTTTCTTAATTGCATCATAAACCATTTGAACTTCTTTTGCCTTAGCTTCTGCAACTCTTTCAATAGCAGCAGCTTCACCGGCTGCTCTTCTAATTTGAGCTTCTTTATCAGCTTCTGCATCTAGTATAGCAGCTTCTTTACGTCCTTCTGCAATTGTAATAGCAGATTGTCTTTCAGCTTCGGCTTGTAGAATCATAGCTCTTTTATTTCTTTCTGCATTCATTTGTTTTTCCATTGCATCACGAATGTCTGCTGGTGGATTAATGTCTTTAATTTCAACACGGTCAATTTTACATCCCCATCTATCAGTTGCTTCATCTAGAATTGTTCTTAATCTTTGATTTATGTTATCTCTTGAACTAAATGTTTCATCTAAGTCCATTTTACCAACAATGTCACGAATTGTTGTAATTGCCAAGTATTCAATACCTTTTTTCAAAGATTGAATTTCATATACAGCTTTTGCTGGGTCAGTAATTTGATAGAATACAACAGTATCTATTGTAATTGTAACATTATCCTTTGTAATAACTCCTTGTGGTGGAATATCCATTGTTTGTTGCTTTAAACTTACAACAGAACGTACATGATCAAAGAAAGGAATTATAATAGTAAGACCAGCATCTGCTATTTTATGAAATTTACCTAATCTTTCTATAATGTATA
>CAMMLS010000050.1 GCA_946497775.1 uncultured Clostridium sp.
CACCATTGGGAAATCTGTTCGAACTATTCGAACTTTTGATATAGGAATCAATCAGAAATGATTGATTTTTTCGTTTATATGAAAAAATCAACCTAGAAGAAAGGTTGGTGCTTATGATTAATGTAATCAAACAAGAAATTGATATGGAGGAGTCTTTAAGAAAAAGATTAGAGATTATCTGTGATTTTTGTAATGCTACTCCGACGTTTATAAATGGTAGTATAAGAAGAATTGATAAAACTAATTTAAGTTACATTGAGCCACACAGAATTATTATTAATGATATGACTTTTCTTGCTTTTAATTACTCTAATGAAATCTATATTAATAACTTGAGTAAAAAGATTAAACTAGCAGAACTTGAAAACTACATTAAATCACACTAACTATTCCCTACAAATGGGGTATAGACAAATCTTGTAAAATATTGTAGAATAAGACATCAATAAATGACATGCAGTATCGTTATTTTTAGAAATGGGGTACTTTATGAAAGAACGATTTATTGATACTTTAAAATTAGTAGTAAATATTTTATATGAGGAGTCAAATACCGTTAGTGTTTAACTAGTAGTTTTTGACTCCTCTTTTTTTGAAAACAAGAAAAAAGGGAGATGATAATTAATGTATGATGATGTGAAAAAGGTTGCAGGAATATATATTAGAGTATCAACAGAAGACCAAGCAAGAGAAGGTTTTAGTTTACCAGAACAAGAAAAGCGTTTAAGGGCTATGTGTGAGTACAAAGGTTATGAGATATATGATGTGTACCAAGACGCTGGAATAAGTGCTAAAACGGGTAATAAACGTCCAGAATTTGAAAGATTATTACAAGATATAAAAGATAGAAAATGTAACACCATAGTAGTTTTAAAACTAGATAGACTTACACGTTCTGTTTATGACTGGGAAAATATTTTAAAGTTTTTGGAAGAAAACGAAGCATATTTAGACTGTGCGAATGATGATATAAATACTACTAGTGCAAATGGTAAGATGATAAGTCGTATTTTAACATCAGTTAGCCAACAAGAAATTGAAAGGACTAGCGAAAGAACAAAGGTTGGACTTGCTGGTGCAATTAAAGCAGGACATATTCCTCATAAAGCCCCTTTAGGTTACACTAGAAAAGATAAAACTTTAGTACCTGACATGAAAACAAAAGATGTTGTCATTAGAATTTTTGACTTATATCATAGTGGTCTATCTTATCAAAAAATAAAAAATATTTTTAATGAAGAAAAAGTATTAGGAAAAACAAATTGGTATGATACGACAATTCTAAAAATATTAGAAAATGAAATCTATAAAGGAGATTTTGTTCATGGTAAAAGGACAAAACACCCTACTTACTACAAAGATGTTGTAGAGCCTTTAGTATCAAAAGAATTGTGGGAGGAATGTCAGGTGCAACAGAAAAAGAATTCTAGGTCTTATCAAAGAACACTTACTTATTTGTTCTTGCAAAAGTTAAAATGCCCTAAATGTGGCAGAATATTAGGTGGAAAAGCAACAACCAAGAAAAATGGTAATTCGTATTTTTATTACTATTGTAACGATTGTAAACTTACTATAAAAGAGGCAGTAGTAGAAGAATATATCAGTCAATTTATAGATGACATTGTGGAATATGATAGTGTTGTTAATCAGTTTTTCCTACCAATGATTAAGCAAAAAATAGAAAACCCAAAAGAAGAAATTGAGGCAGAATTAAAGAAAGAAAAAGATAAGTTCAAAAGAATTAGAGAGGCATACGTTAATGAGGTATTTACTTTAGAAGAATATGATGTAGAACGTAAAAAAGTAGAAAATACTATTGCTGATTTAGAAGAAAAATTAAGTGAATCAGAAATCTGTGATGAGTTAAAATTTACTCCTGAAGATATACTTATCAAACGAGATATAGACTACATCAATTCAATTAAATACCCTGAAAAGTTTAAAGAATATAATAAACGTTGGAAAGATTTTACAAGAGAAGAAAAAGCCGATTTGATTATGAATTATGTTGAAGAAATCACTTTAAAACAATTTAATAATAAACTTTGTGTTGTAGATTTTGTTAGATTTAGAGAGTCAGTCGCTAACTCTATGAATGATTTATATAGAAATGGTTTTCTTGATAAAAATGAAACAGCAGTATTTGGAAATGTAGTAGGCTCTATTCGTTTTAGTGAGTATAGAGATGAAAATGAGGTATGGCAACATATATTGAGATTAAGACAATTCTATGATGTTAAGTTTTACCAAGCAATTTATAATACAGAAAAACAGGTGTTTTATTTCGATTTTAAAGAAGATAATAAAGCAATTGTTAGAGTATTCCCTATGGAAGATTACCGTAAAATAGATTCTGATGTAAAAATGAAAGAATATGATATTGGGGTATTATATGTTGTTAAAGATGACGGAACTTTACTAGAAGATAATGAGGCAGTGTTTAAATATATTCCTGATAAAACAGATGGGGTAATTACTAGAGAGGAAATGGTAAGTGGAGTATCATTTGCAAAAGTAAAACCAGCCAATGAAATTGGGTTAGAAGAATGTACAGTATATGAAGAAGAATAAAATGCGTGGCACGTTTTGTTTGCGAAAGCAAATGAAAGTGGCGATAGCATTTTATAAGACTTATGGAATTTTGTTTTATTACGAAGTTTTAAAACAATATGGAATAAGTCTAAAAGGGTTCTAGGGAATATCCCTAGCCCACAGGTTATTTTGATGTTTACGTCAAAATACCTAGGGGGTTAAATATTTTGTCAGAGCCAAAATATATCTATGAAAGGAGGTAAAAATAAATGAGTACCTTATCTTATTCACTACATCTTGGTAGTGATAAAAACAGAAAACCGTCATCAAGAAATATGGCAAAGAGTAATGCTTCTGGCTCGACCTCTTTATCTAACAATGCAATTCAAAATGCAAGAGGCTTATCAAGAGTTGATAAACATAATTATCGTAAATATGATAATAATACAGAACTAATTGAAATAATAAGAGGTACTTCTTCTCTTTATGATGATGTAAAAAAACTTTATGAGAAAGAATTTAAAGAGGCAGTAGATGAATATAATTCTAGGCAAACAAGAGATGATAGAAAGATTACTGATTATTTCAAAAAGATAAGTGATAATTCTAAAAATGACCTTGCTTGTGAAATTATTATTGAACTTGGAGATAAAAAATATTGGGATACGAAAGATGATAATTTCAAACATAAAATGACTAATGTTTTTAAAGAACAAGTGAGTGATTTAGAGGAGCAACTACCAAACTTTAAAATAGCCAGTGCGATTATTCATTATGACGAAACTAGTCCACATCTTCATATTGTTGGTGTACCCATAAAATATAAAAATAAAAATGGTATGAAAAAACAAGTTGGAAAAGGAGATGTTTTCACAAGAGATAGCCTACGCAGATTACAAGATAAAATGAGAACTTTATGTATTGCTAGTTTCAACAAAGAATATGGCTTAAATGACATTTTGAAAAAGAAAGAAAAAGGCAGAAACAAAGATATAAATGTCAAAGACATGGGAAATTATCAAGCCATGAAAGACCAAATGGAAAAAGATAAAAAAGCACTAGAAATAGCCAGTAAAAAATCTAGTGAGCTTGATAAAAGCACTACTGATATTAAAGACACAGTCAATAATCTAAAAAAAGCACCAATAGTTAAAAATACTTATACTATTTCTGAAAATGATAAAAATAAAATTTTAGAATATATTGATAAAGTAGATAAAACAAATGCTGATTTCAAACGAACTGAAAAACTATCAGTAACATTGAATAATGTTGATACTGAATTAGAAGAAAACAGAGAAAAAATTAAAATACTAACTGAAAACAATGAGGCATTATCTCTTAAAGTAGATACTCTATCTAAAAACATTGATAATAAAAATAAAGAGATTAAAGAATTGAAAAAAGATAATAAACATCTTGAAGAACTAGTAAATCATTTTAAAGATTTATTTGATAGATTAATCAACTTTATCAAACATAAAATACTTGGAAAAGACAGAGAACGTGAAGATTACTGGGAATTTTCAAAAGACTTATACGAGCATGGAATATTTAGTGAAAAAACCATTACCGACATAAAAGAAGATTATAACTGGAGCAAAGAATATGATAAAAACAAAGATCATGATGACTTTGATTTAGAAATATAATGTTTCTAAATCTTTTTATATGAAAAAAAGTTATCATAATTGACAACCTTTATGGTACTACTAACTAATTTTTTTGGCCTTTATACTTTTAAAATTGCTTATTTTGGTAGTAATAAATTCAAGAAATTGCTCTAGCAAAGCATAAACAATTAAAGGCCAAAAAATCACAAAAATTATGGCATCTACACATTTCGGAAAAGCACTATAATTAAGTTCTAATATTTCTGT
>CAMMLS010000051.1 GCA_946497775.1 uncultured Clostridium sp.
ATTTTCATAAATACTTGTTTTTAATAATTTACTATTTTGAAATACAAAAGATATTGTGTTCATAAGTTCTTTCTTTTCTATATCTTTTACATTCACATTACCAATTAAAATTTTTCCACTATCTATATCATAAAATCTTGAAATAAGATTTGCGAGTGTTGACTTACCACTACCAGAAGGTCCAACTAATGCTACTGTTTGATTTGACTTTATTTTTAAAGATATTCCATCGATAGCATTAGATTTGCTATTTTCATATTTGAATTTTACATTTTTTAATTCAATAGAATTATCTTTGATATTTACTTTATTTTCATTATTACTTAGTGGTTTAATATCTAAAATACTATGTATTCTCTGCAAACTATCAGCAACTAACATTTTATTTTCACTCATAAACATTACTTTACTTAATGTTGTACTAATTACTGGAGTAAAAATAATATAGAATAATAGATTTAGGAAAAATGTTTGATCTATTGTTCCTCTACCTACTATTATTAAGGTAACTGCTATTAGAAATGCAAATACACTATTTATAAAAGTTTGAAATTGTAGCATAGGCTTTCTTGCTTTTTTAGTGTATGATATACAAAAATTATCATAATTATCAATAGAACTCTTAAATTTTTTAAATGTATATACACTCTGTCCAAAAGTTTTTACAACAGGCATACCTCTTACATACTCTACTGCTTGATTATTCATATCCTCCAATGAGTCTTGATAGCTTTTCATATCGTCTTGCATTGCTTTTCCAACCATTTTTGACATTGCTAAAAATCCCAAAACTGTTGGAATTAAACTTACTAGCCCTAACTTCCAATCAAATATAAATAGTAAAACAATCATACATATTGGAGTTGCTATTGCTACTGACATATCAGGTAATTGATGAGCTAAATATGTTTCTGTTGCTCCAGTTGCTTCTGATACTATTTTTCTTAACTTTCCTGTGCCAATATCGTCAATTTTTCCGATTGGCAATTTTGTTATGTGTTTTAATAATTTTATTCTCATATTTGATGCAATTCTAAATGCAGACAAGTGTGAACACATTAGAGCAGAAAAATTTACAATCATTGCAAGTAAAGCAAATATAACCGCCATCCAACCATTATGTATCATATTCGTTGCATCTGTGAAGTTAGGCATAACTTCTATGACCTCTTTTATGATAAGCCATATATAAATAAATGGTACTAATGCTAAAATTCCACTAATAGCACCTAAAACAAGTGATAAATATGTTAGTATTTTATACTTTCCAGCATAAGACATTAATTCTTTAAAATTATTGTTTTTCAAAACTCTCCCTTCTTTCTAACACCTATTTTAATCACAAAAAATAGGTGTATTATTAAAATATCACCTATCTTTATATAACTTTTATTGTTTTATTTCTACCCCAAACAGTCTTTGATGCTCCAAATGGACTTTTTGTTTTTTATATTCTGTTGGTGTGCATCCCATTTTGTCTTTAAATACTTTTGCAAATTTGCTACTATTATCATATCCTACTATTCCTGCAATTTCACTAATACTTTTGTCTGTTTCTTCTAATAAATGTAATGCTCTATGTATTTTATAATCTTTTAAATATGTATAAATTGGTTCTCCATATATTTCTTTAAAATATATTTTAAGTGGTGTTGTTCCTATATTATATTTTTTAGAAAGCATCTCTATTGTTATTTTTTTATCTAAATTTGAAATTAACTCATTGTGTATTTTTTTTATTTTATCTACCTGTTCTTTTTCTATATATCTTTTTTTCTTATTTTCATTATTGATTGGAATGGCTGTAAATACCAATAACAATTCCAATACTTTTATTTGTGCATATAATTTATTTTCATCTGGATTTATATAATATAGTTCATCAAATATATGGATCATTTCTTTTATTGGTTTTAAAATTACTCCCATTTCATTATTCAGTAATATATTTTTTAATTCTTTTATATTGTTTATTATCGGTTTAAATATTTCAGGAATATTTTTTTCAAATTCATCTATATCAATTAAAATTTCAGTTCCTTCATAATAACCTTTTGTAAAAATAGATTTTAATCTTTGTATTTTATTGATGTTAGCTGCAATTTCTCCTTCTCCTAAAAAAAGCGATTTTCCCTCTGACATAGTACATTCAAATACTCCTCTTTTACAGTAATTAATTTCAACATATTCTCTTTCTATATCATTTCTGCTTGTTGGAGAAATATTTGTATTAAATTTATTATATATTAAATCCAATCCAGGAAATATATGATAAAAGGTCATTTGACTTAATTCCTTTCCATCATACATTGTTAGTATGCTTTTGTATTCATCACTATATTTCATTTGCATCTGTTCTGGATATATTTCTTTCATTTTCATCTCCTACAACTTATTTATTTTCTTTTAAATAATAATGTGTAATTGGTTTTAAATTATCATCTAACTCATAGCAAATTGGATTTCCTGTTTGTAATTCTAATTTTATAATATCTTCATCACTAATATTATCTAAATATTTTATTAAACCTCTCAAGCTATTTCCGTGTGCTGCTATAATTACTCTCTTTCCTTTTTCTATTTCAGGTTTAATATCTGTATTCCAATATTCTAAAACTCTTTTTATAGTGTCTAACAAGTTTTCTGTTTTAGGTAATTCATTTTCTGTTAATTCTTTATATTTAGGATCATTTCCTGGATACCTTTCGTCTGTTACCTCTAATTCTGGTGGTCTTACATTTGTACTCCTTCTCCATAATAATACTTGTTCTGCTCCATATTTTTCTCTTGTTTCATCTTTATTTAGTCCTTGTAATGCCCCATAATGTCTTTCATTCAACTTCCAACTTCTTTTAATTTCTATATTTTCTTCTCCCATTTCTTTTAATATATAGTCTAATGTATCTTCTGCTCTTTTTAAAACTGATGTAAAGGCAATATCAAAATGAAAATCTTTTTCTTTTAATATTCTTCCAGCCTCTTTTGCTTCTTCAATACCCTTTTCTGATAATGGTACATCAGTCCATCCAGTAAATTTATTTTCCAAATTCCACGCACTTTGTCCGTGTCTTACTAAAACTAATTTAATCATAAACAATACCTCCTATATTTTTTTTATTTTTCTATTCCAGATATTATCATAATTAGATTAATTTATCAAATCAGCAAATAAAAAAAGAGAATTTATAATGGTTCTCCTTATAAATTGTAATTTATACAAAAAGTTTATTAAATATGTTCTTTATAAATACATCATCATTCATTTTATTCTCTAAATAAATATTAAAGTTATCTTTATTTATGCCATTTTCATTTATATTGCTATAATTAGGATATAGTTCTTGAACTTTTTCTCTTTTAATTGTGTAACTATTTCCTGTAAAATTAAAGGTTATATATTGTAAGTTATCTATTAAAGAAAATAATGCAACAGAATTATATACTAAAGCTCTTTCTACATACATTTCATCATTTATATACCAATCTGTAATATGATAATCTATCGTTAAACCTAAGTTATTTGAGTCTATTTCAAACACATATCCATATTCAGAAAGTGGCAAATTACTTATTAAGTTTCCAGTATTACTATTATTTCCAACATATTTGTTTTGATATTTTAAAATATTATCTATACCACTTTTATTTCTATTAAATGGTGTAATTGGCATAGTATCAAAATTATATTCTTTTCTCTCATCAATAACATAATATTCGTTTGTTGTATCTGCATTAATTCTATATACATTATAGAACAAACTATAATAGGCAATTTCTTTTGTTTCTCTAAATGTTGTTTCTATTTCATAGTTATAAATTGGTGGTCTATTATTTGTTTTTACCCCCAAATAATCAGCTATATAGAATATTCCAAATATCCCTATAAATAAGACTATTCCAATACCTATTTTTTGTATTTTCTTAAACTTTTTTAAATTTCTTACTAAACCTATTACAAATATAATAATACCTATAATAGAATATATAGAACACCAACTACTTTCTTTGTTAAAAATAGTTAATGCTGAAATACTTATAAT
>CAMMLS010000052.1 GCA_946497775.1 uncultured Clostridium sp.
TAGGGTTTACACAATTAGTATTTAAACAGCCTTTTTCTTTAGCTTTATTATTCATCATTGTAGAAAATGCATCTACTGAACCAGCTATATGTTCTGCTAATACAAAAGCAGCATCATTAGCAGAAGGAATTAGTAAAACATTAAGTAATTGTTCAATAGTAAGTTGTTCACCCTCTTGCAAGCTAGCGTGCGAATATCCAACTGGAACAGAAAAAATAGCATTATGGCTTACTGTAGCAACATCAGTTAATTTACAATTTTCAAGAGTTAAAATTGCTGTCATTAGTTTAGTTGTACTTGCAGGATATTTTTTCTCATATGCATTTTTAGAATATAAAATATTGCCTGTTTTAGCATCCATTAAAATAATTGAATCCGAATTTGTGGTTAAATTATCTGGGTTATAATCACTTGTATCTATATCTACAGCCAAAGATAAACTTGCTGGCAGTAATAACAAAACAATAATAGTCAAAATTAGTATCGATTTAAGTTGTTTCATAAGACCCTCCAATCCTGTATAAATAAACAACTTTAAAAAAATATATATTACTATATATTAAAACTATAAAAAATTCAATACATTTTAGCAATAAAATTAAATAGAATTGACGTCAAAAAGAAGCAATACGTATCTATTTACATATACAACAATTAAAGGAGGTTAGAACTATGTTAAAAGATAAAAAGAAAATAATAATAGTAGTAGTTATTCTAATACTGTTTATAGCATATTTAATTTACGAAAATATAAAAGAGTCCTCTAGTGAAATAGACTTTAATACTTTACTGGATGGTGCTGAAAACGAAGAAGAACAAAATAAAAGTGAAAACATTGTGGAAAATGAGCAATCAAAAACAAACGAAACTGCAAATATTGAAGAAACAATAGTTGTGCATATAACAGGAGAAGTAAAAAAAGAAGGTGTAATATATTTAAAGAAAGGTGCAAGAATAGTAGACGCTATAAAAGAAGCAGGAGGAGAAACAAAAGAGGCAGACTTATCGCAAGTTAACTTAGCCTATGAGTTACAGGATGGGCAAAAAATATATATACCTAACAAAAATGAAAAAATATCACAGTATATTATTGGAAAAAATGGAGAAACTATGAATGACAATAGTGCAAATACAGGAAATGAAAGCACAAGTTATAATAAGGAGGAAGCAAAAGTGAATATAAATACAGCAAGTCAAGCTGAATTAGATAGTTTACCAGGAATAGGACCAGCTCTAGCTCAAAGAATTATTGACTTTAGAGTAGAAAATGGAAATTTTAATTCAATAGAGGATATACAAAATGTTAAAGGAATAGGGGACTCAAAATATGAAGATATAAAGGACAAGATTGTGGTTTAGCTTAAAAAAATAGACATTCATAATATAAAAAGAATGTCTATTTTTAAAGTTGGTTGCGGGGGCAAGACTCGAACTTACGACCTTTGGGTTATGAGCCCGGCGATATACCTGTTTTTTTATGTTTTTTAATTTCTTTGTAACCTTACTCTCTCAACCAATATAAGCATACTATTTTATTATTAAAATATATATATTTCAACTATGTCCCTTTAATGTCCCTTTAAATTACTTTTTGTCCCATTAAAAGAACAGATGATATATCTTTTAGTTTTTCAGGTAAAACATTTATATTATTTATTGTTTCTAATTTTTCAATTTCCTTTTTGTTTGTTTCTTCATCATAATCAACATAAAAATCAACAGTTGTACTTCCTAGAGTATGTCCTAAATATTGTTGAACTTGATTTATCGGAATATGAACATCTACACATCTTGTTGCAAATAAATGTCTTAACTGGTAAACACTAACATGTTTAAAGTCATGCCTTTTTAACATTCTATCTAAAGTATCCCATAGATAATCACTACTTAAAGGATTTCCTAAATTATTAACAAAAATGTAGTTATCTTCCATTTGTTCTTTGCTTGTATATCCTTTTTGTTTCATTTCAGATAGCATAAACAAATGCATCAATTCATTTAGCCATTTTTGTAACGGAATAGTTCTATAACTTGATGCTGTTTTCAAATCTTTTTCCTCATAAGTAGATTCGATTTTTTTAAAATTATCATCATAATAGGTAATTTTACCATAATTATCTCTAACTTTTATATTAGATTCTTTGTAACTATAATGTTTCCATTTAATACCTCCATTTTCACCTGGCCTTAATCCTGTGTTTAAAATAAAAATGTAACATAGCCCATTTTGTTCAGATAGCAAGATATTCATTAATTCTTGCTGTTCAGTTGGTGATAATGTAGGTGTTTTCTTTTTCTTTCTAACTTTAGGTGTGCGAATAGTTGGAATAGGATTATATTTAACAATTTTGTCTATTTCAGCATCCGCAAAAGCCATATTTAAAATACTTTTTATCTCCCTTATTGTTTTAGGAGAATATTTTTTTATTGATTTTTTTTCATTACCTGTTGATAAATTAGAGAAATACTCTTGCAAAATAAGTCTATCTAAAGATTGCATTGGATAACTACCTAAATGTGGAATAATATTAGCATTTATTTTTTCAATGTACCCTTGTAGAGTTCTAGCTGTAACAAAAGGTCTTTTGTGAATACGAACCCATTTTTTAAGCCATTCTTCTAATGTGATTTTGTCTTTTTCTATATAAGCATTTTCATTAGACTCTTGCTTAACTCGTATCATTTCTTGAACTAAAACTCTTTTGTCTTTATTAAATAATGATATTTGTTTGGATTTACCATTTACTTTAACTGTAATTCTTCCTTCATATCCTCCATTTTTTTGTCGTATTGATCCCATTCCTCTTGTATTTCTCTTTTTTTTAACAGGCTCTTTTTGTGAAGTTTTTGCCATTATTTTTTCCCCCATTCAAAAATAGAGAACATTAAAGGTAAAAAGCACAATATTTAATATTCTCTATTATATATTAATATAAAAATATAAGCAATATTTAAGTAAAAAATCTTCCAGAGTTTTCATCAAACCACTCTTGCAACATTTTTTTGTTAATGACAATTCTTCTTTTAAATTTTATACAGGGAAAATCAGGATATTTTACTAGTTCACCCATTAAGTTTTTACTTATTCCCATTAAATTTGCTGCTTCACTAATATTTAATCCTATTTTTTCATCATTATTTTGCATCTATATCACATCCATCTTTAATTTTTTGTAATTTATTTCTAGCCCAACTTTGAGAATCAGCAATGTTTTGTATAATATTTCTAGGATACAATTTAAAACATTGTTTCATTTCCACACCAAGTGTCGCAGGATTAATTTCGCCAGTATATTTAGAACTTTGCATATAATCAAGCGCAACTTGTGCATAAGCAACAGCTTCTTTTTTATTCATCTTTGACACCTCCAATAAAAGTTTCAAACAATGTAATAATATTGTCCCATCTAATTTCTGAATTTTCTTGAATACAAATTTCACATTTTTCAATATAAGAAAAATCTTTTTTTCGTCTAATACATATTTCTAATTTTTGACTATCATTAGCAGTATAGTTAATTTCTGCATATATCTTACTTTGTTTAGTATTTAATCTATCTGCTAACTGAAAAACTTTTAATAATTTTTGTTCCATAATTTACTTACCTTTCTTTTATATATTTTGGTACATCATAAGAACGACCAAGAGTTTTATCAAACTCGTATCTGTGTTTTGAAGGGTTATATGTATAAGCACTTTTATTCCATTTTCTATAATTTTCATCACTCAATCTCTTGCTTTTTGATAATTCTCGTGATGCTTCTTTATGTTGTTCTTGTACAAAAGCATAATTATCTTCAATTCTTTGCTTTTCTCTCTTTTGTTTATTAAATTTATTTTGAGCTAATTTCCTTTTTTCTTTTGATTTATTTTTTCTAAATGCTTTTTCTGTTTTATACCTTACATCTGTTTTTACAACTTTTGTTATATATGCTGAAGAAACTTTTTCTCTTTCTGCTATATCTTTTACTTTTAAATGCTTAATATAAAACATTTCAAATATTTTATCTTTTAAGGTTTCCATATATAAATACCACC
>CAMMLS010000053.1 GCA_946497775.1 uncultured Clostridium sp.
GGAGCATCTGTATATTCAGCATCAAAACTTGCAACAGAAGAATATCCAGATATAAATGTATCATTAAGAGGAGCAATATCAATTGCAAGAAGACTTCAAGACCCACTTGCAGAACTAGTAAAAATAGATCCAAAAGCAATAGGTGTTGGGCAATATCAGCATGATGTAAATCAAAAAAGACTAAGCGAAAGCCTAACAGGTGTGGTAGAAGATGCAGTAAACTCAGTTGGAGTAGATGTTAACACAGCAACTCCTTCGCTTTTATCATATGTAGCAGGAGTTAATAATACAATTGCAAAAAATATTGTAAAATATAGAGATGAGAATGGAAAATTAAAATCAAGAAAAGAATTATTAAAAGTACCTAAACTTGGAAAAGTAGCATTTGAACAATGTGCAGGTTTTATAAGAATATTTGATGGCACAAATCCACTTGAAATAACAGCAGTACATCCAGAAAGCTATGAAGCGGCAGAAAAACTATTAGAAAAAATAGGTTATGATAAAAAAGATATAAAAGATAAAAATAAATTAGAAGAAATAAAAGAAAAATTAAAACAAGTAAATACAAAAGAATTATCAGTAGAATTAGGAATAGGGGAACTTACATTAAAAGACATAATATCAGAAATATCAAAACCAGGAAGAGATCCAAGAGAAGACTTGCCAAAACCAATATTACGTTCAGATGTACTAAAATTTGAAGATTTACAAGAGGAAATGATTCTTACAGGAACTGTTAGAAATGTAATTGATTTTGGGGCATTTGTAGATATTGGTGTAAAACATGATGGACTAGTACATATATCAGAAATGTCAGATAGATATATAAAAAATCCATCAGAAGTAGTTTCAGTAGGAGATATTGTAAAAGTTAAGGTAATTGGAATTGACAAAGAAAGACAAAAAGTAAAATTAAGTATGAAAATATAAAAAGAAAAGATATCTATTTTATTGAAGTGATAAAATAGATATCTTTTTTTATTAATCTTGTTTTTGCTCATCTGTAAGAAGTCCAGCTTTTTCTTTATAGAATGCTACAAATGCCATTTGCATATAAGGTATAACAAATAATAATCCTATTCCAAATGTAAATGCAGAAAGAATAAACCATCCTATAAAAGATAAGGCTAAGCAGAATAATTTCCATCTGTGACCTTTCATTAATTCTTGGCTCTTATTTACAATTTCTTTTGCAGTTAAATCTTTATTTTCTTCAAGTAAATATGGTGTTAATATATAAAAATATGCTTTTACAACTCCCCATATAGCACTAATTGTATAGCCTATCCATCCAATAGTAGCAAATCCCATAGCTAAAATTGAATCTGAAAGAGATGGTCCATTTGCTATAACAGATACAATTCCTGCTGTTGTTGAAAATACTGCAAGAAAAGCAAATACTACAATTAAAATAATAGGTGCAATTAATTTTTTAACAATGTGAAGAGCAACCTTCCATGATTTTCCAAAATTTGTAGTAGACCAATCTATAAATGAAAATATTTTTATAGGTTCACCATTATATAGTTTTAAATATTGAACTGCAAGCGAAAAACTAAGAGGTGGAAGTATTAATAAATAAAGTATAGTGCCTAGTATTGCAAGTGGGGTTGTTGAAAATAAAGCCATTGTAAATCCTATTAACCATATAACTATTAAATAAACAATACCAATTAAAACAGCTTTTCCCCATTTACCTTCTAAGTTTTGTCGAGCAATTTTTCTAAAATCTTTTGCTTTCATAAAATTCCCCCTTTTTTTTAATAATAACTATTTTGTATCTTTTCAATTTCATCATAATTATTTTCTAGTAAATCCAAGAAAACTTTTGCAATTTCTGGATCAAATTGTGTTCCTGAGCATCTCTTAATTTCCTCTTTTACAAAGTCAAGAGAAAGAGCATCCCTATATGGTCTTTTAGATGTCATTGCATCATAGGTATCTGCAACAGCTGCAATTCTTGCTAAATATGGTATTTCAGTTCCTTGTAGTTTGCTAGGATACCCACGACCATCATATCTTTCATGATGATGCTTAACTATTGGTATTAAATCTGAAAAAATTGTAGCAGTAGATAATATATGAGCACCAATGGATGGATGATTTTTAATTTCTGAATACTCATCATCAGTTAATTTACCAGGTTTTAATAAAATATTATCAGGTACTCCTATTTTACCAATATCATGGAATAGGCCACCAATTTTTAGAGTTTTTAAATCTTTTTCGCCAAGACCTAATTTCTTTCCAATAAGAACAGAATAATCTGAGACTCTATCTGAATGACCTCGTGTATAGGGGTCTTTTGCGTCAACAGTCTGCCTTAAAACTTCTATACTTTCCATATATGATTTTTCTAATTGTTCATATGTATCTTTTAATTCAGTATTAATTTTTTTAATTAACTTCATTTGTGCAATTGATTTAATTCCAGACTCCACAAGTAATAACAATTGATCAAATTTATCACTTTTTTCGCAATAACCTTGAATATCGTATTTTCTTATAGTTTCAAGAGGAGGAGCCAAATCTTTGTGACCAGTAAGTAATAAAATATATAATTCTTTATTAAATTTCCTTATTTCTTCAATTACTTGGTCACCATGAATAGGTGTCATTATAAAGTCTAAAAGCATTAAATCAAAATGTTCATTTCTTACTCTTTCAATGGCTTCTAGTGGGTTTGTAACACCTGTAAAATTGTATCCAGAACGTTTTAAGAAAATTGATAAAGAATCGATAATTCCAATTTCATCATCAACTACTATAATCTTATATTCTGAATTTTGATTATTTTCGGCAGAATGTCTCATAAAATCACCTCTATTTGCCACTAATATATAACATAAAAATGCAAAAGTCAATATAATGTTTTCATAAAAAATATAAGCGGAATTTAAATTCCGCTTATATTTTAGTAATTTTCTGCTTTTAATTCAAAGAAAGCTTTTGGATGTTTGCAAACTGGGCATATTTCTGGTGCTTGTTTTCCTATAACAATATGTCCACAATTTCTACATTTCCAGATTGCGTCTCCGTCTTTGCTAAATACTAGGCCATCTTTTACATTTTCTAATAATTTTTTATATCTTTCTTCATGTTCTTTTTCTATTTTTCCAACAGCCTCGAAAAGATATGCAATATCGTTAAATCCTTCTTCTTTTGCTTCTTTTGCAAATCTGTCGTACATATCTGTCCATTCATAATTCTCACCTTCTGCTGCTGCTACTAAATTTTCAGCTGTTGAAGCTATATCTTCATTTTCTTGTAATAATTTAAACCATAATTTTGCATGTTCTTTTTCATTATCAGCTGTTTCTAAGAATATTGCAGCTATTTGCTCATATCCTTCTTTTTTTGCTTTACTTGCAAAATATGTATATTTATTTCTCGCTTGTGATTCTCCTGCGAAAGCTTCCATTAAGTTTTTTTGTGTTTTTGTTCCTTCTAATCTTGACATTTTTTATTACCTCCTAAAATTACTCTTTTAATAAGTATGCAAATACTTATTAAAAAATAATATCATAATTCAATATTAAAAGTCAATATGCAAAGTCGGAATTTGTCTAAAATAGTGTATATATGTCAATGATGTGAAACAAAGTTTTATAAAAAAATCGTAGTATATTG
>CAMMLS010000054.1 GCA_946497775.1 uncultured Clostridium sp.
AATTTTAAATGATATTGCATGTCGAATGTTGTCAAAATTAGTAAAAAAATATTAAAAATTTTAAATTGTAAATCTTGATTTTTTTTAATTATAAAATTTAAATTCACTTGCAAATTTGCTTACGGTTTAGTATAATACAAGGGAAGTAGATTTAACGGAAAAGAGGTAAAAAAATGGACGAACTACAAGAAAATATTATTGAACGTGACATTGATGAAGAGATGAGAACAGCATATATTGATTATGCTATGAGTGTTATTGTTTCACGTGCTTTGCCAGATGTTCGCGATGGTTTAAAACCAGTTCACAGAAGAATTTTGTACGCTATGTACGAAGATGGAATTACATCAGACAAGCCTTATAGAAAGTGTGCTAATACAGTTGGTTCTGTTCTAGGAAGATATCACCCACATGGTGATGCTTCGGTTTATGATGCAATGGTTAGAATGGCACAAGACTTTTCTTTAAGATATATGTTAATAGATGGGCATGGAAATTTTGGATCAATAGATGGTGACGGAGCAGCTGCTATGAGGTATACAGAAGCTAGAATGTCTAAAATAGCTGAGTATATGCTAACAGATATAGAAAAAAATACAGTAGATTTTATGCCAAACTATGATGATAGATTGCAAGAACCAACAGTACTTCCTTCTAAAATACCAACACTTTTAATTAATGGTTCTTCTGGTATTGCTGTTGGTATGGCTACAAATATTCCACCACATAATTTGACAGAAATTATTAATGGAATTATTAAAATAATAGATGAAGATAATGTTACAGATGAAGATTTAATGAAAATTATAAAAGGACCTGATTTTCCAACAGAAGGTATTATTCTTGGTAGAGAGGGTATTAAACAAGCATATACTACTGGTAAAGGTAAAATTACTGTAAGAGGAGAGGCAGAAATAGAAGAAGGCAATAATAATAGACAAAGAATTATTGTTTCTTCACTTCCATATCAAGTAAATAAAGCTAAATTAATAGAAAATATTGCAAACCTTGTTAGAGAAAAAAGAATAGAAGGAATATCAGATTTACGCGATGAATCTGACAGGGAGCATAGAGTAAGAATAGTAATTGAGCTTAAAAGAGATGCTAATCCACAAGTTGTTTTAAATCAATTATATAAAAACACACAAATGCAAGATACTTTTGGAATTATAATGTTAGCACTAGTAAATGGAGAGCCTAAGATATTAACTCTAAGACAATGCTTAGATTACTATATTGAACATAGAGAAGATGTTGTTATTAGAAGAACAAAATTTGAACTAGATAAAGCCGAAGCAAGAGCTCACATTTTAGAAGGTTTAAGAATAGCAATAGATAATATAGATGAAGTTATTAATATTATTAGGTCATCATATGATGATGCAAAAGAAAGATTAATGCAAAGATTTGGTTTAACAGATATTCAAGCACAAGCTATATTAGATATGAGATTAAAAACATTATCTGGATTGCAAAGAGAAAAAATAGAAGAAGAATATAACGAACTTTTAAAATTAATTGCACATTTAAAAGAAGTTTTAGGTAGTGAAAGACTAGTTCTAGAAATTATAAAAGAAGAGTTATTAGAAATAAAAGAAAAATTTGGAGATGAAAGAAAAACAAAAATAGTTGCAGCAGAAGGAGAAATTAATGTAGAAGACTTAATTAAAGAAGAACAAACAGTTATAGCTTTAACACATTTTGGATATATAAAAAGAATGCCAGTAGATACATATAAGAGTCAAAAAAGAGGTGGAAAAGGAATTACAGGTATTTCTACAAGGGAAGAAGATTTTGTTAAAGAAATATTTACAGCTTCAACTCATGATACTGTTTTATTCTTCTCTAATAAAGGAAAACTTTATAAACTTAAAGGATACGAAATACCAGAAGCAGGAAGAACTGCAAAAGGTACTGCAATAGTAAATCTACTTAGCCTAGATGCAGGAGAAAAAGTATCTGCTATAATTACAATACCAAACTTTGCAGAAGGTAAGTATTTACTATTTGGCACAAGAAAAGGATTTATAAAGAAAACACCAATAATGGAATACAATTCAGCAAGAAAAACAGGACTACAAGCAATAACATTACGAGATGACGATGAAGTTATTGATGTTAGATTAACAGATGGAGAAGATAATGTAGTTCTTGTAACCAAAGGTGGTATGTCTATAACATTTGACGAAAAAAATGTAAGACCAATGGGAAGGAAATCACAAGGTGTTATAGGAATTAGATTAAATGATGACGATGAAGTAATAGGAATGGAATCAATTGTTAGTGGAAGTAAAGCAACCTTACTTGCAATAACAGAAAATGGATTTGGAAAAAGAACAGAATTAGAAGAATACAGGGTACAAACAAGAGGAGGAAAAGGAGTTATAACATATAAAATAACTCCAAAAACAGGAAATATAGTAGGAATAAGAATAGTAAATGAAACAGACGATGTTATGCTAATAACCGATACAGGAACAATTATTAGACTAAATGTAGGAGGAATTAGCATACTAGGAAGATCAACACAAGGTGTAACACTTATGAGGACAAATGAAGGAAAAGTAGTAAGTATAGAAAAAATATCTGAAAAAACAGGAGAAGACGAAACAAAATAATAAAATAAAAATAATAAAAATATCACAGATAATAAATAAAATCTGTGATATTTTTTTATTAAAATAAAATTAAATAAATATAAAAATAAATTATAAAGTAAAAAATAAAATATAAATAATAATAATAAAATGTAAAAATAACTAAAAGAATAAAAAAAAATTTAAGAATTAAATATTAGAAATTTTAAAATTAAAAAGTAAAATAAAAAATATATTTTATTTTTTAAATAATATAATAAATAATTTATATATAATAAGAATAGTAAAAAAATTTTAAGTAACAAAAAAAATTAAATAATAATTTTTAATTATAATTTAATACTAATCAAATTATAAATTAAAAATAAATATAAAAAATAAAATAAAAAAAGAAGAAAAAGTAAAATGATACAAAAATAATCCACATGTAAGAAAAGAAAAAAGTAATATTCTGGAAATTGACAAAAGCAAAAATATTAGCAAAAATGAGTATGCCAAAAAGTAAAAAAATGTCATTAATGAAAACAATATCTTAAAGAAGCAAAAAACAATTAAGAATATATAAAACTAGATAGTAAAATTAATAATATTCTAAAAAATAAAAGCTTTTAAAACATCGGAATAGAGGGAAAAGGAGAAAATAAAACAAGAAAAATAAGC
>CAMMLS010000055.1 GCA_946497775.1 uncultured Clostridium sp.
CCATAAAAATACGAAGTATTTTTTACAGGACTTTGACCTTGTCATAAGTCCTAACACAAATGTAATGCTTTACATTTGTGTTAGAATGTAAAGTTAAAAGAAATGTAAAGTTGAATTTTAAAATGATTGAAATAACTGAGTTTTAAAAATTCTAACTTTACATTTCATTTCTTATAATTCCATCAAATATGTTAATAAATCTTTATCCTTATTCCATGAACAAATTTCGTTTATAGGTACATTTTCAGAATATACTGAATCCAATACCTTTTTCTTTTGCTCAATACTAATTCTTGCATAAATTTCAGTAGTTTTTATATTGCTATGACCAAGAAAATCCCTAATATATACATAATTTACACCAGATTCTAATAGGTGCATAGCTTTTGAATGCCTAAACATATGTGGAAAAATATTCTTTGGGATGATAGGAGATTCTTTCTCTGCCATGATTCTGTATTTTTCAATAATATATTTAATTCCTACTTTAGTTAAAGGATAATTATATTTATTAACAAATATGTATTCATCATATTTATCCTTTAAATTATGTTCTAAAAGATATTGCTTTATTAAATTTGAAGTATTTCCTATAATTGGAACAATTCTAGTTTTATTACCTTTACCAGTAAGTTTTACAGTTGTAGAATTAGTATCAAATCTAATATCTCTAACTTTAAGATTGATGAGTTCAGAGACTCTTGCTCCTGTGTCATAAAGAGTTGCAAGTATAGTTAAATCGCGCCTACCAATAACTGTGTCTAAATCAGGTTGCTTTAATAGTAATTTAAGAACTTCAACAGTCATATATTCCATTGGTTTTTCTGATATTTTTTTAAGTGGAATATCAAGAATATTTTGAAATTGTAAAATTCTAGTAGATTCATTTGGGTATACAAATTTTAAAAAAGCTTTTATGTTTTTTAGTCGATTATTTCTTGTTGAAATAGAATTATTTTTCTTATGCTCTAAATAATCTAGAAACTCAATTATTATGTCTCTATTAAAAGTATCTAAAGAAATATTCTTTATGCTCATATTTTTGACAGATATACAAAATTTAAGAAAGGCATTAAAAGTATATTTATATGATGATACTGTATGGTTACTAAAATTTCTTTGTATAGGTAAGTATTCATTAAGATATACTTGAAGATAGTACGATAATTTATTTTTCATAACATTCACCACCTATATTGGGAATTGCATCTTCAATATATGAATTAAACTTTAGTAAAATATCTGGAAACATATCACTTGTGAGTTTCAAATAATATTCAGTACTTTTAAATTTGGAATGTCCCATATATGTTTTTAAAATTGGCAAATATGCATTTAGATCTTTATTTTCACTAATAAATTTTTTTAAACAGTTAATAGCAAAAGTATGTCTAAAATCATGTATCCTTGGATTATTTAGTTTAGATTTTTCAATACCTGCCAAAGCTAAGATTTTTCTAAAAGAAGTATGAATAGCAGATTGACCTATTTGAGTTTGAGAATTTTTTGTAAAAAAGAAAAAGTCATTTTTAGCTGAAGATAAATGTAGTTTATTGAAATATTTAATACAAATATTTTTTAATTTTTCTGAAATAGGTACTAATCTATCAGTATTGTTTTTGGATTCATAAACATAAATAATGCCATTTTGTAAATCCACATCTTTAACTTTAAGATGTAATGCTTCTGAAATTCGTAATCCACAACAATACAATATTCTAAAAAGTACAGGATAAACAATGTAACAATTTTTATAGCGACAATTAAATTTTTTATTATCAATAATGTCAAAAATTTTTTGTAATTCATAATTAGTGTAAATATATGATTGATATTTTTTCTTTTTAGGAATATATGTAGTAGGAATTACAAAAGCATATTTACCTGTATTATTCAAATATTTAGCAAATTCTCTAATAGTTACAATTCTATTTCCTATAGAAGAATTAGATTCATTTTTTCTAGCAGTAGCCCAATCCATTACAATAATTTGCGTTAAAACTTTTTCTTCTGGATATTTAAAAATACACATCTTATCAAATTGCGAAAGTAATATTTCCTCTAAAGCATATTTATATCCTAAAGAATGTTTTAAATCCAAAAATTTTTGAATATCAGCTTTAAAATGACTATTAAAAATATATTTATTTGCCATAAGTTACACCTCCAAATCTAAGCAACATTCTCTAAGAGATGTAACATCAACTTTAAGATAAATGGCTGTATTATTAATATCAGTGTGACCTAAAATTGAAGAAATTGTTGACAATGAAGTCCTTTTTTGTAATAATGTAGTTGCTAGAGAATGTCTTAATGTATATACTCCAATATATTTTTTATCTGAAATATCAATACCTGCAAGTTTTAGATATTTTTTAAAGGAAACAGATATATTATCTCTACTGCCAAAAGGGTTGCCATTATCTGTTAAAAAAATATATTTAGTATTAACATTAGGACGCCCATTTTTTATATAATCAATTAATGAATTTCCAACATCATTTGTTAGTGGAAGTGATACAAATTTTTGAGTTTTACTTTGATTTATATTAATAACATTCATCTTCCAATTAATATTTTCAAATTTAAGATTTTTAACATCAGAAAGTCTTAAACCCAAATGGGATATGAGCATTAACATTGCATAATCTCTTTTTCCTACGTTAGTACTAGTATTAATTGATTTAAATATTTTAATAATTTCTTCTGAATTCCAGATAGTATGGTGAACAACAGAATTATGATTAATTTTTACTTTAGGTACAACAGAAGAAAAATCAGAGGTTGTAAAACCATATACATAAGCAAATTTTAAAAAAAGTCTAATCTTAGAAACTTTACTACTTTTAGTATTAGCTTTATACTTATTTAAAGTAGAAATGTAATTAAAAATATTTTCATTTGTAATTTTAGATAGTTGCTTAACATTAACTTTTATTAAGTATTCTAGAAACTTCTTTATCTCGGATTTCGAAACCAAAATTGTATGTTTAGTAAGTTTTTTTGAAATCAAGTAATTAAAATATTTCTTTAGTATTAATTGGTAATGTAATTTAGAACTATTTACATTATCGATTTTTAATTTTTGTTGTGTTAAATTAAGACACATGATAATCCCTCCTAAAAAAATGTAAGATATTGTTATATCTTCACTATTAATTTTAAGAGGTTACTAAGTCAAAGTCAAATTAGAAATGTAAAGTTAGAATTTTTAAAACTC
>CAMMLS010000056.1 GCA_946497775.1 uncultured Clostridium sp.
TAAAGAAATAAGTAGAATTTTAAATACAAAAGAAACAACAATAAAAACATGGTTATTAAGAGCAAGGAAAAAATTAAAAAATATGCTAGAAGGAGGGGAAGATGATGACTAACAAAGAACAGTATATAAAATCAATAGATAAGTTAAAAGCAGATGAATATTTAAAAAGAAGTGTTTTAAGTAAAATACAAGAAAAACCAAAAAAATCGTTTTACTTTAAACTAGCAAATGTAGCAATAATAATGATTTTTGTAATATCTTGTACATTTTTAATTGCTGAAAATAATAATAAAAATAATTTTGCAAATTCTATATACAAAAATCAACCAATTGCAAAAATGAATTCAAAAATTAAATCTGTTGAAAATGAAGAAAATTTAAAAAGCATTTTATCAGTAGCACAAGAAACAAGTATTATTAATGATCAATATTATGAAGCTACCACAGATTCTTTAATAGCAAATCAAGCAGAGGTAAGAAAATCTGAGAACGAATTTTCAAAAACAAATTTGCAAGAAGATGGTATAGATGAAGCAGATATTGTAAAAACAGATGGAAATTATATATATTATTCTGGGATAAATAATAGAGTAGTTATAGTAGATGCAAATTTAAACCAAGTAGCGGAAATTAAACTAGAAGAAGATGGCGCTGGTTATGGCGGTGTACAAGAAATATATGTAAATGGAAATAAATTAATTGCTATTACTCAAAAACAAACAGCCATATATAGCACAGAAATTATAAATTCAGATGCTATTAGTTATAATATTCCGCAAACATTAACAAAAGTAAGACTATACAATGTAGAGGATAAGTCAAATGTAGTAAAAGAAAGAGAACTAGAATTAGAAGGAAATTATGTATCTTCTAGAATGATTGATGAAAATGTTTATATAATTACAAATCAAACAATAGATACTGATAGTGAAAATTTGAGACCAACATATAAAGATTCAATTGCAGGAAATACAGAAAAACTTGTAAATTATGAGGATATGTATTATATTGAAAATGAAAATATTAAACAATATTTAAATATTGCTGGATTTAATGTAAACAAAAATGAAGAAGTAAAGGTTCAAAGTTTTTTAGGAATTGGAGATACAGTGTATGCAAATGAAAATAATTTATATGTAGCAGGTACTAAATACGAATTCGATGAAAATGCAGAAACGATTATGAAACAGCTTAAAACTCTAACGCAAGTATGTAAATTTAAATTAATAGATTCACAAGTTGAGTTTAAAGAATTTGTAGAATTAGATGGAACAATTATAAACCAATTTGCGATGGATGAGAAAGATGGATATTTAAGAATTGCAACTACAAGTTCAAATAATAATACAACATCAAATAATATATTTGTGCTTGATGCAAGATTACAAGAAGTTGGTAAGTTAACCAATATTGCAGAAGGTGAGAGAATATATTCTGTAAGATATATAGATAATAAAGCATATATGGTAACATATGAAGAGGTAGATCCATTATTTGTAATAGATTTATCAAATCCTAATAGTCCTCAAATTTTAGGAGAACTAAAAATTCCAGGATATAGTACTTATCTTCATCCATATGATGAGACACATTTAATTGGAATTGGTGAGGAAACTACTGTGTTAGAAAATGGAGATACAGATGTTTTAGGACTTAAAATTTCTTTATATGATGTAAGTGATGTTAATTCTCCAAAAGAAACATCTAAATTTGTAATAGAGGGAGATAACGTTTATACAGAAGCATTGCATAATCACAAAGCATTGTTATTTATAAAGGAAAAAGGTATTTTAGCTTTCCCTATGTCTATAAGTACTGGACCAAAGTCGGCTTTTTATGGAACTGAAATTTTAACAGTGGACTTGGGAAATGGTGTGCAGGAGAAGGGTAGAATTGCATCAGATGAAACTGGTAGTGATTATAAAAAGTATATAGATAGGGTAATTTATATAGGAGAGAATTTGTATAATATTTCAAAGTCTGGAATAGTGGCAAATAATATGGAGACATTAGAGCAAACTGGAAGAGTAGATTTTTAGTCTACTCTTCTGTTTTCTCTATCTCCTCTGCATAGTTTATCGTATTCTTTACATTTTATTTTATATTCCATTTGGGCAGTTAAGTATTTATAATACATGCAGGCTTGTTCATATTGCATAACAGGGTTAAACATAGGATCCATATCTGAATAGCCACCAAAATCCATATTTTTTTCCATTTTGTTGTACCTCCTTTATTTAATATATGTGGATTTTAGGAAATATATGATTTGTAGTAGACAAATTGAAAGCTTTCGTATATAATGTTTGCATGAGATAAACGAAAGAAGGAGTGTTTGAAAGTATGAATATAATCGCTGAAAGCCGCATGGTTGTACACACACACACACACATAGGTAATATATTAATTAAGATTAAAAAAATGAATATATAGATTAATAAGGCATATGGACTTAGCTGGATGGCTAGGTTTATGTGTCTTTTTATTTTGCGTGTGAATGAGTAGGTGGTTTTAAATGTAGCCGCCCTTGGAGTTCATATATATTATTTCTTGCCTCTACAAAAGCTTCGCGGGCAGGAGCGTACGACGTATAACTTCCTCGGACTTCAAAATAATATATATGAACTCCAAGGGCTCCTCTACAAAATAAAATTATTCATTATTAATTATTCACTATTTACTATTCATTATTCATTAATTTGATAAAGTATCCGTATAGGGTTAGTAGTTTTTGGAGATAATATGATAAGATAGAAAAAGTAAAAGTAAAAGACAAGAGAAAGGAAGTATGAAAAAAATGCAAGAAAAGAAATTAAAACCAAAAATATTGGAAAACACAAGAAGCAAAAGCGGAATTACGTTAATAGCACTAATAATAACAATAATTGTGCTACTAATACTAGCAGGAGTAGCCTTAGCTACTTTAACAGGGCAAGGAAATATAATAGGAAATGCAGAAAATGCAGTAGGAAAGTACAATAATAGTGTAACAAAAGAGCAACAGTTACTAAATGAATTAGAAAAATATTTTCAAAGTGAGTTAGGAGGAGAAGAACCAACTCCGCCAATACGGAGAACCAGAGGAAAACCATGAATTAATTCACGTTGAAGCAAAAGGAGATACTTGTACAGAAGATGGAAATACTGAATACTGGAAATGCAATAAATGTGGAAAATATTTTAGTGATGCAGAAGGAAAAACTAGTATTGAATATA
>CAMMLS010000057.1 GCA_946497775.1 uncultured Clostridium sp.
TTAAATTTAATTGAGCCACATAGAGTTATTATTTTATATTCATGCATCAATTTCAGTCACTCGCTTTCTTTTTTATTAGTTCTTTATAAAAGGCAGGAAAGAGATGCAGAATGTATCTCCTAAACACATAGAAAAACAAGTTTTCTAGTTCTCTGTTTTCTTTAAAATAATACAGAACAAATACAGAGTTCCCACTTCGGTATATTTTATAAATATTAACAATAAAATCTGACTTCTTGATCTGGAAAATGTTTTTTCCACTCTGATATTATATAAAAATAGTTATTAACTATTGTTTCTAATAATTCTGTCAATTCTTTACTTGGAATTTTACTTTTATTATTTGCTAAAATACAACCTCCACTTTTAGTTAGCCATACTTTTGTAGAGTTAGGTGTTGGTTTTCCTTTTGAAATATGTATGTGAATAGGCTCATTATTTTCATTTGAGCAAAAATAAATTTTATATCCGTAGTATCTCTAGTATATTAGGCACTAAGAATCCCTCCTTGTCTTGCCCATCTATAAAAAGATGGCATACCTCTTTCCACTACAGTTCTAAACATTTCTATTTCTTCGTCTGTATAATTTCCATCTTTATATAATATTTTACAACTTGGAAGTTCAAATCTTACACTGTCAAATCCTTTTTCAGTAGGTCTTTCAAAATGCACATGTATAATTTCTTCTCCATTTTCATTTTTCATAATATGTGAAAAAACAACTTCTGTTTCATCAGCATATTTACAATAAGGATACATCATTTTTATCACTCTCCATCTTTTCTAATTTTATTATTAATTGATTAGATTTATTAAAAATACTTGTCCACTATTTAATTAAAAACAATCTTTCGATATACTATTATTAGTATATCATAATTTTTTTAATTTACTATATTTTTATATTACTTTAAAGATTTTTATTTTATTGAATTTTAAAGCGCCATTTAAAGTGTCATTGATGTGCCAATTAAAGTGCCAATTTTTAATATCATTATTAATATTGCTCTGAATAGGCTATTACTCTAGCATTTTACATTTATATTACTTCCGGACATTAAAAATTTAGGTGTATGGTTACCTATAATATGCCCTTCATCTACCATTCTTTGTACAAGTTCAGGAGCAGAATTTGCATAATGCGCTGTTATAAAAAATGTTGCCTTTACATTATTTTCTTTTAATACATCAAGTATTTTTGAGGTATATCCCGCTTCATATCCATTATCAAAAGTTAAATATACATTTTTACTATTACTATTTCCCATTGCAATTCCATTATACTTTTCTATAAGTTCCTTATTTTTTGCACCTAAGTCTGGTTGCTTGTGATCTTTTTCTCTTTTAATTCCCCAGCCTATTTTTGTATTGCTTAAACTTGCATCTACTGCTTGGCTTGTAACATGAATAGCTTCATCATTAGCTTTTATTACACTTATACTAAACACAATCATACAGACTGTGGCAATTGATAAAACAATGTATTCAGATTTTATTTTCATGTAAAATATATCTCCTTTCCTTATATTTGTATATTTATATTTTTTAATAACTGTTTTATGATTAATTTTATGAATTATATTAAAGATTATTTGTTTAATTTTAGAAAATATATTTTTTTATTTGGAATACAAAAGAAATAGATTGTTATGTGCAATAACACATAACATTTCAATAAAAAAGTACTACTCGTAACAGTAGAATTTAAATACATTCTATGTTAAAGTTCAATTGAAAACAAACCTAAGACAAATATTCTTTTATAATTTAAATACATTCTATGTTAAAGTTCAATTGAAAACAAACCTAAGACAAATATTCTTTTATAATTTAAATACATCTTATGTTAAAGTTCAATGTAAAACGTAGAGTAGCAAGCGACCTAAAACAGCTATTTAAATACATCTTATGTTAAAGTTCAATTTATATTATGAAAGAAAGATTTATACATTTATGTAATTTAAATACATCTTATGTTAAAGTTCAATAGGTATGCCCAGACAGACCCAGAAGTCTGGGGAGGGATTTAAATACATCTTATGTTAAAGTTCAATACAGGAGTAAAGAGCTATACAAGTGCTATTCTAGAATTTAAATACATCTTATGTTAAAGTTCAATCAAATACAAAGAAAAATGGAAAGACAAATAAGAGATGATAAAAAAGAATTAGTAGGATATCAAGCTTTATTAAAAAACGATGATGAAAATATAGATATAGACATGATTCAAAACAAATTCAATATTACTTCTAATAACTTAAAACAAAAAGAAAATATATTGAATAATTTCTTATCTGAAACAGAATTGAATAGAGATAGAAGTAGAGAATTTGTTAATGGAATTGATAGAAGTTTATCACAAAAAATAGTTCAAAGTTCTAAAAAAATTGAAAAGAACAAAGAAATGATGTATAATAGTACTATATCATTAGGTAAGCAACTAACTTTTATAGATAATAACGGAACACGAACATTTATACCAAAAGATACAGAAATAACTAATATAGTTGAAATAGCAGGAGAAAATTCAAAAGAATTTAGAAATGCTAGTAAATATGTAAAATTATATGGTGGAAAAAATAGTGATTGGAGTAAAAGAGTTGGTAAAATAGAAAGCGATAAATACATTTTTGATATCCATTGGGTTCAAGGCAAAAATGGTATATTATGTGATTGGAAAATAAAGAACAAAAAATTGAAAGGAGGAAAAGATAGTTGAAAGTAAAATATGTAGGCAAAAGCTTTGGAGTAGAATGTTTGACAGATGGAAAAATATATGAATGTATAGGTATAGAAGACGGAATGCTTAGAATAATTGATGATAGTGGAGAAGACTATTTATATTCAGCTATTGAGCCTTCTTCATTAGAAAGCCCAGAACTTTGTGGAAAGTGGGAGATAATAGAAGACAACGAAAATAAGGATTTAAGCAAAATTATTAATTAGTTATTAAAATTTAATATTTATAAATAAAGAGCTAACAATAGCTCTTATTTTTATGCCTTTTTTACGGTAGCAGGCTTAAAAGAACAACTGGGAAAAT
>CAMMLS010000058.1 GCA_946497775.1 uncultured Clostridium sp.
GTGGAAAAAATGAGTTTTAGTACAATGTTAGAAATTTTGAAAGAGAAAGAAAAAGCTTGTCAACACTAGTGGTTCTTTGACAAGTTAGTTGATTAAGCCAATATTTTAAGACACAACAAATTAAAGCTACATCTTCCATACATTATACGTTTTATAACTTTAGTTTTATTATTAAAGCCTTCCGTTAAACCATTACTATAATTATATTTTATTGCATTTTTGACAGCCTCTATGTCACTTTCAATTAACGTAATAAAGCTATTTAGCTCTTTCACCTTAATTTTTTTTGCTTCTTTTAACCAGTGTAAATGGTATAATTTTATGTAGGAAAATGGCAAAGAAAAATGTCGTTTTTCCTACATATTTTTTGTATCTCAAATCCATGATATAATATATTTATGTTAATTATAGGAGGTGAAGATACAAATGCAATGGGACGAATTAGATAATCTGCTAAAGGAGGTGATTAGATTGCAGATTAAACCAAACTATGCACGGTATAGCTAGAGAATTAGGTTGTGATTGGAGAACTGCTAAGAAAAGATACATGTTACAAAAGGATATTGAAGATGGTAAAACTCTTCCTCTAAAAGAACATTCTTCAATTCTAGACCCATATAAAAATATCATTGACTCTAAATTAGAAATTCCTGGTATTACTGCTTCAGCAATTTATCATTTTTTGCTTGACACTACTGATTATTCAGGAAAATATGGTCTGGTTAAAAACTATGTAAAAAATCACAAAGAAAAAGTACCTAAAAAGGCATCAATTAGAGTTCCTAAAACTCCTGGTAAACTCGCTCAGGTAGATTGGAAAGAAGATTTAACATTAATTAGTAAATATGGTGAATTACTTACCTTTAACATATTTCTTGTTACTCTACCATTTTCTGAAAAGAAATATTGTAGATTAACTTTAGATAGAAAACAAGATACTGTAATAACTTCTTTAATTTATGCTTTTATGTTTTTTGGTGGAATTCCTAAAGAAATATGGTTTGACAATATGCTAACAATTGTTGATGCTTCTAAAATGAATCAACATGATAGGATTAATGATAAAATTAAACAATTCGCTAAAGATATGGCTTTTAATCCAATCCCTTGTAGACCTAGAAGACCTCAGTCTAAAGGTACTGTTGAAGCTTTTGCTAAATTAACTAATAGACTTCTAGCATATAACCATGAATTTGAGTCTATTGAAGATTTAGAAAAAATTATTGATATTTTTAATACTAATATTAACAATGAAGTTTCTCAAGCTCATAACCGTGTGATTAATGAAGTTTTTGAATATGAAAAAGAATATCTATTGCCTTTGCCAAATAATAAAATATTTAGCTCCTACCTTTCTAACCGCCAAACCAGAAAAGTTGCTAAAGATTCTATGATTTCTTTTAATGGCAATAAATATTCTGTTCCTGTTAAGTATATCGGTTTCGACTTAAATGTAATCGAAAAGGATAATTCTTTGTATATATATGATAACACAATTTTAATTCGTTGTCATCAAATTTCAAATAATCCTCTAAATTACAATACCGAAGATGTAAAAGATATTTTACTTAGTGATTTACTTAAAAATTCTTCTCAAGAAAAAGTTGATTCCTTTATCTCTAACAATTTAAGTCAATATGACAATTTTTTGTAATGGAGGTTTGATATGAAATTTAAAGAAGTTGTAAATAATTTAAATATTTTAAAATTAGATAAAATGGCTAGTTGCTTATCTGAATATGTAGATAAAGTAAACAATGAGAAAATACCTTTTTTGGATGCTTTGCTTGAACTTACTAAATTGGAAATTGCAAATAAAGCTGAACGCTCTTCTCAATTTAATATTAGAATTGCTCATTTCCCATATTATAGAACTTTTGAGGATTTTGATTTTTCTTTTCAACCTTCTATCAACAAAGAACAAGTTCTTGAACTAGCTTCTCTTAGATTTATTGAAGAAAAGAAAAATGTTCTCTTAATTGGTTCTCCTGGTACTGGTAAAACACATATAGCTACTGCTATTGGTATTGAAGCTGCTAAAAATAGAGTTAGTACATATTTCATCTCTTGTCATGACTTAATTTCTCAATTATCACTTGCTCATAGTGAAAATAGATTAGTTGACAAGATTAAACAATATAACAGATATAAATTGCTAATAATTGATGAAGTTGGTTACCTTCCTGTTGATAAAACTGGTGCTAATTTATTGTTTCAGCTTCTTGCTAAACGATATGAAAAATATTCTACAATAGTTACTTCTAATCAGCAGTTTTCAAAATGGGGCGAGGTATTATCTGATGCAACTTTAGCTTCTGCAATTTTAGATAGATTACTTCATCATTCATACGTTTTTAACATAACTGGTAATTCTTTTAGAATTAAAGATAAAATTTTAGAAAAGAGGGATAATAATGTTGTATATTAAAGATATTTTTAAAGCTTGTGTTTGTAGCTTTTGCGATAATATTTATGAATATGATTCTATTGATGATAAAGATTTTATTGGATCTTTTAAATCATTTTGTAATGAAGTAGATTTACAAAATTGTTTAGAAGCTTGTACTTCTGAAACAAATTATGATATTGAAAATATAAATAATATTTGTGATAATTTGTCAATTTCAAAATATAAGAATTTCGAAATAAATGATGTTATAGATACTTGTAAGAATGCATATAAAAATACTATTGAAAAGGACAAGACAATAAATATTGAAGCATTTGTTGATAATCTAGCTAAAGAATTTACTAAAGCAGGCTTTTAAAAGAGGGGATTTCCCCCTCCAAATTCCTTTGCCAAAATCCTACATATTTTTTTGCCAAAAAACTACAAAAACTCTTGACATTTACAAATTTAAAAAAAATTTAAAAGAAGTTTCATTTCTGTATATGTTGTGATTAAACTTATCGTTATTGAAACAGATGATGGTATTGAACGCAAAAAGTTAGACACTTTTATAATTTGATATACTGTAATTAACTTT
>CAMMLS010000059.1 GCA_946497775.1 uncultured Clostridium sp.
CTTAGAGTTTGTAGACCCTGGAAGGTGTTCCTAGGAGCGTAATAAATTTTAATATATCTATCTTTTCGGCGGCTCCCTTAAAAACACATCTTCCCTAAAAAACCAAAACAAAAAGACATATAGACCTAGCACAAAAACTAAGTCTTATAAGTCTTAATATCTATAAATTCATTCTTTTTATTTTTACTAATAAACTACTTGTGTGTGTGTGTGTGTACAGCTACAAGGATTACAGCGTTTTCACTCATTTCCAGCAACCTCTTTCTTTTGTTTTATTATTACTAAATTATATACTATCAAAATAGCTTTGTCTAGCTCTCTTCTACTACTTTTTCCAAAAACTAAAATTCTTCTTTTACTTTTTGTATGGTCTCTTTATCTAAACCTGTCATCTTCTCTATAAAATCTAATTCTAATCCTTCTGTAATCATTTTTTTAGCAATTTCCATGTTTTTTTCCTTTTTGCCAGTGTCAATGCCTTTTTCTTCTGCAAAATCAATTGCAGCTTCGTAGTCTCTTCTTCCTTTTTCCCTTAATTCTGCTATTCTTCTTAATCTTTCGTCTTTACTCATTTTACCCAACTCTTCATTTGCCTCTCTTATTTCTTTATTACTCTTCATTATTCTAGACACCTCCCCATTATTTGGATCATCTAAAAACATCATCCACTGACTTAATCTATTTTGTTTATTTTTCTTGTATATTCTTTTTGCTTTTGGTATTTCTAGTATAACTATTTCCAAATGGTTTGTCAATATTCGCTTTTATTTACACTTAAATTTTAAAATGATTAATTTCAGAATGAAAATTCTGTGGAAATTAAAAATTCTAGGTACAAAGAAATGTACCTGATAATAATAAGCATATCACATTTTTCCAAATATTTCAACAAAAATCGTTCGTCAGAACAAGACAGAATTTGACATTCGAAAAATCCCCACCAAATTTTTGACAATGAATTTTTTTTATGCTATATTATATTTAAGCTTTGAAAAAATACATATTATAGGAAGGATGTGCATATAATATGGATAAAAAGAAATTAGAAATTGTTGCCGGTGATGGCTCAAATATAGAAATGTCTCCTGTTAGTGTTCATTTGACTTCAATGAAGCCAAAATCAAAGGGAGAAAATAAAAAAGTAATAATTCCAAAATCTAAGAAAAAAAATTAAAAGAGGTGTTTATTTATGTTGCAAACTAATTTAAATCACAAATATCCTCCACAATTTGAGGAACTAATGAAAGAAATCGATAAAGAATTAGATAAAGAAAAGGATGAAGAAAAAACTGCCAAATAATGGTGGTTTTTCTTTTTTATTTACAAGGTAAAATTTGGTAAATTTATCTAATTTTGTATATGGCTCTGTCTGAGCCATATGGATAAATTCCATAAAAAAAGTTACAATATAATAAAATAACGCTAGGAGTTTTTTATGGTTATATTCGTAATTAAAAATATTCGCAAAAGTAAAAATATAAGCTTATATAGATTAAGCAAATCAACTGGAATTACTCGTTCATATTTAAGAGACCTAGAAAATAACAAAAAAACAATCCTACCCTAAAAACACTAACTCAAATTGCCAATGCCTTAGATGTAAAAATAAAAGATTTATTTTATGAACATATAGAGATAGATTTCTTAAAAGAGCAATTATATAAAAGTATAGAACTAAATGGAATAAATGCAGAAGAAACAATTGAATTAAGTAAAATTATAGACTTATTAGTGAATGTTGATTTTCAAAATCAACAAAATAAAGATAGAAATTAAAGCTCATTTTAAAAAAAATTAATGAGTTTTTTCCCTATGAAGAAAAAAAGTATTGACAAATGTATAAAAAGTAGTTATAATACATAAAGTATTCTATATGGCGAGATAGCTCAGTTGGCTAGAGCATTCGGTTCATACCCGACAGGTCGGTGGTTCGAATCCACTTCTCGCTACCATAAAAACTTTCAAAATAAGTCTAGCATTTGCTAGACTTATTTCTTTTATATAAAAAAATAAAAATAACCTAGTTTAATTTCTAGGTTATTTTTTATTCTCCAATTTCTCTTTCTTCTTGTTTTTGCTTCTTTTCTTTTTCTACGGCTTTAGTTTTAGACTTTCCAGTTTTTACTGGTGTTACTCTTAAACTAGCTCCGAAGTTTTCTTGCTCTTCATGTATTTTCTTTTGAACTTTTTCTAGTTCTTCTACTTGTTTTGCAATTTCTTTTTCTTCTGAGCTATAATCTGCTCCTAATGACTTAATTGCCGCCCAAAGATTTCTAAGTGGGCTTTCCTTTTTTTCTAATTTTTCCATATATTTTCTACTTAAAACTAATTTTAAGTAGCTCACCTCTCTTTTCACAATTTAAAAATCTATATCTATTTTAACATAATATTGTGAAAATTGCAAGTTTTAGTTCATATAGTCCCTTAATCTTTTACTTCTACTTGGGTGTCTTAGCTTTCTTAAAGCCTTTGCTTCTATTTGTCTTATTCTTTCTCTAGTTACCATAAATTCGCGTCCAACCTCTTCTAGTGTTCTTGCTTTTCCATCTTCTAATCCAAATCTAAGTTTTAATACTTTTGCTTCTCTTGGAGTTAATGTATTCATAACTTCTTCTAGTTGTTCTTTTAAAAGTGTATATGCAGCCGAATCATGTGGAGCTGGTGAATCATCATCTGGTATAAAATCTCCTAAATGGCTGTCATCTTCTTCTCCTATTGGGGTTTCAAGAGATACTGGGTCTTGTGCTATTTTTTGTATTTCCATTACTTTTTCTATTGGCATTTCAAGTTCTTTTGCAAGTTCTTCTGGGGTTGGTTCTCTTCCTAATTGTTGAAGTAAGTGTCTTGATGTTCTTATTAATTTATTTATTGTTTCTACCATGTGAACTGGTATTCTTATTGTTCTTGCTTGGTCTGCTATTGCTCTTGTTATGGCTTGTCTTATCCACCATGTTGCATAAGTACTAA
>CAMMLS010000060.1 GCA_946497775.1 uncultured Clostridium sp.
ATTATTATGGTTATTATTAACGCTATTAGCGTTATACCTTTGTTTTTCTTCATTTTTTTCTCTTTCCTTTCAATAATATTTTGTTGTGCTTTTAATTTTTTTACATAAAATAAAAAGATTAAGTTAATAAACAGAAGACGGAAATCAGATGTCTGATGTCTGACATCTGACTTCTGACATCGCACTTCCGCATTCTGTTTGTTAACTTAATCTTTAATTCTTTATATTTTATATATAATTTTACTGCATAACTAATAAAGTCTGTGTTTTTTAAATTACATCTCTCTACTCTTGCAAGGGTTTTGACGTTTATTTCTCTCATTACTTCCTCCTTTTGTTTTTTCGGTTGTGTTCACTAGATTAATTTTATAATTACTTACAACCTTGTTGTTTCAAGGTTTATATCATTTTTTTGTAATAAAAAATGATACCCCCCTCTTTTTATGGTATAATTGTTACATCAAAACTACCAATTAATCCCATAAAGGAGTGGTGTATCATGTATACTATTATACCTCTATTACTAGCTCATATTCAAGAGCTAAATAAACAAATTTTATTTTTATTTAATTTTATTGTTAAAAATATACCTCTTAAATTTAAATCTCATTATGACTGCTATAGCCCTAAATACAATAAGTTGAAGGTCGATAAGCTTCCTATTTTAAATACTCCTGTTAAAAAGAAAAATTTTAAAATTCTTTTAAATGACTACTTTATTTCTAATGGTAAAGTTCTTAATCCTGTTAATCATCGTAGTAAAAATATTGTTCCTTCTACCATTTCTTGCCCTTGTTGCGATGCTCCTTCTGATTATATTTATGATAATACTGGTGGTCGTGGTCAATTTCTTTGTAAAGTTTGTAATACTCATTTCAATAAAAATAACTATGCTTCTTTACATTTTGATTTCTCTTGTCCCTACTGTGGTAAACCTCTTTCTACTAAAAAGGAGCGTAAACATTTTATTGTACATCGTTGTCGTAATCCTAAATGTTCTTTTTACTTGAATAATCTTAACTCTTTATCCGAACAAGATTTAGAAGAATACAAATCTAATCCAGAAAGATTTAAACTTCATTATATCTACCGTGAATTTAAAATCGACTTTTTTAAAGTTGATTTACATTCTTTACCTAAAAATGCTTCTAGTTTAGCTTTTCGTAAGTTTTCTCCTCATATTATGGGCCTATGTCTTACTTACCTTGTTAATTGTGGTATGTCTACTCGTGCTGTCTCTCGTGTTATGCGTGAAGTTCATGGTATTAAGATTTCTCATACTCAGATTGCTAGTTATGCTACTACTGCTAGCTATTGTATTAAACCTTTTGTTGATTCTTTTGATTACAAGCCTACTAATTATTTGGCTGCTGATGAAACTTATACTAAAGTCAAAGGCTCTAAACGCTATGTTTGGTTTATTATGGATGCCATCAAAAAATCTATTTTAGGATATCGTTCCTCTGATTCTCGTGATGTTGGTCCATGTATTTTGGCTATGCGTATGGCTTTTGATAAGTTTAAAACTTTCCCTGGTAAAGCTCTTAAATTTGTTGCTGATGGTTTTCCTGCTTATCTTCTTGCTAGACATCAATTTGCTCTTAATGGTAAGGATTTTGACGTTACTCAAGTGATTGGCTTAACTAATGATGACAAGGTTTCTACTGAATATCGTTGGCTTAAGCAAATTATTGAAAGACTTAATCGTACTTTCAAATTTTCTTACAAAATTACTAATGGTTATGGCTCTGATGAAGGTGCTTCAACTCACTTAGTTTTATTTGTTGCTTATTACAATTTTTTAAGACCTCACCCTTACACTTATTGGAAACCTTTAAATGAAGTTTCTGAATTAGAAACTGCTGAACTTATGCCTGCCAAGTGGCAAATTCTTATTGAACTTTCTCAACAATTAATCATAAATCAACAAAAGACTTGATTTATTTCAACTTCATACTTTACCTTACTTCGGCTTAACTGACTTAAAACGTATTGGTAAATGCTTTGTCAAATGCATTTACTACTTTGCAAGTGACCACTTGACAAAGCATTTATCAATATCGTTAAAATTATTTAGCCTGAAGTATTATTTCTCATGCATTTTTTCGTATATTTTTAACTTTTCAATGTGCTTTTTTACATTTCCTAGATAATATTTTCATAATCTATTTTTTCATAGATTACTTTACACTATCATTTTGCTTTTATTATTTGCTATTATATTACTTTATTGATTTTTTCTTTTACTCTCTTTTCAAACTCAGCTACTTCCCATACTACTTTTGAAGGAATTCTTAATAATGGAATTTCCATATCTTTAAGGATTGTTTCTTTTTTCTTATCTCTATCTTTTTGCTTCTGTTCTGAGTGATGTTTACCATCAACTTCTATTGCTAGGACTGGTTTTTTTATATTACCTGTATATAGCATAAAATCTATATGAGCATTTCTTAATATAAATTTTTTTAATTCTTTATGTTTATTTAAATACTTTTTATCTGTTACAAATTCTGCTAGTGGTAATTTACATACAAATTTATATTTATCATTCTTTTTTGTATAATCTTTTAGTAAATTATAAATTTTTTCTTCGTATGGATTATCTATATCTTTTATTGGCTGCTTATATGTTGGAATTTCTTTATATAAATTATCAAAAATACAAACTGTTTTATCTGGAATTTTGTTACCATAAATTTCAATATATTCTATCAAGTCTCTCATATTAGGGTCAGATTTTTTAAAGAATTGCGCATCTGATATTAATATAAATTTATCTTTTGCTCTAGATACAGCAACATTTATGAGCTCTTTTGTAAAAAGATTATACTTTCCATTTAAATGATTTATACATTCTTTAGTATTATTAAGTACAGAAGAAAAATATACTTCTTTTTCTCCTTTGCCCTGAAATGTATGTATTGTTCCACAAGCTTCGTTTCCATATTTTTCTTT
>CAMMLS010000061.1 GCA_946497775.1 uncultured Clostridium sp.
TTAATATTTTTTTACTAATTTTGACAACATTCGACATGCAATATCATTTAAAATTCTTTTTAATAAATGGAGGGAAACATATGAAAAGAATGGGGAATTTATATCAAAACATTTGCCAAATGGAAAACATAAAATCTGCATATAATGAAGTTTGTAAAAACACAAATAACAAAAGACGTGTAGAAAATCTGCGAGAATATAAATCTATTTATATATCAAGAATTCACGATATTTTAATAAATAAAAACTATGTAGTAGGGCCATATAATGTATTTACAATTTATGAACCAAAAGAAAGACTTATAGTTAGCCAAAATGTACAAGATAAAATTATAAATCACTTAGTATCTAGATTCATCCTATATCCTGCTATTTTACCATGTTTACTAGATGTAAATGTAGCAAGTAGAAAAGATATGGGTACCAGTAAAGGTTTGGAATTATCACAAAAATTCCATAGAAAATGTAAAGTAAAATATAAAGAATATTATATTTTAAAATGTGATATAAGCAAATTTTTTGCTAGTATAGATCATGATATACTAAAGCAAAAAGTATTAAGAAGAATAAAAGACAAAGATGCATTAAAAATCGTTTTTGACATAATAGACAGTAACACAAATGGCCTTTTCATAGGAGCTATGACAAGTCAAATATTAGCTATTTTTTATTTAAATGATTTAGATTATTTTATTAAAGAAAAACTAAAAATAAAATATTATGTTAGATATCAAGATGATTTTTTATTATTTCATCCAGACAAACAATATTTAAAATATTGTCTTCAAGAAATAAAAAAATTTTTAGATAAAGAAAAATTAGTATTAAATAAAAAAACTAGAATTTACAAAAATACAAATAATTTTTTATTTCTAGGTAGAAATAGTTTTGGAAAATATGCACGTTATAGAAATGTAAAAAGAAAATTAAAAGCCAAATACTACCTTTATACAGTAGGACATATATCATTAAATAGTTTTACATCAAGCTTAATTTGCTATAAAGGATTATGCGATAAAAATTTAAAATTTATCCCTAAAAAAAGATAGTACAAAAATGTACTATCTAAAATAGTGCTAAATTAAATTCCCTTTCAATTTAAAATAAATTTACTAACAAACTTAATTATCTATTTTAATTTTATAACAAGCCAAAAAGCATGTTAAAGGATAATGGTTTGTTTCTATCTAAAACTTCTCTTATTCCACCAGTAGTGGAAATAACCACAGTTTTTTAGAAGCTAGCGGACGGAACCCCGTGTTGCTGTTGTTATAGTTGTTGTTGTTCACGTTGCCAGTATAGTTCACGTTCATCAAGTTGTTAGAGTTGATGGCAGACGGAGAAGCGAGCCACATTCAACCACACCCTAATGCTTTTATCCAACCAGTAGTATATTTTACTATATCATCTAATTTTGTGCCGAATTTGTAATATTTTTTCTCTGTTATTATTTGTTTATCATAAGATAAATTTAGTAAAAAATCTACTACTTTTAGTTTGGCTAGCATCCTTAATAATAATTTTCTCTTGCAATCTGTGTCTGTCTCTGTGTTTGCTTCATATGCAAGTTCTAATATATCATATGAGTTTGTTCTTATTCTATTTTTTAGTTCTATATCTTTTTTAGGAAAATTATCCATTTGTTTATCTATTAATATTAAAAATTCTCTTACAAATTGTATTATTTTAAACTTCTCGTTTCGCATATACTATTTTTTCTACCTCTTTTATTACTTCTTCTATATTTTCTTTTTCTATATCATTTTCTAATGATTTAACAATTTTTTCAATTCGTCTTTTAAATTTTATATATTTACTTGCTTTTTCAAAAATTTCTTCATATGTATTTAAATTTTTATTATCCATTTTAAAATCCACATCATAATTATTACGTGTATCTATCATCATATAATTAATTTTTAAATGTTCTAATTTTGCCATAACTTTTGAAATAGCCTTTTGTGGAAAACCACAATTTTGCACATTTTCTTTTGTTTTAGTAATTTTATAATCAAATATATATGCTAAAATACATGCATCTTTTCCGAAACAATTGTAAAAAGATCCGAACTTTATAACATAATAGATAATTTGGATGTACTTCTTTTATATTTTTTGCCATGTTTAAAACACTCATATTTTTTAAAATCAGCGCCAACAGACACAAGGCCTGTTATGGCGCATTATATCCCTTCTTCAAAATTTTCTACTTTATTAAATATGTTCCATCATTTTGTTTCTCCAACTGGATTCCAGATTGCAGACAAACTAGCGGACGGAACCCCGTGCCGCCGGAGCTATAGCTGCTTCTGCTCACGCGGCCAGCAAAGTGCACGCAAAACAAGTAGTAAGAGTAGATGGCAGACGGAGAAGCGAGCCACATGTAAGACGCCTTATTTGTACTTGATTTTATATAATATAAGTCTTTATCATCTTCTGCTCCACTTATGCTATAACTAGGACTACCTGTACTATCACTCCATTTTACTTGGTATCCTGTTCCATTATATGAACATTCTACATATTTATCTGGATGACTCGCTTTATATGATGCACACCATAACTCTAACGTTGGTCCTCCTATTGCGTATTCCGCATATTCTGGGTTTGCATACTTTGCACTCCATCTTGCCTCATCTAACATAAATGCTACTGACTGTATTCCATATCCCGTTGCACTTGGGTAGTCTTTTACATAGTTTATCCATTTCGTTATTCTTTCGTCGGTTATGTTTTCTGAACCTGTATAGTCATCTTTAACATCATCAAATGATAATCTGTATCCATTTCCATTATCATATAATGTATTTTTTGCTGATTCTGGTGCGTAATTTTTATGTATATAATCACTTGCTATTAAATATACATTCTCTTCATCTGCATAGAATATTCTCCATTTTACAT
>CAMMLS010000062.1 GCA_946497775.1 uncultured Clostridium sp.
CGATTTTTAGAAGTAACTAAAAATCGCTGTAATCACTTAAAATAGTGAATTACAGCGATTTACAAATTTTGAAATGGCTCCTCGTGCCCTGTTCTTTTAAAAAATAATTCCCTGTAAGTCCGCTGTTGTCAACACTTCCAAATTTTCATTTTTTCTATGTACGGTCGTTGTACGGTCGTGTGAAAGTAGTTTGAACAGCTTTGAAAATACCTTGAAAGTACTGTATAAATACTATTATTTTTTATTTGCTTTTTTAAAATTATATCTTATTTGTATAAAAAAATCAATGAAATTTTATAAATTTTAAACCTATTTTTTAACCCACATAATTCTACAATATAACTTGATATATACCAAATTCTATGCTAATATAAGACACAATAGAAACGATGATTCAAATTATAAATAATATTTGTTTTATATCTCGCCAATAAAAACAAAATTATATATATTTAAATCATCAAAGCAAAAGTCTTTCTACCGCTTCTATGGAAAGATTATTACATTAAAATTTGATTTTTTAATGTAAATATAATATAAATATTCAAATTATTATTAAAGGTTTGAACTTACTTCACTCAGTCCATACTTTTATGCATAATATTCTTGCGAGAATTGGATTATAGGCAAAAAAATAAAGGTACTAGACTTATATCTAATACCTTACATAAATTCTTTAAATTTTTAATTTTAGTCCAGCATGTATCAAATTAGGATTACTACCAATTGCACTTTTATTCTTTTCATATATTTTTTGCCAAGTTGTATTATATTTACTTGCTATACTTGATAAAGTATCTCCTTTTTTAACAGTATAAGTAATTTCAGACGAAGAATTATTTACTCCCATCTTTTCATTTACTTTTGCTTGAACTGTATCATAATCATATCCTGCCTCTGTGAGTCTTTTTTTACGATCTTCGCCTACTCCCCATTTTCCATTTATGACTTCATTTGCCAGTTCTTCTATACTTTTTTTATTTGCTCCCATCAGTTCATTCACTTTTGCTTGGACTGTATCATAATTATATCCTGCCTCTGTAAGCCTCTTTTTACGATCTTCGCCTACTCCCCACTTTCCGTTTATAACTTCATTTGCTAGTTCTTCTATGCTTTTTTGATTTACTTCAGTACTTGTATTATTAGATTTCATTCCTGCAATTATGCTCGGATAGTCTTTATATGATTTGTTCATATCGACATTTCCATTTATTCCTGCTACTCTACCACTTGATGTATATTGCCATATTCCATATGGCTTGCTATAATTACAGCTACTATTCCATTGTGCTACCCATTTATCAAATCTATCAAGTCTTGAACTATTTATTTTATTATTTAACCAGTCTAAATTAGCATATATCATTGCATAATATCCTGCTTGCTCTAATGCTATACATTCCACTTCACAAATATCAATACAAGTAGCATAAGAAACACCATTTTTACTTTTATATGAGTCAGCATCTTCCATGTCTATTATTGCAGGATAACTTAGCTTATAGGGTTTAATTGTATTTATAAAATTTTGTACTTCTTTCTTTGCCTCTTCTATATTTCTTGCATAACTGTATAAATATGCTCCAAATGGGATGTTTAATCTTATGCATTCATCTGCATTTCTCTTAAATTGAGAATCTACTGATTTTGTACCATAACTTGCTCTTATTAATGCAAATTGTATCCCATCTGCCTTTACTTTTTCCCAATCTATTGTTCCTTGATGTGTACTCACATCTATACCTTTAAATTCCATATTATTTTTGATCTCCTTTCTGTTTTATTTGTTCTAATGTATCAATTATCACTTGTGGCATAGGTAGTCCCATAGCTACCCAATTTTCTACAATACTTATACCTTCATTTGCAACAAAGAAGTATATTACAACATTGCGTACTGCTCCAGTATCACCCATAATTCTATCTAACATAACTGATACCCCTACAATTATTAAATAGCCTACTTTCTTTATAATTCCTTTAACTCCTACATAACTATTAATTTCTTTATTAAATATAGCTTTTAAAATTCCTGTAATATAATCTAATATCATCATTACTACCAAGACCTGTATTGCCATATCCCATCCACCTAAAAAGTACACTATTGCTGTCAACAGTGTACCTGTAATAAAATTGAATAAAGTTTTCATATATATCTATACCTCCTTACCAAAATACATTAAATTTATCTCTAAATATTGTGTTTGCGTATCTATATTATTGTACTGTATAACAAATGAATTATTTGTGTTTGCAAGTACTGATAAATATGCAAGAATTTGCATTGATGCTCCTGAATTAATGGCATAGTTCTCTTTACTTCTTATAATTTCTCGTGGTCTATATTTTTCTGGCACAGTGCCATCTGTAAAGCCTAATTGTCCTGCAATTCTTTGTCCAAAAGCTCCTGATAATAAAGTAGCAGTGATATGAAGTGAAACAATGCTACCTTGTCGCCTAAATTTTATATTAAATGTATTTCCGTCACTATCATTAGAATTGTATTCATTTTCATCAATCGGTAAATTACCTGCCTCCTGAATCTGTTCTTCTAATTCTTCTATTAGAGCTTGTACTTGTGTATTTATATTTTCAAATATTGTTGTAAAATCTATAAATGTTCTTTTATCTGTAAAACCTGTAATACCACTACCTGATGCTATAAATCTTGCAAATTCCATCTGATAAATTCCTGTTGCATTATTTACAATATCATCCTGCTGTA
>CAMMLS010000063.1 GCA_946497775.1 uncultured Clostridium sp.
ACCATATTCAAATTGCAGATAGCAAATGAAGGAAGTACAGAAAAAGAAGGGCAATTAGTAGACATAGTATTTATAGATAAGAATGGAAATGAAGAAGCAAGAATGGCATTATACATTAGAAAAATAGAAGCAGGAGGAAGCATAGAGACGCAAGCTACAATAAATAATGATTTTACTAATGTATATGATTTTAAATTAGAAACAAGAAAATAAAAAGGAGCAGAGAGAAAATGAAAAGGGAAAAAGGTATAACATTATTAGCAATGGTAATAACAATAGTACTAAATTGCTCGTGCCTCGCAACGGAACGAAATAAAAGAATTGCAAAAATATAAAACCTCATGTATAATATAATTATGTAACCTAACAGTTACAAATATATTAAACAGGAGGTTTTTTGATATGACAAATGAAGAGATAATAAGCAAAATGAAAGAAGATATGAAAATGCGAGGGTTTTCACATTGGACAGAAGAAAGCTATTTACTAAAAACAAAAGATATAATGAGATATTTTAGGAAATCAATGGAAGAAGTAACAATAGAAGAACTAAGGAATTTTTTGCTAAAATACTTAAAAGAAGAACGAAAATTATCAGAACGAAGTGTAAATTATTACAACTCGGTGATAAGATTCATATATGAAGTAACACTAGATAAATTGATAAACAAAAAACAGTTGCCAATGTATAGGAAAAGAAGAAAAATGAAGGACGTGCTAACAAAAGAAGAGTTAAGCACTTTTTTTAATGCATGTGAAGATTACATGTATAAAACAATATTTATGATGATATATGGAAGTGGATTAAGGGTATCAGAAGCAGTGAATTTAAAAATAGAAGATATAGATAGCAGAAAAATGAGGATATTTGTAAGAGGAGGAAAAGGAGGAAAAGATAGATATACAGTATTACCGGAAACAAGTTTAGAAATGTTAAGAACATATTACAAAATGTATAAACCGAAACATCCAGAAGGATATTTGTTTTTAAATGGAGATGGAAATCCGCTAAAAATAGAAAGAACAAGATCATTTTTTAGAAAATATAGAAGAAAGGCAAAGTTAGATGAAAAGTTTGTAATCCATAGTTTGAGACATCGGATTTGCAACAGATTTAATAGAAAGAGGAGCAAGTATATTGGAAGTAAAAGAACTAATGGGACATAGCAATATACGAAGTACAATGGAATATATACATGTAGCGAAAATAGAATTGACAGTAGACAATCCATTAGATGCATTTATGAAGGAGGGAAAGTAGGAAATGACAAAGATACAAGAAATATTAGAAATAGGACTAGAAGAGTATTTAGCCAAACATAAAATAGTAGGATACAAACAAAAAGTAATAAAAGCAATAAAAAATTGCAAAAGTGAGAAATTGGGAGCACACAAATATGTATGTGATGAATGTGGATATGAAGAAATAGCGTATAACTCATGCAGAAATAGACATTGTCCAAATTGCCAAACAGGGAAAAAACTAAAATGGATAGAAGCAAGAAAAGAAGAAGTGTTAAATATAAAATATTATCATATAGTATTTACAATACCAGGAGAAATAAATAGTATAGCAATACAAAATCAAGAAGAGATATATAAAATAATGTTTAAAGCAACAGCAGAGACATTACAGGAACTAGCAGAAGATAAAAAATATTTAGGAGGAGAAATAGGGTTTTTTAGTATATTACATACATGGGGACAAAACTTAATGTATCATCCACATATACATTGTGTAGTAACAGGAGGAGGACTGACAGAAAAAGGAAAATGGGTAGAAAAAGAAAAAGATTTTTTCATACCTGTAAAAGTGATGTCAAAAAAATTCAGAGGAAAGTTTCTAAATTATATGAAGAAAGCGAAACTTAAATTTTATGGAGATAATAAAGAATTTGAGAATCCAGGGATATATAACAACATAATACAAAGTATGTATAATAAAGAGTGGGTAGTGTATTGTAAAGAGCCATTTAAAAATGCGGAAAGTGTCATACAATATTTGGGAAGATATACACATAGAGTAGCAATATCAAATGAAAGAATAGAAAAAGTAGAAGATGGTAAAGTAACATTTAAATGGAGAGATTACAAAGACAAAAACAAAATGAAGGAAATGACAGTAACAATAGAAGAATTTATACGAAGATTTTTAATACATATATTGCCACCAAGATTTATGAAAATAAGATATTATGGAATATTAGGAAACAGAAATAAAAAGAAGAAGTTATTAAAATGTAAAATATTAACAAGAACAAAAATATACAAAAAGAAAGAGCTCCCCGCCCTAGAATTACTAAAGAAAGTTTTAGGAAAGGATTTTAACCTATGTCCACACTGCAAAAAAGGTCATATGTTAATTCCAAATACCTCCTAAAACAAAACAATTTAATATAGTGTCAAAAGCCCGTTCATTCTGGGGAGGGGGAAACTATGCTTAAATTATACAATGAAATCAAGAAAAATACAACATTTAGGAGAAAAAAGTTCAAGATAGAGGTGAAAGTAAAGTGAGAGAAAAAAATAGAAACTCCATAGAAAACATCAAAAAGTTACCGCAATTTACTACGATGAATGTTATAGATGGTCAGGCTGGTCTAGTAAACTATTCCAGTCTAATTTT
>CAMMLS010000064.1 GCA_946497775.1 uncultured Clostridium sp.
TGTATATGTCAATAGAAAAATGCACCTTTTTTCCAATTTAAAAATGTATAAAAATTCCAGTTTGAAATATTGCTTGGTGGGGAGTTATCCCCACCATTTTTAAAGCCTTCTTCTTTCTTCTTCAAGTATAGCTTCTTCACTATACAAATCAAATAGTGTGTACATTTCGTAAAATAGTGTATCTGGCGTAACCTCATCATTATTTTCTATCAAATTTAATACTCCTACTCTTGCATATGCTAATGCTTCGTTATTTGTCATACAGACCATCCTCCTTTTAATTTTCTAAAAAAACTTCTCTTCTTTGTGATTTTTCTTCAGTAGTACATTCTTTTTATTACAATGATATGCTAAGTAACTTAGTTCTTCTAATATATTCTCTCTAGTAAGTGGTTTATTTATTTCTGCAATTTTATCAATTGCAACATCTACATATATCATCATCTCTTTAACAGTCATTTTTATTCACACTCCTTGCTTATATTTCCTTTAGTATCAACATTTCTATCCTTTATTCTGTATGATTTTCCATTAATTTTAATTATATGGCTATGATGTACAAGTCTATCAATTATTGCAGCAGTAACAACAGAATCTCCAAATATTTCAGGCCATTTACTAAATACTTGATTAGTAGTAAGTATTGTAGACTTCTTCTCATATCTTTTATTAATTAATTGAAAAAACAAATATGCTCCTTCTTTGGTTATTGGTAAATATCCTATTTCATCAATAATCAATAACTTATACTTACAAAAATATTTTATCTTTATATCAGCTCTATTTTCAGAATTAGCCTTCATAAGCTGGTTAATTAAATCATTAAAAGTGATGTAATATGTGCTAATTCTTCTTTTTGCAGCAGCTATGCCTATGCTAACTGCTAAGTGAGTTTTACCAACTCCACTAGTACCAACAAAAATTACATTTTCATTTTTATCCATAAACCTTAAAGTTTCCAAGTCAAGCATTTCATTTTTATCTACACTGGGTTGATATGAAAAATCAAAATCATCTAATGTTTTTTCGAAAGGAAATGCAGATACTGTAATATTAACTTTAGCAGCTCTTTCAGTTTGATACTTTATTTCCTCCTTTGTTAAATCATACATCATCTCAGTAAAAGAAATATTTTTATCTTTCATCTCATCCAAATATCCTGGTAACATTGCTTTCATTTTATCAAGCTTTAATACTTCTAAATTATCAATCAAATCTGTATATATACTCATTTCTAAGCCTCCTATAACTCATCATAATCACTTAAATAGCTTTCAACAAATTCAGCTATTTCATCATTTGTCTTATGTTTAAAAGCATCGGATTTTGCTATATCTTCTATATGTTCTTTCTTGTAATTTAAAAATTTATTACTTTTTTTGTGCGAAGTTATGAAATTTGTTGTATAATATATATGGATATATTCATCAGTCTCTGTTACAGAAACTGATTCACCTATTAGGTAAGTAGGAACAGAGTATTTTTGCCCTTTATACATAACCATAGATTCTTTAGAAACCTTATATTCTTTTGGCGAGGAAATATATGTTTTTAAAATATCTTGTGATGGTAAAGGCAACAAATGCTTTGTTTCCTTTTTTATTCTATCCATTGGTTTTTGATTAGTAGCTTGTGATACTTCACTGTTTATATCCTTCATAAAATCATTTACAATTTTTTGTAACTCATCATATGTTTCAAATTCGTTATTATATATCTTTAGTCTATCAACTAGTTTTGCTAATGCTTCTACCTTACCTTTTGTCTGTGGTCTATATGCTTTACAAGTTATTACATTAAATCCTATATCTTTGGCATACTGTGCAAATTTAGAATTTATTTTAACATGACCTATTCTACTATTTGCTCTATCCACAACTGTTGGCATATTATCAAAAAGTATCTCTTTTGGAACTCCTTCAAAATATTTAAATGCTTCATTCATACATTCAAACAACGTCTTCTGAGTTCTATCACTAGTTAACTTCAGAAACTTCATTCTCGAATATCCAAGTATCATTAAAAATATATTTACTTCAAATATTTCTCCAGATTTTGATACCATCTTTAAGCTTTCTTTCCAGTCAACTTGTGCCTGGAGCCCAGGTGATGTCTCATATCTCAATGTAGCTTTCTTTATTTCTTCACGTTTATGCTTATTTGCGTAATCTGCAAGTAGTGAATATGAACCGTTATACCCATCTTTTTGAATGAATTTAAAAATGGACATTGCACTACAACCTAATTCAAGTTTTTCTTTTATTGTTTCTTTAAATTCATCAAGCTTGGATGCTCTCTTTATTGATTTTCTTCTTTTAGGGACATAGCCTTCTAGATATTTTTTTACTGTTCTTGGATCACAATTCATAATTTCAGCCATCTTAGACTTACACATAACTACACATTCACCTCCTCTCGTAATCAAATTGATTTCATTAAGTACATCTAGTCTCATAACAACCATCTCCTTTCATTTCTGAGACCTACAGTTGATGTACTTATATTTTACCATTTTCTTCCTTTTATATCAAAAAGAAAAAATGTAGG
>CAMMLS010000065.1 GCA_946497775.1 uncultured Clostridium sp.
GATAGTGTATAATCTAGTGTGTGGAAATTAAAATTCGCATACTAGATTTTTTTTGTGTAGGAATGGAGGATAAAATAATGAAAGAAACAGATATAGATATTGTAGAATTGATGATAAATAATATACCTGGAAATACAGAAATACAAAAACGAATAAAATTATACATGCAAATGCATAAAAACAATTGTAATAATTACATATATAATCATTTTCAAAAAGAAACCACTTTCTTTAATTCAATTTTTAAAGCCTTAATTTGTGATCTGAGTGCTGAAATAATAAGAACAATAAAATAAAAATATATAGAAAGAAGTGATATAGATGAAAGAATTAACATTGACGGAATGTTCTAAAAGAAAACTGGATGAAACATATTTAGTTGTTTATGCCATAAAGAATGAAATAAATATGAAAAAAAGTGATTACATTGAAAAAAGTGATATATACACATTAATAGGTATAGATACAAAAGGATATAGACAATTTATCAATATATATCAAGATAGAGTGAATAATAAAAGGTTTTGGTTAGATTGCTTTGAATCATTGAAGGCTAGAGGATTACAAAATATTCTGTTTCTATCAGTAGATAACAACAAAAATATGAAAAGAACTGCTAAAATTGCATTTCCAGATATATCTTTTGTAGATTCTTTAACTGATATCGTACCTAAATTTTCTAAATATACAGCTGAAAAAGATGCTAGGAAACTAGCAAGTAAGTTACATTCTTTGTATACTCAAAGAACTTTAAGTGAGTGTAAAGAAGAATTAAAAAAGTTCAGTGATATATATAACAATGTAATTCAACAAAAATTAATTCATAAATATTTAAATAATATGGATAATCTATATAAATATAGTCAAAATATTAGATTATTGCTGTTTAAACATTCCGCAAATATGGAATTTTATGATAAAATAAGATTATCGTTTAATAGTAACAATAATTACATTTGTCAAATAGAAGAAATTTATGATAAATTAGGTTCCATAACTAATTTCTTTGGCTTTACCTCTTTTAAAAAAAGAGAATGGATATTAATATTAAATGATATCATTCAAATATATTCTAAAATAGATTTCATATGATAAGGAGTAAATGATGAGTAACGATAAAAAAGAAAATAAAAGTGTTAATGATTTAATAATAGATGAAGCTGTAAAACAGTTTAAAGAAGGAAAAATAAAAAATAGTTTGGATGTAGAAAATTACTTAGATAGCCTTTTGCAACCTTTAATGCAAAAACTTCTAGATACTGAATTAGAAAATCATTTGCAGTATTCTAAATATACACACTTAAAAGGTAAAAAATCTCAAAATATTAGAAATGGATACTGTAAATCTAAAACAGTAAAAACTAAATACGGTAATATAAAAATTAAAACTCCAAGAGATAGAAATTCTACTTTTAAACCTATCATTATTGAAAAAGGACAAACTAAATTAACTGGTTTTGAGGATAAATGTATTACTCTTTATGCTAAAGGCATGAGTCTTAGAGATATAGAAAAAACTTTAAAAGAAATGTATGGGGTTAAGATAAATAAAGATGATATCACTAGACTTATCTCAGCAGTATCTGAAGAAACTGAAAAATGGAAATCAAGAAAACTAAAACCTATGTATGTATTTACTTATGCAGACTGTTTGTATGTACCAATAAAAGATGACTTTACCACTTCAAAGAAAGCTGTGTATGTCATAATTGGTGTTGACGTTTATGGATATAAAGAAATTCTTGGTTTATGGATAGACAAAACTGAATCTGGTAGTTTTTGGAATAATGTTTTTGAAGATTTAAAAGAAAGAGGTGTTCAAGATATTTTGTACATGTCAAGTGATGGTATTGCTGGTTTTAAAGGTTCTTTAGAACGTGTTTTTCCAAAAACTCAATCCCAAAGATGTGTTGTTCATTTAGTTAGAAATATATATAGTTTATGCCCAAAAAAAGATTCTAAAGAAATTATTCAAGATTACAAAAAAATATATACAAGTTCTAGCTTAGAAGAAGCAAACTTCCAACTTAACGTTTTTAAACAAAAATATGAAAAGAATCAACAAAGAATAGTAAAAAAAGCTGTAGATTTTATGCAATATTTAGAGCCTTTGTTTGAGTTACCTCAAGAAATTAGAAAATGCATATATACTTCAAATGCAGTTGAGTCTGTCAATTCAGCTCTAAGAAAAGTTACTCGTGGTAAAGGTGCATTTCCAAACGAGAATTCCGTATATAAAGTTTTGTATTTACGAATTAAAGAATTAAGTGAAAAATGGAAGAAACCAATCCAAAATTGGAAAATTATTCAATCTCAATTAATTGAACTATTTGGAGATAGATATACTAAATATTTAGAATTATAATATTTTATTAGCACTTTGACAAGTTAATATATACTATAAAGTGATATAGTGCTTAATACTACATCACTTTATAATAAAAATATTTAAAAAAATTCACACACTAATCTTGACAAGCTCCTACATTTTTTCTTTTTGATATAAAAGGAAGAAAATGGTAAAATATAAGTACAT